>NZ_JBSHAF010000002.1:368622-404516 GCF_053611365.1 Streptomyces sp. NPDC054813 | reverse complement strand
CGCCGTGGGGGCTGGTGGGTTCTCTGGGGGGGGGGTGGTGGGGTGTGATCCCGGCGCGGTCCGTCCGCGGTGGCCCCCCCCCGCCCCCCCCCCCGGGACGGGGTGTGGCGGGTGGAGCTGGCCGCGGTGCGCGATCCGGAGTTCGTGGAGTACGCGGTCATGGAGGCACTGGGCCTGACCGACCACACCACCCGGCTGCCGCGCGAGACGCTCCTGGAGCACCTGGCCGGCCGCCGTTGCCTGCTGCTGCTCGACGGGTGCGAGCACCTGGTCGACGGGTGCGCGGACCTGGTGGCCGAGTTGCTGCGGCGGCTGCCTGACCTGTCCGTGCTGACGGCGGGGCGGCGGCCGCTGGGCGTGGCGGGTGAGCGGCTGTTCCCGCTGGCGCCGCTCGGCGAGGACGAGGCGGTGGAGCTGTTCACCGAGCGCGCCGAGCGGCAGGGACTGGAGGTCCGGGACCGTGCGGAGGTACGCGAGGTGTGCCGGCGGCTTGACGGGATCCCGCTGGCGATCGAGCTGGCGGCGGGCCGGCTGCGGGCGCTGTCGCCGGGGCAGCTCCTGGAGCGGCTCGACGACCGGTTCCGGCTGCTGACCGGCGGCGGGCGCGACGGTCTGCCCCGTCATCAGACGCTGCGCACGGCGATCGGCTGGAGCCATGAACTGTGCACCCCCGCCGAGCGGTTGCTGTGGGCGCGGCTGTCGGTGTTCGCGGGGACCTTCGACCTGGAGGCCGCCGAGTACGTGTGCGGCGGGGACGGGCTGTCGCCCGAGAACGTCCTGGACGTGCTGGCGGAGCTGCTCGGGCAGTCGGTGGTGTCCCGGGAGGAGACCCCGGCGGGTGTGCGCTACCGGATGCTCGACACCGTACGGGCGTACGGCGCCGACTGGCTGGCGGCGACGGGGGACGCGGGGCGGCTGCGGCGCCGGCACCGCGACTGGTTCATGGGGCTGGCGACCTGGTGCGAGCTGGACTGGTTCTCGCCGCGGCAGAGCGAGGTGGCCGCGCGCGTCGAGGCCGAGCTGCCGAACCTGCGGGCCGCCCTGGACCACTGCCTGACCGAGCCGGACGAGGCGCATCTGGGCCAGTATCTGGCGGGTTCGCTGTGGTTCTACTGGGCGGGCTGCGGGCGGCTCTCGGAGGGGCGGCGCTGGCTGGAGCTGAGTCTGCAGCTGGACTCGGAGTACCCGCGGTCCCGGCTGAAGGCGCTGTGGGTGCTCGGCTACGTGACGATCCTGCAGGGCGACGCGGTGCCCGCGCTGGCCGCACTCCAGGAGTGCCGGGAAGAGGCCGAGCTGGTCGCCGACCCCACGGCGGTGGCGTACGCGGAGCACCGCACCGGCTGTCTGGCCCTGGTCACCGATGACATGGCCCGCGCGGAAACGCTGCTGCGCTCCGCGCTCGGCCGCTACCGGGAGATCGGCGAGCTCAACAGCAATGTCCTGATGGGCCAGGTCGAGCTGGCGATGACCCTGGCGTTTCTCGGCGATCTGCCGGAGGCGGTACGGCTGTGCGAGGACGTGCGCCTTGTGTGCGAGGACCACGGCGAGCACTGGGCCCGGTCGTACGCGCTGTATGTGCTGGCGTACGCGGCCTGGCGGGACGGCGACCACACGGGCGCCCGCGAGCTGCTGACCGACTGCCTCGGCCATGCGCACGGCTTCCACGATCTGCTGGGTTCGGTGCTGTCGATCGAGCTGCTTGCCCTGGTGACGGTGGCCGAGGGCGATCCGACGGAGGCGGCGGTGCTGCAGGGCGCGGCGGCGCGGATGTGGCCGTCGGTGGGGCTGCCGCTGTTCGGCTCGGCCTACTACAACGCCCCGCACGAACTGTGCGAGGCGACGGCCCGGCGGGCGCTGGGCGAGGAGCGGTACGCGGAGTGCGTACGGCAGGGGGGTCTGCTGGACAGGGAGGCGGCGGTGGCCCGGGCACTGGAGTACTTCGGGGTGCGGCCGCTGGACGCGCTGCCGTCGCCGCGCGGGCCGGTACGGGAGCGGCGGGACGGTCCCGGTACGCGGAAGCCCGCCGCCTCGCCCACCCGGAAGGGCGGGGAGACGGCGGGCTGACGCTGGAGTGCTGCGCCGGGGCTGGGATCAGCGGGCGTAGTACTCGACGACGAGCTGCTCGTCACAGATGATCGGAACTTCCTTGCGGTTCGGCTCGCGGTCCAGGCGGAACGCCAGGGCCTTGAGGTTCACCTGCAGGTAGCGCGGGATCTCGCCGTCGGGGGCGAAGCCACCCTCACGGGCGATCTGGAAGAGCGTCTTGTCCTTCGAGCGGTCGCGGACCTGGATGACGTCGTCCGGACGCACGCGGTAGGACGGCTTGTCGACCTTCTGACCGTTGACCTGGATGTGGCCGTGGACGACCATCTGGCGGGCCTGGTAGATCGTGCGGGCGATGCCCGAACGCAGGACCAGCGCGTCGAGGCGACGCTCCAGCTCGATGATCAGGGCCTCACCGGTCTTGCCCTGCACCTTGGAGGCACGCTCGTAGGCGCGGACGAGCTGGCGCTCGGACACGTCGTACTGCGCGCGCAGACGCTGCTTCTCGAGCAGACGGACCTTGTAGTCCGAGTTCTGCTTGCGGCCGCGGCCGTGCTCACCCGGCGGGTAGGGACGGGCCTCGAAGTACTTGACGGCCTTCGGGGTCAGCGCGATGCCGAGGGCACGCGACTTCTTGACCTTGGGGCGGGACTGGTTCGCCACTTGTCTCTTTCTTCCTTCTGATATCCGGCTCGTCAGGGTTAAGGGAGGTCGCAATCCGCAGCCGGGGAAACCCGCCGGAACCCGTTGCCGGGCCTGGTGGGCAGCCGCTCCCCTGGTCTGGGCACATACGTGCAGCACGCGAGTGGCCCACCGACCGGTCCCGCCGTGCGGCGAGTGGTGGTGGGCTGCCCGCGACACCGTTCGACGGTGCGCGACGCTCCTGGAACCTCCTTACGGAGGCTCCGGCCGACTGTCCCGCTCTGACAGCGCGGGACTCAGCGCTTCCAGGGATTCTACAGGCTGCTCAGGACCGCCTGCGACCGAGGTGCTTCCTGGTCCACTCGACCGCGTCCGCGTAGCGGGCCTCCGAGCCGTGCCGGGTCGGGTTGTAGTACTCGCGGTCCTTGATCGGGTCCGGCGCGTACTGCTGCTCGGCGATGCCCTCGGGCAGGTCGTGCGGATAGACGTACCCCTGTGCGTGCCCCAGCTTGGCGGCGCCCTTGTAGTGACCGTCGCGCAGATGCGGGGGCACCTGTCCGGCCAGTCCCTTGCGTACGTCCTCCAGGGCCGCGCCGACCGCCGTCGTCGCGGAGTTGGACTTGGGGGCCAGGGCGAGGGCGATGGTGGCGTGGCTGAGGGTGAGGGCGGCCTCGGGGAAGCCGATCATGGCGACGGCCTGGGCGGCGGCCACCGCTATGGGCAGCGCGTTGGGGTCGGCGAGGCCGATGTCCTCGCTGGCGGAGATCATCAGGCGGCGGGCGATGAAGCGGGGGTCCTCGCCGGCCTCGATCATCCGGGCCAGGTAGTGCAGAGCCGCGTCGACGTCGGAGCCCCGGATGGACTTGATGAGAGCGCTGGCGACGTCGTAGTGCTGGTCGCCGTCCCGGTCGTACTTCACCGCGGCCCGGTCGACGACCTCCTCCAGGGTCCCCAGGCCGATCTCCGTGTCGCCCTTGTCGAGAGCGGCTCCGGCGGCGGCCTCCAGGGCGGTCAGGGCGCGGCGGGCGTCGCCGCCGGCGATCCGCAGCAGGTGCTCCTCGGTGTCCTCGGGGAGGGTGACGGAGTCCTTCAGGCCGCGCTCGTCGGTCAGGGCCCTTCTGAGCAGGCCGCGGACGTCGTCGTCGGTGAGCGGTTCGAGGGTGAGCAGCAGGGAGCGGGAGAGCAGCGGGGAGATCACCGAGAAGTACGGGTTCTCGGTGGTCGCGGCGATCAGGGTGACCCAGCGGTTCTCTACGGCCGGAAGCAGGGAGTCCTGCTGGGCCTTGCTGAAGCGGTGGATCTCGTCGAGGAAGAGGACGGTCTCCCTGCCGTATCCCCCGGTGGCGCGGCGGGCGCCGTCGATGACCGCGCGGACCTCCTTGACGCCCGCGGTGATCGCGGAGAGCTCCACGAACCGCTTGTCGGTCGCCTTGGAGACGACGTACGCGAGGGTGGTCTTGCCGGTGCCGGGCGGGCCCCAGAGGATCACCGAGGAGGGGCCGGCCGGGCCGCCGGAGCCCTCGCCGACCAGTCGGCGCAGCGGGGACCCCGACTTCAGCAGATGCCGCTGGCCCACCACCTCGTCGAGGGTGCGCGGGCGCATCCGTACCGCCAGGGGGCTGCCGGTCGGGTCCTTCTCCTGGCGTTCTTCTGCTGCTGCGGTGAACAGGTCGGGTTCCACGCTGAAACCCTAAATCACCGCACTGACAACGCGGCGCGCGCTGTCAGCTGGTCCAGAAGTCCCACCAGCGGGTCAGGATCAGCATGCCGATGATGCCGATGTGCAGGACCGGCAGCACCCAGGTGAACTCGCCGAAGAACGACTTCAGCCAGTTAGGGGCCGGCAGGAAGCTCTTGCGGATGTTGAAGGAGGTCACGTACCAGAACATGGTGATCGTGGCGACCCAGGCCAGCGAGCACCACAGGCACAGCGCGTTGATCCGGTACAGGGACTGGAACTGCAGCCAGGTGCAGAACGCGACGCCGAAGAGGGTGCCGAAGTTGAAGGTCAGCCAGTACCAGCGCGGGAAGCGGGCGCGGGCCAGCAGGCTCATGCCGACGCAGATGACGATGCCGTAGCAGACCAGGCCGAGCATCGGGTTCGGGAAGCCGAAGGCGGCGGCCTGCTTGGACTCCATGACGCTGCCGCAGGAGACGACCGGGTTGAGGCTGCACCCGGGGGTGAACGTCTTGCCCTCGACCTTGGCTTCCAGCAGCTTGAACTTGTCGATCGTGATGACCCAGGCGGCCAGCAGGCCGGCGGCGCCGGTGATGATCAGCAGCAGACCGAAGGCGATGCTGCCGCCCTCGGTACGCGGTGCTGCGGAGGCGTGCTCGGGCTCGGGCTCGGTGGAGACGTCGTTGAGTGTCGTCTTGCTCATCACGCCGATTCCGTCTGTTTGAGAGTTGGAACTTCTTCGGGCAGGGGCCATTGTGCCGCACGGGGCGCCCT
Source organism: Streptomyces sp. NPDC054813 (assembly GCF_053611365.1). Taxonomy (NCBI): domain Bacteria; kingdom Bacillati; phylum Actinomycetota; class Actinomycetes; order Kitasatosporales; family Streptomycetaceae; genus Streptomyces; species Streptomyces sp. NPDC054813. The sequence continues at coordinate 399,379 of NZ_JBSHAF010000002.1, read as the reverse complement.
GTCCACCGTTCGGTGGACATAAGGAAGTACGGAAGTGAGGGGACTCGCGCCCCCTCACTCCGGCGGGCTCAACCCAGCCTCGACTCCAGCTCCGCCACGATCTCGTTCACGCCGATCGGCGTCTGCTCGCCGGACTCCATGTCCTTCAGCTGGACGACGCCCTCGGCGAGGTCGCGCTCGCCGGCGACGATCGTGTAGCGGGCCCCGCTGCGGTTGGCGTTCTTCATCGCGCCCTTGAGGCCCTTGGCCCCGTAGGAGAAGTCCGCCGCTACGCCCGCCCGGCGGAGCTCCGTGACCTTGGCGAACAGGACCCGGCGGGCCTCCTCGCCGAGCGGGACCGCGAAGACGCTGGTGGCGGAGGGCAGGTTCAGCTCCACGCCCTCGGCCTCCAGAGCGAGGACCGTGCGGTCGACGCCGAGCGCCCAGCCCACCGAGGGCAGCTCGGGGCCGCCGATCATCTCGGAGAGGCCGTCGTAGCGGCCGCCGCCGCCCACCGCGGACTGGGATCCCAGACCGTCGTGGACGAACTCGAAGGTCGTACGGGTGTAGTAGTCCAGGCCCCGGACCAGCTTCGGGTCGTCCTCGAAGGCCACGCCCGCGGCCGTGATCAGGTCGCGGACCTCCTCGTGGTACGCCTTGCAGGCGTCGCAGAGGTAGTCACGGAGCAGCGGGGCACCGCCCAACTGCTTCTGGACCGACTCCCGCTTGTCGTCCAGGACCCGGAGCGGGTTGATCTCCGCTCGGCGGAGGGTGTCCTCGTCGAGATCCAGACCGCGCAGGAAGTCCTGGAGCGCGGCCCGGTACACCGGACGGCACTCCTTGTCGCCCAGGCTGTTCAGCAGGATGCGGAAGTTCCGCAGGCCCAGCGAGCGGTACGCCTGGTCGGCCAGGATGATCAGCTCGGCGTCGAGCGCCGGGTCCTCCGCACCGATCGCCTCGGCACCGACCTGCGAGAAGTGACGGTAACGGCCCTTCTGCGGACGCTCGTAGCGGTAGTACGAGCCGGAGTACCAGAGCTTGACGGGAAGGTTGCCGACCTTGTGCAGGTTGGCCTCGAGGGCGGCGCGCAGGACGGACGCGGTGCCCTCGGGGCGCAGCGCCAGCCTGTCACCGCCCTTCGTCTCGAACGCGTACATCTCCTTGGTGACGATGTCGGTCGACTCGCCCACCCCACGCGCGAACAGCTCCACGTTCTCGAAGCCGGGGGTCTCGATGTAGCCGTAGCCGGAGTTGCGCAGCGGCGCGGCGATCGCCTCACGGACGGCCAGGTACTTGGCGCTCTCCGGCGGGATCAGGTCGTAGGTGCCCTTGGGGGCCTGGAAGGTACTCACGAAGCTCTCTCGTCACATTCCTCGTCGGGGAGCGTCCACGCTCCCGAGGCCGGCCGCCACCTGCCGCAGATAGGCGTTGGTGGCGCGCTCCTGGCCGATGGTCGTCTGGGGGCCGTGGCCGGACAGCACCACGGTGGAGTCGTCGAGCGGCAGGCAGACACGGGCCAGCGAGGCCAGCATGTCGTCCATGGAGCCGCCCGGCATGTCCGTGCGTCCGATGGAGCCGGCGAAGAGCAGATCGCCCGAGAAGAAGACCGAGGGGATGTCGTCCGTCTCCGGCATCTGGAAGGTCACCGACCCTCTGGTATGGCCCGGTGCGTGCGCGACGGAGAGTTCGAGTCCGGCCAGCTCCAGCTTCGCGCCGTCGGCCAGTTCGAACACGCCGTCCGGCTCCCCCACCGTCAGCTCGCCCATCAGCGGCATGCCGATGGACCGGCCGAGCGCCTTCTCGGGGTCGCTCATCATGTACCGGTCCTCGGGGTGGATCCAGGCCGGCACGTCGTGCGCGCCGCACACGGGGACGACCGAGGCCACGTGGTCGATGTGGCCGTGGGTGAGGACGACGGCGACGGGCTTGAGCCGATGCTTCTTCAGTGCTTCCTCGACGCCTTCGGCGGCCTGGTGGCCGGGGTCGATGATCACGCACTCCGCACCGGCGGCGGGGGCGACGAGATAACAGTTCGTCCCCCAGGCCCCGGCGGGGAACCCGGCAATGAGCACGATCGTCCTTCGTTGTGTCGATTCGGGTGGCTACAAGCTGTGGTCCAGAGCCTACCGGCGCTGCCGTTTCCTCAGCGAACCCATATACGGTACGGGGCTACACGCAGTGGTCGGCTCACACAGCGCACAGGACGCACGCGTACCGGTCGACATACGACACGCATGAGGAGAGAACCCGGTGGTCACCCAGGAGCAGCGGCGGCGTCAGCTCGCCCGGGAGAAGTTCTTGCGGCAGCAGCAGCGGCGTACCAGCGCACGCCGCAAGTCACGCATGCGCAACTCCGTGATCGCGTCCGTGCTCGGCGTGATCGTGATCGGCAGCGTCTTGCTGTACACGACCAATTTCCTGAAGGGCGACGACAAGGCGAACGCCAGCTCGCAGACGACGCCCAGCGCCTCGCCCAGCGCCAGCAAGGCGCCGGACCCGTGCGCGAAGGCCGCCGCCGGCTCGGTGAAGAAGCTGAGTTGGAAGAAGGAGCCGGCGATGACGATCGACACGTCGGCGAACTACACCATGAAGCTGGCGACGACCTGCGGTGACATCGACGTCGCGCTGAAGACGGCGGCCGCCCCGCACACGGTGAACTCGTTCGACTTCCTCGCGGCCAAGGGGTACTTCGACCACACCAAGTGCCACCGCCTCACCACCAACGGCATCTACGTGCTGCAGTGCGGCGACCCGACGGCCACCGGCAGCGGCGGTCCCGGGTACACGATTCCCGACGAGAACCTGAAGGACAAAAGCCTGGCGGGCGGGGTCTACCCGGCGGGCACGATCGCGATGGCCAACACCGGTCAGAAGCACACCGGCGGCAGCCAGTTCTTCCTGGTCTACCAGGACAGCCAGCTGCCGGCGAGCTACACCCCGTTCGGCACGGTGGACGCCGCCGGACTCAAGGTCCTCAAGAAAATCGCGGCCGCCGGCGAGAGCACCGGAGGCGGTGACGGAGCCCCGAACGCGACGGTCGTCATCAACAAGGCGACGGTCACGAAATCCTGAGGTCCAACTGCGAAACTTCGGTCGCGCGGGATGCGGACAGGCAACCCGCCGGTCGCCTATGTTGGCCGTGACGAAACTGTGGACGATGCCCGGGGGCGCTGAGGCCCCTCGCGGGCATCATGTGGAGGAGGCGCTGTGAGCAGCGACCCGTGGGGCCGCGTCGACGAGACGGGGACCGTGTACGTGCGTACGGCCGACGGCGAGCAGGTCGTCGGTTCCTGGCAGGCCGGCTCTCCTGACGAGGCGCTGGCCTACTTCGAGCGCAAGTACGAGGGCCTGGTTGTCGAGATCGGCCTCCTCGAAAAGCGAGTACGGACCACCGACCTGTCAGCGAAGGACGCCCAGGCCGCCATCGACCATCTGCGCGAGCAGGTGGAGGCGCACCACGCGGTCGGTGACCTGCAGGCGCTGCGGGGCCGGCTCGACGAGCTGGTGAAGACCGTGGAGTCGCGTCGCGAGGAGCGTCGGGCGCAGCGTGCCAAACAGTCCGACGAGGCCCGCAAGGCCAAGGAGGACCTGGTCGTCGAGGCGGAGCAGCTGGCCCAGTCCGACCAGTGGCGGTCGGCCGGTGAGCGGCTGCGCGCGCTGGTGGACACCTGGAAGGGGCTGCCGCGCCTGGACCGCAAGTCGGACGACGAGCTGTGGCACCGCTTCTCGCACGCCCGGTCGGCGTTCTCCAAGCGCCGCAAGGCGCACTTCGCGCAGCTCGACGCGCAGCGCGAGGACGCCCGCAAGGCCAAGGAGAAGCTGGTCGCCGAGGCCGAGTCGCTGTCGGACTCGACGGACTGGGGTCCGACGGCCGCGCGCTACCGCGAGCTGATGACGGAGTGGAAGGCCGCCGGCCGCGCCCAGCGCGAGCACGAGGACGACCTGTGGAACCGCTTCCGCGGCGCCCAGGACGTGTTCTTCGCGGCCCGTGGGTCCGCCTTCGCCGAGCGGGACGCGGAGCAGACGGAGAACCTGAAACTGAAGGAGGAGCTGGCCGCCGAGGCCGAGAAGCTCCTGCCGATCACGGACCTGAAGTCCGCGCGGTCCGCCTTCCGCTCGATCAACGAGCGCTGGGAGGCCATCGGCCATGTGCCGCGCGACGCGCGTCCCAAGGTCGAGGGCCGGATGCACACGGTCGACCGGGCCATCCAGGAGGCCGAGGAGGCCGACTGGCGCCGGACCAACCCGGAGGCACGCGCGCGTGCCGCGGGTCTGACCGGCCAGCTGCAGGCCGCGGTGGACAAGCTGAGGACGCAGATCGACCAGGCCCGCGCCCAGGGCAACACGTCCAAGGCGGACAAGCTGGAGCGTGAGCTTGAGGGCCGCCAGGCGCTCCTGGACCAGGCTCTGAAGGGCCTGCAGGAGTTCGGCGGCTGAGCGCCGAGCGGATACGACGAGAGGGGCCCCGTACGCCGTGTACGGGGCCCCTCTCGTCGTATGCCGGGCGCTAGGACCGGTTGCGGGCCGACGTGACCCGGTAGACGTCGTAGACGCCCTCCACGCCCCGTACGGCCTTCAGGACGTGGCCCAGGTGCTTGGGGTCGCCCATCTCGAAGGTGAAGCGGGAGGTGGCCACCCGGTCGCGGGAGGTCTGGACGGCCGCGGAGAGGATGTTGACGTGCTGGTCGGACAGGACGCGGGTGACGTCCGACAGGAGCCGGGACCGGTCCAGGGCCTCGACCTGGATGGCGACCAGGAAGACCGAGGACTGGGTGGGCGCCCACTCGACGTCGAGGATGCGCTCCGGTTCCCGGGACAGTGACTCCACGTTGACGCAGTCGCTGCGGTGAACCGATACACCGCTGCCGCGGGTGACGAATCCGATGATCGGGTCGCCGGGTACGGGCGTACAGCAGCGGGCGAGCTTGACCCAGACGTCGTCGACGCCCTTCACCACCACACCGGGGTCCTGGCTGCTGCGCCGCTTGCTGCGGCGGCCGCGGGACGGCGGGACCGCCTCGTCGATCTCCTCGGTGGCCGCCTCCTCGCCGCCGAGCGCCTGCACCAGTTTCTGCACGACGTTCTGCGCGGCCACGTGGCCCTCGCCGATCGCCGCGTAGAGCGAGGAGATGTCCGGGTAGCGCATCTCGTGGGCGAGCGTGACCAGCGAGTCACCGGTGAGGATGCGCTGGATCGGCAGGTTCTGCTTGCGCATCGCGCGGACGATGGCGTCCTTGCCCTGCTCGATCGCCTCGTCCCGGCGCTCCTTGGAGAACCAGGCGCGGATCTTGTTGCGGGCACGCGGTGACTTGACGAAGCCCAGCCAGTCGCGGGAGGGGCCCGCGCCGGGTGCCTTGGAGGTGAAGACCTCGACGAGGTCGCCGTTGTCCAGGGTGGATTCGAGCGGCACCAGGCGGCCGTTGACCCGCGCGCCTATGGTGCGGTGGCCGACCTCGGTGTGCACGGCGTACGCGAAGTCGACCGGGGTGGCCCCGGCCGGCAGCGCTATGACGTCGCCCTTGGGGGTGAAGACGAAGACCTCGTTGCGGGACAGGTCGAAGCGCAGGGACTCCAGGAACTCGCTGGGGTCCTCGGTCTCCTTCTGCCAGTCCAGCAACTGCCGCAGCCACGCCATGTCGTTGAGGTGGTCGTCCTTGCCCTTGCCGGACGACTTCGGCACGTCGGTACGGACCTTGGAGGCGCCGGCGACGGCCTCCTGCTTGTACTTCCAGTGCGCGGCGATGCCGTACTCGGCGCGGCGGTGCATGTCGAAGGTGCGGATCTGGAGTTCGACGGGCTTGCCGTTGGGGCCGATGACCGTGGTGTGCAGCGACTGGTACATGTTGAACTTGGGCATCGCGATGTAGTCCTTGAACCGGCCGGGGACCGGGTTCCATCGCGCGTGCACCGTGCCGAGGGCGGCGTAACAGTCCCTGACCGTGTCCACCAGGACGCGGATGCCGACCAGGTCGTAGATCTCCGCGAAGTCGCGACCGCGGACGATCATCTTCTGATAGACGCTGTAGTAGTGCTTGGGGCGGCCGGTGACGGTCGCCTTGATGCGGGCGGCACGCAGGTCGGCCTGGACCTCGTCGGTCACTATGGCCAGGTACTCGTCACGCTTCGGCGCCCGCTCGGCCACCAGCCGGACGATCTCGTCGTACATCTTGGGGTAGAGGATCGCGAACGCGAGGTCCTCCAGCTCCCACTTGATGGTGTTCATGCCCAGGCGGTGGGCGAGCGGCGCGTAGATCTCCAGGGTCTCGCGCGCCTTCTTCTCCTGCTTCTCGCGCTTGAGATAGCGCATGGTGCGCATGTTGTGCAGGCGGTCGGCGAGCTTGATGACCAGGACGCGCGGGTCCTTGGCCATGGCGACGACCATCTTGCGCACGGTCTCGGCCTGCGCGGCCTCGCCGAACTTGACCTTGTCCAGCTTGGTCACACCGTCGACGAGCAGCGCGACGACGTCACCGAAGTCGCGGCGCAGGTCCTCCAGGCCGTACTCGGTGTCCTCGACGGTGTCGTGCAGCAGGCCGGCCATCAGGGTCGCCGGGTCCATGCCCAGCTCGGCGAGGATCGTGGTCACCGCGAGCGGGTGGGTGATGTACGGGTCGCCGCTCTTGCGCTTCTGGCCGCGGTGCCAGCGTTCGGCGACCTGGTAGGCGCGCTCGATCTGGCGCAGCGTGGCGTTCTCGATCTTGGGGTCGTTGCTGCGGACTATGCGCAGCAACGGCTCCAGGACCGGGTTGTACGGGTTGGCGCGCTGCACGCCGAGACGGGCGAGGCGGGCACGGACGCGGTTGGAGGAGCCGGTGCGCGCGGGCTGGCCGCTGTTGGGGCGGCTCGTGGGGCGCTCGGCCGGGGCCGGTTTGGGGCGCGAGGTCTCGGCCGACTTCTCGGCGGGCGCGGACTGGGCGTGCTCGACCGGCCCACGGGTGTCGTTCTTCGTCTGCGACACGTTCGGCGCGGGCTTGGCCGCGGGCGCCGAGGCAGGCTCGGGCTTGGCGGCGGTCAGTGGCTGGGCCTCGTCTGGCAAGAGGGCTCCTCGTGCGCGATCCGGGTCCCCCGGTCAGGCTCCGGAGTGCCCATGGTAGCGATCCTGGGCCATGTCATCGCCTGCAGGCCGAACCGAGAACCGTATACGGAAGTAACACGGGAGGCTGCCGAGGGATTCCACCGGGGTGTCCTGGGGGTTGCGAGGGCCCCGGGCAAACGCGAACGGCCGCCCCCGAAGGACGGCCGTTCGATCAGTTGTACGACGCTCAGACCTGGAGGAGAGCCTCCAGCGGCGCTCCGTCCAGGGCCGGCTCCAGGCGGGCACGGCCGCCCAGGAAGCCCAGCTCCATCAGGACCGCGACGCCCGCCACCTCGGCGCCGGCACGGTGGATCAGCCGGATCGAGGCCTCGGCGGTGCCGCCGGTGGCGAGCACGTCGTCGACGATCAGGATCCGGTCGTTCCCGCCGAGGTCCTCGGCGTGCACCTCGATCTCGGCCGAGCCGTACTCCAGGTCGTAGGCCTGGCTCAGGGTCGCCCCGGGGAGCTTGCCCGCCTTGCGGACCGGGATGAAGCCGAGGCCGGCCCGGACGGCGACCGGGGCGCCCAGGATGAAGCCCCGGGCCTCCAGGCCGACGACCTTGGTGGCACCGGTGCGCCCGGCGATCTCCGCGAGGGTGTCGGTCAGCGCGGTGAACGCGGCCGGGTCCGCCAGGAGCGGGGTGATGTCCTTGAACATCACGCCCGGCTCCGGGTAGTCCGCGACGTCCCGGATACGGCTGAGCAGCAGCTCCCTGATGTCCGTCATCGGCGCTTCCCCGAAGGACGCCCGCGGCCGCCCCGGTTGCGGGGGGAGGCGGGCTGGTTGCGCGGGCCGACGACGGCCGGAGAGGCGTCCTCGGGTCCCTCCGGGCCACCGACCCGGGCCTCGGCCATCTCCTCCTCGGCGGCGGCCTGGGCGCGCTTGGCGAGGACGCGCTTCTTCAGGGCCTTCATCTGCGGCTCGGCCTCCTTGAGGTCGGCGACGAGCGGCGTGGCGATGAAGATCGACGAGTAGGCACCGGCGGCGAGACCGACGAACAGCGACAGCGAGATGTCGTTGAGCGTGCCCGCGCCGAGGAAGCCACCACCGATGAACAGCAGGCCCGCGACCGGCAGCAGCGCGACCACCGTGGTGTTGATCGAACGGACCAGGGTGCCGTTGATCGAGTGGTTGGCGATGTCGCTGTAGGTGAAGCGGGTCTGCTTGGTGATGTCCTTCGTCTGCTCCTTGAGGCTGTCGAAGACGACGACCGTGTCGTAGAGCGAGTAACCGAGGATCGTCAGCAGACCGATGACCGTGCCGGGCGTCACCTCGAAGCCGACCAGGGCGTAGATACCGGTCGTGATGGTGATGTCGTGGATCAGCGCGACCAGGGCCGCGAGCGCCATCCGCCACTCGAAGGCGATCGCCAGGTAGATCACCACGAGGACCATGAAGATGCCGAGGCCTTCCCAGGCCTTGTTGGCGATCTCGTCACCCCAGCTCGGGCCGACCAGGTCGGAGTTGATGGACTCCGGGTCCACCTTCATGTCCTTGGCCAGCTCGGCCTTGGTCGCGTCCGACTTCGCGGTGTCCATGCCGGCGATCTGGATGCGCAGACCGCCCGTGCCGAGCTTCTGCACGACCGCCTCGTGGCCGGAGGCCTGCGACGCGTAGGTCTCCGCCTGGGCCACCGAGACACTGGTCTTGGAGGTGGTGAAGACGGCGCCGCCCTGGAAGTCGATGCCCATGTTCAGGCCGCGCACCGCCAGGCCGACGATGGCCGTGATGGTGATCAGGATGGAGATGCCGTACCAGATCTTGCGCTTGCCGATGAAGTCGTAGCTGATCTCGCCGCGGTGGAGCCGGGCGCCGAGGTTGCCGAGTTTCGACATCGCTCACGCTTCCTTCGGGTCGGCAGGGCCGGCGACGGGACCGGCGGGACGGCGGGTGCGGCGCAGCGGCGCCTTGGCGCCCAGGCCCTTCGGGTCGAGCCCGGACCACTTGTGGCCGCTGGCGAAGAACTTACGCCGGGCGAGGAGCGTCATCAGCGGTTTGGTGAAGAAGAAGACGACGACCACGTCGAGCACGGTGGTCAGACCGAGGGTGAACGCGAAGCCCTGGACCTTGCCGACGGTCACGATGAACAGCACGGCGGCGGCCAGGAACGACACGAAGTCGGAGACCAGGATGGTGCGCCGGGCGCGCGGCCAGGCCCGCTCGACGGCGGGACGCAGCGTGCGGCCCTCGCGGATCTCGTCCCGGATGCGTTCGAAGAACACGATGAACGAGTCCGCTGTGATGCCGATCGCGACGATCGCACCGCAGACGGCCGGCAGGTTCAGCGCGAAGTGGATCGTGGGGCCGAGGAGCGCCATGATCGTGTAGGTGAGGATCGCGGACACCAGCAGCGAGGGGATCGCGACGAGCGACAGACCGCGGTAGAAGGCCACCAGGTAGATGATGACCAGGGCGAGGCCGATGGCACCGGCCAGCAGACCGGCGTGCAGCTGCTGGCCGCCGAGCGCGGCGGTGACGGTGGTGACGCTCTCCGTCCTGAAGGACAGCGGGAGCGCGCCGTACGACAGCACGTTGGAGAGGCTCTGGGCCTCTTCCTGGGTGAAGCTGCCGGAGATCTCCGCCTGGCCGCCGGTGATGGACTGGCTCACGGTCGGGCTGGAGACGACTTCGCCGTCGAGGACGATGCCGAACTCGTTCTGCGGCGGCTGGGCGTTCTTCGCGAGTTCGCCGGTGACGTCCGCGAACTTCTTGGCTCCGCCGGAGGTGAAGGTCATCTGGACCTGCCAGCCGGAGGCGCCCTGCGTGTCGAAGACGGCCTGGGCCTTCTTGACGTCGGTGCCGTCGACGCGGGCCGGGCCGAGCACGTACTTGTACCAGGCGCCGTTGACCTGGCCGCAGGCCACCGTGGTGTCGGTGGGCTTGGCGGCCTTGCCGGCGGTGGCGCGCTGGGCGGCCTTGGAGCAGTCCAGCGCGGTGTACTCGGCCTCCAGCTTCGAGGCCGCGGCGGAGGCGCTCGCGTCGGCCGAGGAGGAGGCGGAGGGGCTCGCCGACGGGGAGGCGGACGCCGAGGACGACGGCGTGGAGTCGGCCTTCAGGGCGTCGGTGACCGCACGGCCCTGCGAGGTGGCCGAGGACGACGGCGAGGCGGAGGAGGACCCGGTCGCCTTCTGGGACCCCGAGGCGCTGCTCGACGGGCTCGCGGTCGTGCTCGGGGAGGCGCCGGCGCTGCCGCTGGACGACGCGCTCGGGGAGGCGCTCGACGCGGCGCCCGCGCTGGCCTCCTGGGCCAGGACCGGGCGGAAGTACAGCTTCGCGGTGGTGCCGACCTGCTGACGGGCCTCTGCGGAGTTCGTGCCCTTGGGGATGTTGACGATGATGTTGCTGGTGCCCTGGGTCTGAACCTCCGTTTCGGACACGCCCAGACCGTTGACACGGCGGTTCATGATGGCGACCGCGGTGTCCATGTTGGTCTTGTTGATCGCGTTGGGCTGGCCCGGCTCGTTCTTCGCCTGAAGCGTGATGCTCGTACCACCGGCCAGGTCGATACCGAGACGCGGAGTGGTGTTTCCGGAGAGGAACATCCCTCCGGTGAGCGCCACGATGGCGATCAGGATCAAGGCCAGCGAGCGCCCTGGCTTGCTCTGGGCGCTCGCGCTCCGGCCCCTCTTAGGTGCTGCCACCTTCTCGTACTCCCTCTCGGGCCGCCGCGCGCCTGGTCGGTGCGGTCGGCCATGACATGGTGTCGGGATCCCGTCCGGGAAACAGACGCGCCCGGGGTGCGGCCGACGCGGGTGATGGGCGCCGTGCTCCCCGGGACACGGCTACTTCGCGTCGGAGTCGCCGTCGGTCTTCTTCGGCTCTTCGTCGGCCTTCGCCTCGGTGGGCTCCGCCTCCTCGGCCTTGTCCTCGACCGTGTCTTCGGCCTTCTCGTCGGCCTTCTCGTCGGCCACGTCCTTCTTTCCGAAGTCGACGGTCTTGTCGCCGGAGGCGGCGGCGGTGCCGGCGGGCTCGTCGTCGGTCTCGGTGAGGGAGGAGGCGTCGTCCGGGACGATGTCGGTGTCGGACTTCAGGTCGTGCTCGATACCGTGCACGATGCGGTTGTACTCGTCGTCGGTGAGCACGGCGCCGATCGCGTTCTTCGCGAAGAGGAGGTCGATGCCCGGGCCGGCGTCGAGGAGGACCGTGTCCTCGTTGACTTCCTTGACCGTCGCGTACATGCCCCCGATGGTGCGGACGCCACTGCCGGGCTGCATCTCGTTCCGCATCTGCTTGGCCTGCTGCTGACGCTTCCTGTTGGAACGCGTCATCAGGAACATGGCCGCGATAAGAACGATGAAGAAAAGAAGAGGCAAGGTATTCACGAGACGGAATTTCCTTCGCGCAGCCGCGGCAGTGAGCGGCCTGGATGATGGGGGTGTGGTCGGCGCCGCCCGCAAAGGCAGCATCGGCGGAGTCTAAGCGAGTCCGCGCGCATGGAACAACGCTCAGCATGGCACCTGGGTTCCTGCGCCCGCCAATGCCCCGCCGTCACGAAGAGATCACGTCTGCCCACGGGCCCCGCGGGGCGGGCGGCCGAATACCGGGGCCGGGGGTAAGGGAGAGACGGGACACATCCCGCCGCAGACACGCAGACCGGGCACGGCACGTCCGACGCCGGACGCCGAGAGCGGACACATCAGGTCCGACGCCGGCCAGGAAGCCCCCGGCACGCGCATCCGGTGGCGGGTGTGACGGCCGGGCCCGGCGCGTCCGGTGGCCGGTGTGACGGCGGCGCCGACGGGGCCGTCCGCGGTGGGATCCGGGCGTTCGCCCGGTGTCAGGCGCCGAACAGGTCCTGCTGGCCCGATCCCGTCCCCCGGGGGGCCGTCAGGCCCAGGTGCGCCCAGGCTGCGGGGGTGGCGACACGGCCGCGTGGAGTGCGGGCGAGCAGGCCCTCGCGGACCAGGAAGGGCTCGGCGACCTCCTCGACCGTCTCGCGCTCCTCCCCCACCGCGACGGCCAGCGTCGACAGACCGACCGGGCCGCCGCCGAAGAGCTTGAGCAGGGCCTCCAGGACCGCGCGGTCGAGCCGGTCGAGGCCACGCTCGTCGACTTCGTAGACGGCCAGTGCCGCCTGCGCGATCTCGCGGGTGATCAGTCCGTCCGCCTTGACCTGCGCATAGTCGCGGACGCGGCGCAGCAGCCGGTTGGCGATCCGGGGCGTGCCGCGCGAGCGGCCGGCGATCTCGGCGGCGCCGGCCGGGTCGATCTCGACGTCCAGCAGGTTCGCCGAGCGGTGCACCACCCGCTCCAGCTCCCGCGGCTCGTAGAACTCCATGTGCGCGGTGAAGCCGAAGCGGTCGCGCAGCGGCGGCGGCAGCAGGCCGGCCCGCGTGGTCGCGCCGACCAGGGTGAACGGGGGGAGTTCGAGGGGGATGGCGGTGGCGCCGGGGCCCTTGCCGACGATCACGTCGACCCGGAAGTCCTCCATCGCCATGTACAGCATCTCCTCGGCGGGCCGGGACATGCGGTGGATCTCGTCGAGGAAGAGCACCTCGCCCTCCTGGAGGGAGGAGAGGATCGCGGCCAGGTCGCCGGCGTGCTGGATGGCAGGGCCCGAGGTGATGCGGATCGGGGCGCCCATCTCCGCCGCGATGATCATCGAGAGGGTGGTCTTGCCCAGGCCGGGGGCGCCGGAGAGCAGCACGTGGTCGGCGGTGGCGCCCCGCGCGCGGGCAGCCCGCAGGACCAGGTCCAGCTGCTCGCGGACCTTCTCCTGGCCGATGAACTCGCCGAGGTCCTTGGGGCGCAGGGCGGCCTCGACGGCCTGGTCCTCACGGTCGGCGACAGCACCCACCAGCCGCTCCGCGTCGGCGCCGGTGTCGGTCGTGTCGTCCCAGTTCATAAGTGATGTGCCTCAGCGGTGGTGGGGTCAGCGGGCGCGGTTGAGGGTCTGCAGGGCCGCCTTGAGCAGCTGGCCGACCTGGGGGGTGCCTCCGGCGGCCTCGGCCTGCGGGGCGACGGCGGTGACGGCCTCCTCGGCCTCCCTGGTCGCGTAGCCGAGGCCGATCAGCGCGGCGTGCAGCTGGTCGCGCCAGCCCTGGCTGACCGGCGCGCCGATCGCGGGGGCGCCGAGGGGTTCGCCGAGCCGGTCCTTCAGCTCCAGGAGCAGCTTCTGGGCGCCCTTCTTGCCGATGCCGGGGACGGCGATGAGGGACTTCTCGTCGCCGGTGGCGACGGCCCGGCGCAGTGCGTCGGGACTGTGCACGGCCAGCATGGCCTGGGCGAGCCGGGGTCCGACCCCGCTCGCCGTCTGCAGCAGCTCGAAGGTCTGGCGCTCGTCGTCGTCGGCGAAGCCGTACAGGGTGAGCGAGTCCTCCCGGACTACGAGGGAGGTGGCGAGCTTGGTCTGCTGGCCCATCCGCAGCCCGGACAGGGTGTTGGGCGTGCACTGGACCGCGATGCCGATCCCGCCCACCTCGACGACCGCGGAGTCCGGGGCGAGGGCGGCGACCGGGCCGCTCACGAAGGCGATCATGCCGTACGGCCTTTCGTTGCGTTGGCTGCGTGCAGGGCGACGGCCTGCTGGAGCCGGTTCTGGGCGGGGGCCCGCCAGATGTGGCAGATGGCGAGCGCGAGGGCGTCGGCGGCGTCGGCCGGCCTGGGCGGCGCGTCCAGCCGCAGCAGCCGGGTGACCATGGCGCCGACCTGGGCCTTGTCGGCGCGCCCCGAGCCGGTGACAGCGGCCTTGACCTCGCTGGGGGTGTGCAGGGCGACCGGGATGCCCCGGCGGGCGGCGCACAGCATGGCGACGGCGCTGGCCTGGGCGGTGCCCATCACGGTCCGGACGTTGTGCTGGCTGAACACCCGCTCCACGGCGACGAATTCGGGCCGGTGCTCGTCCAGCCACCGCTCGATGCCCTGCTCGATGGCGACCAGGCGATGGCCGAGTTCGGCGTCCGCGGGCGTGCGGACGACTCCGACACCGACCATGGTCAACGGCCGCCCGGCGACGCCTTCGACGACCCCGACACCGCATCGGGTCAGTCCCGGGTCCACCCCGAGTACACGCACCGCGCCCCCTCCCGTCGTCCTCCCCGGCTACCGCTGGGCGGTACCCCCAGTTTGTGCAGGCTATCCGGTGCCACCGACAACAGCGGCGGGCCGGTGGGATGTGTCCCTCCGGCCCGCCGAAATCGCTCGGCCCGCGGCGGCGTTACGCGTCGACCTTCTCCATGACCTCGTCGCTGACGTCGAAGTTGGCGAAGACGTTCTGCACGTCGTCGCTGTCCTCCAGCGCGTCGATCAGCCTGAAGATCTTCCGCGCGCCCTCCTCGTCCAGCTCGACCTGCATGGTCGGGACGAAGTTGGCCTCGGCGGAGTCGTAGTCGATGCCGGCGTCCTGAAGGGCGGTGCGGACCGCGACCATGTCGGTGGCCTCGCTGAGCACCTCGAAGGACTCGCCGAGGTCGTTGACCTCCTCGGCGCCCGCGTCGAGCACCGCGCCCAGCACGTCGTCCTCCGTCAACTCGCCCTTGGGGACGATCACGACGCCCTTGCGGTTGAAGAGGTACGACACCGAGCCCGGGTCGGCCATGGAGCCGCCGTTGCGGGTCATGGCGACGCGGACGTCGGAGGCCGCGCGGTTGCGGTTGTCGGTGAGGCACTCGATGAGCACCGCGACGCCGTTCGGGCCGTAGCCCTCGTACATGATCGTCTCGTAGTCGGCGCCACCGGCTTCGAGACCCCCGCCGCGCTTGACCGCGGAGTCGATGTTCTTGTTCGGGACCGACTGCTTCTTCGCCTTCTGGATGGCGTCGTAAAGCGTCGGGTTGCCCTCGATGTCGACGCCGCCCATCCGCGCGGCGACCTCGATGTTCTTGATCAGCTTCGCGAAGAGCTTGCCGCGCTTGGCGTCGATCACGGCCTTCTTGTGCTTCGTCGTGGCCCATTTAGAGTGGCCGGACATCTGCCTGTCTCCTTCGCGTAACCCATCTCTGCAACGAACGCCAGAGATCCTACTAGGACTCCGTCGCCCGGTTCGCGTGCACCATGTCGACGAACAGGGAGTGCACACGGTGGTCGCCGGTCAGTTCCGGGTGGAACGACGTGGCGAGCGCGTTGCCCTGGCGGACCGCGACGATGTGGCCGTCGTGCTCGGCGAGCACCTCGGCCGCGGCACCGACCGACTCGACCCAGGGCGCGCGGATGAACACGCCCTCTACAGGATCGCCCGCGACGCCCTTGACGTCGACCGCCGCCTCGAACGACTCGTTCTGCCGTCCGAAGGCGTTGCGGCGCACGATCATGTCGATGCCGCCGATCGTCTCCTGGCCCGAGCGCGGGTCGAGGATCTTGTCGGCGAGCATGATCATGCCCGCGCAGGTGCCGTAGACGGGCATTCCGGCCCGCACGCGCGCGCGGAGGGGCTCCATCACGCCGAACAGGACGGCCAGTTTGGAGATGGTGGTGGACTCGCCGCCCGGGATGACCAGGCCGTCCACCTCGGCGAGTTCCTCGGCGCGCCGGACCGGCCTGGCCAGGGCGTCGGCCGCGGCCAGGGCGACGAGGTGCTCCCGTACGTCGCCCTGGAGCGCGAGTACGCCGACCACGGGAGTGGTCATCACCAGCCCCGGTTCGCGTAGCGCTCGGTCTCGGGGAGGGTGTCGCAGTTGATGCCGACCATGGCCTCGCCGAGGTTGCGGGACGCGTCGGCGATGATCTTCGGGTCGTCGTAGAAGGTGGTCGCCTTGACGATGGCGGCGGCACGCTTGGCCGGGTCGCCGGACTTGAAGATGCCGGAGCCGACGAAGACGCCCTCGGCGCCGAGCTGGCGCATCAGGGCCGCGTCGGCCGGGGTGGCGACACCGCCGGCGGAGAACAGCACGACCGGCAGCTTGCCGAGCTCGGCGACCTCCCTGACCAGCTCGTAGGGGGCGCGCAGCTCCTTGGCGGCGGCGTACAGCTCGTTGTTGTCGCAGCCGCGCAGCTTGGCGATCTCGCCCTTGATCTGGCGCAGGTGGCGGACGGCCTCGACGACGTTGCCGGTGCCGGCCTCGCCCTTGGAGCGGATCATGGCCGCGCCCTCGGCGATCCGGCGCAGCGCCTCGCCGAGGTTGGTGGCACCGCAGACGAAGGGGGTGGTGAAGGCCCACTTGTCGGAGTGGTTGACCTCGTCGGCCGGGGTGAGGACCTCGGACTCGTCGATGTAGTCGACGCCGAGCGACTGGAGGACCTGGGCCTCGACGAAGTGGCCGATCCGGGACTTGGCCATGACCGGGATGGAGACGGCTTCGATGATGCCCTCGATCATGTCCGGGTCGGACATCCGGGCCACGCCGCCGTCCTTGCGGATGTCGGCCGGGACCCGCTCCAGGGCCATGACGGCGACGGCGCCCGCGTCCTCGGCGATCTTCGCCTGCTCCGGCGTGACGACGTCCATGATCACGCCGCCCTTGAGCTGTTCGGCCATGCCGCGCTTCACGCGGGCGGTGCCGGTCTCGGGGGCCTGGTTCTCAAAGGTGGACACGGGTGACCTCACTGGGTGAAAGAGGGTTTCTGCAAACACCGAGGAAACGCGAGTGGACCAGTCCACAGCAAGGGCCAATGGCAAGCCGGTGGATCCTTTTGGCCTGCCGGGACCGGCCCGCCGCAGCTCAGGCGGCTGCTCCGGTGCCGCGGTCCACCAGCGCGGCGGGCGGCTCGTCGTCCATTTCGAAGGCCATCGGGAAGGGGGCGTGGCCGGCCAGCCGGAACCAGCGGACCTTGCGGTGCTCGCGCAGCCGGCGGGCCGCGCCGACGGCGTCGTTGTGGAACCGGCGGGCCATCGGCACCCGGCGCACGGCCTCGGCCAGCTCGCTCGTGGCGGCCTCGCCACCGGGAGCCGCGCGGACCTCCTCGACCTGCTGCGGATGCTCGAAGACCGCGCGCAGGGCCTGGCTCAGGTCGCTCTCGGCGACCTCCCGCTGGTCCTCCTCGGCCTGCCGGGCGGCGTGCGCGGCCTCGTACAGCACGATCGACGCGGCGGGGTCCAGCACCCCGGAGGTCGCCAGCTCCTGGGCGACGGAGGCGCGCCGCAGCAGCTGGGCGTCGAGGGCGGCGCGGGCGGCGTCGATGCGCGCGTGCAGCCGGTCGAGCCGCCCCGCGGTCCAGCTCAGATAGAGGCCGGTCACGACGAGGGCGGCGAGGATCCAGAGCGTCCAGATGAGGGTTGCGGTCACGGGCGCACACGCTAGCGGCCCATCGGCACACCCGGGGAGTCGGTCCCGCGCCGCCCCGAACCGCGTCCGCCGACCTCAGCCCACCCCACCCCTCGGAACCCCCCACGGACCCCAGTCCCGAAAGCTCAGCCCCGCACGCCACCGAAACCACCCCGCGGGCCCCAGCCCCGCACCCCTCGGAACTGCCCCGCGGACCCCAGCCCCGCACCACACGGAAACCGCCCCGCGGACCTCAGTCCCGCGCCAGTCCGAACCGTGCCCGCAGGCCCGGTCGTTCGTCGGCCGCCACCGCGGCCGCGCCCGCGGTCACCGTCTCGTAGACGGACAGGATGTCCGCGCCCACGGTCGACCAGTCGAAGCGGCGCACGTGCACGCTGCCGCGTGCGCTCAGCGCGGCCCGGCGCTCCGGGTCCGCCAGGAGACGTACCGCCGCCTGAGCCAGTTCGTCCGCGTCCTCGTTGGCGAAGAGTTCGCCCGCCGCCCCCTGGTCCAGGACCTGGGCGAAGGCGTCGAGGTCGGAGGCGAGGACGGGTGCCCCGGCGGAGAGTGCTTCGACCAGGATTATCCCGAAGCTCTCGCCGCCCGTGTTGGGCGCGATGTACAGGTCGAGGCTGCGCAGGAAGCGGGCCTTGTCCTCGTCGCTGACCATGCCGAGGAACTCGACGCGGGAGCGCAGCTCGGCCGGCAGGGACTCGACGGCGGCCTCCTCGTCGCCGCGGCCGGCCACCAGAAGGCGCGTCTGCGGGCGGGCGGCGAGGATCTTGGGCAGGGCCTTCATCAGCACCGGCAGGCCCTTGCGGGGCTCGTCGATCCGGCCGATGAAGCCGATGGTGTCGCCCTGCCACTCGGGGCGCGGCTCGGCGTTGGCGAAGAAGTCGACGTCGACGCCGTTGGGGATGACCACCGCGTCCCCGCCGAGGTGCTCGACCAGCGTGCGGCGGGCGTACTCGCTGACCGCGATCCGGGCGCTGATCTTCTCCAGGGCGGCCTGCAGGATCGAGTAGGCGGCGATCATCGCGCGGGAGCGCGGGTTGGAGGTGTGGAAGGTCGCGACCATCGGGCCCCGCGCCGCCCAGCAGGTCAGCAGGCCGAGGGAGGGCGAGGTCGGCTCGTGGATGTGGACCACGTCGAAGGCGCCGTCGTGCAGCCAGCGGCGCACCCGCGCGGCGGACAGGAAGCCGAAGTTGAGGCGGGCCACCGAGCCGTTGTACGGCACCGGGACCGCGCGGCCCGCCGAGACGACGTACGGCGGCAGCGGGGTGTCGTCGTCGGCCGGGGCGAGGACGGAGACGTCGTGGCCGAGGCGGATGAAGTACTCGGCGAGGTCGCGGATGTGGAACTGGACGCCACCCGGCACGTCCCAGGAGTACGGGCAGACGATGCCGATCCTCACGACGGTCCCTTCGCGGGGTCGAGGTCGGCGAGCCACAGCCGCTGGAGCATGTGCCAGTCCTCCGGATGGTCGGCGATCCCGGTGGCGAAGGCATCGGCCAGCGCCTGTGTCATGACAGACGTCTTCGACTCCCGGTCACCTGACTCGGGGACGTCGATCGGCGCGTGCACCCGGCCCTTCATGACGGGAGTGTCGTCGTACCAGAGGGTCACCGGGAGCAGGTACGCGCCGGTCTGCTGGGCCAGCAGGGCCGGTCCGGCCGGCATCCGGGCCTTGTCGCCGAAGAAGTCCACCTCGACGCCGGAGGCGGACAGGTCACGGTCGGCGACCAGGCAGATCAGGCCGCCGTCGCGGAGCCTGCGGGCCAGGGCGCCGAAGGCGGAGCCGCCGCTGTGCGGCAGGACCTCCATGCCGAGGCTCTCGCGGTAGGCGACGAAACGGTCGTAGAGCGTCTCCGGATTGAGGCGCTCGGCGACCGTGGTGAACGGGGTCTTCAGCTCGGTGGTGACCCAGGCGCCGGCGAGGTCCCAGTTGGCCAGGTGAGGCAGCGCGATGATCACGCCCCGGTCGGAGGCGAGGCCGTCGGTGAGGTGGTGGACGTCCTTGGGCAGGAAACCGGTCCGGATCCGGTCCTCGCTCCAGGCCGGCAGCCGGAAGGACTCCATCCAGTAGCGCAGGTACGACCGCATGCCCGCGCGCGACAGCTCGCGCAGCCGCTCCGGGCTCGCGTCGGGCAGCACGCGCGCGTAGTTGGACTCCAGGCGCTCGACGCCCTTGCCGCGTTGCCGCCAGGCGAGGTCCGCGACGGTCCGGCCGAGGCGCACGGCGACCGGCTCGGGGAGTCTCTTGACGGTGCTCCAGCCGAGCCCGTACAGACCGTCGGTGAGCCGGTCGGCGGCGGTCACTGCCCGGCCTCGCTCCCGTGGGAGGCCGTCTCCCGCTCGGCCGCGGCCTCCGCCTCGGCGGACTCCCGGCGGACCGTGACGACCCGCTGGACGAGGGTGACCAGGCTGCCCACGGCGACGACCCACAGGGCGATCGGGAGCAGGATCTGGATGCCCGGCACACCGAACTTGTGGAGACCGGCCAGACCGGCCGCCACCAGGGAGATCACCAGGCGCTCGGCGCGCTCGACCAGACCGTTGACGGCCACCGGCAGCCCGATCGACTCGCCGCGCGCCTTGGTGTACGACACCACCTGCCCGCTCGCCAGGCAGAAGATGGAGACGGCGCACAGGACGTTGTTGTCGCCGTTGCCCGCGTACCAGAGGGCGAAGCCGCCGAAGATGGCGCCGTCGGCAACCCGGTCCAGGGTGGAGTCCAGGAAGGCGCCCCAGCGGCTGGTGCGGCCCAGCTGGCGGGCCATGTTCCCGTCGACCAGGTCCGAGAACACGAACAGTGTGATCACGATCGTGCCCCAGAAGAACTCGCCCCGGGGGAAGAAGACCAGCGCGCCCGCGACCACTCCGGCCGTGCCGAGGAGCGTGACCGTGTCCGGGCTCACACCCCGGCGGATGAGAAACGCGGCGAACGGTGTGAGGACACGCGTGAAAAATGCACGCGCGTACTTGTTCAGCATGGCCTTCCCGACGGTCGTTGCGCCGTGCGGCCCCTGCTGGCCACCCCGGCTGGCCCATCGTAGCCACGCGCGCGTGTGTGCGACGGGTGGGCACTCACAGAGGGCACCGGTGACGGCGCGCGGAGGGCCTCGCGGGCACGATCACGTCCTTCGTATGGACGCACCGTGACGGGAGTGGAAAGCTCGAATAACCGCGGGCGTCATCGGAGCCGCCACCGCACGCGGCCCGCCATGCTCGCCCGCGCCCACACAGACCTCACCGTGCACGGGAGGCATAGCCATGGGCGACAAGGTCAAGGAACACCCCGGAGCCGCCGGCAGGGCTACAGCGGCCGACCACCCCGCGTCCGTACGGAATGTGGTGCTGGTCGGCCACTCCGGATCGGGCAAGACGACGTTGGTGGAGGCTCTCGCGCTGACCGCGGGAGCGGTGAACCGGGCGGGCCGGGTGGAGGACGGCGGCACGGTCTCGGACTACGACGACATCGAGCACCGGCAGCAGCGCTCCGTACAGCTGTCACTGGTACCGGTCGACTGGAACGGAATCAAGATCAATATCCTGGACACCCCGGGATATGCCGACTTCGTCGGTGAACTGAGGGCCGGTCTGCGCGCGGCGGACGCGGCCCTTTTCGTCGTCTCGGCCTCGGACGGGGTGGACGGCTCCACCCGGATGGTGTGGGAGGAGTGCGCGGCCGTCGGGATGCCGCGGGCGATCGTCATCACGCACCTGGAGGCCGCCCGCGCGGACTTCGAGGAGATGACCCGGGTGTGCGCCGAGGCGTTCGGTGCCGACGACCCCGACGCCGTACTCCCGCTCTACCTGCCGCTGCACGGCCCGCAGGGACCGGACGGTCACGCGCCCGTGACCGGGCTGGTCGGGCTGCTCACGCAGAAGCTGTTCGACTACTCCTCCGGGGAGCGCAAGGAGTCCGAGCCCGGGCCCGACCAGCTGCCGGACATCGACGAGGCCCGCAACCGGCTGATCGAGGGGATCATCTCGGAGAGCGAGGACGAGACGCTCATGGACCGCTATCTGGGCGGCGAGCAGATCGACCTCAAGACGCTGATCGAGGATCTGGAGCGGGCCGTGGCACGCGGGGCGTTCTTCCCCGTGCTGGCCGCCGCCCCGGCCACCGACGGTGCCCGCCAGGGGCTCGGCACGGTGGAACTGCTGGAGCTGGTCACCGGCGGGTTCCCGACCCCGTTCGAGCACCCCACGCCGGGGGTCACCACCATCGACGGCGAGCCGCGTGACATCAAACCGTGCGACACGGGCGGTCCGCTGGTCGCCGAGGTGGTGAAGACCGCCTCCGACCCGTACGTCGGCCGGGTCTCGCTGGTCCGGGTCTTCTCCGGCACCCTGCGCCCCGACGAGACGGTCCATGTCTCCGGGCACGGCCTCGCCGACCGCGGCCACGAGGACCATGACGTCGACGAGAAGATCGGCGCCCTGTCCACGCCGTTCGGCAAGCAGCAGCGCCCGGTCACCCACGTCATCGCCGGTGACCTCGCGTGTGTGGCGAAGCTCGGCCGCGCGGAGACCGGGGACACCCTCTCCGGCAAGGACGACCCGCTGCTCATGGAGCCGTGGGAGATGCCCGACCCGCTGCTGCCGCTGGCCATCCAGGCACACAGCAAGGCGGACGAGGACAAGCTCTCGCAGGGCCTGTCCCGCCTGGTCGCCGAGGACCCGACCATGCGGCTCGAACAGAACCAGAACACCCACCAGGTCGTCCTGTGGTGCCTCGGCGAGGCGCACGCGGACGTCGCCCTGGAGCGGCTGCGCAGCCGGTACGGGGTCCAGGTCGACGTCGTACCGCACCGGGTGTCCCTGCGCGAGACCTTCGCCGGCCGGTCCGCCGGGCGCGGCCGGCACGTCAAGCAGTCCGGTGGGCACGGCCAGTTCGCGATCTGCGAGATCGAGGTGGAACCGCTGCCCGGCGGCTCCGGCGTCGAGTTCGTCGACAAGGTGGTCGGCGGCGCCGTGCCCCGGCAGTTCATCCCCTCCGTCGAGAAGGGCATCAGGGCCCAGGCCGCCAGGGGAGTCGCGGCCGGCTACCCGCTGGTCGACGTGCGGGTCACCCTCCTCGACGGCAAGGCGCACTCGGTGGACTCCTCCGACGCCGCCTTCCAGACGGCGGGCGCGCTGGCGCTGCGGGAGGCGGCCGCGGATGCCCGGATCCATCTCCTTGAGCCGGTGGCCGAGGTGTCCGTGCTGGTCGGCGACGACTACGTGGGCGCGGTGATGAGCGACCTGTCCGGGCGGCGCGGCCGGGTGCTGGGCACCGAGCAGACCAGTGGCGGGCGCACGCTGATCAAGGCCGAGGTGCCCGAGTTCGAGATCGGCCGGTACGCGGTCGACCTGCGCTCGCTGTCGCACGGCACGGCGCGTTTCAGCCGCTCGTACGCCCGTCACGAGCCGATGCCACCGCAGATCGCCGAGAAAATCCGCGAACAGGCCAAGGAAGCCTCGTAGTCGGCCTCATAGTCGGGATGGTCGGCAAGTCGCCGCAGTCGGCGACAAGGGTGTTCGGCGGACGGCTTCGGCCGTCCGCCGACGCTTGCCGGTGGCCGGGGATACCCTGAGTACTTGATCAACAGGTGTGCGGAGTACGGAAGTCGGGAAGGCCGCAGAAGCGGGACGGCGGCAAGTGGGGGCGGGAATGAGCTTCGAGGACTTCTTCGGGCCACAGGTGCCCAGGCCGGGCGGCGAGGCACAGGCCCCGACCTATGCCCTGGCCTCGGCGGCCTACCGGGACACGCCGATGCAGGAGATCAAGAAGGCCGACAACGAGTGGCACCAGTCCACGGTCAACGAGGGCCGCAAGTGGGCGAAGATCTTCCGGCCCAACTTCGGTGAGGCGTACTCCCAGGCGGTCATCGACCGCATGCTGGGCGTCGGCCGCAAACCACTCATCCAGTCCTTCGGCAGCGAACCCCAGGTGGTCGTCGAGCACTGCCTGGCGGCCAACCGCATCCGCAAGGAGCGCGACCAGCGCCTGACCGCCATCATGCTCCTGTGCGGCGTGCTGTTCCTGCCCGGCCTGGTGGTCTGGCTGCTGGTCTTCCAGCTCCGCACGACCATGCTGAAGGCCGGCGACAAGCGGGTCTCCGGGCTCGGCAGCGCCCTGCTGGCCGCCGTCGGCGTGCTCGCGGTGATCTTCCTGATCCGGATGCCGCTCACCGGCTTCTGGGGCTGGTACGCGCGCGGCTGCATCGTGCTCCCCGTCGTCGGCTGGTATCTGGCCAAGCGGCTCTGCGAGAGCACCGCGAAGGACCTGCGCGCGGCCTGGGACGGTCTGCTCTCCGGCGGCAGCGTCGGCGCGAAGGTCCCCGAGGCGGTGCCGACCAGCCCCGACCAGGCCGCCGCCGAGCAGCTGCGCCAGTCACTGGCCCGGCTCAGCGCCGAGCAGCAGTCCAACTCGGTCTTCTACGCCGGCACCAAGGGCATACTCGGCATGGGAACCCGCTGGGGTTCCTGGGTGCTCGCGGAGGAACTGGTCCCCCTCGACCCGGTCAAGGGCGTCCACGAGTTCCGGGCCTGGACGGTCGTCCGGGAGATCGAGAAGGAGCTGAGCGTGCTGCACCGGCAGCACCTGAAGACCGGCGGCTTCCCCGAACCCCAGGTCAGGCACTGGATCGTCACCCACGTCGGAGCGGGGGCCAAGGAGGTGTCCAGGCCCGAGGGCACCGACTACAAGGTGGGGCCCAGGGACGTCGAGGACATCTGCAACAGCAACCACTTCGACAAGGGCGACCGCCACTACCTGGGCGTGCAGTGGCCGTACCTGTGGAACGGCGACCTGATCATCACGATGATGGCGACCGTGACCGTGCTGAAGGAGACCCTCCGAATCGAGGTCACCGGACACGCCCTGGGCCCGGTCAACGGCCTGTTCAACGGCAAGCCCGAGGCCCCCACCAAGACGGTCGCCAAGACCGTGCGGTTCTGGGAGACCCGGACCGTCAAGCTGCCGCTGGTCACCCCCGACGAGGTGGTCCGCCTCGGCGCCCGCGCCACCATCAGCTGGTACCCGCCGCTGCTGAAGTGGCTCGGCGGTTCCATAGGCCTGCCCGAGCCGTTCGGTCTGCGGCACGCCTGGGCCGACCAGCCCTGGGACCACCGCTTCATGGCCGACGACGCGTTGCGCGCCGCCACGCCCATACTCCGGGCCGTGCACCGGGCCGCGCTCAGCGTCCTCAAGGAACACGACGTCGACATCGACAAGTTCAACTCGCGGGCGGGGAACCTCAGCGGAGCGGTCCAGGACGCGTCACCGAAGAAGGCGGACAAGTACGACGCGTGACCCCTCCCCTCTCCGGGGAACCGTCTACGGGGAGGGGAGCCCGTCAGGCCTGCGCGGTCGGCCAGGCCTCGGCCAGCATCTTGCGGGTGTCCGCCAGCAGCTGGGGCAGCACCCGGGTGTGGCCCACCACCGGCATGAAGTTCGTGTCGCCGCCCCAGCGGGGGACGATGTGCTGGTGCAGGTGGGCCGCGATGCCCGCGCCGGCCACCGTGCCCTGGTTCATGCCGATGTTGAAGCCGTGCGCGCCCGAGGCCGTGCGCAGCGCGGTCATCGCCTGCTTGGTCAGCTCGGCCAGCTCGGCCGTCTCCGGGCCGGTCAGGTCCGTGTAGTCGGCGACATGACGGTACGGGACCGTCATCAGATGGCCGCCGTTGTACGGGTAGAGGTTGAGCACCGCGTAGACGTGCTCGCCGCGCCGGACGACCAGCCCGTCCTCGTCGGATTTGGCCGGAATCGAGCAGAAGGGACAGCCGTCGTCGGCTCCCGGGCCGCTCGGCTTGTTCTCGCCCTGGATGTAGGCCATCCGGTGGGGCGTCCACAGGCGCTGGAACGCGTCCTGCGTCCCCACTCCGATCTGCTGCTCCGGCTCACTCGTCATGCTAGGCAGCATATTGCTTCGCCCGTTCGCGGCGTGTCGCCGGGGCCAGCGGAAACCGCCGGACGGCGAAGCTGGGCGGATGGACGACGACAGCCGACTGAACCGCTGGGTTCGGAGGACCGACCTGACGCTGGGCATCGCGTCGCTGGTCTTCCTCGGCTCGTACGCGGTGCATGTGCTGGCGCCCGGGATGCCGGAGGCCGCGCACGCCTTGTTCCTGTCGCTGATGTACACGGCTTGGGCGATGTTCACCGTCGACTACGCGGTGCGCTGGCGGCTCAGCGGCGAGGGACCGGGGTTCGTACGGCGGCACTGGCTGGACACGGTCGTCCTGGTGCTGCCACTGCTGCGGCCGGTGCAGGTCGTGCGGACCTACGAGTCGATCCAGCGCCGGCGCGGGGAACCCCGGCTCCCGTTGCACGCGCGCGTGGCGGCCTACTCGGCATTGTCGATCTCACTGCTGGGCTTCTCCGGCGCCCTCGCCGTCTACCAGGCCGAACGCTCGGCCGCGAACGCCAACATCCGCACCTTCGGCGACTCCCTCTGGTGGACCTGCTCGACCCTCTCCACGGTCGGTTACGGCGATTACGTCCCCGTGACCACCCTGGGGCGGTTCATCGCCGCGGGGCTCATGGCCTGCGGTCTGGCACTGCTGGGCACGGTCACCGGGTCGTTCTCGTCCTGGATGCTGCAGCGGTTCTCACTGAACGAGGACGAGAGAAGGCCCCCGGAGCACTGATCTCCGAGGGCCCCTGACGGAGGCGGATCAGACTTGGGTCCGCTCCTCGACCACCCGTGCGATCTTGGCGATGGCCTCCTCGAACGGGATGCCGTTCTCCTGCGAGCCGTCACGGTAGCGGAAGGAGACCGAGCCGGCCGTCATGTCCTCGTCGCCCGCGATGACCATGAAGGGCACCTTCTGCTTCTGGGCGTTGCGGATCTTCTTCTGCATCCGGTCCGACGACGCGTCGACCTCGACCCGCAGGCCCTTCTTCTTCGCCTCGGCCGCGAACTTCTGCAGGTACTCGACATGTCCGTCGCCGATCGGGATGCCGACCGCCTGGACCGGCGCCAGCCACGCCGGGAAGGCACCCGCGTAGTGCTCCAGGAGCACCGCGAAGAACCGCTCGATGGAGCCGAACAGGGCGCGGTGGATCATCACCGGGCGCTGCTTGGAGCCGTCGGCGGCGGTGTACTCCAGGTCGAACCTCTCGGGCAGGTTGAAGTCGAGCTGGACGGTCGACATCTGCCAGGTGCGGCCGATGGCGTCCTTGGTCTGCACGGAGATCTTCGGGCCGTAGAAGGCGGCACCGCCCGGGTCGGGGACGAGCGGGAGGCCCTGCTTCTCGGCGACCGCGCGGAGCGTCTCCGTGGCCTCCTCCCAGACCTCGTCGGAGCCGACGAACTTCTCCGGGTCCTTGGTCGACAGCTCCAGGTAGAAGTCGGTGAGGCCGTAGTCGCGCAGCAGGTTCAGGACGAAGGTGAGCGTCTTGTCGAGCTCCTCCGCCATCTGCTCCTTGGTGCAGTAGATGTGCGCGTCGTCCTGGGTGAAGCCGCGGGCCCGGGTGAGGCCGTGCACGACACCCGACTTCTCGTAGCGGTACACGGTCCCGAACTCGAAGAGCCGCAGCGGCAGTTCACGGTAGGAGCGGCCGCGCGCGTCGAAGATCAGGTTGTGCATCGGGCAGTTCATGGGCTTGAGGTAGTAGTCCACGCCCTCGTCGAGCTGCATGGGCGGGTACATGCCGTCGGCGTACCAGTCCAGGTGCCCGGACGTCTCGAAGAGCTTCCCCTTCGTGGCGTGCGGGGTGTAGACGAACTCGTAGCCCTCCTCCTCGTGCCGGCGGCGCGAGTAGTCCTCCATCACCCGGCGGACGATGCCGCCCTTGGGGTGGAAGACGGCGAGACCGGAGCCGATCTGCTCCGGGATGGAGAACAGGTCCAGCTCGTTGCCCAGCTTGCGGTGGTCGCGCTTCTCGGCCTCGGCGAGGAAGTCGAGGTACTCCTTCAGCTCGTCCTTGGACGGCCAGGCAGTGCCGTAGATGCGCTGGAGCATCGGGTTCTTCTCGCTGCCGCGCCAGTAGGCGGCCGCGTTGCGCATCAGCTTGAACGCCGGGATGAGGCGGGTGGACGGCAGGTGGGGGCCGCGGCAGAGGTCCTTCCAGCACAGCTCGCCGGTCTTGGCGTCCAGGTTGTCGTAGATCGTCAGCTCACCGGCGCCGACCTCGACGTCCGCGCCGTCGTCGCTGGACGCCGACCCCTTGAGGCCGATCAGCTCCAGCTTGTACGGCTCGTTCGCCAGCTCCTCGCGGGCGGCCTCGTCGGTCACCACGCGGCGGGAGAACTTCTGCCCGCGCTTCTGGATCTCCTGCATCTTCTTCTCGATGGCCTTGAGGTCATCGGGGTGGAAGGGCTTCTCGACGTCGAAGTCGTAGTAGAAGCCGTCCTTGACCGGCGGGCCGATACCCAGCTTGGCCTCGGGGAAGAGCTCCTGCACGGCCTGCGCCATGACGTGCGCGGTGGAGTGGCGCAGGATGCCCAGACCGTCCTCGGAGGCGATCTCGACACCCTCCACGGTCTCGCCGTCCTTCACCTCGTACGCGAGGTCCTTGAGCTCACCGCCCACACGCGCGGCGATGATCGAGCGCTCGCCGGCGAAGAGCTCGGCGGCCGTAGTCCCCGTCGTCACCACGCGCTCTTCCCGCTCGGAATCGCGTTGGATGATCACACGGACGTCTGACACCGGTCTCTCCTGCCTGAAGGTGAATGCGGCGCTATACCAGGAGCGCGCGCAATACCGGATCGTACCGACCCGGCCCCACCGACCGCTAAACGGTCACCCACAGTCCGCGGTCAGTCGCAGTCGTCCCCACTGCACGCCTCCTCGAAGAAGTCGAGGTTCTCCTGGAGCGACTTCACCAGACGGTCCCGCTCGGCCTCGTCCACCTGCACCGGTACGACCCCGGAGGCGCCGGACAGCCGCCGGAACCCGCCCCGGCTCTCCAGCCGCCCGTGCACCCGCACCGGGAGCCCGACCAGGTGGGCCTGTCCGGCGATCCGGTAGTCCTCCTCGTCGAGGGTGACCCGGACGTACGGCACCTCGGCGCCGGCGATGACCCGCAGCCGTACCGCGCCCTCGCCGCGCGGCTCCGAGCGGCGCATCCGGACCACGGTGCCGGTGATCCGGACCGGTACGGAGGGTTCGTCGCGCAGGAAGCGGGCGCCGGCCTCGCGCAGCACGGGCAGGTCGCCCGGCGAGAACTCGACGGGCTCGACGGTGGACGCGCAGTCGTCGGGGACTCCGGCGCCCGGTGCCCACTCCACGGAGATCCGGGCGCCCTCGGTGCCGCGCACCAGCGTGACCAGGGCGTCGGTGAGTTCGCGGCTCACACCCGCCTCGACGGCTCCGTCGAAGGCGTCCATGCCGCCGGTGGCCCGCTGGTAGTCGATGGCCTCGCGGGCGGCGTACAGGGCCTGGTGGAGGCGGACGGCGAGGGGCCGCCCGGTGCCGACGGGCACGAAGGCGGTCAGGGCGCGGCCGCCCTCCGCCGAGCCCACGAGGACGGACTCCAGCAGCGCGGCGGCCGCACGCTTGTGCCGGGCGCCGTAGTAACCGGCACGCGCGCGCGTGGCCAGCGCGCCGGCCAGCAGGGTCCCCCGGGCCGCGGTGCGCAGCTGCTCCTCGACCGTCCAGGGCGTGACGTCCGCGGGCCCGCTCGGCACATCCCGCCACCAGCGGATCTCGTCGCTGGGCACCGCGAGCCCGACCAGCACCTCACGCGCGGCGGGCGTACCGCTGCGCACGAGAGCCGTGAGCGCCTCCCCGAGCAGATCGTCACTGTCCGGGAAGGCGCGGCTCTCTGGTACGAGCAGGCTGGTGCCGGTGTTGCCCGGCCCGGGTGGGGTCCAGCGGCCGTAACGCCCCGGGGCTCCCCCGCGCCGCTGCCAGCCGTGTCGGCGCAGCAGGGCGCCGAGCACCGCGGGGTCGACCTCGGTGGGCTCGGGAGGATGGTTCCAGTGGGGGTCCACCGGATGCGGCCGGACTTCCCTCAGCTGCTCCTCGTACGGACGGTGCCTCATGGTCGTCCTCCCGTCCCGACCCGCGTCATGATCTCGCAGAGCGCCCGGTCGTCGAAGATGCGCGAGGTCGGAATCCGCACGGTGGTCCGGTTCCGGCCGGTGATCGGGTGCCCTGCCAGGTTGACCCAGTAGCAGCAGTGGCGCAGATCGAGCCGGTCGTGGCTGGCGCGCAGCCAGTCGTCCTGGGAGCGCGGAACCAGCATCACCACGAGGATCTTGTGCACCGACACCGGTGTGCGGGCGAGCTTGCGCAGGTGGTCGTTGTCCAGCGTGAAGGAGAAGAAACGTCCCGGCGGGTTGGGTGCGATCTGGTACGTGCACTTGAGCTGCACCTTGATGGTCACCTCGTCGTCGACGGTGTGCCCGGGCGAGCCGTGGCTGACGTGCCAGTCGATGCCGTTGTCCGGGAACGGCTGCGAGAGCGAGCAGCCGGCCGCCGCGGCGACGGCGTGCAGATAACCCACCTGCAGAGTCTCCATGCAGGCGGTGGTGGCGAGTGTGCCGCGATGGGGGCCCGTGCGTTCGGGCAGCAGCCCGCCCCGCTCGGGCTGCGCTATCGCCATGACCAATAGCCTTCCCAGCCAAAGAGTTTCCCCGTGGCGGGCCGCTGAACTGCAAAGACCCGCACTCCTGTTGTGTCCTTCCGGCGTACGCCGCAAACGGCCCGGGTATCACCAAACAGGCAGAAGACGGAACGTCAGCTGCCGTGGGTGAACGAGGAGTTGTATTGGCATGACGTGCTGGTACGAGGGGCCCTTGGCGGCCTTCGACACGGAGACCACGGGCGTGGACGTGGAGACCGACCGCATCGTGTCCGCCGCGGTCGTCGTCCAGGACGCCCCGGGCACCCGACCCCGGGTGACCCGCTGGCTGGTGAACCCGGGCATGCCGGTGCCGGAAGCGGCGACGGCGGTGCACGGGCTGACGGACGAACACCTGCAGCGCAACGGCCGTTGGCCGGCGCCGGTGATGTACGAGATAGCCGAGGAACTGGCCGAGCACGCGGCGATGCACCGCCCGCTGGTGGTGATGAACGCGCCGTTCGATCTGACGCTCCTGGACCGCGAGTTGCGGCGGCACCGGGCGTCCGCACTGGACCGCTGGTTCGAGGCGAGCCCCCTGCTCGTCCTCGATCCGCGGGTCCTGGACAAGCATCTGGACCGCTACCGCAAGGGCCGTCGCACCCTGACCGACCTCTGCGCGCACTACGAGGTCACCCTGGAGGGCGCGCACGACGCGGCCGCCGACGCACTGGCCTCGCTGGATCTGATACGAGCGCTGGGCCGCCGGTTCGCGGCCCGGCTGGAGCGCCTGAGCCCCGCCGAGCTGCACACGTTGCAGACGACGTGGCACGCGGCGCAGGCACGCGGGCTTCAGGCGTGGTTCGCGCGCAGCGGCACACCGGAGACGGTGAACACGTACTGGCCGCTACGGCCGGAACTGCCGACGGCAGCGTGAGGGGCGGGGGGGCGGGCCCCCCCCCCCCCCCCCCCACACCCCCGCCCCGGGGGAAGGCAGTACAGGGGGAAATATGGGCGGGGGCCCCGGTGAGCCCCCAGCCGCTGGAGTCGCGGGGGCCCCC
>NZ_JBSHAF010000002.1:247831-368612 GCF_053611365.1 Streptomyces sp. NPDC054813 | reverse complement strand
GGCGCGCGCCCCGCCCCCCCGTGGCCTTGTCCCACCGCCCGGGCCGCCCCGGCCTTGGGGGGCGCGGGGGGGGGGGGGGGGGGGGGCCCCCCCCCCCCGCCCCCCCGCCACATCACGGCTTCACGGCTTCACGGCTTCACGGCTTCATATCGGGGCGAGGCCGAGTTGCCGCAGCATGCCGAGTTCGTCGCTGCTGCCCCAGCGTTCGACGAGCTTGCCGTCACCGTCGAAGCGGCTGATCTGCATGCCTCGGTAGCTGACCTTCCTGCCGGTCGCCGGTCGCCCCATGAGCGGCCCCAGATGCGTCCCGGTGATGACGTAGGCGAAGGCCAACTCGTCGTCGGTGGCCAGCAGATGCTCCACCTGGACGTTCAAGTCAGGGAACGCCTCGCGCAACTCGCCGAACATGTCCTTGTACCCCTCGGGTCCCGGCCCCTGTCCCGGCGCGGGATCGTGGTCGACCGAGTGGGAGGCGACGATCTCGTCGAGGGCGTCGAGGTTGCCGGAGACGACGGCCTCTCCGAAGGCGGTCTGCGCGGCGATGTTCGCTTGCTGAGCCATGGGCCCTCCCGGGCGTGTCTCGGGCGCCGGTCTGTTCGTCGGCTGAGAGGTCCGCATCCATGCCGTCCCCCGACCGTACCTCCGCCGCTCGCCGCGGGCATGTCCACCCGGCGGGGCTCCGGCGACGTCGGTGCGGCTCACCGCAGCCCGGGGGCGAGACGGCCGCGCAGCAGCGCCTGAGCGGTCCTCTCGGCGTCGGCGAACCTGGCGTGTCCGGCGTCGGTCAGGGTGACCTCGACCGTCCTGCGGTCTCCGGCACGCCGATCGCGTTCGATGAGTCCGGCCGCCTGCAAACCCTTGAGAAGAGAGGTCATCCGGCTACCCGACTCCCGGAGGAAGGCCGTCAGCCGGGCCACGGGCACGGGCCCGCCCCCGGCCTCCGCGACGGCGCCGAGAATGAGACAGCCGTGGAGCGACAGCCCGTGCAGCGCCCGCAGCTCGCCGTGCAGCTGCCCCAGGGTCAGCAGGATCGGTGGCGGCTGCCGCCGAGTGGTGTCCGACGGATCACTGTCGCTCATGTCGCTCCCGGAGACGGTTCCTCCGGCCGCGAACCCGCGGCCCGACCATCACAACCAGGCGCCGTACGACACCGATGGCGGGCCGGCCGGACACGAGGCCCTCGGATCAGGACACCGGCCTCGCACACCCCTCACAACCCGTCCAGACGTGCATGAAATGCACATTCCACTAGCAAGCACTTACCGCAGGAGCTGCCGGAGCGCATGCCATGGCCGAGCGGATCGTCTGTCGCGGGATCCACGGGCAACCGTCTCCCGAGGACGGCGGGAGCGCCGAGCGGGTACTGGTCGACCGTGCCTGGCCGGAGGGCATCGACCGGCTGGGCGCGCCTCTCGACGAATGGCTGCGGGATGTCGCGCCGTCCGCCGAACTGCAGCGCTGGTACGGCCAAGACCCTCACCGGTTCGGTGAGTTCCGTCGCCGCTACCTCGTCGAGCTGGGCGATCCGGAGCACCGTAGGGCGGCCGCCCGGCTACGGGACCTCGCCGGGCACAACAGCCTCACGCTGCTGACCACGGCCCAGGACACGGACCACAGTCATGCCGCGGTCCTCGCCGAGTGGCTCACCGACCATGGCGCTCCTGACACCGACCGTCCTGACACCAGCCGTCCCGATGCCGGCCGTCCTGACACCGACCGTCCTGACACCAGCCGTCCCGATGCCGACCGTCCTGACACCGACCGTCCCGATGCCGGCCGTCCCGATCCCGGAGATGCCGACCCCGGCAGGCGCCCGCCCGGACACCGGACAGACGCTTTCGCCGCCATGGCGGCGACCGTGCTCCGGCCCCGCGCCACGGCACCCCCTCGGACGCCGTCTCGTGCGGCGAGTTGATGCTCGCGGGCGGGGAGCGGCCTCCGGTGGACGTACGCGGCACGGCGTCGGGGCGGTGTCACCGGCGGACGGCGTGCCGCACGGAATGCCACGCCACCACCGCCCAGGCGAGGACGAGCAGCGCGTACAGGACGACGGCGCTCCACACGAAGGGCTCGGAGCCGGTACGGGCGGCGAGGGCACTGGTACCGGTGACGCAGGCGCCGAGCGGGAAGATGAAGGACCACCAGGTGGGCGCGAAAGGCAGCCCCCGCCGGACCTCCCGCACGGTCAGCGCCGTGGCGAGCACCAGCCACAGCGTGGCGAAGCCCCATATCCCGATCCCGCCCAGAAGGGCCGCGACCGCAGTCCCGCGCGCGTACGGGGCGGGCAGCGCACTCGGCGCCGCCGTGGCCAGCGAACCCAGCGCCGTCACCGCCTGGTCCAGCGCCCCCACGCCGATCCACACCGTGGGCACCGTCGCACCGCTGGGCGCGTCATGGTGCACCAGACGGCTGTACACCATGGCCAGCACCAGCAGGACCGCCACCAGCCCGAGCCCGAGCATCGCGTAGCAGCCCAGCAGCAGGGCCAGCCGTGGCTGCCCGGCCGGCGCCCGCGGGACGAGCAGCGCGCCCGTCGCGGCGGAGACCATCGGCGGCACCACCGGCAGCAGCCAGCCGCCGAACGCCGCGTCCGGCGTGAAACGGTGCCGCGTGACCATCAGGTACGGCACCGCACATGCGGTGGCGAGACCGAGCACCGTACCGACGGACCACAGCACCCAGTCCACGTCCAGCGCCGCCCGCTCCCCGATCAGCCGCCGGCCGAGCAGCAGCGTCCCGGCCCCGACGGTGAGCAGCGCCATCGGTGGCGCCCCGAAGAACTGCGCCAGCACCGGATCACCGGCGTGCACGCGCAGCATCCGCTGCCCGAGATAACCGGCGCCCAGCACGATCAGCAGCAGCGTGGCCGCCGCCCAGACCACCGTGGCGGCCGCGCCGAGCCCGGGAAAGGTCCGCGGCAGGGTGGCGGCCGCGCTGGCCACGATCCCGGTGCCCATGACGGCTGCGAACCAACTGGGACCGAGCCGCCCGCCCCCCGTGCCGCCCGCTCCGACCGGCCGGGCACGTCCGGAAGCTCTCGGAACCGGGCCGCCCTGGGACGGGATCGCTGGGCTGGTACGGGAGTGGGGTGCCACGGCGTGGAGCGCCTTCTCTTCTCGTGTCGGATTCGTCTCCGCCCAGGACCGGCGACGGTGACCGGCCGACCGGCCCGCCCGCGCCCGGCAGCGCACGGGTCGCGGCCGAGACCGTCGGCCCGTTGGCGTTTTCCGAAGGTAGGGCGCGGCACGGATCCCGCCACAGCGCAGCACGTGCCACGACGCCCTCACTCCAGGACATCGGAGCACCGCCGGCCGGGTGAATTGGGTGGTCAAACCCACTGGGCCTACTGTGGAGCGAGTCCGTCCGGCCAGGAGGCGCACGATGAAGGACCGAGCGTCAGGCGGGAAACCCCTGCTGGTGACCGTGCTGCTCTTCCCAGGCGTTCGCCTGCTGGACGTCACCGGCCCGATCGAGGTGTTCTCGTCGGCCAACGACTTCGGCGGCCGCTACCGCATGCGCACGGTGTCCCCGGACGGCGCCGACGTGGTCACCGCGGCCGGCACCGGCCTGAGCGTCGATCTGCCTGCCGCGCAGGCGCAGGATGTCAGCGACGTGCTCGTCATCCCCGGCGGCCCCGAGTGGCCCTCCCTCGTCAAGGACGACGCCCTGCTGGACACCGTGCGGGCGCTCGACGCGCGTAGCCGCCGTACGGCGTCCATCTGCACCGGTGCCTTCCTGCTCGCCGCGGCCGGACTGCTCGACGAGCGCACCGCGACCACGCACTGGCGCTTCGCCGACCAGCTCGCCCTGCGGTACCCGCGGGTGACCGTGGCGGCCGACCCCCTGTTCGTGCGCGACGGTCACATCATGACCTCGGCGGGCGTCAGCTCGGGCATCGATCTGTCGCTCGCCCTGGTCGAGGAGCACTTCGGCGCCGACGTCGCCCGCGCCGTGGCCAAGGACATGGTCGTGTTCATGCAGCGGCCCGGAGGCCAGTCGCAGTTCAGCGTCCGCACCCGGACTCCACACGTGCGGCAGGAGATGCTGCGCCGGGTCCTGGACGCGGTCGCCGAGGACCCGTCCGCCGATCACACCCTGGCGGCCATGGCGCGCCGGGCGGGTGTGAGTCCCCGTCACATGACGCGCCTGTTCCACGACGAGATGACCACGACCCCGGCCCGCTACGTCGAGCGGATCCGCATGGAAGCCGCCCAGGCGATGCTGGAAGGCGGCGACGACCCCATGGCCACGGTGGCCCGGCGCACCGGCTTCGGCTCACCGGAGTCGCTGCGCCGGGCCTTCACGCGGAACCTCGGCATCACGCCGGGGACCTACCGGGCACGCTTCCGCACCACGGACGCCACGGACGCCTCAGGCGACGCGGGCGACGGTGCGCCGCCCGGCTGACCGACCCGCGAGGCCGACCGTCAGGCGCTCGTGACGGTCCGTCCCGGCATCGGCTCGGCGAGCGCGGCCCGCCAGGCCGGTGAGCCGAACGGGCCGGCGAAGTACTGCGTCTCGTGCACCACATGCCGGTCGGCGAATTCCATGATGCTCACCGAGTACGAGGGCACACCGTCGTAGGTGATGACGCACTCACTCACCCATACCCGCGCGTGTCCGGTGATCCGCCGGACCGTGAAGTGCCGGTCGGCGGGGTGCCCGCCGCGTTGTGCGGCGATCGTCTCGCGCCCCCGGAAGCGCTCACCCGACTGCGGGTAGTCCAGGATCGCGTCGTCGGCGTAGACGGCATGCTCGGCTTCGATGTCCCCGCGTTCCGATGCCCGCCAATGCTCTTCGATCGCGGCCCTGATCCGGGAATCAGCGTCCATGGCACCACCTTTCCGCAGCGGTGACAGCCTAGGCACCCCTGACCGCGGCCGGCCGAAGGGCAGGCGGGCGCGGGCCGGCGGGGTCCACCATTCGGCCGGACCACACGCAAAAAGGCCGGTCCGCACAGGCGGACCGGCCTTCCCGGTGGTGGGCGATACTGGGTTCGAACCAGTGACCTCTTCGGTGTGAACGAAGCGCTCTCCCACTGAGCTAATCGCCCGGGAACGCAGTGAACGATACAGGGACCGGCGGGCTTCGTTCAAACCGCTTGCAGGTGCCTGCACAGTCCCCGCCGTCCCGACCACATCATCAGCCGGTGGTTGGCGCGGAAGAACGGCCGCCCGGGGACGGCCAGTCGGCGCAGCAGCGGCTTGCTGACGTCGACGACCTGGTCGTAGCGGGCCAGGGTGCCGGTGCCGTCGGCGGTGACCGTCCAGCGGGCCCAGCCCTCGATGTCACCGCTCATCGCGATCTCCAGCACGCCGGCGGCCGGGTCGCGCCGGGTCTCGCGTGCGGTGAACGTCATGTCGTACGGCAGGACCGAGCGGATGGTGATGATGCCGGTGGTGTCGTTCAGCCGGCTGACCGTACGGACCTGCGGCCACCAGCGCGGGTAGTCCTCGACCCGCTCAAGGGCCTGGTAGACGGACGCGCCCCCGAAGGGCAGCGGCCACAGACTGCGGAAGCGGTAGTGGGTCCAGTCCATGGACGGAGTCTGCCCGGCGGGTCGATCTGAGTACGCATACTCATGCCGTACGGAGTGACCTGGAGCACACTCATGGGTGCGAGCGCCGCCGCCCGTGCGACGGCGCTCCCCCCTCTCACCTGCTACGACGGCATCTTGTCGCCCAGCAGGGCCAAGTTCTCGATGGCCGCGAGCCCGTACAGAGCGGTGTCGTTGGAGGACACCCAGCTCGCCTCGCTCCCCGCGACGAGCGTGACCGGCCCGGAGAGCGGCTCGGTCTTCCACGGCGAGGACTCCGTATAGCCGTCGGAGCTGTAGAACTTCGTCCACGCACGCTTGGCGAGCGTCTCGTCACCGGTCTGTACGGCGGCGTAGGCGTCGAGCCTCGAGTGGCCCTGGAAGAGCAGCAGGGTCCCGAAGTTGGAGCCGTAGCGTGCCGCCTGTTGGGCCTTGGTGGCGTTGAAGTAACGGCAGTAGTCGAAGTACACCTCGTTGAACTTCGGCATGTCGACCAGGTGGATGAGTTCGGCGCAGAGTTCGTTGAGGCCGAAGACCGCCGAGAGGTGGGACACGGAGACGACCGGGGTGGCGGCGGTGGCGAACTTCCCGGTGTCGAGGTCGTAGAGGCCGCTGCCCTGCACGAAGCCGTTGGGCTGGGCGGCGATGCCCTCCATGGTCGACAGCACCCGCGCCTTGGCCTTCTCCCACTTGGGGCCCTTGCGTTCCCACTCGGTGAGCCAGGCCGACACCAGACCGCTCCAGTCGGTGCCGAAGCCGATGGAGAGGGCGTGCCGGTCGGGGGTGTAGGGGTCGGTGCGGATCTTGCGGAGCGGGTCGAGGACGAGGAAGGTCTCGTCGGAGTCGACGTTGGCGGCCATGAGGTCGCCGACGCGTTCGTCGGCGGTGAGGAAGTAGTAGAAGCGCCGGTAGGTGGTGTTGGAGATGCGCTGCTGCTTGGCGCTGTCCGCGAAGTGCTGGACGCCGTGCCGGGTGCCGAGGCCGGCCCACTGGCCGAGGTGGTAGACGTCCACCTCGCCGGTGTGCCGGGTGAGCGCCTCCGCGAACCGGAAGATGTCCGTGCGGCCGCTTCTGAGGTACGCGTACCAGAGCCACAGGTCGGGCGAGAGCTCGGAGTTGTCCCAGGCGTAGCCGCCGACGTCGTACCGCCACTGGTGGCGCACGGTGTCGTAGGTGTGCATGAAGTCGCCGTAGTCCCAGAAGCCGTACCAACGGCGCTGCTCCACCTGGTCCTTGTAGTAGGTGAAGAGGAAGTCGAGATGGTCCTCGATCTTCGCCT
Source organism: Streptomyces sp. NPDC054813 (assembly GCF_053611365.1). NCBI lineage: Bacteria > Bacillati > Actinomycetota > Actinomycetes > Kitasatosporales > Streptomycetaceae > Streptomyces > Streptomyces sp. NPDC054813. The sequence continues at coordinate 361,797 of NZ_JBSHAF010000002.1, read as the reverse complement.
TGGCGGCGGTGGAGCGGTCGGGCTCGGAGTAGAGGCCGGGGCCGAACACCTTGGCCCTGATGAGCTGTCGGGGCGGGGCGGTGAGCTGGGGCAGCGTCCGTACGGCCTCGACCTGCCGGGCGAGGGTCTCCGGCGCGGGCGTCGACTCGTTGGCCCAGAAGAGGAGTTCGGAGGTGCGGGCGATGCCGTAGGGGGTGCCGAATGCGGGCTCGTAGTCCTCGTAGGTGATCTCGAGGCCTTCGAGCTGTTCGGCGTAGGTGTCCTGGCCCATGCCGTCGTGGTAGAAGCGCAGGTCCATCGGCTGGGCCTCGGGCGACCAGAGCCAGAGGGTGACCTCGGCCTCGTCGGTGTGGGCGTCGCGGATGTCGAGCTGGGCGGGGAACTTCTCCCAGAAGTCCCGCAGCCCGAAGGAGAATCCGCCGCTCGCGCCACCGACGTACCCGAAGCCGGAGGCCCGCTTGCCGCCGCCGGCCGCGATCCAGCCGTACCCCTTCTTCGTGCGCTTGCGCAGGGTGAAGCCGTCGGCGGAGAGCTGGGCGAGGGTGTAGTCGCCCCAGTGCGGGATGTACTGGAGGCGGGTGGTGACCCGCTGGTCCCAGGTGGCGGGGTCGGCCAGCTTCTGCCCCGCGTACTGGGCCGCCTGGACGGCCGCGCCCGGATCGCGGCGCAGGCCCGTGATGCCCTGGACGGCCTCCCGCAGCAGGCCGGTTCCCTCACCGCCGATCCGCACATGCCGGTCGTACGCCTCGTCGCGCATCGGCACACTGAAGCGCACGCCAAGGCCGCGGATGAAGTCGCCGCTCGCCTTGCCCGGCTCCTGGGTGCCGTCGTAGGTGATCGTGTGGACCATCCGGAAGGAGTCGGCGCCCGCGTAGAAGTAGAGACGGATCGAGAACGGCAGCCAACTGCGGCTTCCCTTGCGGTGCTTGCCGTCGATGCGGACGACCGCGCGGACCGGCCCGTCTTGTTCGACGGTCACGGCGTCGATGGCGCCGTCGAAGCGCTCGGTCTTGACCGTGCCCTGGTCCTCGTCCTCGATCTCGGGCTGGCGGACGAGGACGAGCCGCCCGTTCCTGGCGATCTCCGTCGAGCCTCGGGTGACCGACTTGACGAGCGTCGAGCCGTTCTTGCCGATCTTCACGGTGATCACGCCGGTGGACACGTCGACGGTCCCGCCGCCCGTGGAGACGGTGACCTTCTTGTCGGGCGCCGCCGCGTCGCCCGCCGCGAGCGTGAGCGTGCCGCTGCCCGAACTCACGGCGTGGGCGGTCCACTTGAGGGAGCCGTCCGGCCAGTAGGCGATCGGCCAGGACTGGACGGGCACGTCATCGCCGTCCTCGTCAGTCAGCGCGAAGGTCTGGCCCTCCCGGAACGCGCCCATCGGCCAGGGCACACCGACGGTCGAGCCGGGCGCGGCGCCGAGACCGCCGTCCTCCAGCCAGTCCAGGGTCACCGGGTCCGCGTCGGCGGCCTCGGCTCTGGGCGCGGCCTGCGCGTCCTTGGCGCCCAGCGCCCAGCTGAACTGGGCGGCGGCACCGGCGACGGCGGCCGCCTTGAGGAGGGACCTGCGGGGGATGGGAGACATCGTCCGCCTTCCTTTCCGTGCGAGTGCAGGATGGTCAGGGGCATGACAGATAAAGGTGCGGCGCCGGACGGGCGCCGCCCCTGGTGCGAGGCCGGTCAGCGGCGGCGCCGGTGGCGCTCCTCCACGGCGACGGCCGCCGCCACGACGGCGCCCAGCACGGGCACCGCCAGCGGCGCGATGAGCAGGGCGGAACAGGCCACGAGGACTGCTCCCCCGACGAGCAGGAAGGATCCGCCGGGGTCGAGAACGGTACGGCGGCCGGCCGCCGTGAGCAGGGTGCGCCAGCGGTCGCCGGGCGCCCAGACGGCCGCCGCGCGCAGCCCCGTGACGGCGAGGCCGATCACCGCGAACAGGCCGACGGCTCCGACGAGCGGCCCGCCCGGCAGTCCGGCCCGTACGGCCCGGACATCCACCCAGGCCACGGCGACCGCACCCCACCCGGCGAGCCCGACCAGCCGGCCGCCGGGCAGGGCGGCCCGGAAGTCGCTCACGAACTCCCGCCACCCGCCGCCCATCTGCCCGGTACGGCGGCGCAGGTGCCGGGCGCCGGCGGCGAAGGCGGCCGGGTAGGTGACGACACCCAGGGAGGCGACGGCGATCCAGACGCCGGTGAGCAGAGACTCGGCGAAGACACCGAAGCGGTCGGAGAAGGCGATGGACTTCGCACGTACGTCGTCGGCCACGGCCTCAGCCCTTCAGTCCGGAGGTCGCCATTCCGTCGATCAGATAGCGCTGGAAGGTGAGGAAGAACAGCAGCACGGGCAGCAGCGCGACCAGGGACATGGCGATCATCCCGCCGTAGTTGGCGGCCACGCCGTCGGAGTCGCGGAACATCATCAGGCCCAGCGAGACCGTGTACTTGCCGGGCTCGTTGAGGTAGATCAGCGGGCCCATGAAGTCGTTCCAGGCGTTGATGAAGGTGAAGATCGCGCTGGTGATCAGGGCGGGCCGGCACAGCGGCAGCACGATCGACCAGTAGATACGGAAGTGCCCGCAGCCGTCGAGCCGGGCCGCCTCGTCCAGTTCCCGGGGCAGGTTCCGCATGAACTGCACCATCAGGAAGACGAAGAAGGCCTCGGTCGCGAGGTACTTCCCGATCAGCAGGGGGGTGTAGGTGTTGATCCAGCCCAGCTTCTGGAACATCACGTACTGCGGGATCAGCAGCACGTGGTACGGCAGCAGCAGGGTGCCGATCATCAGGGAGAAGAGCAGGTTGCGGCCGGCGAAACGGATCCGGGCGAAGGCGTAGGCGGTGAGCGAGCAGGAGATCAGCACGCCGGCGACGGCGCCGAGCGCGTAGAAGAGCGAGTTCTGGAAGAAGGTCCAGATCGAGATGTCCGCGATGCCGTCGGCGAGGCCCTTGAAGTTGGACAGGATCGGGTGGGACGGCAGCAGCTGGAGGCTGTTGATGATGTCCTTGCCGGGCTTGAACGAGGCGCCGATCACCCAGACCACCGGATAGAGGATGACGGCGAGGATCAGCAGGGCGCCGAGGTGCCAGGCGAGCGAGCCGGTGCGCTTCCGGGAGAGAGCGGGGGAACTCATCGGGCGGCCTCCTCGTAGTGCACCCATTTCTTCTGGGACCAGAAGAGGACGGCCGTCACCAGGGCGACGGCGAGCAGCAGCATCCAGGCCATCGCGGCGGCGAAGCCCATCTGGGCGTTCTTGAAGCCCTGCTCGTAGAGGTAGCAGGTGTAGACGAGCGTGGCGTCGGCCGGTCCGCAGGTGCCGTTGGAGACGACATAGGCCGAGCCGAAGATCTGGAAGGAGTGGATGGTCTCCAGAAGCACGTTGAAGAACAGCACCGGCGAAATCATCGGCAGGGTGATGTTCCAGAACTTCCGCAGCGGCCCGGCGCCATCCATCTCGGCCGCCTCGTACAACTCCTTCGGGACCTGCTTCAGGCCCGCCAGGAAGATGACCATGGGTGCGCCGAACTGCCACACGGTCAGTGCGACCAGGCAGTACAGCACCCAGTCGGCGTTGCCGACCCAGCCGCCGACGTGCCAGCCGAAGAAGGACTGGCCACGGTCCACGACCGCGCCGTCGGAGAACAGGGACCGCCACACGAAGCCCACCGAGACGCTCGCGCCGATCAGCGAGGGGGCGTAGAAGGCCGCCCGGTAGAAGGCCTGGCCGCGCCGGCTCTGGGCGAGCAGCATGGCCACGCCGAGGGCGAGCAGCAGCTTCAGCGGGGTGCCGACGACCACGTACTTCGCGGTCACCTCCACCGACTTCTGCCAGCGGGGGTCGTCGAACATCTTGGTGAAGTTGTCGAACCCGACCCACTTCGGGGTGTTGAAGAGGTTGTAGTCGGTGAACGCGAAATAGAGCGAGGCGACCATCGGGCCCGCGGTCAGCAGCAGGAAGCCGGCGATCCACGGGGACATGAAGAGGTAGCCGGCGAGGTTCTCGCGCCGGCGGCCCGGCCGCCGCCCCGTGGTGGCGGAGGCGGCCGAACGCGTCCCGCGCGCGGCGGGCAGGGAGTCCTTGACGAGCGTCACGGCATGTCCCATCAGGCCTGGAAGGCGGCCTCGGACTCGGTGAAGAACTGCTTCACCGCGTCCGCGACCTTCGTCTTGCCCTGTCCGAGGTCGCCGCCGATACGCAGGAAGGCGGCCTCGATGGTGTCGGCACCGGAGGGGTGCGGGGTGATCGTGCCGAGGACGCCCGCCTTGGCGGTGTCGTCCTCGTACTGCGCGATCTCCTTGTTCACCGCGTCGGTCGGCTTGAACGCCGTGTACTGCTCGGTGCTCGCGAGGATGCCCCGGTCGTATCCCATGATCTTGCCGACCTCGGGGTCGTGGACCATGAAGTCGATGAACTGCGCGACCTCCTTGGGGTGAGCGGTACGGGCGGAGGCGCTCAGCATCAGGGAGGCGAGGTACTGCCCGGTGTGCTTGCCGTCCATGGTCGGGATCGGCGCGAGACCGTAGGTGCTGTCACCCTCCGACGAGTAGCGCACGGTGAAGTTGTCCCAGGTGAACTCCGAGGCGCCGTGCCCGGCCGACAGGGACGACTTGGGGACGTCCTGGGCGACGACCTTCGGGTCCGTGACAATGCCGGCCTTGACGCGGCTGTAGCCGTCGGCCCACCACTCCGTCAGGTCGGCCTTGTCGAAGCCGAGTCCGTCCTCGGTGTAGAACGCCTTGCCGTTCTGGCGGAGGTAGAGGTCGTAGAGGTACATGATGGCGAAGTAGCCGGTGTCCCCCGCGACCTTCGTCCTGTCGTGGATGGTCTTCAGGGCCTTGAAGTAGTCGTCCCAGGTCCAGCCCGTGTGCGGTTCGACGCCGGCCTTCTCGAACACCTTCTTGTCGATGACGAGCGCCATGGTGTTGGAACCGACCGGGATTCCGAGCTGCTTGCCGTCCACCTCGCCGACCTTCGTGACGTCCGCCCGGAAGTGATCCAGACTCAGATTGCCTGCCTGAACCTGAGACTTGAGGTCGAGGAGAATTCCGCGCTTGTCGTACTTCCGAAGAAAGGTGACGGCATTTTGGAAAACGTCCGGGGGATTTCCGCCGGCGGCCTGGGTCTGGAACTTCTCCCAGAACGATTGATATGTCTGGAAGTCCGTCTTGACCTTGATCTTCGGATACTTCTTCTCGAAGAGCCTGATGGTCTGATTGATCTTCGTGGCGCGCTCCTCGGCACCCCACCACGAGTAACGGATCGTCACCGTCCCGTCCCCGGAACCGCTTCCGCCTCCGCACCCGGTCGTCGCGGCGAGCCCGAGCACGGCCGCCGAGGCCCCGGCCGCCTTCAGGACGGTCCGCCTCTCCATGTTCCTGCTCGTTCCCACAGTCGGGCCCCTCCCCGCAGCGTCGCCGACGCCTGCATGAATCGTTTCAAGTAAGCGCTTGCTGGCACAAGTTACGGAGGGGCCGGTGAGGCGTCAATGACTCGGACAGGAATTTCTTGTGGCCGGGGGCGGTGGAGCGGCGCGCCGGGGTGCGGGCACGGGGGCTGCCGGCCGGGCGACGCCGCAGGTGAGGGGCGCACGGCCGGGCGGCCGAACGCGAAGTGGCCCACGGGGGGGAGGATTACGAGTCGGCCTCGACCAGCGGGCCGGGGACGGCGGGGCCGGAGGGTGAGGCCGGAGGGTGAGGCCGGAGGGTGAGGCCAGGACGAAGATCCGATGCGGGGGGGGCGGCGAGGGTTCGGGGCGGGCGCCGCGGCTTCCTCTCCCGGCGCAGGCTCGGCCTGGTCGGCGGCGAGGGTGAGGCACGGTCATGAACAAAGAGTTCTCACAGCTCCGAGCCGGCGGCGCGGCCGATTCCTCCGACCACTACGCCCCTGACACGCCCGCACCGGCCCCGCCCAGCGGGCTTGCCGCGCAGATCACCGGCGTCCTTCGGCGATACCCGGCGTGTGCGATCGGCCACCGAGCGGTGCGACAAGGGCCCGTACCGACCGTGTTCGCACGTGCCACCTCGGACGGCCAGAAAACCCCTCGCACGGCTCGCAGCGCGGCGGAGCCGGAGCCCACGCGCCTCACCCGGCGCACCCGGCGCACCCGGCGCACCCGGCGCACACCAAACGTGCCGCAGGCCGTCCGAGGCCGGTCTGGCCGCCGGTGTTCCCGCAACGCCCCTCCCCGGCCCCTGAACGACCGCGGCCCACCTGCTCTCTCGCAGGTGGGCCGTGGTTCCGGGTGGGCGATACTGGGTTCGAACCAGTGACCTCTTCGGTGTGAACGAAGCGCTCTCCCACTGAGCTAATCGCCCGGACGCAGGAAGAACATTACCCCATGTCAGGGGGTGCCCCCGACCAGTCGCCGGGGGCCCGCGGCCGTCGGCCGGGTCACTCCTCGATCTTCCAAGGCATCACTATGCCGAACTTGGAGAGGTAGATCCCGGCCAGGCCCGCCACGATCACCAGGCCGATCGCCGTCAGCGTGATGTTGCGGCGGCGCACCTTGGGATCGAGGGCCTTCTGGGCCGCCTCCGTGACCTTGCGTTTCGTCCAGCGGAGCACCAGCTGGGCCCAGACGAACTCGGTCGCCCAGATCGCCATGCCACCGAAGATGATCACCCAGCCAGGCCCCGGCAACGGCAGCAGGACGACGCCCACGACCACCACCGCCAGGCCGACCGCGAAGACCCCGACCTGCCAGCTCAGGTGCAGCATCCGGCGCGCCTTGACGAATTCGGGCGCCCGCGATCCGAGCCCCCGCTCGTCGCGCGCCCCGTCCGTCTCCGTCCCGTCCACCTCACTCCCGTCCGAGGCCACGGCGGCCTCGCCCGGTTCGTTACTCCCCGTATTCATACGACCAAACCCTACCCGAGCGATTCCGGTCACCGGAATGGTCGTAGATCGCGCCGATGTTCTCGGCCGGAAGAGTTACGTAAACACACGCAAAACACTCAGAGGGGTTTACAACGGCACCGTAGGTGGCATGTCGATTTCGCCGACGTGCGAATCCCCGAGCGCACACTGAGCGAAAGGCCCTGGCGCTTATGAACACCACGGTCAGCTGCGAGCTGCACCTGCGCCTCGTTGTGTCGAGCGAGTCCTCCCTGCCTGTCCCCGCAGGCCTGCGGTACGACACGGCCGACCCCTACGCCGTGCACGCCACCTTCCACACCGGAGCCGAGGAGACCGTCGAGTGGGTGTTCGCCCGCGACCTCCTCGCCGAGGGGCTGCACCGCCCCACCGGCACCGGCGACGTCCGCGTCTGGCCGTCCCGCAGTCACGGTCAGGGCGTCGTGTGCATCGCCCTGAGCTCTCCGGAGGGCGAAGCCCTGCTCGAAGCCCCGGCGCGGGCTCTGGAGTCCTTCCTGAAGCGCACTGACGCCGCCGTGCCGCCCGGCACGGAACACCGGCACTTCGATCTCGATCAGGAGCTCTCGCACATTCTGGCGGAGAGCTAGGGCAACGCCCCTGCAAGCCGCCCGGCGCCGTCCACTCGGGGAGACGGCTCGGGCCTAGACAACCGCATACGGCAGCACCGGTGCCGCCACCGTGATCGGTCACGGGGCGGCGCCGGTGTGTCCGTGTGCCCGGGAACCACCACCGGACGGTGCGCGTTCTACAGGGCAGCGACGAGTGGGGCAGAGCACGGTGCGGTGGAGCCGTATGTCGCTACGATCGGCCACCATCGGCGGGCGCCCGCCCGACCCCCCCAGGCCAGGGAGCGAAACGTGCTGATCACCCACGACACCCGGTGTTCCCTAGACGCCGTGGTGGACCTGGTGAACACCGCGCCGGAGGACGACACGGCGCCGGACGGACTGCCCGATGTCGCGGCGCTCCAGGTTTTCGTACGAAACCACGACATGAGCGGTGTGGGCGTGCTCTCGGAGTTCGACCTGTCGGCGGTGCGCAGGGTCCGCGGACGGTTCGCGGGCATCTTCGCCGCCCCGGACGCCCGGACCGCCGCAGGGATGATCAACGAACTGGTCGCGGCCGCGGGCACCACCCCCCAGCTCACGGACCACGACGGCTACGACTGGCATGTGCACTACTTCGCGCCGGGCGCCTCGGTGGCCGACCACCTAGCCGCCGACTGCGGGATGGCGCTCGCGTTCTTCGTCGTCGCCGGGGAGCAGGAGCGGCTGCGGCGCTGCGAGGCCCCGGACTGCCGGCGCGCCTTCGTCGACCTCTCCCGCAACCGCTCGCGCCGCTACTGCGACAGCCGGACCTGCGGAAACCGGCTGCATGTCGCCGCCTACCGCGCACGTCGCAAGGAGGCGGCGGGCTGATCCCCGGGGCAGGTGCCCGAGGATGCCCGAAGGCCGGAAGGGCTGTGACCACGGGCCGGCCGTTCGGTCCGCCGTCGGGGTTCGTCGATGCCGACGCCTGTCCCGGCGGGTGGCGCCGGGACGGGCGGGTACGGCTCACAGCCACAGCAGGTCGTGCAGCGCAGCCATGAGGAGCAGACACCCGATCACCGCAAGGAAGATCATCAGCGGTGGCTGGGAAAGGGCGAAGAGGCACCCGCGCGGCTCGTCCTTCGGCGGCACGGCCTCGCTCTGTTTCGTGTCCAGCATCTCGCGGCGATGATGACCCAGCGAGCACCCGCCGCGCGATCAACACGCCCGAAATGGACGGTAGTTCGCCGAATTCCGTGATGTCCGGTTCACTTGCGCCCGGCCTGTGAACGCTTCCGCGCGCGCCGTAGACGGACTGTGTCGTTTCAATGCCTCATGCGATTGTCATATGCATCCGCCCGCGACCCACCTGAACAGGGTCGGGCCCGCGCGAAGCGGCCGCGGTGCGGAAGCCCGCGTGGGGCCCGCCCCCGCGGAGCGTCATATTCCGTGCTTCTTGAGGATGGCCTCGATATCGCTGAAGTCCTCACCCGAGCCGGTGCCGCGAGGCGCCCCCGTGGGCTTGGCCGCCGGGCGGGTGGCGGGACCCAGCGACGGTGCCGAGGCGGTGGGGGCGACTGCGTCCCGCCGCTCGCCCCGGGCGGCCGCCTTGCGCTCGGCGCGGGTGGAGCCACGCCGTCGCTCCAGGGCACGCGTGGAGGCGAACAGGGCCCAGGCCGCACCGAGCACGGCGAAGCCCGCCCAGGCGGTGGGGCTGAAGGCCGTGTCGGCGAGCCAGCCGACCACTCCCGTCATGACCAGGCCGACGGGCACGAGTGAGTAGGCGGCGATACGGGCCGCCGACAGGTACCGCTTGCGGTAGGCGGTCACCACGGCGATGCCCAGGCCCGCCGCGGACGCGGCGGAACAGACTGTCTCGGCGATCATCCGGTCCTCCTGGCGGGCTCGGGCGGGCGGGGCGACGGACACGCGCTGCGTCGCGCCCCCTCCATCGTGCACCGCCCGGCCCGTGCGATCCATGCCCAGGCCCGACAATCAGGGGCATCTCGGGGTCCTCTCCGGGTCGTCTCCACCCCAGGTACGAGCGGTGATGACAGCCGGCCACCGGCCGCCGCCCACCGTCACGATTGGGTCGACGGAGTCCGGCCTGGAAGACTGGTCGCCATGAACGACTCCCCCGCGCGCGCCGACGCCCTGGTCCTCGACGTCTGGTGCGAACTCCAGTGTCCCGACTGCCGCAGCGCCCTGGACGACCTCCGCGCCCTGCGTGCCCGGTACGGCGACCGGCTGGAGCTGCGGCTGCGGCACTTCCCGCTGGAGAAGCACAAGCACGCCTTCGCCGCCGCACAGGCCGCCGAGGAGGCTATGGAGCAGGGGAAGGGCTGGGAGTACGTCGGGGCGGTCCTCGGCCGGGTCGAGGAGCTGGACCGCGGCGGCGAGCCGTTCCTGGTCGAGGTGGCCCGTGAACTGGGCCTGGACGCCGAGGAGTTCGACACCGCTCTGGTCGACGGTCGGCACATCCTGATCGTCGACGCCGACCAGGCCGAGGGGCAGGCCATCGGCGTGACCGGCACCCCGACCTACGGCATCGGCGGCGAACGCCTCGACGGCGGCAAGAGCCAGGAGGGCCTGCGCGAGCGGGTGACGGAGATCGCGGACCGGTTGCTGGCCGAGGGGGAGTAACCCCGCAGCCGAACCCCACAGCCGGTTTCGGAGCGGTTTTCAGAGCAGATTCTTGTACAGGTGGTAGGTGATCGTCTCGTAGCCGAGTGACTCGTAGAGCCGCTCGGCGGGGGTGTTGCCCGCGAAGACGTTCAACATGATGGCGTTGCGGCCGGCCGCAACGCCCTGCGCCTCCGCCAGGAGCATCAGCGTGCGGCCGTGCCCCCTGCCCCGGTGGCGCGCGTCGGCCTCGACCTTGTAGACGAAGGCGCTGCCCTCTCGGGTGCCCGTCCAGAGCGTGCCGACCGCGGTCCCTTCGTGCTCCAGGACGCTGAAGGCCATTCCCGCGGTGGCCAGGCCGTCGGGCAGCGAGGTGGCGGTGTCCCGCAGCGCCTTGGCCCTGGCCTCGGCCTCGGGCACCCCGCGCTCGATCCAGCTCTGCGCGTAGTCCTCTTGGTGCTTCTCCTGCCAGGAACCGAACTCCGCCGGGGTCATGGGCCGCCCCCGGCTCCCCGCGGGCAGTCCGGGCGTGGTGTCGCCGAGCGGCTTTTCCATGTGGCGGTTGCGTACGAGGTAGCCGAGAGCGTTCGCCGCCTTCAGCGCCGCCTCCGCTTCCGCGGGCACCGATGCCTCGACCCGCGTGCACCCCCACCCTCGCAGCACCTCCTCCGCGGCGAGCGCGGCGACCGTGCCCCGGCCTCGTCGGCGGTCCGGCTCCTCGATGCGCAGGTCCAGGATCCGGCCCACCGAGTTGCCGAAGTGAGGGCTGATGCCGATGTGTATCGCGCCGACGGGACGGCTGTTCACACACACCTGGTACCGGCGTGAACGCGTCCCGCCGGCTTCGTGCTGGAGCGGCTCGGTCGGCCGCAGGGTGGTGGTCATCAGAGGTGTTCTACCCGCCGCGGACTCCCACGTCAGCCCATTTAAAAGGGGGCTCTTACGGATCCAGGTCCTCGCCCGACCGCTCGTCGAAGATCCGCATCGCCTTGGCGGTCACCGGGCCGGGGGCGCCGGGGAGCGCGCGGTCGTCGACCCGGTGCACGGCCTGGACGTCGCGCAGGGTGGAGGTGAGGAAGACCTCGTCGGCCCGCTCCAGGACGTCCAGGGGCAGGTCGGTCTCCTTGGCACCGGCCCACTCGACGGTCAGGGCGCGGGTGATGCCGGCGAGACAGCCGGAGGCGACCGGCGGGGTGTGGATCTCGCCGTCGAGGACGACGAAGACATTGGAGCCGGTGCCCTCGCAGAGCTGTCCGACGGTGTTGGCGAACAGCGCCTCGGAGGCGCCGTGTTCGTGGGCGCGGGCCAGGGCCAGGACGTTCTCGGCGTACGAGGTGGTCTTCAGACCGGTGACCGCGCCGCGCTCGTTGCGGGTCCAGGGGACCGTGATGACGGCGGTGGCGTCGGCGCGGCGGCCGGTCTCCCCGACGGCGACCACGAGGGTGGGTCCGCGGTCACCGCGGTCGGAGCCGAGCGGGCCGTGGCCCCCGGTGTAGGTGATGCGCAGCCGGCCCAGCGGCATCGGGTTGGCCGCCAGCACCGCCTCGCACGCCCGGCGCACCTCGTCGTGGTCCGGCTCGGGCAGGCCGAGGCCGCGGGCCGACCGGGTCAGCCGGTCGAGGTGCCGGGTGAGCGCGAAGGGCCGGCCCTCGGTCGCCTTCACCGTCTCGAAGATGCCGTCTCCCACGGTCAGCCCGTGGTCGAACACGGAGACACGCGCGGACTCGGCGTCCTGCAGCCCGCCGTCCAGCCAGATCTTCACCGGGGATCCCCTTCGTTCACGTCGTACGTACCCGACGCTACCGCGAGCAGCCGGGCGGCCTTGAGCTCGGTCTCCCGCCATTCACCTTCGGGGTCGGACCCCCAGGTGATCCCGGCCCCGGTACCGAACCGCAGCTCGCCCGCGCCCCGGTCGATCCAGAAGGTCCGGATGCCCACGGCCAGCTCGCCGACGCCCCGGTCCGCGTCGACCCATCCGATGCCGCCGCAGTACGGGCCGCGCGGCGCGGTCTCCAGGTCCTCGATGATCCGCAGGGCGCTCGACTTCGGCGCGCCGGTGACGGATCCGGGCGGGAAGGCCGCGGCCAGCAGCTGGGCCCAGCCGGCCCCCACGGGCAGTTCGCCCCGGACCGTGGAGACCAGATGGACGAGCCCGGGATGCTTCTCGACGGCGCACAGGTCGGGGACGGTCACCGTGCCGGGGGTGCAGACCCGCCCGATGTCGTTGCGGACAAGGTCGACGATCATCACGTTCTCGGCGTAGTCCTTCTCCAGGAGGTCCGCCTCGGTGCGGCCGGTGCCCTTGATGGGCCCGCTCTCCACGCTCCGCCCCGCCCGGCGCAGGAACAGCTCGGGCGAGGCGGTGGCTATCTCCACGCCGTACTCCGGCAGCCGAATCGTTCCTGCGTACGGCGCCGGGTTGCCGCGGGCGAGCAGCGCGGTCAGGGCGTCGACGTCGGCGTCCGGGTCGACCGGCGCGGACAGCACGCGGCACAGGTTGGCCTGGTACACCTCGCCGGCTGCGATATGCGTACGGATCCGCCGCACGGCCCCCGTGTACGCGGCGCGGTCGAGGGACGACGTCCAGTCACCGGCGGCCGGGCCCCGCCACTGCCCCGGCACCGGCGCGGGCACCGGTTCCTCCCGTACGTCGCCGAACCGGGCGCAGGTCAGCCGGCCCTCGAAGTCCGCGCAGACGGCCCAGAAACCGGTGCTGTCGAGAGCCGTGGGGTCGCTGGTGACATCGAGGAGGCCGGTGGCGAGCCGTGTGCCGAAGCGGGCCAGAGGAGGGTGATGGAGCACGTCGTCGAGTCTATGGCGGGTGTCGTGGGGGTGGCCCGGGCATGTCGTCAAGGGTGCCCTGACCACGTCGTCAGCCGGGACCGGCGCAGCACGCTGCGCAAACGCGTTTTTGTACTGGCCCGGGAATCCGCTAGAGTTCAACACGTCGCCGGGCCGCGAGAGCGGACCGAAACGACAGGCGGACGTAGCTCAGTTGGTAGAGCGCAACCTTGCCAAGGTTGAGGTCGCGAGTTCGAGCCTCGTCGTCCGCTCGAAGGAAGTAGGGATCTTCCCGATCCCCTACACTCCTGGTGGAGTGGCCGAGAGGCGAGGCAACGGCCTGCAAAGCCGTCTACACGGGTTCAAATCCCGTCTCCACCTCCAAGGACGATTAGCTCAGCGGGAGAGCGCTTCCCTGACACGGAAGAGGTCACTGGTTCAATCCCAGTATCGTCCACTGGATCTTCGCCCCCTTCGTCGCTCTCGTCGAAGGACCGGGGATCTGATCCCGCGCGATTAGCTCAGCGGGAGAGCGCTTCCCTGACACGGAAGAGGTCACTGGTTCAATCCCAGTATCGCGCACGCAGTGCCCGTGATCTTCGGATCGCGGTCCCGAGGACGATTAGCTCAGCGGGAGAGCGCTTCCCTGACACGGAAGAGGTCACTGGTTCAATCCCAGTATCGTCCACAGCGCAGAGAGCCCCGACCGTTCCGACGGTCGGGGCTTCTTCGTGTGCCAGGGGCTGCGCGTGCGCCCGGCACAGGTGCCGGGCGCGCCGGGCTCAGCTGGAGAAGAGCATGTGGGCCCAGCTCTTGTTGTGGCCGTGGTGACCGCCGTGGTGCCCACCGTGGCCGCCGTAGTGACCGCCGTGGTGCTGCTGCGGGGCGCCCCAGGCCGGAGCGGGCGGCGCCGGGTAGGCCTGCGGGGCCGGCGGGACCGGCTTCGACCACTGGGCCTCCATCTGGGTCAGCGCCTCCAGCTCGCCGTAGTCGAGGAAGATGCCCCGGCAGCCGCTGCACTGCTCGATCTGGACGCCGTTGCGGTTGTAGGTGTGCATCGGCGCATGACACTTCGGACACTGCATGGTCGGCTCAACTCCTCGCCGGTAAAAACTGCTTCACGTTCTCCCAGGACAGACTCCGTCCGACCCCGGTCGGTTGCACCCTACTTCGGGAAATCGAGGGCCAACCGGGCGGGGACCGGGGTGGGTCGGGAGCAATACGGGGGTCATTCCGGGGCCATCCGGGCACAAGCGTCGATCAAGGACTGTTCCACCTCGTCCAGGGCGCGGTCCGCCGCGAGCGCCTTCGCGAGGTAGCGGGCAGCGGTCTGGACGGTGAGGGCGCGGGCCGGAACGTCCAGGGCCGGCCAGGGGTCGCCGTCCTCCGGTACGGCCGGCCCGCCGGCCGCGCGGTAGGCGGTCAGGAAGCGGCTCCAGTCCTCGGGTGGGAGGAGGCCGCAGGCGTACCAGGAGGCGGGGCGGGCGAGGTCCCAGGCCGGGACGCCGACGCCCAGGTCGTCGACGTCGATGAGCCGCCACGGGCCCTCCGGCGCCGGGTGCCGGACCAGCTGGCCGAGGTGCAGATCACCGTGGCAGAGGGTACGGGTGCCGGGCATCGGGGCCTCCGCGCGGGCCCAGGCGGGCAGCGCGGACCAGGCCCGGAGAACCGGCGGGGCGGCGGGGTGGCCCGGAGCGGCGGCCAGCGCCTCGCGGAGGCGGGCTGTCGCATGGGCCGCCTTGGCGGGGCCGCGCATCGGAGGCGTGGCGGGGAGGGGTGGGGTGCGGTGGAGACGGGCGAGGAGGGTGGCGGCGGCTTCCCAGGGAGCGGCGTCCGGGGCGTCGGGGTCCACGGGGCGGCCGTACGGCCAGAGGGTGACCGGGCGGGTGCCGAGCACCGTCGCCGGGGTGGGCGTGAGCGGGGCGAGGAAGACGTCGGGGAGGTGGGCGGCGGTGGCCAGGCGGCGGGCCAGGGCGGTGGGATCGGTGCCGGGGGCGTGGGCCTTGGCGACGGTTTCCGCGTGCCGGAGGACCGTGGTGTCGGGGCGGTGGGCGAGGGTGGTGGTGGCGCCGCAGTGGCAGGGCGTCGCGTCCGGGTGGGCGGCGGCTCTGACCTTGGCGGTCAGCTGCGGTATTACGTCTGCGGTCGTCAACGGTCCCCCGGGGTGTGCGGTTGCTGCGCTGAGCGTACGTCGGTGCTCTGGGGCCGCGTTCACAGCGGGGCGAGGTGGGAGCTGGGGTACCGGGGTTTCGCTCGCCCGCGCTTGCGCGGTGCCTCCCCCAGAGGGGGTACCCCCCGGCGCCCAGCCGTGCCGCCCTGCGGCACGCTTGCCCGCAGCTGAGTTGGCTGCGAAAAAAAGCAATGCCGGCGCAGCTCCCCAGCTGCGCCGGCATTTTTGCCGTCCGCCGCACCCCCGTCCCCACGGGGTTTCATGGGTGGATGTCCCCGCCCGAACCGCTCTTCCGGGCCTGGGGTCGCCGCTCAGCGCCCCAGCATCACTCCCACGGACGACGCCTGTGTGGCCACCGTCTCCCAGCCGTCGAAGACGAGCAGGAGCAGGGCCGCCAGGGGAAGGGCCATCAGCGTCGCCACCAGGGGGTGGCGGCGGCCCTGCCGGCGGGGGCGGGTGGTGTGTGTCCGCTGTGCCGTAAGAGCCATGGTCCCTCTCCTGACCGTTCAGTTGTCGTTGGCAGCGGCGGGTGTCTGACCTCGGGGGACGAGTGCTGCACCCGCCGCTTGACCTCAAATCTAGGCGCGGGCCGCCTCGGGGACGTCATGCCCTCGTACCGAATCGCGGGCCTCCGAGAGGATGAGCCATGACCTGCGGTCTACTCCCCTGGGTGGAGACGGGGTCCCACACCTCGTCCTAGGCCTCGGGGTCTTCCCGGAGGGGCTGCCCGGTCCTTCCCGGTTTTTCCGAGCTGTCCTCACGGGGTACCGGCTGCTCGACGAGGGCCAGGACCCGGGTCGCCATGAAACGGGCCGTACGGACAACACTGCCGTTTCGCGTGACTTCGCTCACTTCCACCACCCCTCGTCGTACCGCCGTCTCCACCCGGCGGCCCGCCCTGCTGGCCACCACCTCGTAGGTACGGGTCGTGTCGCCGGCGTCGACGACTATCTCCACTCGGTCACCCTTCACAGCTTCAATCCCCCTTCTGTGACGGCTTGTTGGAGCAGCCGGATGCTCAAAGGAGCCGATATCGGCGCCTTCCTGACCACTCCTCAATTCTCGCACCCGGCACTGACAATCCGTCGGGCCGAGAGGGCGCGGCCTCTGCGCGCGGGCGGCCGTGGAAACGTAAGCTGTGCCACGTCACACGGACCGGGCAGCGGGGATGAACATGGCGATGATGCGCCTGAGGCGCGAGGACCCGCGCGTCGTCGGCTCGTTCAGGCTTCACAGAAGGCTCGGCGCCGGCGGGATGGGCGTGGTCTACCTCGGCTCCGACAAGAAGGGGCAGCGGGTCGCGCTGAAGGTGATCCGGCCGGATCTGGCGGAGGACCAGGAGTTCCGGTCGCGTTTCGCCCGTGAGGTCTCGGCGGCCCGGCGGATCCGGGGCGGGTGCACGGCACGGCTGGTCGCCGCGGATCTGGAGGCCGAGCGGCCGTGGTTCGCCACCCAGTACGTACCCGGTCCCTCGCTGCACGACAAGGTCGCCGACGACGGCCCGCTGGGCGCGGCGGACGCGGCGGCGGTCGGGGCGGCGCTCTCCGAGGGCCTGGTCGCCGTGCACGAGGCCGGCGTCGTCCACCGGGATCTCAAGCCGTCCAACATCCTGCTGTCCCCGAAGGGGCCGCGGATCATCGACTTCGGCATCGCCTGGGCCACCGGGGCCTCCACGCTCACCCACGTCGGTACGGCGGTGGGCTCCCCCGGGTTCCTGGCGCCCGAGCAGGTGCGCGGCGCGGCCGTCACCCCGGCCACCGATGTGTTCTCGCTCGGCGCGACCCTGGCGTACGCGTCGACCGGCGACTCGCCCTTCGGGCACGGCAGTTCCGAGGTGATGCTCTACCGCGTGGTCCACGAGGAGCCGCAGCTGTACGGGGTGCCGGACGCGCTGGCCCCGCTGGTGCGGGCCTGCCTGGCGAAGGACCCTGAAGACCGGCCGAGCACGCTGCAGCTGTCGCTCCGGCTGAAGGAGATCGCCGCGCGCGAGGCGCAGGGGCTGCCGGACGTACGGCCGCCGGCGCCACGGGCCGCGGAGGCGGACCGGCCGACCGGGCGGCTCGCCGAGACCTACCCGGAGCCGCAGCGCACCCAGCGGCGGCCGCCGCAGTCCTCGCCGGGCACGCCGGTACGGGGCAACACGCCCTCGCGCGGCGGGAACGGTCCACGGGCGACCGGCGGTGTGCCGTCCCGTCCGGGTGGCGCGCGCCCCACGCCCGCTCCGCGCGGCCACGGCAGCGGCAGCCGGCCCGGAAACACCAACGGGAACCGGCCCGGGCCGCGCAGCGGTACCGGACGACCGGCGCCGCGCCCCACGGGCACCGGACGGCGCCCGGCCAACCCCCGACTGCTGCGCCAGCGGCTGTTCGTGTTCGTCGTGGTGACCCTGCTGGTGGCGCTGGGGATCGCGTTGGCCCAGGGCTGTTCCGGCCCGGCGCACGGGATGGGCGTGCCCGGTGGGGGCGTACCCGCGAAGTCGGCAGCCCTCAGGGAGTAACAGCTCCTATGCCTGCGGGCGGCCGGTGGTCACCGCGTAGAAGGCGACCGCGGCCGCCGCGCCGACGTTGAGGGAGTCGACGCCGTGGGACATCGGGATGCGGACCCATTCGTCGGCGGCGACCAGCGCCTGCGTGGAGAGGCCGTCGCCCTCCGCGCCGAGCATCAGGGCCACTCTGTCCATCCGGTGCGGGGCGGCCTCGTCGAGGCTGCGGGCCTTCTCGTCCGGGGTGAGGGCGAGCAGCGTGAACCCGGCCTCGCGGACCGAGTCGAGCCCCTTGGGCCAGGTGTCGAGACGGGCGTACGGCACGGAGAAGACCGCGCCCATCGAGACCTTCACGCTGCGGCGGTAGAGGGGGTCGGCGCAGTCGGGGGACAACAGCACCGCGTCCATGCCGAGGGCCGCCGCCGAGCGGAAGATCGCGCCGATGTTGGTGTGGTCGTTGACCGACTCCATGACGACGACCCGGCGCGTGGTGCGCAGCAGTTCGGTCGCCGTCGGCAGCGGCTTGCGCTGCATGGACGCGAGCGCGCCGCGGTGCACGTGGTAGCCGGTGACCTTCTCGGCGAGCTCCGGGCTGACCGCGTAGACGGGGGCCGGGAGTTCGTCGATGACATCACGCATGACGTCGACCCACTTGGCGGACAGCAGCATCGAACGCATCTCGTAACCCGCGTCCTTCGCCCTGCGGATGACCTTCTCGCCCTCGGCGATGAACAGGCCTTCGGCCGGTTCACGCTTGCGGCGCAACTCGACGTCGGTCAGGCCCGTGTAGTCACGCAGGCGCGGGTCGTCGGGATCCTCGACGGTGATGAGATCGGCCACAGGGTGATACTGCCTTGTCCTGGGTGTGGTGCCAACGGGCTGGAACGGGTTGTGTTACCCGGGGTTACGCCGGTGCCTCTCCGGCGGACGGGTGCGGGCCGACGTTCACGACCTCGCCGACGACGATGACCGCCGGGGGCTTCACGTCCTCCGCGCGGACGACCTCCGCCACCGTGGCGAGGGTCGCGTCGACCCGGCGCTGGGCGGCCGTCGTGCCCTCCTGGACCAGGGCGACCGGGGTGTCCGGGGACTTGCCGTGGGCCACCAGGGTCTCGGCGATCTGCCCGATCTTGTCGACGCCCATCAGGATCACCAGGGTCCCGGTGAGCTTCGCGAGGGACGGCCAGTCGGCGAGCGAGCGCTCGTCGTCCGGCGCGACATGGCCGCTGACCACGGTGAACTCATGTGCGACGCCCCGGTGCGTGACCGGGATGCCGGCCGCGCTCGGCACCGAGATCGAGCTGGAGATGCCGGGCACGACCGTGCAGGGGATCCCGGCCTCGGCGAGCGCCTGGACCTCCTCCATGCCCCGGCCGAAGACATAGGGGTCGCCGCCCTTGAGTCGTACCACCGACTTGCCCTGCTTGGCGTGCTCGATCAGGGCGTTGTTGATGGCCTCCTGGGCCATGTAACGGCCGTACGGGATCTTCGCCGCGTCGATCACCTCGACGTGCGGCGGGAGTTCGGCGAGCAGGTCGCGGGGGCCGAGGCGGTCGGCGATCACCACGTCGGCCTCGGCGAGCAGACGGCGGCCGCGCACCGTGATCAGGTCGGGGTCGCCCGGGCCACCGCCGACCAGGGCGACGCCCGCGTGGCGGGTGCGGTGGTGCGGGGCGACGAGGGTGCCGTCGCGCAGGCCCTCGACGACCGCGTCCCGGATGGCGGCGGTGTGACGGGGGTCGCGGCCCCGGGCGTCGGTGGTGAGCACGGCGACCGTGACGCCCTCGCTGTGGCCGGTGGCCGGGGTCCAGGCGGTGGCCTGGTCGGCGTCGTCGGAGCGGACGCACCAGACGCGGTGCCGCTCCGCTTCGGCGGAGGCGGCGGTGTTGGCGTCGGGGTCGCTGGTGGCGATGAGGGCGTACCAGGCCTCGGTGAGGTCGCCGTCCTGGTAGGGGCGCTGCACCCAGGTGATCTCGCCGGCGTCCGCCATGGCCTCGACGGAGGGGGTGGCCTCGGGGGATACGAGGGTGATGTCGGCGCCGGCCGCGATGAGCGCGGGGAGGCGGCGCTGGGCGACCTGGCCGGCGCCGAGGACGACCACCTTGCGGCCGGTGAGGCGGAGGCCTACGGGGTAGGCGGGGTGTTCGGCCATGAGGGTGCGGCTCCCAGGTGTGGCGGCGGTTCGATGCCCTGACGTGCAGATTTTACGGGGCGCGGAGTTGCGGCGGCTCAGGTGCCCAGGGGCTGGGCAGGGTGGCCGGGTGCAGGCGCGGTCCGTGCCTACCCGTTCCGGCCGGGGGGGCACCTCACAGGCCCTTGAGGCACCGGGGGAGGAACGCCTCCCCACGGACCACGAAGCGGTGGCGCCCACGCAGGTCGAACGGCCGGACCACCATGCGGTCGGCGCCCGCGCGAGACGAACCACCCGGACCACTGTGCAGCCGACGCCCACTCAGGTCGAACCACCCGGACCACCATGCGGCCGACGCCCGCACACGGCGAACCGCCCCGGCCACGATGGGCCGGGGTCCGCGCAGGTCGTACCGCGCCGGCCGCAACGGCTCGTCGTCGGTGCGGAGCGAACCGCGCGGGCTGCGGTGGGTCGCCCGGACCGGGGGCGGCTCCCCGCCCGCGCAGAACCGCACAGGCCACGGTCCACTCCCTGGTCGCGCAGGACGGCCCCGCTACTTCTCGGTCACGCCCGCCGAGTCGAACGTGGCCACCTCGTGCATCGCCCTTGCCGTGCTCTGGACCAGTGGGAGGGCCAGCAGGGCGCCCGTGCCCTCGCCCAGGCGGAGGTCGAGGTCGACCAGGGGGCGCAGGCCCAGCTTGTTGAGGGCGGCGACATGGCCGGGCTCCGCGCTGCGGTGGCCCGCGATGCACGCGGCCAGGACCTCGGGCGCGATCGCACGGGCCACCAGGGCCGCGGCGCCCGCGCTGACTCCGTCCAGGATCACCGGGGTGCGCAGGGACGCGCCGCCGAGCAACAGGCCCACCATCGCCGCGTGTTCGAAGCCGCCGATCGCCGCGAGGACGCCGATGGGGTCGGCCGGGTCCGGCTGGTGGAGGTCCAGGGCGCGGCGGACGACCTCGGTCTTGCGGGCGAGGGTCTCGTCGTTGATGCCAGTGCCGCGGCCGGTCACCTCGGCCGGGTCGGCCCCGGTGTAGACGGAGATGAGCGCGGCGGACGCCGTGGTGTTGGCGATGCCCATCTCACCGGTGAGCAGGGCCTTGTTGCCGGCCGCCACCAGATCGCGGGCGGTCTCGATGCCCACCTCGATGGCCTGCTTGGCCTCCTCGCGGGTCATGGCCGCGCCGGTCGTCATGTCGGACGTGCCCGCGCGGACCTTGCGGGGCAGCAGGCCGGGCGTCGCCGGGAGTTCGGAGGCGACGCCGACGTCCACCACGCACACCTCGGCGCCCACCTGGGACGCGAACGCGTTGCAGACCGCTCCCCCGCCGAGGAAGTTGGCCACCATCTGGGCGGTGACCTCCTGCGGCCAGGGGGTGACGCCCTGGGCGTGCACCCCGTGGTCGCCGGCGAAGATCGCGACGGCCGCGGGCTCCGGGATCGGCGGCGGGCACTGCCGGGACAGTCCGGACAGCTGGGCGGAGATGATCTCCAGCATGCCGAGCGCACCGGCCGGCTTGGTCATCCGCTTCTGCCGCTCCCAGGCCTCGCCGAGCGCCTTGGCGTCCAGCGGGCGGATCCCGGCGACGGTCTCGGCGAGCAGGTCGTGCGGGTCCTCGCCGGGCAGGGCACGGCGGCCGTACGTCTCCTCGTGCACCACCCAGGACAGCGGGCGCCGCTTGGACCACCCGGCCTGCATCAGCTCGGGCTCGTCCGGGAACTCGTCGACGTAACCCACGCACAGGTAGGCGATGACCTCGAGGTGCTCGGGCAGCCCCAGCGCGCGGACCATCTCGCGCTCGTCGAAGAAGCTGACCCAGCCGACGCCGAGGCCTTCGGCGCGGGCGGCGAGCCAGAGGTTCTCGACGGCGAGGGCCGCGGAGTACGGCGCCATCTGCGGCTGGGTGTGCCGGCCGAGGGTGTGGCGGCCGCCGCGGGTCGGGTCGGCGGTGACGACGATGTTGACCGGAGTGTCGAGGATGGCCTCGATCTTCAGTTCCTTGAACTGCTTCGCGCGGCCCTTGGGGAGGGACTTGGCGTAGGCGTCGCGCTGGCGCATGGCCAGTTCGTGCATGCTGCGCCGGGTGTCGGCGGACCGGATGACGACGAAGTCCCAGGGCTGGGAGTGGCCGACGGAGGGCGCGGTGTGGGCGGCCTCCAGGACACGCAGCAGCACCTCGTGCGGGATGGGGTCGCCGCGGAAGCCGTTGCGGATGTCACGGCGTTCGCGCATGACCTTGAGAACGGCCTCGCGCTCGGCGTCGTCGTAGGCGGGCGCGGCCGCGCCGGTGGACTGACGTGCTTCTGCCACGGGGGCCGTGCTCTCTTCCTGGTCGGCGGCCCTGGTCTCCAGGTCCTCCGCGTGCTGTACGACATCGGGGTGGTGCGCCGCCACGGGCCCGGGCTCGGCCTCGCGGGGCGCGGGGACGGTGGCGGCCTGCTCCGGCATGTTCTCGCCCTGGTCCTGAGCAGGGAGGACCAGCGGGTGCGGCGGGGTCGGGGCGAGGTGCGGGGTGGTCGGCACCTGGCCGTCGACGGCGACGAATTCGCCGTGGGGCTGGTCCGGCGCGGGCTGCGTCGGAACGGCCGGGGCCAGGGACTCCTGGGCCGCCGGGGTCTCCTCCGGCTGAGCCGCGGGGGTGGGCGGGGTGCCCTGGGTCTGGGGGCCGGCGAGGGGCTGGGCCGGCAGCGGCTCAGGAGCCTCTGGGACCTCGGGGGCGGTGACGGTCTCCAACGGCGGTACGACGGCCGCCGCGGGGAACTCGGCCGGGACCTGCGGCGCCACGGCGTCCGGGGCGGGTGGCGCGAGGTGCTCGGCCTCCGGGGCGGCGGGGGCGAGCGGCTCCGGGGCCTCGACGACGGCCGCGGGGGCCACGGGGGCTGCCGGGGCCGGCGCCTCGGCGACGGCCTCCTCGGGCTGCACCGGCGCGGGCGGCACGGTGGCCACCGGCTGACCGGCCTCGGCCAGGACGGCTTCCGGGGCGCGGACGGGCTCGGGGGCGACCGCCTCCGACGCCGGGACGGACTCGGGCGCGACGGGCTCCACGACCTGCTCGGGCACGACGGTGTCGACGACCTGCTCGGGCACGAAAGGTTCCACGACCTGCGGCTCCGGCGCGACCGGTGGCACGGGGTAAACCGGCTCGGGGTGCACCGGCTCGGCCGTCACGGCCTGGACGGCCGGTTCCGGAACCGCCGCCGCCATGAGCGGACCCGAGGCCTCCGCCACGGGCACGGCCTCGGCCACCGCGTCAGGAGCCGACCCGGCACCGGGTAGGGGCATGGTGCCCTGCCCCTCCGAAACCTCCGGGGCCTCCGAAGCCCGCGGAATCTGCACGGCCTGCGGGATGTGCACGGCCTGCGGAACCGGCGCGATCACCGGCGCGGCCTCCGGCATCGCATTCGTCACGGGCCCCTGGCCACCGTCCGGAGCCTCGGCGACCTGCGGAGCCACCGGCTCGGCCACGGGCACCGGCACGCCCCCGTCGACCGACTGGGCCACGCCCTCCGGGCCGTACGCGTTCTCGGGCCACACCTCGAGGCCCGCCGGTGCCTGCTGCTCGGCCGCGATTCCCGCGACATCCGTCAGCGCGGACCCCGGCGCGAAAGCCGTGGGAGCCGCAACGGCGACGGAAGCCACGGAAGCCACCGTCTCCGGTGCCGGAACAACCGTTTCCGCAGCCGGGACCTGTGCGGCCACCTGTGCCACCGGCGCTGCCTGCGGGACCACCTGCGACGCACCCCAGGGCGCCGCGGCCTGCGGCGCGGCCTCGCCCAGCGGCTGGGCGTCGAGGTACTCGGGTCCGGCCGTCGGCAGGCCGGGCTGCCGGGACGCCGACGTGTCGGCCGGGCCCCGGTCGGCGAGGGAGCGGACCGGGCTCGCGGAGGTGTCGGGGATCGGCGGACCGAGGTGCAGCGGTCGGCGCGGGGCCGGGGTGGCCGTCGGGTCGTGGGGCACGGAGAGGATCGGGGACGCCGGTACCGAGCTGGGCAGCCGGACGGCGGTGAGGTCGACCGAGCCGCTGTCCCGGCCGTCCGTCTCGTGCGGGCCGGGCTCGTGGACGGTCTCCACGACCGGTTCCGGGGCCGGTGGCGGCACTTCGTTGCCCCAGGCCCCCTGGGCGCCCGGGAGCAGCAGGTCTTCGTCCTCGGCGGGCGATTCGGAGAGGTAGGTGTACGCGCCGTGCGCGAGAACGCCCGGCTGTTCCACCATGCCTGCGCTCTCCGGCAGTCCCTCGCCCGGGACCTGGCCGGTGTCCGTCATGCGTACCCCTCGCCCATCGGTTAGTGCCTTCTACGACCAGCTCACTCGGGGCGGCGCACCGACCGCCCCACAGTGAGAACGAGCGTGCGTGCCCAGCGGCACGAACGACCCGCCGGAAAAGGCGACAAAGCCATTCAGTGGCATTGTCCCGGCCGTTCGACCGTCGCGACAGCGTGATCCGCGACAGCCCGCTGTGGACTGCGCCACGTTGCGCGTCCCCGGTCCTGCCCTACCACACCCGCCCCAAAAGGGGCGCGTTTTCCGGATATTGACGAACGAATTTCCGGGCCACCGGTGCGGTGCAGCGATCGGCCAGCCTACCGCGCGCAGTATGACAACAGGATCACGGGGCTCGCTCGGGCAGGACGCCGCTGAGCAGGAAAGCGACGTTCCGCTCGGTCTCCGTCCAGGCCCTGGTGTCGAGTTCGACGGACTGCAGCAGGGCGCATTCGACCTGATATCCGTGCTCGGTCAGGTCGCGTCCGATGAGTTCGGCCGCGTCGCGGGTGGCTGCGTGGGTGACGATGCGCTGCGGGCGGCGGTCGGCGACCGCGTTGACCACGGCCGCTCCCCCGCCGCCGACCCGGACGACGTCGGGTTCGGGCAGGTTCTCCAGCACATGGGGCGCGCCGCCGTGCACGATCTGGAGCTGGACCCCGAACTTGCGGGCGGCCGCCTCGCTGCGGACGCAGGCCGCGAGGTCCCGGTCGACGGCGATGACGGCGGCCCCGGCGCGTGCGGCCTCGGTGGCGAACGCGCCGCTGCCGCAGCCGATGTCCCAGACGAGATCCCCCACCCGGGGGCCCAGCCGGGTGAGTTGGGCGGACCTCAGCAGATCCGTTTCCCCTTCGCCGAGCGCGACTCCCTCGCCGTACTCCGCGTCGGGCTGCACCCAGCCGCGCGGGCCGGCCGACGGGTCCCGGCCGGCGATCCAGCCGCCGCCCTCACCCGCCGGCACCGGTGCGGAAGGCCCGCCGATGACGATGACGACGTTGGGGTCGCGCCAGGTGTGGTCGGCGGCCTTGTCGGAGGTGACGACGCTGACCTGCTCGCGGTCGGTGCCGAGTTCCTCGCAGATGACGAAGGTGCGGTGGACGCCCTCCATCAGCAGGCCGAGTTCGGCGGGTCCGGCACCGGGTGAGGTGAGGACGGCGACCTTGGTGTGGGCGCGGCACACATTCACCGCGCGTCGCAGGGTGCGCCGGTGTGCGACGACCACCTGCGCGTCGTCCCAGGGCATGCCGGCGCGGGCGAAGGCGGCGGCCACCGAGGAAACGGCGGGGACGACCTCGACCTCCAGGCCGAACTCGGGCGCGCGCAGGGTCCGTACGACACCGAAGAAGCCGGGGTCGCCGTCGGCGAGCACCACCGCGGTGCCGCGGTGGCCGGCGATCCGGCGGGCGGCGAGGGCGACGCTGCCGAGACGGATGCGTTCGGCGGTCGGTGGCACCTCGGGGAGGGCCAGATGGTGGGCCGCGCCCGCGACGAGCGTGGCGGCGCCGAGCGCGCCTCGTCCCGCGGCGGTCAGCGGCGAGCCGTCCCAGCCGATCACCGTGACCCGGTCGGCCATCGTCGTCAGTCTCCAGGGTTTTCGCAGGTCGTCAGGGTCCGGGCCCATGGTCGGGCTCCGTGAGAGTACCTGGTGGAGCTGTCCGGCGCGCGACGGGGCGAGTCCCGTCGGCGTCAGTTCCAGGAGCTGAAGCCGCCACTCTCGGCGAGTTCCTCGCCGGCGCCTTCCAGGTCCTCCGGGAGCAGGCTCCACACGATGAAGTCGGTGCGCACGTCCGCCCAGGTGCCGTCCTCTGTGCGGACGTGGACTATGCAGGCGTTGCGCAGCACGCCCTCGCTGATACCGCCGATCTTCTGGGCCACCTGCTGGGAGGCGGTGTTGTCGGCGGCGGTGCGGATCTCGATGCGTTCGAGCTTCTGGTCACCCAGGAGCCAGTGGGCGGTGGCGAGCGCGGCCTCGGAGGCGTAGCCCTCGCCGCGGGCCCAGGGGGCGATGATGTACGACAACTCGGTCGACCGGATGTGCCAGTTGGTCTTGGTGAGCTGGATGACGCCGACCAGGCGCTGGGTGAGGAACTCGGTGACCGCGAGGTCGAGGCCCCGGCCGTCGGTGCGTTCGGCGGGGGCGTACTCGGTGATCCAGTGCCGGGCCGCGTCCTCGGTGAACGGCTGGGGCACGTCGGTCCAGGCCGCGACCTGCTCGTCGTTCATCATCTCGGCCAGGGCGGGCACGTCGTCCTCGTCGAGGGGACGCAGCACCAACCGCTCCGTGCTGATGGAGATGTTGGGGAAGGTGCTAGTCATGCGCCACTCCGTAACCTTCGGAAATCCTTCAGGGCGTGCGAACTGCCCAGCATGCAGCATGAAACCACTGAACGGCACGACGGGGCCCACCCGCGGTGAGCGAGTGGACCCCGTGCGTGGCGATACGCCGTATACGTGCCGTCGGAAAGACGTATACCAGCCGTCGGAAAGACGATCAGGAGGGCGATCAGGAGGACGTTCAGAAGGACGGGATGACCGAGCCCTGATACTTGTCCTCGATGAACTTCTTGACCTCGGGCGACGTCAGGAGCTTGGCGAGCTTCTTCACCCGCGGGTCCTTCTCGTTGCCCTTCTTCACCGCGAGGAAGTTGCCGTAGGGGCTGTTCTTCGCGGACTCCAGGACGAGGGCGTCCTTGGCGGGCTTGATACCGGCGGAGATGGCGTAGTTGCCGTTGATCACCGCGGCGTCCACGTCGTCCAGGGAGCGCGCGGTCTGGGCCGCCTCGACCTCCTTGAACTGGAGGTTCTTCGGGTTCTTGGCGATGTCCTGCGGGGTCGCCTCGGTGCCGGCGCCGTCCTTGAGGGTGATGAGCCCGTTGGCGGCCAGCAGCTTGAGGGCACGCGCCTCGTTCACCGCGTCGTTCGGGACGGCGACGGTCGCACCGCTCTTCAGCGCGTCGGCGCTCTTGACCTTGTGGGAGTAGAGGCCGAGCGGCTCCAGGTGCACCGTGACGACGGGCACGATGTGGGTGCCGCGCTTCTTGTTGAAGTCGTCGAGGTACGGCTGGTTCTGGAAGTAGTTGGCGTCCACCGAGCCGTCCTCGGTCGCCGTGTTCGGCACGATGTAGTCCTGGAACTCCTTCACCTCCAGGTCGAGTCCGGCCTTCTTCGCCAGGTTGTCCTTGACGTAGTTCAGGATCTCGGCGTGCGGGGTCGGGCTCGCGGCGACGACGAGCGGACCGCTGTAGTCGGCGGAGGCGGAGTCCTTGTCCGAGCCGCAGGCGGTGAGCCCGAAGGTGAGGGCTCCGGCGGCGAGGACGGCGGTGGTGATTTTGGCGGTGTTACGCACGAAAAGTGCCTTTCCTTAAGGGTGGAGCGACCCCGCGGTGGGTGGTGCGGGGAAAACTGAAGGGGTGCCGAAGGGACTCAGACGGTCTTGCCGGTGGCCGTGGAGGCCTTCAGCAGCCGCAGCTTCGGCACGGGCCCGGACCGGCCGCCGCGGCGGTGCAGGGAGCGGGCCGCGTAGTCGCCGGCGAACTGGATGAGGGAGATGACGACGGCGAGGATCGCCACGGTGATCCACATCAGCTGGGTCTCGAAGCGCTGGTAGCCGTAGCGGATCGCGATGTCGCCGAGCCCGCCGGCGCCGACCGTGCCGGCCATGGCCGAGTAGCCGATGAGCGCGACGATCGTGGTCGTGGTGGAGGAGATCAGCGAGGGCAGCGACTCGGGCACGAGGACCTTGCGTACGACGGTCCAGGTGTTGCCGCCCATCGACTGCACGGCCTCGACCAGGCCGCCGTCCACTTCGCGGACAGCCGTCTCGACCAGCCGCGCGAAGAACGGGATCGCACCGATGGCGAGCGGCACGATGGCCGCCTCACGGCCGATGGTCGTCCCGGTGATCGAGCGCGTGAAGTTCATCAGCGCGACCATCAGGATGATGAACGGCATCGAGCGGGCGATGTTCACGATCTGCCCGATGACCTTGTTGGCCAGCACGTTCTGGAGCAGTCCGCCGCGGTCGGTGAGGACGAGCAGGACGCCGAGCGGGAGCCCGCCGACGACGGCGATCAGCGTGGACCAGCCGACCATGTAGAGCGTGTCCCAACACGCCTGGGACAGCAGCGGCTGCATCTCGGACCAGCTCACTTGGCACCTTCCTTCACCAGCGCGGGCTCCTGGCCCACCACGTCGATCTGCAGGCCCTGTTCGCGCAGGAAGCCGACGGGCACCACGTTGTCCTCGTAGCGGCCGGGCAGTTCGATGCGCATCCGGCCGATCTGGAGGCCGCCGACGGTGTCGATGGCGGCACCAAGGATCGATATGTCGATGTTGTAGGTGCGGGAGAGCTGGGAGATGACCGGCTGGGTGGCG
The DNA here is from genome assembly GCF_053611365.1 of Streptomyces sp. NPDC054813. Lineage (NCBI taxonomy): Bacteria > Bacillati > Actinomycetota > Actinomycetes > Kitasatosporales > Streptomycetaceae > Streptomyces > Streptomyces sp. NPDC054813. The sequence goes on along the minus strand of NZ_JBSHAF010000002.1, from coordinate 333,578 downwards.
GCCTCGCCGTGGAAGGTGACGTCGAGGACGGTGCGGTCGTCGCCGGAGGCCTCGCCGCCGACCGGGAACAGCGCGGCGGCCAGCTCGGATCCGGGGGTGCCGAGCAGTTCGCTGACGGTCCCGGACTCGACGATGCGTCCCTTCTCCATGAGGGCGGCCGAGTCGCAGATCGACTTCACCACGTCCATCTCGTGTGTGATGAGCAGGACGGTCAGGCCCAGCTGCCGGTTCAGGTCGCGCAGCAACTGGAGGATGGAGCGGGTGGTCTCCGGGTCGAGGGCGCTGGTGGCCTCGTCGGAGAGCAGCACCTTGGGGTCGCCGGCGAGTGCGCGGGCGATGCCGACGCGCTGCTTCTGGCCGCCGGAGAGCTGGGCCGGGTAGACCTTCGCCTTGTCGGCGAGTCCGACCAGGTCGAGCAGCTCCAGCGCTTTGCGGGAACGTTCCTTCCCCGACGTGCCGAGGATTTCGAGCGGCAGCTCGACGTTGTCCTGGACGGTTCGAGTGGAGAGCAGGTTGAAGTGCTGGAAGACCATGCCGATACGGCTGCGCGCCTGCCGCAGCTCGCGGCCGGCCCGGGGGCCGCGCCCGGCGAGGGCGGTGAGGTCCTGCCCGTCGACCGTCACGGTGCCGGCGGTGGGACGCTCCAGGAGGTTGACGCAGCGGATGAGCGAGGACTTGCCGGCGCCGGACTGGCCGATCACGCCGTACACCTCGCCCTCGCGGACGTGCAGATCGACGCCGTCGAGGGCGGTGATCTCGCGGCCGTGGGAGCGGTGGGACCGGTAGATCTTCGTCAGGCCCGTTGTGGTGATCACTGGGATTCCATCACTGTTGAGTACGCGGGCGTGGGTGTGCCCTGGTACGGGAGGGAAAATGTGCGCGGGGCAGCCGGGTCACATACGGCTCAGGGCGTACGGACAGGCCACGGCGGCGGCTCGCTTCGGGGCGCGAGGCTCTGGGGTGGTGCGGGGGCCCTCTAGAAGGCGCACATTCGACACATACAACGAGCACCGGGCGTCATGGTCGCCTCGGTCGCAGGGGTGCGGTCGCTCGTCGTGGTCATGCGATCAGTAAACCAGACCTACGGTCCTGACAGCCCGCCGCCGTCCGCATGCTGGACAGCGGCGGACGCCCGTCAGCGGCGCGTGGAGATCTCGACGAGGTGGCCGGTGACCAGTGCCGACAGGGCGGAGAGGTCCTGCACCACAAGGTCCGCGTCCAGCTCCTGCGCCGGGTGGGTTGTGGCCAACCCCACGGTGGTCATCCCGGCGGCGCGGCCCGCCTGGAGACCGGCCGGGGCGTCCTCGAAGACCACGCATCGGGCCGGGTCGACGCCCAGCCGTCGGGCAGCGAGGAGGTAGGGCTCGGGGTCGGGCTTGCCGCGGGTGATGTCGTCGGCGGCTATCAGCGTCTTGGGCCGTATCCCGACCGCGTCCAGGCGCGCCTCGGCGAGCCGGCGGGTGGCCGAGGTGACGACGGCCCAGCGGTCGGCGGGGAGGGAGTCGAGGAGGGCGGCGGTGCCGGGAAGCAGCCGGACGCCGCCGTTGGGGACGTCCTCCACCTCCAGCTGCTCGACCCGGGCGACGGCCTCCGGGACGAGGTGGGCGGGGAGCAGGTCGGCGACGATGTCCGCGGCGGTCCGGCCGTGCAGTTCGACTCGGGCGAACTCCTCGGTGACGCCGTACTCCGCCGCCCAGCGGGTCCAGCAGCGCTCCACGGAGTCGAGGGAGGAGACCAGGGTGCCGTCGTTGTCGAAAAGCAGGGCTTGTGCGTGGATCGTCATGGTCTAGACCCTACGGTGTACGGCAGGGGCGACGGCGTGAGGCCGTTTCCGCCGTAATAAGGTCACCGCATGCTCAATGCCCTGTTGCTGGTGACCGGAGTCGCCGCACTGCTGCTCGCCGCGTGGTGCGGCTGGGCCGCGTACCGGGACCAGCCGACGAAGGACTGGCACTTCATCGGGATGGCCGTGGTGTCGGTACTGGCGGTGATCCAGCTGGTGGCCGGGATCGTGCTGCTGGCCCGGGGCGACAAGCCGGCGCAGGGTACGACGATCTTCGTGGCGTATCTGCTGGGCGCGTTCGCGTGCGTCCCGGCGGCGGGGTTCATGTCGCTGGCCGAGCGGACCCGGTGGGGCTCCGTGACGGTCGCCGCGGGCGGCGTGGTGCTGGCCGTGCTGGAGGTGCGGCTCTATGACATCTGGGGAGGGTGAGATGACGACCGTGGAACAGAGGCCGAAGCGGCTCACCAGTGGGCCGGGCACGCTTCTTGTGTGGTTCTACGGCGTGATGGTCGTCGGGGCCGTGTCGCGATCCGCGTACCAGATCGCGACCGAGTTCGACCGGGCGCCGCTCGCGTACTCGCTGTCGGCGGTCGCGGGGGTGGTGTACGGGTTCATCACGTACACGCTGGTGCGGGGCGGCGAGGCGGCGCGCAGGGCGGCGCAGGTGTGCTGTGCCGCCGAGCTGGCCGGGGTGTTGATCGTGGGTACGTGGACGCTGGTCGACTCTTCGGCGTTCCCGGACGCGACCGTGTGGTCGGACTACGGGATGGGGTACGTGTTCATTCCGGTGCTGTTGCCGATCTCCGCGTTGTACTGGTTGCGGAAGACGCCCAGGCAGCAGGAGGGCTGAGCAACGGGGCGACAGCGGGGCCGTCGTGGCTTGTCGCGCAGTTCCCCGCGCCCCTTTCGGGGCGCTCCACTTCGGGGCGTTGAAAAGCTAGGCAGTTGTCGCGTAAGTACCGGCCGGCTTCTCCAGGACGATCATCGGGACGCCGTCCGCGCCCTTCGACGTGCCCACCGTTTCGTAGCCGACCCGGCGGTACAGGCGGAGGTTGCCCTCGCTGCGGTGGCCGGTGAAGAGGCGGAACCTCTTGGCGCCGCGCTGTTCGGCGAGGGCCTCCTCGGCCGCGCGCAGCAGCCGCGCGCCGATGCCGTGGCCCTGGAGGCGGGGGTGGACGCAGAGCTTGCCGATGGCGGCGGCGCCGTCGTCGGTGACCGAGCCGCGGACCGAGCCGACGACCTCCTCGCCGAGTCGGGCGACGAAGACGCAGTCGGACGCGACCTCCTGGCGGACCGAGTCGAGGCTCTGGACGAGCGGGTCGATGCGGTAGTTGCCGTACAGCGCCGCCTCGCTCTGGAAGCACAGGTACTGGAGCCTGAAGATCTGCTCTACATCCTGCTCGGTCGCCACCGAGATGGTCACGCTCATGCCCATGTGCGCACGCCTCCCGCTCACCTGATCGCCTGTCGTTCTCACTCCTATCCCCGCGCTTCGCTGGACGCAACCTCCGGCGTCAACACTCGGCGCAGACATCCCAGACATCTGGAACGTTCCGGTCCCAGACTGCCCTGTGAGATACCCAACTCCCCTGCGATCTCCCGGTATGTCAGGTCCTTCGGGGAGAGCAGGGCCTGAAGGAGTCGGGGGCAGCGGCCGGGGAGGCGCGCGACCGCCTCGCGCACGGCACGGCGGTGGGCGGTGGTGAGGACGCGCTGTTCGGGCGTGGGGGTGGCATGGTCGGCGGGATCGGTGCCGTAGGGGCGTTCATGGCGTGTCGTACGGCGGGTGCGGCGGGACTCGGCGCGGACGGCTCTGCGCAGCCAGTCCTCGGGGGCCCGGGGCGGGCCGTGGGCCGCCAGCCGCTCCAGCAGACGGAGCCAGACGGCCTGTTCCAGGTCGCCGGGGTCGCTGCCGCAGGCATACGCCTCGGCCGAGGCCTCGGCGGTGAGCAGGGGGCCCAGGGCGGCAACCAGATCGTCCGTCATATGCGGAACGACGCGGCCGCCCCGGGACGGGTTGCCGGGGCGGCCGGGACTCACCCCGAACGGGGTGCGGTGGCTCAGCCGTTGACGAAGGCGTCGCGGGCCAGGATCGCGGTGTCGGCGTTGTCCGAGAAGACTCCGTCGATACCGGTCTCGAAGTAGGTCTGGAAGACCGGGAAGACATCGCCGTACGCGGTGACGTCGCTGCCCTTGCGGTAGGCCGGCGGCAGGAAGGGGTTCTCGTTGCGCATGGTGTAGGGGTGCAGGACCAGACCCACCTTGTGCGCGTCCGCGACCAGCGTGCTCGGCGTGGTGAAGTCGCCGTTGGCGTCCTTCGGGATGACCAGGTCGAGGGTCGGGCCGATGCCCTGCGCGTAGCCGGCGATCTCCCGCAGACCCTTCGGCGTGATCAGGTCGGCGACGGTGCGCGGGTCGCCGGTCGCGACGAAGTCGTAGGGCTGGGTGTTCGCCGCGGAGAGCAGGACGACCAGCGGGTTGTCGAGCAGTGTGTTCAGGCGCTGGATGCTGGTCGGCTCGAAGGACTGCAGGATGACCGGCGAGTTCCGCTTGTCCTTGCCGTACTTGCGCAGCAGCTTGGCGACCCGCTCCTCAAGGCCGAGGCCCAGCCTGCGGAAGTAGGTGGGGTGCTTGGTCTCGGGGTAGATCCAGACCTGCTTGCCGCGCTTGCGGGTCTGCTCGTCCTGCCACTTGAGGACTTCCTCGAAGGTGGGGATCTCCCAGTGGCCGTTGTAGAGCGTGTTGTGCGGGCGGTTGGCCGGGATGCGCTCGATCGCGCGCAGCGTCTTCAGCTCGGCGAGGGTGAAGTCCTCGGTGAACCAGCCGGTGGTGGGAACGCCGTCCAGGACCTTGGTGGTCCTGCGGCCGGCGAACTCCTTGTGGTCGGCGACGTCCGTGGTGCCGCCGATCTCCGGCTCGTGGCGGCAGACCAGGTGGCCGTCCTTGGTGGGGACGAGGTCACCGGCCTCGACTATGTCGGCGCCGAGGTCGAGGGCCAGGTTGTAGGAGCCGAAGGTGTGCTCCGGGCGGTAGCCGCTGGCGCCGCGGTGGCCGATGATCGTCGGCTTCGGCAGGCTCTTCAGGCCGCCGTGGCCGTGACCGGACTGCTTCGCCTCGGCCGCTCTGGCGGCGCCGGGCAGTCCGAGGACCGCTCCGCCGGCGCCGAGCACCGCGGCGCCGAGCAGTGCCCGCCGTCCGGTCATGCCGTTCACCTGTGTCCGCTCGTTCGAGTCGTTCGTGTTCATGAGCGCTCTCCTGACCTTCGCCCTTCGATGCCGGCTGATCGTAGGGCGGCGGACGTGACCGACGGGAGGCCGCCGGCCCAACGGCCGGATGACTCCGTATGGCTGATGGACGGCGCGTCATGACGGTCCGTCGGCGACTTCCGTCACATCGCCTCGGCCGCGCCGCAAGCTGTCTCCCGGGCGGCACCGCAGGTAAACCCGCGTCAACAGTGCGTAAGACCTCGGTGAACCGGCCGTCCTCGATGTGCGCTCCCCAGGGAGCCGCGAGTAATGTCCTCACCTGCACAGACTCATACCGCCCCTCGACATCGGAGGACCCGTTGTCCCGCTTCGCGCTCATCAAGGCAGTGCTCGGACCGATCATGCGCCTGATGTTCCGCCCCCAGGTGGAGGGCGTGGAGCACATCCCGGGGGACGGTCCGGTCATCCTCGCCGGGAACCACCTGACGTTCATCGACTCGATGATCCTGCCGCTCGTGAGCAAGCGGCAGGTGTTCTTCATCGGCAAGGACGAGTACGTCACCGGGAAGGGCTTCAAGGGCCGGCTGATGGCCTGGTTCTTCACCGGCGTCGGCATGATCCCGGTGGACCGGGACGGCGCGAGCGGCGGTGTCGCCGCGCTGATGACCGGCAAGCGGGTCCTGGACGAGGGCCGGATCTTCGGGATCTACCCGGAGGGCACCCGCTCCCCCGACGGCCGGCTGTACCGGGGCCGTACCGGCATCGCGCGGCTGACGCTGATGACCGGCGCGCCGGTGGTGCCGTTCGCGATGATCGGCACCGACAAGCTGCAGCCGGGCGGCGCGGGCATCCCGCGGCCGGGCAAGGTCACCGTCCGGTTCGGCGAGGCCATGGAGTTCTCCCGGTACGAGGGCATGGACCGGGACCGCTACGTCCTGCGGGCCGTGACCGACTCGGTGATGGCCGAGGTCATGCGGCTGTCCGGGCAGGAGTACGTGGACATGTACGCCACGAAGGCGAAGGCCGCCTGACACTCTTTCGGCGCAAGGGCACGGACCTGAGGTCCGTGCCCTTCTGTCTGCCATCCGCCTGACATCCGTCCACGTCCGCCTGGCGGTGGAATCTGGCCCGACACTTCGGTCATTCCTTCGCATTTACCGGCCATATGAGCACACAGCATGTCTTATTCAGACATGCAGAAACCTTCTCGGCGTACCCTGCTCAGTGCTTCGTTCGCTGCCGCCGGCGCGGGGCTCCTGGCTGCTTGTTCCGACTCCGACTCCCCCTCGCGCTCCGGCCCGCAGCACACGGCCCGGGCCGCGGCTTTCGTCCCGCAGGGACCCAAGGGGTTCGTCAACCCGTCGGATCCAGAGGTGCTCGCGACCGAGCGGAAGCGCGGCTCCGGCCCCGTCCGCATGGTCGCGTTCACGGCCGCCGAGAGCTTGCTGGACCTGGGCGGGCGGTCGGTGCACAGCTGGGCCTACAACGAGTCGGTTCCGGGTCCGCTGGTGCGTGTCACCGCCGGTGACGTCCTGAGCCTGACCGTCAGCAACCGGCTGACCGAGAAGACCACGCTGCACGCGCACGGGGTGCGGCTGCGCTGCGACATGGACGGCGTTCCGGACCTGACCCAGCCGTCCATCGCGCCGGGGACGGACTTCATCTACCGCTTCGTCGCCGCCCACCCGGGCACCTATCTGTTCCACTCGCATGTCGGCATGCAACCCGACCGTGCCCTGTACGCGCCGTTCATCGTCGACGACCCCAAGGAGCCCCTCGCCTACGACAAGGAGTGGGTCGTCGTCCTGGACGACTGGGTGGACGACATCGACGGCTCCAACCCCGAGCAGGTGCTCGACCAGCTCAAGCCCGGCGGCTCCATGGCGATGCACATGGGGATGGGCATGGGCCCCGGCCACGGCAGCCCGAGCCCGAGCCGGTCGGCGAGTGCGTCCCCGGCACCGTCCAAGGCCAAGTCCAAGATGCGGATGGGCCCCGACCGGGTGCTGCGCGACTCCCACAGCAGCATGCTGCACGGCGAGGGCGGCAACGTCGCCTACCCCCACTACCTGGCCAACGGGCGGCTGCGCACCGACCCCTCCGTCTTCCGCTGCCGCCCCGGCGACCGCATCCGGATCCGGATCATCAACGCGGGCTCCGAGACGGCCTTCCGGGTCGCGCTCGGCGACCACCCCATGACCGTCACCCACACCGACGGCTACCCCGTCCAGCACACGAAGACCGACGCCCTGCTCATCGGCATGGCCGAGCGGTACGACGTCCTCGTCACCGCCAAGGACGGCGTCTTCCCGCTCGTCGCACTCGCCGAGGGCAAGCCGGGCAAGGCGCTTGCGCTCCTCCGTACCGACAAGGGAAGAAACCTTCCGGCGCCGGATGCCCGCCCGAACGAGCTGGACCGTGAGATCGTGCCGGCCCGCCGGCTGCTGCCGGCCGAATCCGTCCGCATGGACGACCGGAAACCCGACCGCGACCTGCGGATCAGGATCACCGGCACCATGGAGAGGTACGACTGGGGGTTCGACCACAAGACGTACGACGTGCGGCAGCGGCATGCGGTGCGGGCCGGTGAGCGGGTGCGGCTGACGCTCATCAACGCGACCGACATGTGGCATCCGATGCATCTGCACGGGCACACGTTCTCGGTCACCGGGCTGAACTCGGCGGGGGCCCGGAAGGACACCACGATCGTGTTGCCGCACCGCAAGCTGGTGCTCGACTTCGACGCCGACAACCCCGGGCTGTGGATGCTGCACTGCCACAACCAGTACCACTCGGAGAGCGGGATGATGACGGTGCTCGGTTACCAGAAGTGAGGCGTCACGCCGACGGGGCGCCTTCCAGTTTCTGCCCCTTCAGCAGGAACCAGGCCGCCACCGCCGTCGCCAGCAGGACCGCGGCGCCCGCGCCGGAGGCCAGGTGCAGGCCGTGCACGAAGGAGTCCCGGGCCGCGGCCAGCATCTCGGTCGCCGTCTGCGGGGGCATGGCCGTCGACGCCTGCACCGCCGCGCCCAGGGATTCGTGGGCGGCGGCCGGGGTGCCCGCCGGGCCCGGGAAACCGCGGTAGACGCCCATCACGATCGAGCCGAGCAGGGCGATGCCCAGGGCCGCGCCCAGTTCGTACGCCGTCTCGGAGACCGCCGAGGCGGCGCCGGCCTGGTCCCTGGGGACGCTGGAGAGGATCACGTCCGCCGTCACCGTGAAGGAGAAGCCGGCGCCGACGCCGACCACCAGGAGGGCCGCGCCGAGGATCGGGTAGCCGGTGGACTGCGAGAGCGTGGTCAGGGCCGCGAGGGCCACGCCGACGGCGGCCAGGCCACCGGAGACCACCGCCCGCACCGAGTGACGGCGGGCCGCCCGGCCGGCCACCAGGCCCGCCGCCACCGCGCCGACGGCCGCCGGGAGTTCGGCCAGGCCCGCCTCGAACGGATGCCTGCCCTGGACCAGTTGCAGGTACTGGGAGAGGAAGAACACCAGGCCCGACATGCCGAGCACGGTCAGCAGGTCGGCGAGGACCGCGCCGCTGAAGCCGCGGCCGCGGAACAGCCGCATGTCCAGCAGGGGCTTGGGCAGGGTGAACTGGCGGCGGACGAAGCCGTAGAGGGCCGCGGTGCCGAGGAGGGCGGTGGCCGCGGTGACTCCGGTGAGGCCGTGGGTCGCGGCCTCCTTCACCGCGTACACGACCGCGATCATGCCGACCAGCGAGAGGACGACACTGATCAGGTCCCAGGGACCGGGGTCGGGGTTGCGGGACTCGGGGAGCGTCCTGATGCCGACGAGGACCAGGACCACCATCACCGGCAGGTTGATCAGGAAGACCGAGCCCCACCAGAAGTGTTCGAGCAGGAAGCCGCCCACGATCGGGCCGACGGCCGTACCGGCGGAGGCGGTGGCGCCCCAGATGCCGACGGCGAGGCTGCGCTCGCGCGGGTCGTGGAAGAGGTTGCGGATCAGGGCGAGGGTGGCGGGCATCAGGGTCGCGCCGGCGACGCCCAGCAGGGCACGGGCCGCGATCATCGTCCCGGGGGTCGTCGCGTACGCGTTCAGGACGGATATCGCGCCGAACGCCGTCGCGCCGCCGAGCAGGATCCGCTTGCGGCCGATGCGGTCGCCGAGGCTGCCCATGGAGACCAGCAGTCCCGCGATGACGAACGAGTAGACGTCACCGATCCACAGCAATTGGGTGCCGGAGGGCTGGAGGTCTTCGCTGATGTAGGGGGTCGCAAGACCGAGGACGGTCGCGTCCACGGCCACCAGGAGCACGGCGAGCACCAACACCGTGAGCGCGGCCCAGCGGCCCGGACGCCTCTCCTCCGTCTCCGTGGCGAACGCCGGCCGCACGGTGCTGGTCATGATTCCTCTCTTCGTCGTGCACCGCCGAGCAGCAGCTCGACGATCATGTGGGTGAAGTCCTTGGGGGCGACCCTGCCCTCCGTCACCGCCCAGGCGGCGGAGGCCAGCAGGCCGTACAGCGCCTCGGTGAGCCAGGCGGGGGTGAGATCGATACGGAACTCGCCGCTCTGCTGGCCGCGCCGGAAGAGGGCCGCGATGCGGTCGTCGATCCGGGTCCAGCCCTGGTTCTGCTGCTCGCCCTCGAACAGCTGGTTCTCGGTGTAGAGAAAGGCCAGGAGCCCGGCGGCCGGTTCGATCTCGCGGACCAGGCGGTGCACGGCGTCGGCCGCCGGGCCCTCGTCCAGGCGGGCCGTGTCCAGGGCCGCCTCGCACTCCTCGATACCGAGCGCCTCCAGCGCGCGCACGAGCGCGTCCCGGCCCGCGAAGTGCCGGTGCAGGGTGGCCCGGCTGATCCCGGCGGCCCTGGCGACCTCGTCCATGGTCGCGGTGGATTTGCGGGTCAGCAACGCGGCTGCGCTGCGCAGCACCTGCTCACGATCGAGGGCCATGAGACAAGAGTAACCCACGTGAGACACGCTTGTCTCATACTGGGCATGTGTGAGTCACGAGAGGCTGGTCAGGGGTGGTGCCGCGTCAGTGCCAGGGCAGGCTGCCGCGGCGCTCCCAGTAGGCGTCCGGCTCCTCGGCCAGGGCGGCGAGGCGGGCCAGCTGGTCCTCGTCGAGGTCGACGGCGGCCGCGTGCAGGTTGGAGGCGAGCTGGGTGAGTGTCGCCGCGCCGGACAGGACGACTCCGGCCCAGGGCTGTCGCAGTACGACGGCGAGGGCCACGGCGTCACAGCCGAGACCGGTCTCCTCGGCCACGGCCCGCAGCGCGTCGGGGGAATGCGGGGCGGCCAGCCTGCCGTTGGCCATGCCCTCCTTCACGATCACCGTCAGTCCGGCGTCGTGCGCCTCGGCGAGGGCCGGTCCGGCCGAGGTCTCCAGGGCGTTGTACGTCGACTGGACGGTACGGAAGAGAGGCTCGCCGTCGACCGTGACGGCGAGGGCGGCACGGATGGCGTCGGCCTGCGCGGGGCCGCTGGTGGAGAAACCGACGGTGAGGCCGGTGGCCGCCGCTTCCGCGAGGCGGGCGTGCAGTTCCTTGTCGGTGAGGGCCGGGCTGTCCGGGGTCACCGAGTGGATCTGGTAGAGGTCGAGGTGGTCGCCGAGGAGCTCGGCGGTCTCGGCGCGCTGGCGGTCGTAGGTCTGGACGCTGTGGTCCTTGACCTCGTGCGTCTCGGCGTCCGCGGACCAGCCGGCGGTGTAGGTGTAGCCCCATTTGCTGCCGACGACCACGTCGGCGGCGGCGTCCGGGCGGGCGTTCAGCCAGTCGGCGAGGAACTCCTCGGAGCGGCCGTAGGAGCGGGCCGCGTCGAAGTAGCGGACGCCCTGGGCGTAGGCGGCGTCGAGGAGTTCGTGCGTGCGGTGGCGGAGGGCGCCGACACTGCGGTCCTCGCCGAGATCCTCCTCGCGGCCGAGGTTGATGTAGCCGGGGCGGCCGACTGCGGCGAGGCCGAGGCCGATGTGGCAGGTGGGGGTTGTTGCTGTTGCCAGTCGGGCGAAGGGCATCGCGGGCTCCGTCAGGTCGGCTCCGGTTCGGCTTCTGACCAACGTAACCCGCGATGAGCTTCGCCTCAGGGCTCGGGTGGTGCGGTGTGTTGGCGGGTGCGGACGCCTTGTGGCTTGTCGCGCCCACGCGGCGTAGCCGCATGTCGACACAGCCCCGCGCCCCTTTAGGCCTGCTGCCGGGCCGTTGCCCAGGAGTGCTGGTCCGCTACATCCGCCTTCACTTCCGCCAGCTGGATCGCCACCGCGCTCGGCGCCGTGCCGCCGCGGCCGTTGCGTGAGGCCAGGGCGCCCGGGACGTTGAGGACCGTCCGTACCTCGGGGGTCAGGTGGGCGCTGATCTTCGCGAACTGGTCGTCGGTCAGTTCGTCCAGTTCCTTGTTCTCGGCCTCGGCCGCCTTGACGCACTCGCCCGCCACCTCGTGGGCCACGCGGAAGGGAACGCCCTGCTTGACCAGCCACTCCGCGATGTCGGTGGCGAGGGAGAAGCCGGCCGGGGCCAGTTCCTCCATGCGCTCGCGGTTGACGGTGAGGGTGGCCATCATGCCGGTGAATGCGGGGAGCAGGACCTCCAACTGGTCGCAGGAGTCGAAGACCGGCTCCTTGTCCTCCTGGAGGTCGCGGTTGTAGGCGAGGGGCAGGGCCTTCAGGGTGGCCATCAGACCGGTCAGGTTGCCGATCAGGCGGCCGGACTTGCCACGGGCCAGCTCCGCGATGTCCGGGTTCTTCTTCTGGGGCATGATCGAGGAGCCCGTGGAGAACGCGTCGTGCAGGGTCACGAAGGAGAACTCCTTCGTGTTCCAGATGATGATCTCCTCGGCGATCCGGGAGAGGTTCACCCCGATCATCGCCGTGATGAAGGCGAACTCCGCCACGAAGTCGCGGGAGGCCGTGCCGTCGATGGAGTTCGCGGAGCTGCCGTGCTCGAAGCCGAGGTCCTTCGCCACCGCCTCCGGGTCCAGGCCGAGCGAGGAGCCGGCGAGGGCGCCGGAGCCGTACGGGGAGACGGCCGTGCGCTCGTCCCACTGGCGCAGCCGCTCGGCGTCCCGGGACAGGGACTGGACGTGGGCCAGGACGTGGTGGGCGAAGAGCACCGGCTGGGCGTGCTGGAGGTGGGTGCGGCCGGGCATGGCCACGTCCGGGTGGGCCTCCGCGAGGCCGATCAGGGCGTCCTGGAGGTCGGCGATCAGTCCGCCGATCGTGCGGGCGTGGTCCCGGAGGTACATCCGGAAGAGCGTCGCCACCTGGTCGTTGCGGGAGCGGCCGGCGCGCAGTTTGCCGCCGAGGTCGGCGCCGAGGCGCTCCAGGAGGCCGCGCTCCAGGGCCGTGTGGACGTCCTCGTCGGCGATCGTGCCCACGAAGGAGCCGTCGGCGACATCGGCCTCCAACTGGTCGAGTCCGGCGGTCATGCGCTGGAGTTCGTCCTCGGTGAGCAGGCCCGCCTTGTGCAGCACGCGCGCGTGGGCACGCGAACCGGCGATGTCGTAGGGCGCGAGCCGCCAGTCGAAGTGGACGGACGCGGACAGCTTCGCCAGGGCCTCGGCGGGACCGTCGGCGAAACGGCCGCCCCAGAGCCGAACGTCACCGCTGTTGCTGCTCACTTGCGTTGCTCCTAGAGAGATACGGATGTGGCGCCGCCTCCCCGGCCATGAACGGGGAGGCGGTCGTCACGCTACTGGTTGCGCGAGGTCGCGACCGGTTACGCGAGGTCGCGTCGGGCTACGCCCGCAGTTGACGCTGCGCAGCGATCTTCGACGACAGGCTGTAGATGTCGATGAAGCCCTTGGCCGCGGCCTGGTCGAAGGTGTCGCCGGTGTCGTAGGTGGCGAGGTTGAAGTCGTAGAGGGAGGACGCGGAGCGGCGGCCGGTGACGACCGCGCGGCCGCCGTGCAGGGTCATCCGGATGTCGCCGGTGACGTGCTGGTTCGCCTCGTCGACGAAGCCGTCCAGGGCGCGCTTGAGCGGGGAGAACCACTGGCCGTCGTAGACGAGTTCGCCCCAGCGCTGCTCCACCTGCCGCTTGTAGCGGGCGAGTTCACGCTCGACGGTGACGTTCTCCAGCTCCTGGTGGGCCGTGATGAGCGCGATGGCGCCTGGAGCCTCGTACACCTCGCGGGACTTGATGCCGACCAGCCGGTCCTCGACCATGTCGATCCGGCCGACGCCCTGGGCGCCCGCGCGCTGGTTCAGCTCCTGGACGGCCTGGAGCACGGTGACGGGCCTGCCGTCGATCGCCACCGGGGCGCCCGCCCGGAAGGTGATGACCACCTCGTCGGCCTCGCGCGGGGTGGCCGGGTTCTCCGTGTACTCGTAGATGTCCTCGATCGGGCCGTTCCAGATGTCTTCCAGGAAGCCGGTCTCGACAGCGCGGCCGAAGACGTTCTGGTCGATGGAGTACGGGGACTTCTTGGTGGTCGCGATCGGGAGGCGCTTCGCCTCGCAGAAGGCGATCGCCTTGTCGCGGGTCATCGCGTAGTCGCGGACCGGGGCGATGCAGGTCAGGTCGGGGGCGAGGGCGACGATGCCGGCCTCGAAGCGGACCTGGTCGTTGCCCTTGCCGGTGCAGCCGTGGGCGACCGTGCCGGCGCCGTGCTTGCGGGCGGCGGCGACCAGGTGCTTGACGATCGCCGGCCGGGAGAGGGCGGAGACCAGCGGGTAGCGGTCCATGTAGAGGGCGTTGGCCTTGACCGCCGGGAGGCAGTACTCCTCGGCGAACTCGTCCCGGGCGTCGGCGACCTCGGCCTCGACCGCGCCGCACGCGAGCGCGCGCTTGCGGATGACGTCCAGGTCCTCGCCGCCCTGACCGACGTCCACCGCGACGGCGATGACCTCGGCGTCCGTCTCCTCGGCGATCCAGCCGATGGCGACGGAGGTGTCCAGCCCGCCCGAGTAGGCGAGTACGACGCGCTCGGTCATGGGTGCCTCCTCACGTACATCCCCTTACTATGCATGAGTATGCAGAGCTCTGCATGATTCGTCAATCCAACCCGCTCCGGTCACGGCGACCTGCCGGGCCGTGCCGGAGATCTATGAAAGGGGTTTGAACAAACGAAACCGCTTTCTCGTACCCATACCTGAACGCCGGCGCCGCTTTTGTAAACCCACCTCTGACCCGAGTGAGGCATCCGCATGTCCAGGGCTCTTCCGAAGTACAACAAGCGTCGCGTCGCGCTCATCGGCGGTGCCGCCGCCGTGGCGCTGTCCGGTGCGGTCATCGCCGGTTCGGCCCTCGCCGGTACGCCCGACAAGAGCAGTGGCACGAGCAACGCGCGCACCCTCGCCGCCTCGCCCTCCACCATCACCTGCCCGGACGTCGCCTCGCAGCTGCCGGCGATCCCCGCCTCCGCGAAGGCCGAGGTGGACCGCAACCTCACGCTCCTCCAGACCCAGATCCAGGAGGCCAACAAGCGGCTGGTCGACACGGTGGGCCAGGGCGGCCCGAACTTCGTGAACAACGCGATCCTCGGTCCCCTCAAGGACAAGCGCGTGGCGACCGTCAACCGGATCGCGACGGCGATCGGCCGTACGGCCGCCAAGCCGACCGGCCTGGACGCGCTGGCGCCGTGCACCCTGAACGCGAGCGGGACCGGCACGAACACCGGCAGCGGCACGAACACGGGCAGCGGTACGGCGACGGGCACGGCCTCGGCCACGCCGAGCGCGGCGGCCACCCAGCAGCAGTCGACCGGCAGCACCGGCACGAGCACCGGCGGCTCCGCGGTGGGCACGATCACCTGCCCCGACGTCGCCTCGCAGCTGCCGGCGATCCCCGCGTCCGCGCAAGCGGAGGTCGACCGGAACCTCACCCTGCTCCAGACTCAGATCGACGAGGCCGACAACCGGCTTCGGACCACGGTCGGCCAGGGCGGCCCGAACTTCGTGCAGAACGCGATCCTCGGCCCCCTGGCGGACAAGCGGAAGTCGACCATCGACCGGATCGCGATCGCGATCGGCCGTACGTCGGCCAAGCCGGCCGGCCTCGACTCCCTGGCCGCCTGCACGCTCACCAAGTGACGTGACAGGCAGCTGTGGCCGCCCCGTGTACAGCGCCGGCCGGGGCGGCCACAGTGGTGTCCGAAGGCCTGGGGCCCGCCCGCGGCGTCCGGATGCCGGAATTGCTCAGCCGCCCGAAGTGAATGCGCCGATAATTGCCCGGTATGGGAAAGACCTATGAGCGCATCGACGGCAGGCTCCGCACGTTCATCGAGGAACAGCCCCTGTTCTTCACCGCCACCGCCCCGCTCGCGGGCGACGGCACGGTCAACCTCTCCCCCAAGGGCCTCAAGGGCTCCTTCGCGGTGCTCGACGAACACACCGTGGCCTACCTGGACTTCGCCGGCTCCAACGCCGAGACCATCGCCCACCTGCGGGAGAACGGCCGCATCACCCTGATGTGGTGCGCGTTCCAGGGCCCGCCGAACATCGTGCGGGTGCACGGCCGCGGCGAGCCGGTCTTCCGCGACGACCCGCGCTTCGGGGACCTGCTGACCCGTTTCCCCGGCATCGACCCCACCCCGCACGGCCTGCGCGCGATCATCGTCGTGCACGCCGAACTCGTCCGGGACACCTGCGGTTACGCGGTCCCCTACATGGCGTACGACGCCGACCGCGACCTGCACGGGAGGCGCTTCGCACGCGAGGACGACGCCTCGCTGAGCGCGTACTTCGAGAAGAAGGACCACATCGCGGTGAGCCTGGATGGCCTACCCGGGCTGCCGTTGCCGCTGCCGCCCTCTACCGTCTGAGCCATGCGTCCAGGCATCGTCGTCACCCTCGTCTCGGCTTCCCTGCTGCTGCTCGGCGCGGCACCGGGGGACGGGGACGCCTCGCCGCTGCCCGCGCGTATGGCCGACACGGGCGGCGGCGACCAGCTGATCACCGCGGAGGCGTCCGCGCTGAATTCGACCTCGGGGACCTTGACCTGGTGGGAGCGTCGGGACGGGCAGTGGGCGCAGGTGGGGTCGGCCGCGGCCCGGTTCGGGGCGAAGGGGCTGGTCGAGGGGGCCGAGCGGCAGCAGGGTACGAACACCACTCCGACGGGGTTGTTCGACGTTCCGTTCGGGTTCGGCATCCTGCCGGCGCCGGCGGGGACCTCTGTCACGTACCGGCCGGTGACGGCGAATTCGTGGTGGTGCCAGGACAACGACTCGACCTCCTACAACCGTTGGGTCGAGCCGTTGCCCGCCGACTGCCGTACCACCGAGTCCGAGCAGCTGTCGTCGTACACGACGCAGTACGCGCACGCACTGGTGATCGGGTTCAACTACGAGCGGCCCGTGCGGGGGCGGGGCGCCGGGATCTTCCTGCATGTCAACGGGCAGGGCGCCACCGCCGGTTGCGTGTCGGTGCCCTTGGACGCGATGCAGGAGATCCTCCGGTGGGCGGATCCGGCCCGGGCGCCGCACATCGCCATCGGGACCGCCGGCGGGGCCACGGCGATCACCCGGTACTGATGACGGTGGTGTCCGTGGTGCCCGTTGATGTGCGCGGCGGCTCGCGGTAGCACCGGGGAACCGGTCCTGACCGGGTCACCCGAGCGGGAGCGTGACCGCGAACGTCGTTGATCCTGGGGCGCTTGCCAGGGCGACCGTCCCCCCGTGTGCCTCCACCACCGCCGCCACGATCGACAGGCCCAGGCCCGCTCCCCCGCCGGAGGCGTCCGCGCGGCGGCGGTGTTCTGCTCTGGTGAAGCGTTCGAAGACGCCCGGCTGGATGTCTGCCGGGATGCCCGGGCCGTCGTCCTGGACCTGGAGGACCGCCGTCCCGCCGTCCGTCTCCAGCGTCACCGTCACCTTCGTGCCCACGGACGTGTGCAGACGTGCGTTGGCCAACAAGTTGGCCAACACCTGTTGCAGGCGGTGCGTGTCACCCGGCACCGTCACCGGTTCCTCGGGCAGGTCCAGGGTCCAGCGGTGGTCCGGGCCCGTCGCGCGGGCGTCCGTCACCGCGTCCAGGGTCAGGCGGGTGAGGTCGACCGGTTGGCGTTCCAGCGGGCGGCCCGCGTCCAGGCGGGCCAGCAGGAGGAGGTCGTCGACCATCTCGCCCATCCGGGAGGACTCGGCGGCGATGCGTTCCAGGGCCCGGGTGATCTCGGGAGGCAGCGGTCCCGGGTGGAGCAGCGCCAGTTCCGCGTGGCCGCGGACCGAGGCGACCGGGGTGCGCAGTTCGTGGCTGGCGTCGGCGGCGAAGGTGCGCAGTCGTTCCTCGCTGGCGTGGCGTTTGGTGAGCGCGTCCTCGACGTGGCCCAGCATGCGGTTGAAGGCGGTGGCCATCCGGCCGACCTCGCTGCGCGGGTCGGACTCGGGAGCGCGGGGCGGCAGGGTCACCTCGCCGCTGGCGAGTGGAAGTTCGCTGACCCGGGTGGCGGTGTCCGCGACGCGGCTCAGCGGACGCAGGGACCAGCGGACCCAGAGGGCGCCGGCCACCCCGGCCGCGGCGAGGGCGAGGCCGAAGACGCCGGCGGCGACCAGTTCGAGGCGGTGCACGGTGGCCCGCACCGGCTCCAGGGGGAGACCGGTGACCAGGACGTCGCCGTCGCGGCCCGTCCAGGCCAGGAGCCGGTAGTCGCCGATCGAAAAGAGGCGGACCGTGTGACCGCGGCCGTCCACCGGCAGTCCGGCGAGGGCCGCGCGGTCGCGGTCCGTGAGGGCGACGGTCAGGTCCGGGTCGGCGCCCGAGGGGATCAGGGCCGCGTTGGTGACCTGGCCGTTGAGCAGGCGGGCGCCGAAGGTGCCGGCGGCCTGGCGGCGGGTGTCGCCGTGCTCGTCGCCGTCCCGGTCGCTGGGCTTGAACTTCCCGTGTTCGAGGGACTGCGGGAAGCTCGGGCCGGTCTGCTGGAGCTGCTGGTCCAGGCGCCCTGTGAGGAAGCCGTCCAGCTCGACCACCGCGGCGACGCCCACGGCCGCGCAGCTCACCGCCAGCAGCACGACCAGGCCGGCGGTGAGGCGGGCGCGGAGGGTGCGGGGGCGGGGCAGGTGCCGTAGCCGTCGTAGGAGAGTCACCTGGTCACCTGGTCGTCGGTTTGAGGACGTAGCCCGCGCCGCGAACCGTGTGGATCATGGGTTCGCGGCCCGAGTCCACCTTCTTGCGCAGGTAGGAGATGTACAGCTCGACGACATGGGCGCGGCCGCCGAAGTCGTAGGACCAGACGCGGTCGAGGATCTGTGCCTTGCTGAGGACGCGGCGCGGGTTGCGCATCAGGAAGCGGAGGAGTTCGAACTCGGTCGGGGAGAGTTCGATCAGCTCGCCCGCCCGGGTCACCTCGCGGGCCTCCTCGTCCATGGTCAGGTCGCCGACCACCAGCCGGGGGCCGTCCTCCTGCTGGCGGGCCATGCCGGCGCGGCGCAGCAGGCCGCGTAGCCGGGCGACCACCTCCTCCAGGCTGAAGGGCTTGGTGACGTAGTCGTCGCCACCCGCGGTGATGCCGGCGATACGGTCCTCGACGGCGTCCCGGGCGGTGAGGAAGAGCACACAGACGTCCGGCTTGACCTGGTGCAGCGAGCGGAGCACGGCGAAGCCGTCGGTGTCCGGGAGCATCACGTCGAGGACCACCGCGTCCGGGAGCAGTTCGCGGGCGGCGGTCAGCGCGGTCGCACCGTCGCCGGCCTCGCGGACCTCCCACCCCTCGTAGCGCAGGGCACCGGTGAGCACCTCCGCGAGGTCGGGGTCGTCGTCGACGACGAGGACGCGGAGCGGGGTGCCGTCGGGTCGGGTGAGGGCGGGGCGGCCGGAGCGGGTCGTGTTCATCGCGTCTACCAGCATCGCTCCTCCGGGAGGAGGGCGGTGACCCGCGGCCCTCTGAGTTTGCTCTGAGTCGGCTGAGCACAGTGGTCACTGAGAGGTCGCTCAGAGGTTCGGGCTGCACAGTGGCGGCAGCGAACGGAGAAAGGACACACCTCATGACGACCGTGGACGAACGGCGTACGGCCTCGGCCATGCACGCCGTGGCCACGCGCCGCTCCCCCGCCGCCGTCGTGCTCGCCGTGCTGTGGGCCGGGGCGGCGGCCGTGATCGTGCTGTGGTGGTCGGACACCGGCTCGGTCGTCGGAGCGGCGGGCTGGCTGACCGGGGCCGGGCGGATGGCCGGGCTGCTGTGCGGGTACGCCTGCGCGGTGCTCGTCGGCCTGATGGCCCGGGTGCCGCTGCTGGAGGTCCGGGTCGGCTCCGACCGGGTGGCGCGGTGGCATGCGATGGCCGGGCGGTACACCGTCTGTCTGCTGGTCGCGCACATCGCGCTGATCCTCACCGGGTACGCGGCCCAGGACCACGCCTCGATAGTCCACGAGACGTTGAACGTCGTCCTGGACTACCCCGACATGCTCAAGGCGACCGCCGGCACGGTGATCCTCTTCGCCGTAGGCATCACCTCGATGCGCGCCGCGCGCCGGCGTACCAGCTACGAGTTCTGGTACTACGTCCACCTGCTCACCTACGCGGCCGTCTTCCTCGCCTTCTTCCACCAGCTGACGTTGGGCAACGACTTCAACGGCAAGCCGGTCGCCACCGCCTTCTGGTACGCGCTGTACCTGGGGGTCGCGGCTCTGGTGGTGTGGTTCCGGGTCCTGGCGCCGGTGCGGCTCAACCTCCGGCACCGGCTGCGGGTGGAGTCCGTGCAGCAGGAGGCGCCCGGTGTGTACTCCGTCGTGGTGCGGGGCCGGCGGATCGGTGAACTGGGCGCGCAGGCCGGGCAGTTCTTCCGCTGGCGGTTCTTCGGCGGCGACGGCATGGGCTGGACGTCCACGCCGTACTCGCTGTCGGCGCCGCCGCGCGGCGACCTGTTGCGGATCACGGTCAAGGCGCTCGGCGACCACAGTACGGCCGTGGCGCTGCTGCGCCCCGGTACCCGGGTGTGGGCGGAGGGGCCGTACGGCTCCCTCACTGCCGACCGGGCCACCGGTCACCGGTCCCTGCTGATCGCGGCCGGCGTCGGGGTCACCCCGCTGCGGGCGCTCTTCGAGACGCTGCCCGGCGAGGTCACGCTGCTCTACCGGGCGCGTACGGCCGAGGACCTGGCGCTGGGCGGCGAGCTGGAGGCGGTCGCGCGGTGGCGTGGGGCCCGGGTCCTCTACGCCCTCAACGGTCCGCGCGGCGAACGCCCCGCCCTGACCGCGGACGCGCTGCGGGCGACCGTCCCCGGTCTCGCCGGGCACGACGTGTACATCTGCGGCCCGCACGGCTTCGCCCAGGAGCTGTACGGCGCGCTGCGGGCCGCCGGAGTGGCGGACCGCCGTATCCACCACGAGTCGTTCGAGCTGTGAGGCCGCTGCTGTGCACGCACTGAACAAGAACCGTCCCCTGCGCCGCATCATGCTGGCGAGCGCGGCCACCGTCTCCGGAATAGTGATGCTGCTGGCGCTGAAGCCGCACACCAGCCCGACCGTGGTCACGGACTCGGCGGCCCCGGCGCCGTCGAGCAGCGCGAGCGCCGCACCGGGCGCGACCAAAGGCTCCGGCGGCTCCGGCACGTCCGGGAGCAGCAGCACCGGCACCAAGACCGTGACCGGGGACACCGTCCAGACCCGCTGGGGCCCCGTCCAGGTGCGGGTGACCATCAAGAGCGGCAAGATCACCGAAGTCACGGCGCTCCAGTACCCGCAGGACAACCCCCGGGACCAGCAGATCAACAGCTACGCCCTGCCGGAGCTGCGCCGCGAGGCGCTGACGGCACAGAGCGCGCAGATCGACACCGTCTCCGGGGCCACCTACACCAGTGAGGGTTACCAGCAGTCACTCCAGTCCGCACTGGACTCCGCGGGTCTCTGAACACTCAGGCTGTGCCGCACGTATCTGTGGGCCAAGGGTCAAAGCCCCACGGAGGAACCGTGACCACCACGCTCGCAGGCGGACGTGCCGCCCGCCGCCAGACGATGCGCCGCATCCGCCCGCGCCGCTCCCCGGCCGTACCGCTGCTGCTCGCCGTATGGGCGGGCGCGGCGGCCGTGCTGTGGCTGTGGTGGCACAACACCCCGTCCATCGCCGACCAGAACGGCAAGATCCTCAACGCCGGCCGCATCACCGGGCTGCTGGCCGGGTACCTGATGGCACTCGTCGTGCTGCAGATGGCCCGGGTGCCGGCGCTGGAGCGGCGGGTCGGCTCCGACCGCGTCGCCCGCTGGCACGCGATGAGCGGCCGCTACACCCTCTGCCTGGTCTTCGCGCACGTCTTCCTCATCATGTGGGGCTATGCCCTGCAGGCCGGCAAGACGCTGAACGACATCGTCCAGCAGACCATCGACTCCATCAACCAGCTCCCCGACATGGGCAAGGCGGCCATCGGCACCGGCCTGTTCGTGGTCATCGGCCTCACCTCGATCGGCCCGGTCCGGCGCAGGATGCCGTACGACACCTGGTACCACGTGCACCTGCTCACGTACGGGGCGGTGTTCCTGACCTTCTGGCACCAGATCACCACCGGCAACGACTTCGCCCTCACGCCGATCGCCAAGACCTTCTGGTACGGCCTGTACGGCGCCGTCACCGCGCTGGTCCTCTGGTACCGGATCCTCACCCCGATCCGGCTCAACCTGCGGCACCGGATGCGGGTCGAGGCGGTCATCGAGGAGACGCCGGGCATCGTGTCGGTGCTGATCGGCGGGCGCAAGCTGCACCGGATGGGCGCGCAGGCCGGCCAGTTCTTCCGCTGGCGGTTCATGGCCCCCGGGATGCGGTTCAGTTCGCACCCGTACTCGCTGTCGGCGGCGCCCCGCCCCGACATGCTGCGGATCACCGTCAAGGCGATCGGCGACCACAGCGCGCGGCTGCGCGAACTACGGCCCGGAACCAAGGTGTGGGCCGAAGGGCCGTACGGGGCGATGACCGCGTCCCGGCGCAGCCGCGGCAAGGTTCTGCTGGTGGCGGGCGGCGTCGGGATCACGCCCATGCGGGCGCTGTTCGAGACGCTGCCCGGCGCCGCCGGCGACCTGACCCTGCTCTACCGTGCCAACACCACGCAGGACCTGGCGCTCTGGGACGAACTGGCCAAGATCGCCAACGAGCGCGGAGCCCGGCTGATGTACGCGGTCAACAGCCCGGAGGGCGAACGGCCGGACATCTCCGCGGAGAACCTCCAGCGGAAGATCCCGGACATCGACAACCACGACGTCTTCATGTGCGGCCCGCCCGGGTTCGCGCAGGGAGTGTACGAAGCGCTGCGCGGCGCGGGGGTTCCCGCCCGCCGCATCCATCACGAGTCGTTCGAGATGTGAGCGACGGGACCACGGAATCCAGGGAATCGGGAGTTCGGAAACGATGAGGAAGAGTCACCCCATCCGGCGTGTGGTGCTGGCCACCGCGGCGACCGTGTCCGGTGTCGTGCTGCTGCTGTCGCTGAAGCCGTCGTCCGACCCGGCGTCCGCGTCGGCGGCGGGCGCGGCCCCCTCGGCCGCGGCGGCGGGACAGGAGTCGCCGCAGGGCGGCACCGGGGCCGCCGGCGCCACCACCGTCACCGGTGACGCGACCCAGACCCAGTACGGGGTCGTGCAGGTGCGGCTGACCGTCGCAGGCGGCAAGATCACGCAGGCCGAGGCGGTCCAGGCGCCCAAGGGCGGCACCAGCGACCAGAAGACCGCGCTGTCGGTGCCGCAGCTGAACAAGGAGACGGTGGCCGCGCAGAGCGCGAACATCGACTCGGTCTCCGGCGCGACCTACACCAGCACCGGCTACAAGCAGTCGCTGCAGTCGGCGCTGGACAAGATGAAGGAGACGGCGGGCGCGACCGGCTCCTCGGGCTCCTCGGGCGCGACCGGCTCCTCGTCGGGTTCCTCGGGCACCTCCGGCTCCGCGCAGGCGCAGGCCAAGACGGTGACCGGGCAGGTCGCGCAGACCCAGTACGGGCCGGTGCAGGTCCGGATCACCGTCTCCGGCGGAAAGATCACCAAGGCGGAGGCCGTACAGGCGCCCAGCGGCGGCACCAGCGACCAGAAGACCGCACTGTCCGTACCGAAGCTCAACCAGGAGGCGGTGGCGGCCGGGAACGCGAATATCGACTCGGTCTCCGGGGCCACCTACACCAGCACCGGCTACAAGCAGTCGCTGCAGTCGGCGCTGGACCAGGCCGGTGGCTGAGGCGGTGGCGGACGCGGAGGCTCCCCCCGCGGTGCGTCATGCGGAGGAGGTCATGGGGACCGTCTTCTCCTTCGACGTCCGTGGCGGGGATCCGGATGCCGTACGGGCCGCCCTCGACGAGGCGGTCGCCGGACTGCACCGGGTCGACGAGGTGTTCAGCACCTACCGCGAGAACAGCCAGGTGTCCCGGCTGGCGCGGGAGGAGATCGGCCTCGCGGAGTGCGACCCCGAGGTGGCCGAGGTGCTGGAGCTCGCCGCCGAGGCGGAGCGGGTGAGCGACGGCTGGTTCAGCACCCGCTACCGGGGGAGCCTGGACCCCACCGGCATCGTCAAGGGCTGGTCCGTCGAGCGGGCGGCGCGGGCACTGGCGCGGGTGGCCGGGGTGACGGGGGTGAGCGTGAACGGGGGCGGCGACGTCCAGATGTTCGGCGCACCCGAGCCCACGCGGGCATGGCGGGTGGGGATCGCCGATCCGCTCAGGCCGGGCGGGCTGGCGGCGGTGATCACGGCGGCGGGGGTGGACGAGCTGGCGGTGGCCACGTCCGGAACGGCGGAGCGGGGCGCCCATATCGTCGACCCGCGGACCGGGAAGTCCGCGGTGACGGACCTGGTGGCGGTGACGGTCGTCGGCCCCCATCTGACCTGGGCTGACTGCTGGGCCACGGCGGCGTTCGCGATGGGGTCGCGGGCCGGGTTGGCCTGGCTGGAATCCCTGCCGGATGTCGAGGCTCTGCTGATCACGGCTGGTGACGAGGTGCGGTGCACCGGGGGGCTGGCCGCACGTCTGGGCTGAGGTGAGGTCGGGGGGATGATTACCGGCGCCGCCAGGGCGCCGCCCGCGGCTGTCGAGACGCGGCCGGAAGCGGCCGCTCAGGAGCGCGGGGCTGTACCGATCTGCGGCTCCGCCGCGGGGCGCGATCAGCCCCCACCCACCCGCAGACGAAACGACTGCCGGACCTTGCTGCGAAGTTTTTCGGATTTCTCCCGTGATACGCCATCTCATCTCCTCCCTCGGCCGTATCCCGTGTGAAGCAAGTTCAGGGAGGAACACCATGGCCATCTTCAGCAACCTCATGCCGGCCATGCACCGGCACCATGACGACCACGACCACGGCCACGACCACGACGACCGGCACGGGCACCGCCACGACCACGACCACGGCCACGACCACGACGACCGGCACGGGCACCGCCACGACCACGGCGACCGGCACGGGCACAACGGCTACTGACCGCGAGGGAAGGGGGAGCGGACCGGCCACCGGGAAAGCCGGTCCGCTCTGCCGCTGGTTCCCGGGGAATCTGTGTCATGGTGCATGTCCTGCCGCATCCGCCGTCGACCGACGGGCCCTCCGACGCCGTCGTCAATGTCGTCACGGCCGCGCCCCCGGTGTCCCCGCGTGAGGTGTTCCGGCGGTTCTGGCCGTACACCCGCGGTGGCCGCCGCTGGCTGGTGCCCGTCGTCCTGCTGAGCCTGACCGCCCCGGCCGTCGACGCGGCGGAACTCTGGCTGTTCAAGATCGTCGTGGACGACGTACTGGTGCCACGGGACCTGCGGCCGTTCCTGTGGGTCGCACCGGCTTTTCTCGGTCTCGTCGTCTGCTCCGGCGTGCTGGGCTTCGCCGACGACGTGACGTCCACCTGGGTCGGCGAACGTTTCCTGCTGTCGCTGCGCTCCGATGTCTTCCGGCACGTCCAGGGGCTGTCACTGGGCTTCTTCGAGCGCCGACGGCTCGGGGACGTGCTCTCCCGGGTCACGGGCGACGTCGACGCCGTGGAGACGTTCCTGCTCTCGGGCGTGGCGGACGCCCTGTACTACGTGATCCGCCTCGGTGTCTTCGTCGGTCTGCTGTTCTACCTGCGCTGGGACCTGACCCTGCTCGCCCTTGTCATCGTGCCGCTGTTCTGGTGCTCCGCCCGGCACTTCTCCCGGCTGATCAAGGAGGCGTCGCGGGAGCGCAGGCGGCGCGGCGGCTCGCTCAGCGCGATCGCCGAGGAGTCGCTGGGCAACGTGGTGCTGGTGCAGGCGTACAACCGGCAGGAATGGGAGGGGCGCCGGTTCGACCGGGAGAACGTCGGCAGGTTCCGGGCGGCGATGGCCTCGGCACGGATCCGTGCCGTGTACGGGCCCGTCGTCGAGTTCATCGAGGTGGCGGGCGGCCTCGCGGTGCTGGGCCTCGGCACCTGGAAGCTGGCGCAGGGCCAGCTCACCCTCGGCGGTCTGCTGGTGTTCCTCGCCCTGATCGGCAAGCTGTACAGCCCGGTGCACGGCCTGTCCGGGCTCGGCACCACCTTCTACGCGGCCTCCGCCTCGGCGGAACGGATCATCGAGCTGCTGGACCAGCGGCCCCAGGTGACCGAGGCGCCGGGGGCCCGGCGGATCCACCGGGCGCACGGTGACGTCGAGTTCGACGGGGTGTGGTTCCGCTATCCCGGTACGGCCGCCTGGGCGCTGTCCGGCGTGTCCTTCCACGTGGCGCCCGGGGAGACGCTGGCGCTGGTCGGGGCGAGTGGAGCGGGCAAGTCCACGCTGGCGAAGCTGCAGTTGCGGTTCTACGACCCCGACCGGGGCGCGGTCCGCCTGGACGGGACCGACCTGCGCGAACTCAGCCTTTCCGGCGTGCGGGAGAGCGTGGCGGTGGTGCTGCAGGAGACGCTGGTCTTCCACGGCACCGTGCGGGACAACATCGCCTACGGCCGTCCGGGGGCCACGGAGGCGGAGATCGTCGCGGCGGCGCGGGCCGCGGACGCGCACGAGTTCATCGAGCGGCTCCCGGAGGGCTACGACACGCTCGTCGGGCAGCGTGGCCGGACGCTCTCCGGCGGACAGTGCCAGCGGCTGGCGATCGCCCGGGCGATGATCCGGGACGCGCCGGTGCTCCTCCTCGACGAACCTACGGCCGGGCTGGACGTGCGGTCGGGCCGGCGGATCATGGACCCGCTGCGCCGGCTGATGGCCGGACGGACGACCGTCGTCATCTCCCACAACCTGCTGACCGTCCGCGACGCCACCCGCATCGTGGTGCTCGACCGCGGCCGGGTCGTCGAGGACGGCGCCCACGCGGATCTGCTGGGGCGGGAGGGGACATACGCACGGCTGCACCGGCTGAGCGCGGGCGCCGCCCTGCCATGAGCCTCGCGGGCCGAGCCCCACGGCCGGCACCGGGCGCCCGGCCGGTCGCCGGCCACGTGGTGCCGGCGCATCTCACGCCCACCGCCGGCTCGACATCCACGACGCCTCGAGCACGGAGCGGGACTGCCGGTGCGCACTTGCTCGAGGTGGGCCGTTCACGTCTGCGGGGCCACCACCTTGCCCTTCTGCAGCTCGGCGGTGGCCAGGACGGTGCCGGCGGCAGAGGTCAGACGGGCGCCGGTGTACTTGGTGAGGTCGACGGGTACCGCCACTCCCCAGTTGCCGCGTCCGGCACGCAGCGGGAACTCGCCGACCCTGACGGCGGCGCCGTCGGCGCGTTCCAGGAGGCAGGTGACCTTGCCGGTGTACGGGGTGCCGGTGAGGGCCACGGACATGAAGATCCAGCCGGGGCTGCCGGGGTGGGCGTACACCTCGCCGACGGGCTGCCCGCCCCCGGCCGGGGTCATGTCGCCGACCAGTACGGGCTCGGACTCGACGGCGGGCGAGGCGGTGACGGCCCCCTCGACGGCGCTGCCGATCGCCCAGCCCGCGAATCCGACCGCGACGGCGAGGGTGGCGGCGACCGCCGCGAGCCGCAGCCGGGCCCGCCGGGCGTGGCTGCGCCAGCCGCGGGGGGCGCGGGCGACGGGCCGCTGCCCTTCGGCTCCCGCCGCCTGCTCGTTGAGACTGCGCGCCACCCGGGTCTCGAAGCCGGGCGGCGGTGCGCCGTCCGGCAACAGGCCGATCAACCGGTCGCCGATCCCGGTCAGTTGGCGTACGTACTCCCGGCAGTCCGCGCACCCGTCCAGATGGGCGACGGCTTCGGCCCGCTCGCGGCCGGGCAGTACGCCCAGCGCCAGCTCGGCGCCGATCTCCCGCAGCTTCTCGCAGTGCGCGTCACTGGACATGGTCGCCTCGCTTCGGGGACGCGAGTGCGGTGCGGAGTTTCGCCATCGCCGCTCTGATCCGCGTCTTGGCGGTGCCCAGCGGGATCTTCTCCACGTCGGCGATCTGCTGGGCGGTCATGCCGTATATGCCTGCCATCATCAGGGCCCTGGCCTGTTCCCGCGGCAGCCGTGCCAGTGCGGCCCGGAGCTGGGTGGAGGCCTCGTCGGCCAGCGCCCACCGCTCGGGGGTCTCGGTGACGGCGTCGAGGAGGGGGTCGAGGTCCTCGGGTGCCATCGGTTCCGTCCGCCGCGCGCGGACGGCGTCGACGGCGAGGTTGTGCGCGATGGTGGTCAGCCAGGTCGCGACCGAGCCGCGGCGCGAGTCGTAGATCTGGGCATGCAGCCAGGCGCGCTCGAAGGTCTGCTGAGCTATGTCCTCGGCGAGCTGCTGGTCCCCGGTGACGGCCATGGCGACGCCGAAGACCCGGTGCTGGAACCTCCGTACGAAGATCACAGCGAGCTCCGGATCTCCGGTGGCCAGCCCGGACAGCAGAGCCTCGTCCGGGAGGCGGCCGACAGGGAACCGGAATCCCGACACACCTCTGTATACGTTCGACGGCCGCCAGGGGATTGGCCTCCCGCCTGTCCGCCCGCCGCGGAAGATCACATGCCCATTGTCCGTCGGCGGGCCGGGCCCCGCACGCGGGTCAGTGGCCGTTCTGGGCCAGGCGCAGCAGGTGGTCCGCGAGGGCCTGTCCGCCGGTGGGCTCACGACTGATGAGCAGCAGCGTGTCGTCCCCCGCGATCGTCCCCAGGATGTCCTGCAGCTCCGCCTGGTCGATCGCGGACGCGAGGAACTGCGCCGCCCCCGGAGGGGTCCGCAGGACGACCAGGTTCGCCGACGCCTCCGCCGAGATCAGGAGTTCCTGGGAGAGGCGCCGCATCCGCTCCTCCTTCGCCGACTCCCCCAGCGGCGCCCGCGGGGTGCGGAACCCCCCCTCGCTCGGCACCGCGTAGATCAGTTCCCCGTCGGTGTTGCGGATCTTCACCGCGTTCAGCTCGTCGAGGTCCCGGGAGAGCGTCGCCTGGGTGACCGTCAGCCCGTCGTCGGCGAGCAGCTTCGCGAGCTGGCTCTGCGACCGCACCGGCTGCCGGTTGAGGATGTCCACGATCCGGCGGTGCCGGGCGGTCCGGGTCTGCGGTACCGCGGGCCCCGCCCCGCCGGACTGGTCGAACTCCTGCGCCTGGCTCATCGTCGTCTCATTCTCCGGATCGTCCGTCCCCGCTCGCTGCGTCGAGGATGCCGGGCAGGGCACTGAGCAGCGCGTCCGCCTCGTCGTCGCGGAGGTTCAGCGGGGGCATCAGCCGAACGACGTCCGGGGCGGGCGCGTTCACCAGGAACCCGGCCTCCTGAGCCGCCTGCTGCACCTGCGCTGCCAGCGGCTCGGTGAGCACGATACCCAGGAGGAGACCCGCGCCCCGGACATAATCGATCAACCGGTGGCCGAGGCCCTCGATTCCGTCCCGCAACTTCTCGCTCTGCCGCTTGACGTTCTCCAGCAACCCCTCGTTCTCGATGGTGTCGAGAACGGCGAGCCCGGCGGCGCAGGCGACCGGGTTGCCGCCGAAGGTCGTGCCGTGGTGGCCCGGCTGGAGGAGGTCGGCGGCCCGGCCGAAGGCCACCGTCGCGCCGAGCGGCAGTCCGCCGCCCAGTTGCTTGGCGAGGGTGACGACATCGGGCAGCACGCCCTCGTGGGCCTGGTACTCGAACCAGGTACCGGTCCGGCCGATGCCGGTCTGCACCTCGTCGAGGACGAGCAGCGCGCCGGTGGCGGCGGTGATCGCGCGGGCCGCCTTGAGATAGCCGGCCGGGGGGACAATCACGCCGTTCTCGCCCTGCACGGGCTCGATGACGACCAGGGCGGTGTCCTCGGTGACGGCGGCGGCCAGCGCCTGTGCGTCGCCGTAGGGCACGTGGGTGACGTCGGCGGGCAGCGGGCGGAACGGGTCCTGCTTGGCGGGCTGCCCGGTGAGCGCGAGGGCGCCCATCGTACGGCCGTGGAAGCCGCCGTCGGTGGCGACCATGTGGGTGCGCCCGGTCAGCCGGCCGATCTTGAAGGCGGCCTCGTTGGCCTCGGCGCCGGAGTTGCAGAAGAAGACCCTGCCCTCCCGGCCGAAGAGCTGGAGCAGCCGTTCGGCGAGGGTGACGGTGGGCTCGGCCATGAAGAAGTTGGAGATGTGGCCGAGGGACGCGATCTGCCGGGTCACGGCCTCGACGATCGCCGGGTGGGCGTGGCCGAGCGCGTTGGTGGCGATACCGCCGACGAAGTCGTGGTACTGGCGGTCCTCGGTGTCCCACACCTTGACGCCCTCGCCGCGTACCAGGGGCAGCCGCGGGGTGCCGTAGTTGTTCATGAGCGCGCCCTGCCACCGTGTGGTCAGTTCCTGGTTGCTCACGACTGCTTCCCCTCCTGCTCGTCGGGCACGACCATCGTGCCGATGCCTTCGTCCGTGAAGATCTCCAGCAGGATCGAGTGCTGGACCCGGCCGTCGATGACGCGGGCGGTGGTGACGCCGTTGCGTACGGCGTGCAGACAGCCCTCCATCTTCGGCACCATGCCGGAGCTCAGCTCCGGCAGCAGCTTCTCCAGCTGGGAAGCGGTGAGACGGCTGATCACCTCGTCGGAGTTCGGCCAGTCCTCGTAAAGGCCCTCGACGTCGGTGAGGACCATGAGGGTCTCGGCGCCCAGCGCAGCAGCGAGTGCCGCAGCCGCCGTATCAGCATTGACGTTGTAGACATGTCCATCGTCCTGGGAGCGGGCGATCGAGGAGACGACCGGGATCCGGCCGTCGGCGAGCAGGGCCTCGATCGCGCCCGTGTCGATCGCGGTGATCTCGCCGACCCGCCCGATGTCGACGAGCTCGCCGTCGATCTCGGGCCGGTGCTTGGTGGCGGTGATGGTGTGGGCGTCCTCGCCGGTCAGCCCGACGGCCAGCGGGCCGTGCTGGTTGAGCAGGCCGACCAGCTCCCGCTGCACCTGCCCGGCCAGCACCATCCGTACGACGTCCATGGCGTCCTCGGTGGTGACCCGCAGCCCGGCCTTGAACTCGCTGACGATGCCGTGCCGGTCCAGGGCGGCGCTGATCTGCGGGCCGCCGCCGTGCACGACGACCGGCTTGAGGCCGGCGTGGTGCAGGAAGACGACGTCCTGGGCGAAGGCGGCCTTCAGGTCCTCGTCGATCATGGCGTTGCCGCCGAACTTGATGACGACGGTCCTGCCGTTGTGCCGGACCAGCCAGGGCAGCGCCTCGATGAGGATCTGGGCCTTGGGCAGCGCGGTGTGCTTTCGCGTGGTGCTCATGACGAGTAAGCGCTGTTCTCGTGGACGTAGTCGGCGGTCAGGTCGTTGGTCCAGATGGTGGCGGTCTCGGAGCCGGCCGCGAGGTCGGCGACGATGTGCACCTCGCGGTAACGCATGTCGACCTTCTCGCGGTCCTCGCCCACCCCGCCGTTCTTGCAGACCCAGACGCCGTTGATCGCGACGTTCAGCCGGTCGGGCTCGAAGGCGGCCTTGGTGGTACCGATGGCGGAGAGCACGCGGCCCCAGTTGGGGTCCTCGCCGTGGATGGCGCACTTGAGGAGGTTGTTGCGGGCGATGGAGCGGCCCACCTCGACGGCGTCGTCCTCGGAAGCGGCGTTGACCACCTCCACCTTGATGTCCTTGCTCGCGCCCTCGGCGTCCCGGATCAGCTGCTGGCCGAGGTCGTCGCAGACGGCCCGTACGGCCTCGGCGAACTCCGCGTACTCCGGGGTGACCTCGGCGGCACCGGAGGCGAGCAGCAGCACGGTGTCGTTGGTGGACATGCAGCCGTCGGAGTCGACGCGGTCGAAGGTCGTGCGGGTGGCGGCCCGGAGCGCCTTGTCCAGGACCTCGCTCTCGACGACGGCGTCCGTGGTGAGCACGACCAGCATGGTGGCGA
Organism: Streptomyces sp. NPDC054813; assembly: GCF_053611365.1. NCBI lineage: Bacteria > Bacillati > Actinomycetota > Actinomycetes > Kitasatosporales > Streptomycetaceae > Streptomyces > Streptomyces sp. NPDC054813. Next base: position 302,549 of record NZ_JBSHAF010000002.1, on the reverse strand, counting down.
GGCCGGGGGCGAGCATGCCGGCGCCCTTGGCCATGCCGCCGACGGTCCAGCCCTCCTTGGCAGTCACCACGGACGTCTTGTGCACCGTGTCGGTGGTCTTGATGGCGATGGCGGCCTTCTCGCCGCCGTGCTCGGACAGCTGGACGGCGGCGGTGTCGACGCCGGCGAGCAGCTTGTCCATGGGCAGCAGGACGCCGATCAGACCGGTCGAGCAGACGGCGACCTCGATGGCACCGCGCCCCAGCACCTCGGCGACCTTCTCGGCCGTCGCGTGGCTGTCCTGGAAGCCCTTGGGGCCCGTACAGGCGTTGGCGCCGCCGGAGTTGAGGACGACGGCCGAGACCTGGCCGCTCTTGAGGACCTGCTCGGACCACAGCACCGGCGCGGCCTTCACCCGGTTGGAGGTGAAGACGCCCGCGGCGGCACAGCGAGGTCCGTTGTTGACCACGAGGGCCAGGTCGGGGTTGCCGTTCTCCTTGATCCCGGCCGCGATGCCCGCGGCCGTGAATCCCTTCGCTGCCGTCACGCTCACGGCGCAACTCCGATCGTGGTCAGCCCGGTGGTCTCGGGGAGTCCCAGGGCGAGGTTCATGCTCTGGACGGCACCGCCCGCGGTGCCCTTGGTCAGGTTGTCGATGGCGCTGATGGCGATGATGCGGCCGACGGCGTCGTCGTACGCGACCTGCACCTGAACGGCGTTGGAACCGTAGACGGACGCCGTGGCGGGCCACTGCCCCTCGGGGAGCAGGTGGACGAAGGGCTCGTCGGCGTAGGCCTTCTCGTAGGCGGCCCGGACGGACTCGGCGGTCACTCCGCGCTTCGCCGCGGCGCTGCACGTGGCGAGGATGCCCCGGGGCATCGGCGCGAGGGTCGGCGTGAAGGAGACGGCGATCCGCTCCCCCGCCACCGCGCTGAGGTTCTGGATCATCTCGGGGGTGTGCCGGTGGCCGCCGCCGACGCCGTACGGCGTCATGGAGCCCATGACCTCGCTGCCCAGCAGATGCGGCTTGGGCGCCTTGCCGGCGCCGGAGGTCCCGGAGGCCGCGACGATCAGCGCCTCGGGCCCGGCGATCCCGGCCGCGTAGGCCGGGTACAGGGCGAGGGAGACGGCGGTGGGGTAGCAACCGGGTACCGCGATGCGCCTGGACCCCTCCAGCGCGGCGCGGGCACCCGGCAGTTCGGGAAGGCCGTAGGGCCAGGTACCGGCGTGCGGGGAGCCGTAGAAGCGCTCCCAGTCGGCCGGGTCCTGCAGGCGGAAGTCGGCGCCCATGTCGACGACGAGGACGTCCGGGCCGAGCTGCTCGGCGACGGCGGCGGACTGGCCGTGCGGCAGGGCGAGAAAGACGACGTCGTGCCCGGCGAGGGCTTCGGGGGTCGTCTCCGCCAGCACGCGGTCGGCCAGCGGCAGCAGGTGCGGCTGGAGCCCGCCCAGGCGCTGCCCGGCGTTGGAGTTGCCGGTCAGGGCACCGATCTCGACCTCGGGGTGTGCGAGGAGCAGTCGCAGGACCTCTCCGCCCGCGTATCCGCTCGCTCCGGCAACCGCCGCACGTACCGCCATGTCCATCCTCCTCTGGATGGCATGACTATACGGTTCCCTGCACTTTTATGCAACGGACTGCTCCGCCACCGCACCCCCCGAGCGCACCGGCGGCATGGCGATGATGCCCATGAGGGGACACGGGAGAACGTCCTACCCGTGCCCTCCCGGCGTCGTCCCGGCGTCCTCTCCGTGTCCGGGAGTGCGAGGAGACGGACCCGTGCCGGGGCCGCCGCGGCGATCCCGCCGGGGCCCGGGGCCGTCCTTCGATGACAGGATGTCCGGCAGGAGCCGGGCGGCCGAGATCACGGGGTGGGACGAATGGCGGACACGACCCTGGGGGCGCTCGACAACGTGCCGTGGGAGCGGCTGGAGCCCGCTCTGGCGCAGCATCCGGGCGCGGAGATGCGGCGCGCTCTGCTGCGTCTGGCGGGCCAGGGCGGGGCGGCGACGGAGGAAGACTGCCACCCCCTGTACGAGTGCCTCGCACTGGGTGCCGGACGCGTGCCTTCCGCCTCGACCGCCGCACTGCCTTTCCTCGTCGCCCTCGCCGGCGATCCGGACATCGGCGTCCGGATCGAACTCGTGCGGCTGACGGTGTACCTGTCCGAGACGGTGATCGCGGCCGAACCGGACCGGGTGGACCCTGGGTGGCACGAGACGTGGCGGAGTCAGCACCCCCGCTTCAGGGCGCTGCTCGCGGACCCAGGGCCCGAAATACGCCGGGAGGCCCTGCTGCTCACGGCGGAGCCCGGTGTGCTGCTGGAGCGGTGGCACGCCGAGACGGATCCGACGGTGCGGCTGCCTCTGCTGCTCAGGCTCGGCGCCAGTGCCGCGGGCTGTGCCGACGCCGATGCGCTGGACCGGGTGCGCGCGGTGGTGGCCGAGGTACTGCGGACCGGATCTCCGGTCATGCGGGTCGCGGCCGTACACGCCTGGGCCGCGTTCGTCCCTCGGGAGCCGGTCCAGGAGCTGGACCTGCTGGTGGAGATCCTGTCCGACCCGTCCGTACGCCACCGCTTCGAGGAGACCTGGTACGAGCCGGACGTGGACGATGCCTTCAGCCGTGAGGACGTGGTCTCCCGGACGGCCCGCCTGCTGGAGTGCGCGCCGGCCACCGCGCTCTCCTTCGTCGTCCACCTCATCGGCGCGGCACGCCGGACGGGCGACGCCCCGCTGTGCCGGGCCGCGCTGGACGAGGCCTGGCGGCTGCTGGTGGTCCGGCCCTCCACGGCGTCCGAGCTGCTCCCCCTCGCGGGTGGGCTGCTCGCCGACCCGGACGCCGGTGTGCGCTACCGGGCCGCCCACCTGCTCGCGGCCCTGGGAGCACGTGCGGCCCCCTACGCCGACGACCTGGCCCGGCTGCTGGACGACCCCGGCGAGGCCGAGGACCTGGAGGGCACCGTCGGCGACCACGCCCGCTGGGCGCTGACGCGCATCGGCGACCCGCGCGCCCTGCCCGGACTGGTCGAGCGGCTCCACGAGCCGTACCGGGGCGACTACTCCCGCTCGTACTGCACGGGTGATCCACGCCTTCCGGAGGTTGCGGAGGTGCTGACCCCGCTGCGGGCACACGCGGAGAGCCTGCTGCCCCCGATGCGCGGGCTCCTGCGCGAGGACGGCGCGGACGGTCCGCTCACCGGCGCCTTCCTCGAGGTCCTCACGGCCTGGGGACCGGCCGCGGCGCCCGCGCTGCCCGAGGTGGCGGCCCTCCTGGACGACGCCCGGCACTCGCTGAGCGCACTCGACACCCTGGTGGCGATGGGGCCGGCCGCGGCCTCCGCCGAGCCCGCCGTGCGCGGTTGCACGGTCCTCGACTTCCCCGCCAACCACCAGAGGGTGGCATGGGCCGCCTGGCGCCTCGGCGGCGACCGTGACACGGCGCTGCGGCTCGTCGGCGAGGCGGTGCTGTCCGAGGACGGGGCGTGCGGCGCCGCCCTGCTCCTCGGCGACTTCGGCCCGGTGGCTCTGCCGTATGCCGACCGGGTACGGCAGGTCATGGACGACTGCGACACATGGTGCGCGATGTGGCCGGCGATCGCCCTGTGGTCGATCACGGGCGAGACGGAGCCGAGCCTGTCTGTCCTGGAGAAGTACGTCCTGGCCGTCGCCGACGGCGACGACTCCTTCGGCAGCTTCCTCACCGCGCTGCGTGCCATCGCCCGGATCGGCACGGTCTCACCGGCCGTGCGGTCCGCCCTGCTTGCGGTGCGGGAGCGCGACCGGCGGCTGTCGCCGTACCGGGACTACCGCGCGTTCCTGGACGACGAGGAGATCCGGTCCGTGATCGACGAGGCGCTCGCTCTCCCTACGCCGCCTCCACCTTCGGCAGCATGACCCAGCGCGACACCACGAAAGTCACCGGAATCGCCGCCGCCGACGCCATCAGCGGAGCGAACCTGCTGCCGGCCTGCAGGACGTCGACGATCACGTACACCCCCACCGTGGTGATCACGAAATTCGTCGCGTTGGTCAGCGGGAACAGCAGGAACTTACGCCAGGTGGGCCGTATTCGGTAAGTGAACTTCGCATTGAGAAAGAACGAACCGATCATGCTCAGCAGAAACGCGAGAATATGCGCGGCGAGGTACGGCAAATACATCAGGAACAGCAGGTAGAGGCCGTAGTACGTCGCCGTGTTGATGACCCCGATCACCGCGAAGGTGATGATCTGGCCCGATATCGGGCGGGTGGGTCCGGTGGTCGTCAGGGCGTTCGGCATCAGGGGATGAGGTCCTTCGTCGTGCCGCGGGTGCGGTCTTCCGTTCGGTGCACGTTCGTCGCCTTCACCAGGAAGTGCGGGCGCCCCTTGACCTCGTAGTAGATCCGGCCGGTGTACTCGCCGATGACCCCGAGCATGATCATCTGTACGCCGGCCAGGGCGGTGACGGCTGTAATGATGGTGACATAGCCCGGCGTCTGGACGCCGTTGATCATCGCACCGCCCACGATCCACGCCGTGTACACGCCGGCCAGGGCCAGCAGGGTCATGCCGAGGTAGAGCGCGGCGCGCAGCGGGCGGTTGTTGAAGGAGAGCAGTCCGTCGAGGCCGTAGTTGAGCAGGCTGCGGAACGACCAGGAGCTGGAGCCGTGTTCGCGCACCGCGTTCTCGTACTCGAAGGTGGTGCTGGGGAAGCCGACCCAGGCGAACAGGCCCTTGGAGAACCGGTTGTACTCGGTGAGGTCCACGATCGCGTCCACCACCCGGCGCGACATCAGCCGGAAGTCGCCCACGCCGTCGACGAGTTCGACGTCGACGAGCCGGTTGATGAGCCGGTAGTAGAGGCGGGCGGTGAGGGTGCGGGTGAAGCGGTCGCCCTGCCGGGTGCGCTTGGCGATGACCTGGTCGTAGCCCTCGCCGCGCAGTTCGACCATGCGCTTGATGAGCGACGGCGGGTGCTGGAGGTCGGCGTCCATGACGATCACGGCGTCGCCGGTGGCGTGCTTCAGGCCGGCGAGCAGGGCGGACTCCTTGCCGAAGTTGCGGCTGAAGGAGACGTACCGGACGCGCGAGTCGCCGTCGGCGATCTGGCTGAGCAGGGGCAGCGTCCTGTCACGGCTGCCGTCGTCGACGTACACGAACTCCATGTCGTGACCGAGCGGCAGAAGCTCGTTGGCGATCTTCTGGACCTGCTCGTGGAAGCGCTCGATGACGTCTTCCTCGTTGTAACAGGGCGCGACGATCGATATCAGCATGGGTTTCTCCCCTGGGGACGGGTCAGTGAGCGGCGGTCGTGCGCTCGCCGGAGCGGGCGGCGGTTCTGCGGCGCAGGGCCGAGAAGGTGCCGAGCAGGATCAGAGTCAGCAGCGAGGCGCCGCCGACGGCCGTGCCCAGGCGCAGGCCGGGCGGGTGGAACGTGCAGGTGAGGCTGGTCGCGGAGGCGCCCAGCGGGACGGCGATCAGGCCGTGGAACTCGCCCGCCGCGGCCTCGTCGCCCCCGGCGGAGCAGCGCCAGCCGGCGATCCGCGGGGCGGCCACGACGGCGGTTCCCGTGCTGCCGGCGGGGAGGCGGGCGTGCAGGGTGCCGTCGGAGACGGTCACCTCGGTCGCCCCCGTGGCCTTCAACTGCTGTACGGCGGCGCGCAGTCTGCCGGTGTCGAGACAGCCGACCGCGCCCTGCGCCGGGACGCGGCCGAGCCGGTTGGGCTTCAGGTCGATCCGTACCTGCCCCGAGGCTCGAACCGTGCCGAGCGGCTGCATCGCGGCGATCTTCGTGCCCTCGGCGTCGGACCGGTAGAGCTGCTGCTCCCCGCCGCTGGCCAGTTGTGCCGTACCGGAGTAGTGCGGCGCCCACAGGAACGCTTCGCTGCCGGCCTGGCAGCGCGCGGTGAGCGTCTGCGCTCCGTCGACCAGCAGTCCGCGCGCCTCGTCGCCCCTGCGCGCACCGCTGAGGGTGGTACGGGGCAGGGTGTAGACGCGGGTGCCGAGCAGCAGTTCCTGGTTGCGGTACGGCGAGGGGCCGAAGGAGGCCGGGGTGGTGCGCGGGGCGGCCGGCCGCACGGTCACCAGCGGCGGGACGTCCTCGCGGGTGACGGTCGAGGGGCCGCCGCCCTGGGGCAGCCACTTCTGGTGCGGGTCCGGCGGGTTGTGCACCCGGGCGCCCACCGAGAAGACCGCGTCGGTGACCGGGTTGTCGAGGCTCTGCAGGCTGCGGCCGCGCGAGGTCCAGCCGCCGCCGAGCGCGGTGAGGGTACGGCTGAGGACGTCCGAGGTGAGGCTGCTGTAGTACTGGGAGCCCTGGCCGCCGACCATCATCGGGTCGTTGGCGACGGTCTGGTCGCGGCCGGGTTCGGTGCGGTACTTGGGCCAGGCGTCGGCCTCGGCGACGGCGTCCGCCTCCCGCTGCTGGCGGTCTCCCCAGGGGGCGTAGTCGTCCATCTGGTTGAGGCGCATATGGGTGGCCACGGCGGAGGTGGCGGCGGCCTCGCCGAACTGGGCGCCGATCAGCAGCACCGCGGCGAGCCCGGCGAGGACGGGCCGGCCGTCCCTGAGGCTGAGGAGCGCGAGCCCGCCGAGGGCACCGGCGACCGCGAGCAGCACCACCGGCCAGGTGTGGTGGGAGTGCTGCTGGGTCAGGGTGCTGCGGCCGGCGACGGCGCCGACCAGGGCCAGGAGCACGGCGGCCGCGCCCAGGGCACGCCAGTCCGGCAGCCCGTAGGCAAGAGCATGCCAAGCCGCTATGACCAGCAGGGCGCAGAACACGAAGGCCTGCCGGTAGGAGCTGCCGTTGGGGGCGGCGAAGGCGTGCCAGGCCAGGCTGGTCGGCGCCCACTGCAAGGACAGGCCCACGGCGAGCACCAGCACCGTCCAGCCCGCCCGCACCCGGACCGGCACCTTCCGGTGGAAGGGCAGGGCCAGGGCGAGCACCAGCGCGGTGATGCCGACATAGAGGGCCGGGGAGCTGTAGCTGTAGGTGGTCGGCAGCAGCCGGGCGAACAGGTCGTCGGCCCCCACCGGGGCGAAGTGGCCCTCGCGGCCCGGGTAGGCGTGCTTGGTGCCGGAGTAGACGACGATCACCAGCGGTGCGGCCAGGCCGACCCCGAGCCCGACGACGACCGCGGCCCGGCCGACCACCGCCAGTGCCCGCCGCCACGGCAGTTCGGCGAGGACCAGCCGGAGCAGCAGCACCAGGGCGGCACCGAGGGTGGCCATGTAGGCGGTGTAGAAGTTGGCGGTCCAGGCGAGTGCCACGATCAGCACGCTGAGCAGCGGGCGCCGGCCGGCCATGGCCCACTCGCCGACCAGGCAGAGCAGCGGCAGCGCGATCAGCCCGTCGAGCCACATCGGGTTGAAGGAGGCGAGCGCGAGGCTCCAGCCGCACAGGGCGTAGGAGGCGCCCAGGATCCCGGCTCCCCACCAGCGGCCCCGGCGCAGGCTGAGCAGCAGCCAGGCCATGGCGGCGCCGGCGACCGCCGTCTTCAGCACGGTGATCACATACACCGCGAGGTCGATCTCGTCGCGCGGGAACACCCCGACCAGCAGGGCGAAGGGGCTGCTGACGTAGGTGCCGATGTCCGGCAGGAAGCTGGAGCCGTAGCCGGCTTGCCAGTTGAGGACGAGCCCGCCGTCCGCCCTGCCGTGCAGCAGGTCCCACAGGTGCGCGTGGAAGGGCACGTACTGGTTGCCGAGGTCGTTGACGCTGCGCGTGTGGGACCCGAAGGGGTAGCTGCGGGCCACGACGTCGGCCGCACAGAAGGTGACGGCGGTGAGGAGCGCCGCGAGCAGGGCGGCCGCCCTGCGCGGATCGGCGTCGAGCCGTCGCGCGGGTCCGGTCTCCCGCTCTTCGCCTCCCGCCGGTTTCACCCCCTGTTCGCGCCCGGACAGGGTCGTGCGATTCATTCTGTGCGGCCCCTAGAGAAAACGGGGGTGTACTCCCCGCTGGTCGGTGTTTCGCCGACTAAGACGGGTAGAAGTTCCTGATGGTTGTACGTCTCCTGTGAAGTAATAACTCGAATTCCGAATCCGCGTGCGATATCGCAAAGAATTCGCGACTTTAAAGGGAACTGCGGATTTCAGGAAGGTGTTCTTCTGGTTAACGCGCCTGTGGCAGGCCTGTGTCGGCGTGACGGAGGGCCGTATCGCGCACCGCCTCCGGGGAGTCCGCCCGATGGGCGCGTTCGACGGATTGGCCCCAGTACGTCCCCGAGACGATCAGTGCGGCTCCCAGCACGGTGAGGGCGGTGAGGTGTTCGCCGCCGAGCCCGACGCCGACCAGGAGGGCCCACACCGGTTCGGTGCCCAGCAGCAGACTGGCCCGGGTCGCGGAGGTGCGCTGCACCGCCCAGGTCTGGGCGAGGAACGCGAGCAGGCCGCAGCACAGGGCGAGGTAGACCAGCTCGGCCCAGGTGACGGCGCCGGTCCGGGCGAGTGCCGGCAGGCCGGGCGCCGCCGGCACCAGGAAGAGGACCGCGCCGACGGCGGTCTGCACGGCCGTCAGCGGGAACGGACGCACGGCCCGGCCCGCGGTCACCCGCCCGACCAGCACCACATGACCGGCCCGGACCACCGCGGCCGCGAGCATCAGCAGGTCACCGGCGCCGGGGGCGCGCAGCCCGTTGCCGGACACCAGCAGCCCGACACCGACGACGCACACTCCGACGGCAAGGAAGAACCTCCCCGGCAGCCGCCCGCGGTCCAGGACCGGGGTGAGGACGAGGGTCAGGCTGATGATCAGGCCCGCGTTCCCGGCGCTGGTATGGGCGACACCGTAGGTCTCCAGGACGAGGACGGCGGCCTGGGTGAGGCCGAGGAGCGTGCCGTAACGCCTCTCGTCCCGGGTGAGCGGGCCGAACCCGCGCAGTGCGACGAGGCAGACGAGGGCGCCGATGGCGTAGCGCAGGAAGAGGACGATCAGCACGGGGAGGGCGTCCGTGGCCGTCTTCGCCGTCAGGTAACTGGAGCCCCAGACGACGGCGAGAGCCAGGAGCACCCCATCGGTACGACGGGTGTTCGGCATGCCGTTCACGATCCCTGGCCAGCACTTTGAAGTAAACGACGACTTGCTCAACCGACCCTGTAGCGAAGCTACACTCACGGCATGGACGAACGGCAGCTGCGCGTCCTGCGGGAGCTGGGCGAACTGGGCAGCGTCACGGCGGTCGCGGAAGCGCTGCGGGTGACGCCCTCGGCGATCTCGCAGCAGCTGCGCCTGCTCCAGCGGTCCCTCCCGGTACCGCTCACCGAGCGCGCCGGGCGCAGGCTGGTGCTCACGGCGGCCGGACAGGCCCTGGCCGACGCGGCGATCGAGGTGGAGACGGCACTGGCCCGGGCCCGCCACACCGTCGAGGAGTACGTCGACGAGCCCGAGGGGACGGTGTCGGTGGCGGCCTTCCACAGCGGGGCCGCCGCGTTCTATCCGCTGCTGCTGCGACAGGTGCGCGGCCCGGGCTCCCCGAGGATCACCCTGCACGACGAGGACGTGGCCCAGGCCGACTTCCCGCCTCTGACCCGCACCTACGACCTGGTCCTCGCCCACCGTCTCGACCACGCCCCGCCCTGGCCGCGGACCGCCACGGCCACCCCGCTGCTGCGCGAACCCCTCGACATCGCCCTGCCGGTCGGCCACCCGCTGGCCGCGCGGACCGCCCTGACCGCGCGGGACGTGTCCGGCGAGCCCTGGATCACCGTGCACGACGGCTTTCCGCTGCTCGCGACCGTCGAGGCCATCGCCGCCGCGGCCGGGCACCGGCTCGACATCGTCCATCGCGTCAACGAGACCTCGGTCGTCGCCGAGCTGGTGGCCGCGGGCGGCGGGATCGCCCTGATGCCCCGCTGGACGTCCCGCCCACACCCGGGCGTCACCCTCAGACCCCTCGCCGGCATCGAGGCCCACCGCCACATCGACGCCCTCCACCGCCCCGAGCGCACTGCCCGCAGGGCGGTACGGACCGTGCTCGGCGAACTGCGGGCCGCGGCGGAGACCATCCGCGTCAGGGGCTGATCGCGAAACGGGCTTGACCTGGAGCACGCTCCAACTCCTAGCGTTCCCTCCATGGACGCACGAGCTGACACGAGCGAGAGCACCACCCGTGACGAGCGTTTCGCCCGCGGTCTTGAGGTCATGAGCCAGGTCGACGGCGGGCTCCGGGAGCGGGTCCTGGAGTCGCTGGCCGACATCAGCCCCGAGCTGGGCCACCAGGTCGTCGCCTGGGGCTTCGGGGAGATCTACTCCCGGCCCGAACTGGTGCCCCGTGACCGGCAGTTGGTGACCCTGGGCATCCTCACCGCGCTGGGCGGCTGCGAGCCCCAGCTGGAGGTGCACATCAACTTCTCCCTGAACGCGGGACTCACTCCCCAGGAGATCGTCGAGGCGCTGCTGCACTCCGCCGGGTACTGCGGTTTCCCCAAGGCGCTCAACGCCACCCTGGTCGCCAAGAAGGTCTTCGCCGAGCGTGGGCTGCTGCCGGTCGGGCAGCAGCCCACGCCGGGGGCTACTTCTGCCTGATCCGCAGGAAGGTGACCGAGTTCGCCGGGAAGGTGTACGTGAACCGGTCGGCGACTCCGGTGAAGGTGGACGTGACCGGGGCGACCGCGGTGGACGTCTCGGTGTTCACCGCGTCCGGCGCGGCCGCGAGCGTGGTCACCTTCGCCTTCCTCGACACCTCGGCGCCCCCGAGGTCGACGGCCGTACGGGCCGCCGCGGACTGGGCGTTGACGACCTTGACGATCAGGTCGCCGGTCTTCTTGTCCCGGGTGACGACCTGCCGGAACGGCTCGGCCGGCTTGTCGTCGGTGAAGCTGCCCCACTCCTGCCCGTCGAGGGAGAGGGTGACCTGCCGCCCCCGCACCCTGATGTCGACGTCGTAGGTCCGGCCGGTCTGCACCGACCCCGGCTTGGCGATCAGCGTCGACTTGCCGCCGTCCACGGCCTGCTCGACCGCGCTCTGGGTGTTGTTCCAGCCGCCGATGTTCCACCAGTAGTAGGTGCCGGTGTCCTTGACGCCGAAGGCGACGAGGAAGCCCTCCTTGCCTGACTTCTTGGTGGCCTTCACGTGCAGGTCGTAGTCGTGCCAGGAGGGGTCGCCGGCGGAGACCATGGTGTTCTCCGCGGTGTCCGAGGTCTCCACGTACTGCCCGTCCTGGACGGTCCAGCTGCCGGTGCCGGTGTGGGTCCACCGGGAGGCGTCACCGGAGAAGTCGTCGCTGAGCAGGGTGTTCCCGTCGGCGTCGGTCACCTTGACGTCGTCGTAGGCGGCGCTGGTGTTCCAGGTGGACAGGCCGACGGCGCCGGTGATCGGGGCGAGCAGGGACGGCGTGCCGGTGGCCGTGGAGGGGACGACCCGGTCGCCGACGTTGTTCATGAAGAGCTTCTGGACCTCGTAGTTCGCCGAGCCCCAGGAGGCGTGGTTGTTGAACCACACCATGTCCGGGCTCCACTGGACGTAGTCCTCGTTGGCGAACAGCGGGGCGTAGGAGGCGAGCTTGACGACGTCCGCGTTGCGTTCGAGGCCGGTCATGTAGGCGGCTTCGGCGAGGCCGTTCTTGAAGGCGTTGCCGCCTGAGGCGTATTCGCCGAGGAAGACCTTGGGCCCGCTCCTGTCGTAGGAGTCGTAGCGGTCGTTGTTCTGCAGGAACCACTGCGGGCTGTTGTAGTAGTGCTCGTCGACCATGTCGACCTTGGCGTCCCTGTTGAGCTGCCAGGCCGTGTCGAAGGTGGTGCCGGAGTCGTCCGGGCCGGCGTTGGAGATGACCTGCATGTACGGGTACGCGGCCTGGATGGCCGCCCGGAACCGCGTGAAGCGGGCGAAGAACTCGGTGGGGAGGTTCTCCTCGTTGCCGACCTCGATGTGGGTGAGGTGGAAGGGCTTGGGGTGGCCCATCTCGGCCCGTTTCCGGCCCCACTCGCTGGTCACCGGGCCGTTGGCGAACTCGATGAGGTCGAGGGTGTCCTGGATGTGCCGCTTCAGCAGCGCGTCGTCGTCGACGGCCCTGTTCTGGCCGCAGCCGGTCACCAGGGCGGGGACGACGGGCAGCGGCATGGCGCCGATGTCCTCGGCGAAGCGGAAGTACTCGTAGTAGCCGAGGCCGTACGACTGGTTGTAGCCCCAGAAGTTGGCGTTCGTGGCGCGGGTCTCGACCGGGCCGATGGTGTCCTTCCACTGGTACGACCGCTTGCGCTGGTAGCCGGAGGCCGCGCTGTAGTCCTGCATCGAGCCGGTGTTGACCAGGCAGCCGCCGGGGAAGCGGACGAAGCCCGGGTGCAGGGCGGCGATCTTCTCGGCGAGATCCTTGCGCAGGCCGTTGGGCTCGTGCCGGTAGGTGTCGCGCGGGAAGAGGGAGACCATGTCGAGCGCGGCCGCGTCCGAGGTGGCCACGGTGAGGCGGCCGGTGGAGCTGGTGCGGGTCGCGGTGAAGGTCGCCCTGTACCGGGCCCAGCCGTTCTTCTTCACGGCCACCCGATGGGCGGTGGCGAGTGTGCCGCCGGCGTCCGACAGGCCTACGGTGAGGGTCGTGCGGCCCGCCGCGCGGGCCCAGACCGAGAAGTCGTACTTCTTGCCGTCCTCGACCCGGATGCCGGTGTTGTAGCCGGAGTTGGCGACGGCCGCACCCGCGGACAGGGAGAGGTAGTCGCGGTTGCGGTCGTCGAGGCGGCCGGAGTCGTCGACGACCTGGGCGGTCCCGGTGACCGTCCAGGCGGTGAGCGGGGTGTACGACTTGTTGTCGTCGGCCGTGTACTCGAAGGACCGGTTCTGGACGAGTTCCGCGTAGAGGCCGCCGTCGGCGGCGCGGTTGATGTCCTCGAAGAAGACGCCGTACATCGTCTTGTCGATCTTGGCGCCCTGGGATGTGGGGTCGACGGTGATCGCGTAGTCGGTGACGTCCTCGGCGTGGGCGGGCATCGGGACCAGTCCCACGGCGAGCAGGAAAGCGCTTGCTCCAAGGCCGAGTCTCAGCCGGGTGCGGTTGGTGCGTGACATGGATACTCCGCGGCTCGTGAAGGAGTTGACCTGGGGGGCCAGGCGCAACCGAGGTCAATCGGGTTCGAAATATCGGACAGCGGTCAGCACTTCGAACGGAAAGATAGGTACGGGGCATGAGCGCGTCAATGGGGCGGACGTCGGCCGGCTCCGGGACAAGTGCCACGGCGGGCGTAGGGTCGGGGGCATGGGGACCCTGCTGCCGTACCTGTTCGTGCTCGCCGGACTGGCCGTCGTCCCGGTGGCACTCACCCCGCTCGCGCGCTGCATCCGGCGGCGGGGCGGGGTGGGCGGTGCGCTCGCCGCGTACGAGGAGGCGTTCCGGGCGACCAGCCATGACGCCTACCACGAGATCCGGCAGCAGGCCGAGCGCAAGGCGCCGACCGGCTCCCCCCGCCCGAAGAGGCCGTGACCGAAACCATGACCGAAGGCGTACCCGTGGATGATTTCTGGCCGGTGGCGGATGTGCTCGCGCACCTGGCCGGACGGTGGCGTGTCGAGCGGAGCGTGCGGGACCTGGCGAGCGGGGACGAAGGGCGGTTCGAGGGGGCCACGGTGTTCCGGGCGCTGGAGGCGGGCGGGCTGCTGCACGAGGAGTCGGGGACGTTCACCTGGCAGGGGGTGGCGCGGCCGGCCGAGCGGACGCTGCGGTTCCTGCCGGGGCCGCGGCCCGGGACGGCGGACGTGCGGTTCGCCGACGGGCGGCCCTTCCACGACCTGGACCTGACCTCGGGGCGGTATGTCGCCGACCACCCGTGCGCGGCCGACCTCTACCGGGGCGAGTTCACCGTCCGGGACGCCGACCACTGGCGCACGGTGTGGCGGGTCGGCGGCCCGGCGAAGGACCTGGTCCTGACCACCGACTACGTGCGTGAGGCCTGAGACCGGACGAGCGGATCCGGCATCGGCCCACCGTGACGTGGGCACGACCGGCCAGCACGGCGCGGCGCACGGCCGACCGCGCGGTGCGCCACTTCCGGCGGACCGCTCAGGTGCGTGAGGCCTGGGCCGGCGACACGTCGAACCGCAGGTTCCAGCGGCCTCCGCGGCCCGTCACCGTGGTCGTCGACAGCGGGCGCACGTCGATGTTCCAGTAGGTCGACGGCGGCGCCTTGAGGGCGTAGACGAGCGCGGCCCGGATCACCGAGGGCTCGGCGACGGCGACGATCCGGCCGCCGTCGTCCACCGGGCGGGTGTCGAGCCAGCCGCCCACCCGGGAGATGAACGACAGCAGCGACTCGCCGCCGTGCGGGGTGGCGCGCGGGTCGGAGAGCCAGGCGTCCACCTGGTCCGGTTCCCTGGCCATCGCCTCGCCCAGCGTCAGCCCGCGCCAGCGGCCCATGTCGCAGTCGCGCAGGGCGAGCTGGACCAGCGGGGCGTACCCCAGACCCTCGCCGGTCGCGCGGCTGCGCGGAGTCGGCGAACAGTAGCGCAGCTCGGCCGCCGCGAGCGGTAGCAGGTCGGCGGCGACGCGCTGCACCTCGTCCCAGCCCGCCTGATCCAGGGGGCGGGCGTCCTCGAAGCGCTCCGCGAGCAGCGGTGAGCTGCGCGCGGCCGCGACGAACGTGACCCGAAGTGACATGCGGCGATGGTGTGACGCTCAAGTGCGCAGGTCAAGGGCTCTTGATACGTGAATTGCGCGAGGTGGGGGAAACGTTACCCAAAGGTCAGGAGGAGTCCGACAAGTCAACTGGAATGTCACTTCGGCGCCTCGTAGTAGAGCGCCATCCACTGGTCCGGGTGTTCGAGCGGGGCAAATCCGAGCTTCTCGTAGACCCCGTGGGCGTCGTGCGTGGCGAGCAGCACCCGCCGGATTCCGTACGGCCGCAGGTGCTCGCGGATCGCCCCGACCATCGCCGTGCCGACCCCCTTGCCGCGCACCGACGGGTCGACGTACACGTCGGCGAGCCAGGCGAACAGCGCCTGGTCGGTCACCACGCGCGCGTACGCCACCTGCTCCCCGGTGACGGTGTCGTACACCCCGAAGTTGAGGGAGCCCGTCATCGCCCGCCACTGCTGCTCCAGGGGACGGCCGGTCGCCCAGTAGGCGTCGGTGGACAGCCAGCGGTGGACGCGTTCGACGTCCACCCGGTCGGTGTCGGCGGAGAACTCGTAGCCCTCGGGGAGGCTGGGTGCGTCGTTCATGGGGGGATCCTCACCGGTCGGCCGCACCGGCGTCGATCGGATTTCAGAACGTGGATATCGGGGTCGGGCTTTCAGGCTGCGGGACGCAGCACCTCGTCGCAGGCCGTCCGCAGCCGTCGTACGCCCTCCAGGAGCTCCCCCGTCCCGGCGACCGCCGCGAAGCTCAGGCGGACGTGGGCGGCCGGGGGTTCGGCGCTGAAGTAGGGGCGGCCGGGAGTGACGGCGACGCCCGCGCGCAGGGCGGCGGCGGTCAGGGTTGCGTCGTCGACGCCCTCGGGGAGGCGGAGCCAGAGGTGGTAGCCGCCGGCGGGGATGTGCGGGAGGGCCAGTTCGGGGAGGTGGTGGGCGAGGGCGCCGGTGAGGGTGTCCCGGCGGGTCTTCAACGCGGCCGACAGGGCACGCAGGTGGCGGGGCCAGGCCGGGGAGCCGACGAGTTCGAGGGCTGCCTCCTGGAGGGGGCGGGGGACGAAGAAGGTGTCGACGATCTGGATGGCGCGCAGGCGTTCGAAGACCGGTCCGCGGGCGGCGAGTGCGGCCACCCGGAAACTCGGCGAGGTGGCCTTGGTCAGCGAGCCGACGTGGACCACGACTCCGTCGGGGTCGTCGGCGGCGAGCGGGCGGGGCAGCGGGCCCGCGTCGGCGTGGACCAGCCGTCGTACGTAGTCGTCCTCGATCACGAACGCGCCGGCCTCGCGGGCGATGCGCACCACCTCGGCGCGCCGGTCGGGGGCGAGGACGGCGCCGGTCGGGTTCTGGAAGAGGGGCTGGCAGACGAAGACCCGGGCGCCGGTGGCGCGGAACGCGTCGGCGAGGAGGGCGGGCCGCACCCCGTCGGGGTCGACCGGGACCGGGACCGGCCGCAGTCCGGCGGCGCGGGCGATGGCGAGCATGCCGGGGTAGGTGGGGGACTCGACGAGGACCGGGGCGCCGGGCGGGGCGAGCGCGCGCAGAGCGGTGGCGAGGGCGGACTGGCCGCCGTTCGCGATCAGCACCTCGGCGGCGGTGACCGCGCCGCCGATGTCCCGCGCGAACCATTCGCGCAGCTCGGGCAGCCCGTCGAGGGGCGGCCGCCCCCAGGCGCCGGGCCGGCGGCCGGCCCTCGCCAGGGCCGCCGCCATCGCACGTTCGGGTTCCAGGGAGGCGTGCAGGTAGCCGCCGCTGAGTTCCAGCACGCCGGGCGGCGGGGCGGCCAGGCAGATGGTGACCCCGGACGCGTCGACCGTGCGCGGTACAACGTCGAGGGCGCCGTCGGCGCTGAGCGCCACCTCCTGCCAGGAGGTGTCCCCGGTGGGCTCGGCCGTGGCACGCGGCCTGGCCTTGAAGGCGCCGGCGCCGGGCCGGGTGACGACCAGCCCCTCCGCGACCAGCTGGGCCAGCGCCCGGGAGACCGTCACCGGGCTCACCCGGAACCGCTCGACGAGGGCCCGACTCGACGGGAGCTTTCCTCCGGGAGAGTAGCGGTCGAGGTCTCGCCGCAGCTGTTCCGCCAGTTCAAGGACACTGCTACGCTCTTGCATGAGAGTACAGAGTAGCGCTACCGAGCCGACTTCGATAGCGGTCGGCACTCCCCCGGCCGCCCCCGCCTCCCATCGGGCCGGCACTCTGCAGGCCGCACTCGGTGTCGTCGCCTTCTCCCTCACCTTCCCGGCCACCGCCTGGGGCCTGGAAAGTTTCGGGCCCTGGGCGCTGGTGGCGGTGCGCAGCGTCCTCGCGGCGGCCCTGGCGGGCGGCTGCCTGCTGTTCCTTCGGGTACGACTGCCCGAGCGCCGGCACTGGGCGGGGCTGGCGGTCGTCGCGGCCGGCGTCGTGCTCGGCTTCCCGATGCTGACCACGCTCGCCCTGGAGACCTCCACCACTTCGCACGCGGCCGTCGTGGTGGGCCTGCTCCCGCTGACCACCGCCCTCTTCTCGGCCCTGCGCATGGGCATCCGCCCCTCCCGCACCTTCTGGGCGGCGGCCCTGGCGGGTGCCGCGGCCGTGCTGGTGTTCACCGTCGCCCAGAGCGGCGGGGCGCTCACGGCGGCCGACGGTTATCTGTTCGCGGCGCTTGTGGTGTGCGCGGCCGGCTACACCGAGGGCGGCCGGCTGGCCCGGGTCATGCCGGGCTGGCAGGTCATCGGCTGGGCGCTGGTGGGCTGCCTGCCGCTGACCGTGCCGGCCGCCGTGGTCGCGCTGTCCTACGAGCCGGTCGTCTGGAACCTGCACGGTGTGGCCGGTGTGCTGTGGGTGGCGGTGGGCTCGCAGTTCCTCGGTCTGCTGGTCTGGTACCGGGGCATGGCGGCGGTCGGCATTCCGAAGGCCAGCCAGTTGCAGTTGGCCCAGCCGCTGCTCACACTGGTGTGGTCGGTGCTGCTGCTGGGCGAGCACCTCACCGCGGCCGCTCCACTCACGGCCGCCGCCGTGCTCGTGTGCATCGCCGTCACCCAACGATCGCGATCGTGAGGAGGCCCTGGAGATGCGTGCATCCGAGGGCGACCAGCTTGTCCAGCACGGCAGGGTGGTCGGACAGCACGACCAGGTCTCGGAAGTCGTCCAGGTACTGGGCCCCGAGGGCAATCCGCCCTACCGGGTCCGCTTCGAGGACGGCCACGAGGCCATCATGTCCCCCGGTCCCGACTGCCAGGTCAGGCACCAGGAGACCCACCACCAACCGTAGGCCGCGGCGACGGGGTCGCCGGCCGCGCGCCGGTCAGTTCGGCGGGAGCGCCGGCTGCTGGTAATGGTCGGCGACCACCCGCGACAGCGCCCCGATCGGATCGGCGGCCACGTCCTGGGCCGCGAAGTAGACATGCCCGCCTACCTGCGGGTACTGGTCGGCGAGGGTCAGATGCCGGGACAGTTCGGCCGGATTCTGCCAGGCCGAGGGCGCGTCGGCGGCCCCGGCCCGGTACAGCGCCTCACCGATGTAGAGCCGGGTGCCGGACCCCTTCGCCACCCCCGCCCACCAGTCGACGACCTTGGTGTAATCGGCGGCCGCGTTGCCGATCTGCCAGTACACCTGCGGGACGATGTAGTCGATCCAGTTCTTCTGCACCCACTTCCGGGTGTCCGCGTACAGGTCGTCGTACGTCTCCACACCCGCCTTGGTGTCCGAGCCCCGGGAGTCGGTGGTGGAGTTGCGCCACACCGCGAACGGGCTGATACCGAACCGGGTGCCGGGCCGGAGCTTCTTGATCCCGGCGGCGGTCTCGGTCACCAGCTTGTCGATGTTGTCCCGGCGCCAGGCCGCCCGGGAGGAGAAGTCGCCGCCGTGGGTGTCGTAGGCGTCGTCGTCGTCGAAGGTCTGGCCGGCCACCGGGTACGGGTAGAAGTAGTCGTCGAAGTGGACGGCGTCCACGGGGTACTTGGCGACCGCGTCCAGGATCGCCTCCTGCACGAAGGCGCGCACGGCCGGGATGCCCGGGTTGTAGTAGAGCTTGCCGCCGTACGCCACCACCCAGTCCGGATGCTTGCGGGCCGGGTGCGTGGCGACCAGCTTGCCCGGGTCGGTGTTGTTGGCGATCCGGTAGGGGTTGAACCAGGCGTGCAGGTGCAGGCCCCGGGCGTGCGCCTCCTGGACGGCCACCCCGAGCGGGTCCCAGCCGGGGTTCTTGCCCTGGGTGCCGGTGAGGTACTGCGACCAGGGCTCGTGGGACGAGGGCCAGAACGCGTCGGCGGTGGGCCGCACCTGGAACATCACCGTGTTGAGCCGGTAGTCGACCGCCTTGTCGAGGAGGGCGGTCAGTTCCTTGCGCTGGGCGGAGGCCGACAGCCCGGTGCGCGAGGGCCAGTCACGATTGGCGACGGTCGCCAGCCACATGCCCCGCATCTCGGTGGCCGCACGCCGGGGCCGGGCCGCGGCCGTCGCCCCCGGTGCCGCCAGGGTCAGCGTCGACAGCGCCGCCACCGCGAACGCCCTGCGAGACACTTGTGCCATCGTGCGACCCTCTAACTCTCCGGATCCGCAAGGTCACGGATCGCCTCCGCGCCACAGGATGCCCCCACCCGCACGATCGATCATCGATACTTACGGGTAACGTGCACGAACGGAGCAGGCACCGGATCCGGAGGTCCTGCCGGCCGGCCGTAGATCAGCGAAGGGAACGATGTGACCGACATCGAGAAGGTCGGAGTCGTGGGCTGCGGCCAGATGGGAGCGGGCATCGCCGAGGTGTGCGCCCGCTCCGGTCTGGACGTGAGGGTCGCCGAGACCACCGGCGAGGCCCTGGAGATCGGCCGTACCCGGCTGTTCAACTCGCTGGCCAAGGCCGCCGAGCGCGGCAAGATCAGCGAGGAGGAGCGGGACGCCACGCTGGCCCGGCTGAGCTTCACCACGGACCTCGGCGAGTTCGCCGACCGCGACCTGGTGATCGAGGCCGTCGTCGAGAACGAGCAGGTGAAGACGGAGATCTTCCAGGTGCTCGACCAGGTGGTGACCCGCCCGGACGCGATCCTGGCCTCCAACACCTCCTCGATCCCGCTGGTGAAGCTGGCGGTGGCGACCTCCCGTCCCGACCACGTGATCGGCATCCACTTCTTCAACCCGGCCCCGGTGCAGAAGCTGGTCGAGCTGATCCCGGCGCTCACCACGTCCGAGGGCACCATCAGCCGCGCCCAGGTCTTCGCCGAGAAGGTGCTCGGCAAGCACGCGATCCGCGCCCAGGACCGCTCCGGCTTCGTGGTCAACGCGCTGCTGGTGCCGTACCTGCTCTCGTCCATCCGGATGTTCGAGTCCGGCATCGCGAGCCGCGAGGACATCGACAACGGCATGGAGATGGGCTGTGCCCACCCGATGGGTCCGCTGAAGCTGTCCGACCTGATCGGCCTGGACACCATCGTCTCCATCGCCAACAGCATGTACGCCGAGTACAAGGAGCCGCTGTACGCCGCTCCCCCGCTGCTCCAGCGCATGGTCGAGGCCGGCCGGCTGGGCCGGAAGACCAACTCGGGCTTCTACACCTACGGCTGAACACACCCCGCTGACTACAGGGAGCGATGCTCCACGGGCCCGGCACCGCCATCGGTGCCGGGCCCGTGTCTTTCACACACCGTGTGCACCCCGGGCACGCATATGCCCTGCGCACACTCTCCCCACGCGCTCACCAGGCGAGTTCACTCTTCATGCGCATGCAAAGGGATGCGGAACGACATCTTCGACTACGCAAAGGAGTGGACCCGTGACCACCGAACCAGAGCATCCCGTGGTCCAAGGAGAACTCGCAGAGTTACGTCGCCGCCTCGATGTGGCCTACGCCCAAGTCGAGGGCGGCCTGAACCTGCTCAGTCACCGCACCAAGGAGACCGCCAAGGAGCTGGACGACCTGAACACCCGCCTCGCGCTGCTGGAGAACGCCCGCTGGCCCCTGCCCTCGATCGCCGCGCTCACCGCACTGGGCGCCCTCGTCGTCACCGTCTGGCAGGCACTGGCCCACTAGTCGTCGGCGAGGCGCATGTGATGAAGCAGGAGTAACGCGGCCGCCATGTTGGCGGCCGGGACCTCCCCGCGGGCGATCATGTCCGGGACGAGCTTGAGGGGGACCCACTCCCGGCGGTCCGACTCGAAGTCGTCCACGGGGTGTCCGAGGTACTCGCCCTCGTCGGACCAGTAGATGTGGTGCCGGGCGTCGGTGAGGCCGTTGGACGGCTCCACCGTCATGAGGTGGTGCAGGGTTCCCGGCCGCCAGCCGGTCTCCTCCTCCAGTTCCCTGGCGGCCGCGACGGCGATGTCCTCGCCGTCCTCGACCACCCCGGCCGGGAGTTCCCACCCCCAGCTGTCGGTGATGAAACGGTGGCGCCACAAAAGCAGGACCTCACCTGCCTCGTTGACCACCGTGGCCACGGCCACGGGCCGCAGCCGTATCAGGAAGTGGTCGAGGTGCCGGCCGTCCGGCAGCTCGACATCTGCGAGATTGACGCTGAACCAGCGGTTTTCATACACAGTTTGTTCGTTCAGTTTCGTCCACTGCACGGTTCTGCCACCTTCCGCCGAGTAAGTGGCAATATCGCAGCAGGGACTGCTCAGGCCTACAGTGCGCCTCACTCGACGGGGGTGTGGTCTACAGCGGTACGCGCAGTGCGCTGTCGATGAGTTCCGCGGCCTCGGCGGTTCCGGCCGAACCGCTGCGCACCAGGTGCTCGCGCACCGCGCGGAGTCTGTCGCGCAGTCGCTGGGACTCCATTCCGCGGGCCTGTTCGGCCATCTGCACGGCCGTGGCCACCGCGTTGTCCGCGTTTCCCTGGCGCAGCTCGATGGTGCTGAGCATGGCCAGCCGGTGCACCCGCCCCCGGTCGTGGGCCGGGTTGTCGACGGCCGCCGCGGCGTGCTCCCGGGCGGCGGCGAGCTCGCCGAGACTGAGCAGCGCCTCGGCCACCTGCACATTGACCAGGCCGGGTTGGACATAGCCGGTCTCGTCGGGTTCATAGCCCCGCCGGATACGTTCGGCGGCCGCCTCCGCCCGCCGGATGCAGGACAGCGCACTCGTGCCGTCGCCGAGGTGGGCGTACGCCTTGGCCTGCATCGCGTAGAGGTCGGAGGCGAGCGCCGGGGTGATGTGCTTGCCGGCGGCGCGCAGCGCGGCCTCCGCGAACGCGACGGCCTGCCGGAACTCCCGCATGAACAGCGCCTGGTTGACCAGGAGCGCGATGACATAAGCACCGAGTCCCCGGTCGCCGCTCGCCTTCGCCAGACGCAGGGCCTGGTGGAAGTAGCGCTGCGCGAGGCCATGGGCGTCGGAGTCGTAGGCGCAGATCCCCACGATGGCGACCAACCCACCGGTAGCCCGGTGCAGTTGACGCCCCGTGGCGTCCGTGTAACTGCCGCGCAGCAGCGGAGCCGCCTCGGCGTTGAGGAAGCCGACGACCCGGGTGCGGGTCGCCATGCCGCCGGCCTTGCGGTACATCTGCTCGTAGTGGGCGCGGGCGGCCCGCAGCATCTCCAGATCGGCCGGGGTGACCCGGTGCCGGCCGCCGCGCGAGACGTCCACGTCCTCAGGGGGGTTCTCCCACTCCCACACCGGCATCACGGCGGGTGTGCCGGTGACGGCGGGGGCGCCGAGTATGTGCGGGCGCTGCTGCTCGTCGGACCGCCACAGCGCGGTGGCCCGTTCGACGAACCCGGAGAGCGAGGTGGTGTGCGGGACGCTGGGCTCGCCGGGCACACCGAGGCCGATGTCGTCGAGGGTGACCGTGCGGTGCAGCCGGGCGGCGAGCACCTCGCAGATCAGGTCGGGCACCTGACCGCGCGGCCGCTGGCCCTTCAACCAGCGGGCCACGGCGGTGTGTTCGTAGCGGAGCGAGAGTTCACGGGCCCGGCCCGCCTGGTTGACGTGGGCGGCGAGACCGGCGTGCGAGATCCCCGCCTCGTCCAGGATCGCGTCGAGCAGAGAGTTGGGCTGCATGAATGCCCCCCGAGTGGCCTGGTGCCGTCAGCGTAGTGCGTGGGTGTTCACACGGGGTGTGAACGGAGTGCGCGAATCCGCAGCGTACGTGCGCTGTTGCGGAGCGTGTCGGGCCGGTTTGACTGAACTGCCTCGCAAGAGGCCGGCCGGGCCGCCGGCTCCCCCCTCGTACAGTGCGGTGGCCTGGCCGTCGGCTTGGCCGACGGTTCGTGGGTCAGCGGTGCGTTGTCGGCTGCGGGTGAGTGGGGGCTGGCCGTGCAGTTCCCCGCGCCCCCAAAGGGGCGTGTTGGTGGCCGCGTTCGTTGCGAAGTACCAGGAGGGCGATGTCGTCGGTGGGACGGCCGTTGGTGTGGTGGAGGAGCGCGGTGAACACCGTCTTCAGGATGCCCTGGGGCGAGACCGGGTGCGCTCGTACCGCTTTCGCCAGCGCCGCCGCCAGGGAGAAGAAGTGACCCCCCGCGTCTCGTGCGTCTTCCGCGCCGTCCGT
Organism: Streptomyces sp. NPDC054813; assembly: GCF_053611365.1. Classification (NCBI taxonomy): domain Bacteria; kingdom Bacillati; phylum Actinomycetota; class Actinomycetes; order Kitasatosporales; family Streptomycetaceae; genus Streptomyces; species Streptomyces sp. NPDC054813. The sequence goes on along the minus strand of NZ_JBSHAF010000002.1, from coordinate 279,587 downwards.
GTACAGCACCAGGGACTCGCCGAGGTGCAGAGGGCCGCAGTCGGTGGGGGTGAGGTCCGTCGGGAGGGCGAACGGACCGAGGGGCGGTAGTGGATCGGCGCACGACAGTGGCTGCACCCGCACATCGCGCAGAACATACGGCCACGGGTGGCCGCAGTTGATCGCCCGTACGTCACCGTCCCCGGCGATCTCCAGGAGCAGCAGGGTGACGAACTCCTCGGCGACCGGGTTGTCCGGGTCCAGGCCGCCGGCGGGGTGTTCCGCCCTGGCTCGTTCTCGTAGGTGTCTGGCCAGGGCGCGGTCCAGCCGGCCGAGGACATGGCCCAGTTCGGGCTCGTCGTGGGCGGCCTCGCGGAAGCTGCCGAGGACGGCGGCCACGGTGGCGATGGCGGCCAGACCGTGGCCGCGTACGTCGCCCATCACGACCCGTACGCCGTGCTCGGTGGCGACGGCCTCGTAGAGGTCGCCGCCGATGGTGGCACCCCGGTCGGCGGAGAGCTGGGCGGCGGCGACGTTCAGCCCGGCGAGACGGGGCGGCAGTGGCCGCAGCAGCACGCTCTGCGCGGCGCCGGCGACCTTGCGGGCCTGCCGTAGCTCCCTGAGCAGGGCCCGCCGGACATGGAGTATCAGCCCGGTGCCGACCGCGAAGAACACGGCGCTGGTGACGATGCGCGCGCCGAGCCCGTTCTGGTCGGCCAGCGGGCATCCGAACTTGTACGAGACCGCGACACCCCACACCGTGGGCAACCCGAGGGTGAGCGCACAGCGCGAGCGCCGAGAACTGGTCCGGGGCCGCCTTCTGTGGGGAACCCCAGCCTTGATGCGGATCATGCCGATGGCCCCCAAGTAGGCCCTGACAGAACAGACGGACCGACCCCGAAAGGCCGGTCCGATTCTGTCGACGGCATGCCCCGTAAGGGCCATGTCCGGGTTGGATCTCACCCAAATGAGTGACCACCCACAGGACATCCGCATTTATGCAGGTGGCAGCACATGTTTCACGCCGCCAAGGGCAGCGCCCCGCCAGGGGCGCTGGGGGTCCCCCCGGCCGAAGGCTGGGGGAGGAACTGCGCGATCAGCCACGACGAAGCCGCAGCCGACCGACAACAGTCCCCCCTACGGCGACTAGCCCCGCAGCACCGCCCCCGTACGCTCACCGGCAAGGGCGACCGCCGCATCCCGCGCAGCCGACGCCTCGTCCACGGTCAGCGTCCGGTCACCGGCCCGGAACCGCAGCGCGTACGCCAGCGACTTCTTCCCGTCACCGAGCTGCTCGTCGTTGACATACACGTCGAACAGCCGGATGCCTTCGAGCAGTTCACCCGCCCCGTCGCGCAGCGCGGCCTCGACCTCGGCGGCCGGTACCGGCTTGTCCACCACGAGGGCGACATCCTGCGTGGCGACCGGGAAGGTCGAGAGGCTCGGCGCCTGCGGCGTACCGTCGCCGGCCTGCTCCAGCGCGTCCAGGTTCAGCTCCATCGCGCAGGTGCGTGTGGGCAGCCCCAACGCCTTGAGCACCCGCGGGTGCAGCTCACCGGCGTGGCCCACGACCCGCTCGGTGCCGTCGGCGACGACCAGCAGCTCGGCGCACCGGCCGGGGTGCCACGGCCCGTACTGGCCGGACCGCACGATCAGCTCGGTGCCGGTCTCACGGGCCACCGCACGCGCCGCCTCGACTGCGTCGGCCCAGTCGGCCGGACGGCCGTCGCCCCACCAGCCGGCCTGCTCGCGTGCGCCCGCGAGGACGGCGGCCACATGCCGGGGCTGCTCCGGCAGCACGGCATCCAGCGCGGCGAGTTCCTCGTCGGTCGGGCGGCGGTCGACCGGCAGATGACCGGGGACGCCCTGCTCCTCGCGCGGGAGGAAGACCAGGCCGGTCTCGAACAGCGCCAGGTCGTGGACGCCCCGCCCGTCGTTGCGCCGCAGCGCACCGAGCAGCCCCGGCAGCAGCGAGGTGCGCAGCGCGGGCTCCTCGTCGTTGAGCGGGTTGGTGAGCCGGACGACGCGGCGGGCCGGGTCGTCGGCGGCCAGGCCCAGCTGGTCGAAGACCTGCTCGCTGACGAACGGGTAGTTCAGCGCCTCGACATAGCCGGCCCCGGCCAGCGCGCGGCCCACCCGGCGGTGCAGCCGCTGGCGGTGGGTCAGGCCCCGGCCGGACCGCGGCCTGGGCAGCGTGGAGGGCAGGTTCTCGTAGCCCTCCAGGCGGATGACCTCTTCGGCCAGGTCGTTCTGTTCGAGGAGGTCGGGCCGCCAGGACGGCACGGTGACGATCAGCTCGTCCTGCCCGTAGACGTCGCAGCCCACCTCCTGGAGGCGGCGGACGACGGTCTCCCGGCCGTACTCGACACCCGCGACCTTGTCGGGGTGGTTCGCCGCGACGGTGATGGTGTGCGGCGCGGACGGCGCGATGACCTCGGTGACCCCGGCCTCGGCGGTGCCGCCGGCGAGCAGCACCAGCAGGTCGACCGTGCGCTGCGCGGCGGCGGCCGCGGCCTGCGGGTCGACGCCGCGCTCGAAGCGGCGGGAGGCCTCGGAGGACAGCTTGTGTCGGCGGGCCGTGCGCGCGATGGCGACGGCGTCGAAGTGGGCCGCCTCGATCACCACGTCGGTCGTGGCGTTCTCCACGTCCTCGTGGTCGGCGATCTCGGTGTTGGCGCCGCCCATGACACCCGCGAGGCCGATCGGGCCGCGGTCGTCGGTGATCACCAGGTCCTCGGCGTGCAGCTTCCGCTCGACGCCGTCGAGGGTGACGATCTTCTCGCCCTCGGCCGCGCGGCGGACCCCGATGGTGCCCTGGACCAGGGAGCGGTCGTAGGCGTGCAGCGGCTGGCCGAGCTCCGTCATCACGTAGTTGGTGACGTCGACGGCGAGCGAGATCGGGCGCATGCCGACCTTCTGGAGCCGGCGCTGCAGCCAGATCGGGGAGCGGGCCTCGGGGCTCAGCCCGGTGACGGTGCGCGCGGTGAAGCGGTCGCAGCCGAGCGGGTCGGCGACCTGGACCGGGTAGCCGAAGGCGTTCGGTCCTGGCACGTCGATCAGCGCCGGGTCGCGCAGCGGCAGGCCGTAGGCGATGGCGGTCTCGCGGGCCACGCCGCGCAGCGACAGGCAGTCGCCGCGGTTGGCGGTGACGGCGATGTCCAGGACCTCGTCGACCAGTTCGAGCAGCTCGATGGCGTCCTTGCCGACCTCGGTCTCCGGCGGCAGCACGATGATGCCGTGGGTGCCGTCGGAGCCCATGCCCAGCTCGTCGCTGGAGCAGATCATGCCGTGGGAGGTCTTGCCGTACGTCTGGCGGGCGGCGATCGCGAAGCCGCCGGGGAGCACGGCCCCCGGCAGGACGACGACGACCTTGTCGCCGACGGCGAAGTTGCGGGCGCCGCAGACGATCTCCTGGGGCTCACCCGTGCCGTTGGCCGTGCCGACGTCGACGGTGCAGAAGCGGATCGGCTTCTTGAAGCCCTCCAGCTCCTCGATGGTGAGCACCCGGCCGACGACCAGGGGGCCCTTGAGGCCGTCGCCGAGCTGCTCGACGGTCTCGACCTCCAGACCGGCCGAAATCAGCTTGGCCTGCACATCGCGGCCGGTCTCGGTGGCCGGCAGGTCGACGTACTCCCGCAGCCAGGAAAGCGGGACCCGCATCAGATCTCCATCCCGAACGGCCGGGTGAACCGGACGTCACCCTCGACCATGTCTCGCATGTCCTCGACGTTGTGGCGGAACATCAGCATCCGCTCGATGCCGAACCCGAAGGCGAAGCCGCTGTACTTCTCCGGGTCGACGCCGCAGGCCGTGAGCACCCGCGGGTTGACCATGCCGCAGCCGCCCAGCTCGATCCAGCCCTCGGAGGAGCAGGTACGGCAGGGCCGGTCGGGGTTGCCGACGGACTCGCCCTTGCAGACGTAGCACAGCATGTCCATCTCGGCGCTGGGCTCGGTGAAGGGGAAGAAGTTCGGCCGCAGCCGGGTCTTCATGCCCTCGCCGAACAGCGACTGGACCATGTGGTCCAGGGTGCCCTTGAGGTCGGACATGGTCAGGCCCTCGTCGACGGCGAGCAGCTCCACCTGGTGGAAGACCGGGGTGTGGGTGGCGTCCAGCTCGTCGGTGCGGTAGACGCGTCCCGGGCAGATCACGTAGACCGGCAGCTCGCGGTCGAGCAGCGAGCGGATCTGGACCGGTGAGGTGTGGGTGCGCAGCACGACACCGGACTCGGTGCCGCCCTCGGGGCCCTGCACGAAGAAGGTGTCCGCCTCGCCGCGGGCCGGGTGGTCCGGGCCGATGTTGAGGGCGTCGAAGTTGAACCACTCGGCCTCGACCTGCGGGCCTTCGGCGACCTCGTAGCCCATGGCCACGAAGATGTCCTCGATGCGGTCGGACAGCGTGGTCAGCGGGTGGCGGGCGCCGGCCGGGACGCGGTCGTAGGGCAGTGTGACGTCCACCGCCTCCTCGACCAGCACCCGGGCGTCACGCTCGGCCTCCAGTTCCTCCTGGCGGCCCGCGAGGGCCTTGTTCACGGCGCCGCGGGCCTGGCCGACCAGCTTCCCGGCGGCGGCCTTGGCATGCGGGGGCAGGGCGCCGATCTCGCGGTTGGCGAGGGCCAACGGGGACGTGCCGCCGGTGTGGGCGACCTTCGCCTCCTGGAGCGCGTCGAGGGAGTCCGCGGCGGCGAAGGCGGCGAGCGCCTCGTCCCGCATGCGCTCGATCTCATCCGGTTTCAACGCCTCGACCTCGACAGGGTCGTACGACTTATTGGGTGCCGACATCTCTTCCCGTGCTTCCGATTGGCTGGCGGATGGTCCCCGAGACCGTTGGTGGGCCGTGAGAAGGACACAAAGGTGCCAAAGGCCGAGTCTAACGGGGTGGAGGTATACGAAGAGCCCGTGGGCCGTCAGGCGAGATACGCCGGCGCGCTCACGGGCAACGTAAATCGGAACTCGGCGCCGCCGCTCGCGGCGCGTCCGACGGTGATGGTGCCGCCGTGGGCCTCGACGATGCCCTTGACGATGTACAGCCCGAGGCCGGTGCCACCGCGCTTGCTGCCCCGCCAGAAGCGGGTGAAGACGCGGTTCATGGACTCCTCCGGGATGCCTGGCCCCTCGTCGCTCACGGTGACCGACGTGGCCGTGTTGTCGAGGTCTTCCCCTTCGCGCGGGGAAGACGACGGCGTGACGTCAATGGTGACGGTTCCCTCGCCGTGCCGCACGGCATTTTCGATGAGGTTGCTGAGGACCTGGTCGACCTTGTCGGGATCGGCCCACAGGGCGGGCAGCGGCTGCTCGATGCGGAGCAGGAAGCGGTCGGCGGGCTGACCGGCGGTGACGTACGCCTGGATGTGCCGGCCGACGGCCGCGCCTATGTCCACGGGCTGCCGGCGCAGTTCAAGGCGTCCGCTGTCGATCCTGGAGATGTCCAGCAGCTCGGCGATGAGCCGGGTGACCCGGTCGGCGTCCGCGTCGACCGTCTCCAGCATCAGCCGTTTCTGGTCGTCGGTGAAGCGTTCCCATTTGGCGAGCAGGGTGGCGGTGAACCCCTTGACGGAGGTCAGCGGGGAGCGCAGCTCATGGGCGACGGTGGCGATCAGCTCGGCGTGGCTGCGTTCGGTACGGCGGCGCGCCTCGGTGTCCCGCAGCGACACGACGACCCGGCGGACCGGACCGGTCGGCTCGGTGCGTACGTAGGTGGCGGACACCAGCACCTCCCGGCCGCCGGGCAGCAGGAGGTTCCGCTCCGGCTGGCCGACCCGGATGGCGAGGCCGCCGTAGGGATCGGTGAGCTGCCACCAGCGCCTGCCCTCCAGGTCCTCTACGGGCAGGGCCTTCTCCAGCCGCTGCCCGAGGGCGTCCGCGGGGGCGGTGGCGGTGATCCGGGCGGCGGCGGCGTTGAAGCAGACGACGATGCCGTGCTCGTCGGCGACCACCAGGCCGTCGGGCAGTTCGTCGGGGTCGATGCCGAGCCCGGTGAGGTCGCCCTGCCGAGGTGCGGGCACGCGTCCGGTACCGCGGCCGCCCGGCGCGTTGCTGGTGCCGACACTCATCCCCGTACTCCACCTCTCAGACGGCGCAGCAGGCCCCCGAGCTGGTCACCCTACTAGCTCTCGGTGACGGAACGGCACCCTCCGGAGGCACGCTGTGCACGGGCCGTTGCGTAGAGACATACGGCGGCGGCGGTGGCGAGGTTCAGGCTTTCGGCCTTCCCGTGGATCGGAACGCGCACGACGGCGTCGGCCAGCGCGCGGGTCTCCTCCGGGAGCCCCCAGGCCTCGTTCCCGAACACCCAGGCCGTGGGCCCGCCCATGGTGCCCTTGTCGAGCTCGTCGTCGAGGTCGTCCGTTCCGGCGCCGTCGGCGGCGAGGATCCGCACGCCGACGCCCTTCAGCCCGGCGACGGCCCGCTCGACGGGCACCCCGACGGCGACCGGCAGATGGAAGTGCGACCCGACGGAGGCGCGCACGGCCTTGGGGTTGTACAGGTCCACGGACGCGTCGGTCAGTACGACGGCTTCCGCCCCGGCCGCGTCGGCGCACCGCAACACGGTCCCGGCGTTGCCGGGGTCGCGGACGTTGGCGAGGACGGCGACGAGCTTCGGGCGGGCGGCGAGGACGTCCTCGAACGGGGTGTCCAGGAACCGGCAGACACCGACCAGCCCCTGCGGGGTGACGGTGGTGGAGATGTCGGCGATGACCTCTTCGGAGGCGAGGTGGATCCGGGCGCCGACGTCACGGGCCGCCCCGACGATGTCGGCGTACCGCTCCGCGGCCTCGACGGTCGCGAACAGCTCGACGAGCGTCGCCGTTCCGCCGACCCAATGCCCGGCCGCCTCCCGAACGGCCTGCGGCCCCTCGGCGAGAAACAGCCGGTCCTTCCCCCGGAAGTTCCGCTTGCCCAGCCGTCGGGCAGCGGCGACACGCGCAGAACGGGGAGAGATCAGCTCGGGGCTGGGCATGTGTGGATCACTTTCCGAGAAACGCGGCGAAAGGCGCCCCCCGTAAGGGGCGCGGGGAACTGCACGACAAGCCCCCACCGGCCCGCAGCCGAACGAAGAACTCGCGACGGCAACAACAGGACCCGCAAGCCATTCAGCCTGCGGGTCCTTCAGTCACGTCGGCCAAGGCCAGCGCCAGCGTCACGCGGCCTTCGGCGCGTTGACGTCCGACGGCAGCGCCTTCTGCGCGACCTCGACGAGCGCGGCGAACGCGCCGGCGTCGTTGACCGCCAGCTCGGCCAGGATCTTGCGGTCGACCTCGACGTTCGCGGCCTTCAGACCCTGGATGAAGCGGTTGTACGTGATGCCGTTGGCGCGGGCAGCGGCGTTGATGCGCTGGATCCACAGCTGACGGAAGTCGCCCTTGCGCTTCTTGCGGTCGTTGTAGTTGTAGACCAGCGAGTGGGTGACCTGCTCCTTGGCCTTGCGGTACAGGCGCGAACGCTGACCGCGGTAGCCGGAGGCCGCCTCGAGGATCGCCCGGCGCTTCTTGTGGGCGTTGACTGCCCGCTTGACGCGTGCCACTTGTTAACTCCTTGTAGCGGGGCCGCGGTTGGACTCACGCGGCCCGGAAACGACTGGGTCCCGGATCTGACTTCAGGGCGCCGGCCGGCGCCCGTGCGTCACTTGCCGAGAAGCTTCTTGATCTTCGCGGTGTCGCCCGGGGCCATCTCGGCGGTGCCGGTGAGGCGACGCGTCACGCGGGACGACTTGTGCTCGAGCAGGTGGCGCTTGCCGGCGCGCTCACGCAGGACCTTGCCGGAGCCGGTGACCTTGAAGCGCTTGCTGGCACCGCTGTGCGTCTTGTTCTTCGGCATAGCGCCGTTATCTCCTCGTCGATGGCGCTCCGGTGCCCGGTCGCGAAACCGGGCACGGTGGAACGTCGCTCTTGTATCGGTTACATCCTGAGGCTTGCGCCCCTGGGTGCTGACCTGGGGCGGTTGCCCCGGGATCACGCCTCGGCAGGCTCCTCGGCGGGCGCCTCGGCCTCGACCTCATCCTCGGCGTCCAGCTCGGCAGCGTTCTGCGACTTGCCGGGGTTGGCCTTGGCTTCGGCCTTGCGGGCTTCCTGCGCCTGCCGGGCCTCGGCCATCGCCTCGGTCTTCTTCTTGTGCGGACCGAGAACCATGATCATGTTCCGGCCGTCCTGCTTCGGGTTCGACTCGACGAAACCGAGGTCCTGGACGTCCTCCGCGAGACGCTGCAGCAGCCGGTAGCCCAGTTCGGGCCGGGACTGCTCGCGACCACGGAACATGATCGTGATCTTGACCTTGTCGCCCTGCTTGAGGAACCGTACGACGTGACCCTTCTTGGTGTCATAGTCGTGCGGGTCGATCTTCGGCCGGAGCTTCATTTCCTTGATGACCGTGTGCGCCTGGTTCTTGCGCGCCTCACGGGCCTTCATGGCCGACTCGTACTTGAACTTGCCGTAGTCCATGAGCTTGCAGACCGGCGGGCGTGCGCTCGCCGCCACCTCGACCAGGTCGAGGTCGTACTCCTGCGCAAGCTCCAGTGCCTTGGCCAGGGGGACGATGCCCACCTGCTCGCCACTGGGACCGACAAGTCGCACCTCGGGAACGCGAATCCGGTCGTTGATGCGGGGCTCGGTGCTGATGGATCCTCCTCGGTAGCACCACGCGACGGTCTGGCGGACAGCCGCGTAACGTCTCTATACGTAAGACCTAACCGCACCGAAGCACAAAAAATGCCCCGGACGATCACAGGCAGGGCTCCTCGAACTACCGGAGCACCGCCGCGGGGATCGCGGGGCGCACTATCGGACGGAACGCTGTCGCCGTAGCGGCGAAGCGACCGTCTGACCGGTGACCCGCCGCCCGGCAGGGCGGTCAGGTGGGAGTTCGAAGCCTCCACTTGTGGGCCGGGTCGGTGAGCCGTGAGGCATACCTGTTCGGCCGGTCGTCACACAAGGTTAGCAGCAAAGCCGAGAGAGGACCAATTGGGGCGTCCTGGGGCCAGGTCGGTGCCCCGCGCCCGCTGCGCCTATCGTGTGCGTCATGAGTGAAACGCCCCTTCCTGGCACCGGTGACGCCGGTCAGCCCGACTTCGACGAGATGACCCGCGACATCGCCGAGGTCCCCGCGGTCGAGGTGATCGTGACGGTCGCCGTCAATCTGATGAGCGCCGCGGCCGTGAAGCTCGGTCTGACCGAGGAGGGCGACAAGTACAAGGACCTGGACGAGGCCCGCAAGCTGGTCACCGCCCTCGCCGGACTGCTCGACGCGTCCGCGACCGAGATCAGCTCCTTCCACGCGGCCCCGCTGCGGGACGGCCTGAAGTCGCTCCAGCTGGCCTTCCGCGAGGCCTCGATCGTCCCCGACGAGTTGGGCCAGGGCCCCGGTGAGAAGTACACCGGCCCGGTCTACGGCTAGCGGTCAGTTCCTCACGTACAAGGGCTCGCCCGGCGGCACGGCCCCGGCCGGCAGCAGTGCCAGGTCGAGGCCGCGTACCAGGCGGGCCCGCAGTGTCTCGTCGGCGGCAAGCCGCCCGGCGACGGCCTGGGCGGTCTCGGCGGGCGGCGCGGCCGGGTCGAGGACCAGGGCGAGGGTGCCGTCGGCCTGGCCCGGCCCGAGGTGGGCACGGCGTACGGCGGGCTCGGCGGCCACCACCGTACGGACCGCCTCGATCACGGCCGGGTCGGCGAGCGGGTCGGCCGTCGTCCGCCCCTCCGCGAGCGCGAGCAGTACCGGTCCGGTCAGTTCGAACGGCACCGGCCCCGACAGGTCCAGCACCACCGTGTCCGCCTTCTCGTGCGCGGCGGCCTGGAGCGCCTGGTGCAGGGGTACGGCGACGGGCCGCGCCGCCGGGTCCCAGCGGGCCAGCGACTCGGTGGAGGTGAAGGCGGGCAGGGCGGTGCGGGCGCCGGCCTTGAGGGTGGGGACGGCCATGTCGCTGGTCTTCTCGCGGCGCAGCCCGTGCTCGTCCTCGTCGATCTCGCCGAGGACGGCGACCACCGGGACGAGCAGCCGGGCGCCCTTCAGGGCCGCCAGGACGGGTCCCACGGCCGTGCGGTCCTCGGCCCAGGCGGCCAGCGCGGCGGCCAGCCGGGGGTCCGCGGAACCGTCGTCGGCGGAGTAGCCGGAGTCGGGAATGTTCTTGTTCGCCACGGTCCCCGACCCTATCGGGGGGATGCTGCTGCGGTTGTGCGGCCCCCGAAACCGGATCGACACCGCTTTCACGGGATTCTCAGATATCCCTGACCTCCTTCTAACGTCCGGCAAACGGATCGCACAGTCCCCGCCCCGAGCATCGCGGGCATGGAGTCCCCCAGAGCCACCCCAGGATCCCGGCGGGCCCGCCGCCGTGCCCGGCCCCGGCGCCGGGCTCTTCTCTCCATCTCCCTCGCCACGGTCGCCGTCCTCGGCGTCACCGCGGCGGGGACCGTGTACGTGAAGGCGCATGCCCGCGACGGCGGCGCCGTATCCTCGGCTGCGTCGCCGACGCCCCCCTCTTCTTCTTCGTCTTCTTCTTCCTCTTCTTCGGCCTCGGCGAGCGGGGAGGCATCGGTGGAACCCGTGACGGAGCCGGCCGTGGACCGGGACGCGCTGCTGAGCACGGCGATGAAGACGGTGACCGTGCCGTCCGGGGCGAAGGTGTCGGCGGCCGTCCTCGATCTGGGCTCCGGCGACAGCGCGGCCTACGGCGACACCGCGTTCGACACCGCGAGCATCGTCAAGGTCGACATCCTGGCGACGCTGCTGCTCCAGGCGCAGGACGCGGGGCGGCATCTGACGGCGACGGAGAAGGCGTACGCCACGAAGATGATCGAGAACAGCGACAACACGTCCGCCTCGGAGCTGTGGGACATCATCGGCAAGGCGGCGGGCCTGGACGCGGCGAACAAGCGCTTCGGGCTGACCGACACCGAGGGCGGCGACGGGGCGCTGTGGGGACTGACCCAGACCACGGCGGCGGACCAACTCACCCTGCTCCAGCAGGTGTTCGGGGACGACTCGAAACTGAACTCGGCTTCGCGGGCCTACCTCCAGGGCCTGATGAAGACGATCGAGTCCGACCAGCGGTGGGGGGTTTCGGCCGCCGCCGACGGTTCGGGGTTCGCGCTGAAGAACGGGTGGCTGGCGCGGAGTTCGACCGGGCTGTGGGATGTCAACAGCATCGGGCGGGTGACGGTGGGCGGGACCGGCTATCTGGTCGCGGTGCTGTCCAAGGGGACGGTGAGTCAGGCGAAGGGGATCTCGCTGGTGGAGGCGGCGGCGAAGGCGGCGGTACGTTCCTTCACGGAAGCTGATTCGTCTGCGTTGGCTTCGGCTTCGGCTTCGCAGTAGGGGGAGGGTTCAGGGGTTCGTGGGCGGGTGCGGGACCGTGGGGGCTGGTCGCGCCCACGCGGCGGAGCCGCACATCAATACTGCCCCGCGCCCCTAAGGGGACGCTTGTCCTGGGGGCGTTTCAAAGTCCGGGGGGGGATCAGATCGTCCTGCGGCGGTTGCGCCACAACACTCCCGCCGCCACCAGCAGCACCCCGCCCGCGCCACCCGCCAACGGCGCCGCCCAGTCCGTCGCGCTCGTTGTCTCTTTCTCCGTGTCCGGGCCCGGGCCGAAGTACTTCTTGCCGTACGACGCCGACGTCAGGCTCTGCGTCTTCAGCCTGGCCGCGTCCTTGATCGCCGCCGCCGGGTCGATCATGCCGAAGCCCCGGGAGTCGTCGCGGCCGCCGGACGGGGCGTCGCGGGCCGTGTCCTCCAGGAGCTTCTTGATCTGGGCCGGGGTGAGGCCGGGATGGGCGGCCTTGATCAGGGCCACGGCACCTGACACGAAGGCCGAGGCGGCGCTCGTGCCCCAGCCCTCGTAGTACTTGTGGTCCGGGTCGGCGATGACGATGTCGACGCCGGGTGCGCTGATCGTGGCGTACCAGCGGCGGGTGGAGAAGGCGGCGCGGGTGCCGAACTTGTCCACCGCGGTGGCGGCGATGACGCCCGGGTACGCGGCCGGGTAGGAGATGTGGTCGCCCTTGTCGCCGCCGTTGCCGGCCGAGGCCACGACCACGACGTCCTTCTTCAGGGCGTACTGGATGGCCTCGTCCTCGCTGGGCTCGGGGTGCGCGGAGTCGGAGTCGTCGCCGAGGGAGAGGTTGATGACGTCGGCACCGTGGTCCGCCGCCCAGCGGATGCCCTCGGCGAGGGCGTTGCCCCGGGTGGAACGGGCCTTGCCGCGGGCGCTGTCGCCGTCCTCGAGGATGACCCGGACGGGCAGGATCTTGGCCTCCGGGGCGACCCCCATCACGCCGTCGCCGTCGCCGGCCCCGTGGCCGTGACCGGCGATGATGCCGGCCATGGCGGTGCCGTGCCGGGCCCAGGTGCGCTCGCCGGGCTTGGCGCCGAAGCCGATCATGTCCTTGGCGGTGAGCACGTTGCCGACCAGGTCGGGGTGGTCGGCCTCGACACCGGTGTCCAGGACGGCGACGGTGACGCCCTTGCCCTTGGTGGTCTGCCAGGCCTCGTCGAGGTGCAGGGCGGACAGGCCCCACTGCTGGGCGCGGATGCTGTCGGCGTAGGCGGTCGTGGACGGCAGGAGGGCGAGCGAGCCGGCGAGCAGCAGGCTCAGCGCGGCCCCGGTTGCGCGGCGCTTCATGAGGGCTTCTCCGTTGCCGAGCCTGCGGTGTTCTGCCGCAGTCGCCGTTCGATGCGGTCGGCCAGGCCCTGGGCCTCGTTGCCGAGGCCGGCCTGGGCCGCGGCCGTGGTGGCGCCGGACGCCTCCGCGTCGGCGGCGGACTGCGGGGTGTCGACGGTGCGGCCGTCGGCCCAGCCGGAGACGGCGTAGGCGACGACCGGGGCGTCGGTGAGCACGGAGATCGTCCAGGAGGCGCGCTGGTGCCGGCCGAAGCGCTCGGCGGCGGTGCCCTTGGCGGCGTACGGGAGGGGCATCAGGTCGGTACGGCGGTCCAGGTGCTCGTCCTCGAACCGCTTGGCGAGGGCGGTCATCCCGGCCGGTTCGGCCTTGGTGAACAGCAGCCCCACGGTCGTCACATAGCTCTGGGTGGCGTCGGTGTAGGTGGCCCGGATCAGGCGCTGGCAGCCGACCGGGGCGAGCGTCTTGCGCAGCAGCGGGTCGAAGGCGTGGGCGCAGCCGGTGGCGGGGGCGACGGCGATCCGGGTCCAGGTGCGGTCGGCTCCGCCGGGGCCGGCGCCGGTGCCCTGCACGGTGGGCGGGAAGAGTTCGTCGACGGGCACGTCGTGCCACAGGCCGGCGGCCGAGCTGAAGCTGCTGGCGGCGGCCAGGTCACCGTCGTCGTCGACGATCCAGCTTCCGGTCACCGCGCCACCGATGAGTCCGAGCCCGAGCACCATGCAGGCGGCGGCAGCGGCGGTACGGGGCGCCAGCCGACTGACCAACGACCGCCCCCACCCTCGCTCGTCGTACCCCTCGGGTTCGCCGAAGGTCACAACGGGCCGGTCCCTGCCGGGAGTTCCCGCGGCGGCGGTCCAGGACATCGCGGGGTCCGGCACCGGGCCGGGGCCGTACATCGAGGAGGCGGTGTCCCCGGCAGGCGGGGCAGCGGCGGGGGCCGGGGGTGTCGTGGGACGGGGCGGGAGCGGCGGGGCGGTGGGCGTGGGTGGCTTCGCCGGGCGCGGCGGCGGGGTGGCTTTCGGGGGCGTCCCGGGGCGCGGCGGGGCCGTCGGCACCGGGAACGTCCGCATGTGCGGGCTCCACGCGGTGCCCGACTCCGGCGCACCGAAGGAGGCCGAGAAGTCGCTGCGCGGCCGCTCGGGCCGCCTGGCCCCGGGCACGCCGGAGGAACCTCCGGCCCTCTCGCCGGCGGACGCCGGTCCGGCGGCACCCTGCCGCCCGTCCGGCGACGCCTCCGGTTCCTCCACGACGCGGACGGGACGTAGCGAGGCGGTCGACTCCGAAGCGGACTCCGGACGCCGGTCCGACAGCCCGGGCCCGTACGGTGACCGGGGCTGCGTCCAGCGACCGCCCTCCCTTCCGGGAGACGCCGACCGCTCGTTTCGGCGATCCTCTCCGCGCGACACCGACGACTCGGCCCGGCGGTCCTCCCGGCCGGCCGACCCGGGCGGCACACTCCGACCGCTCTCCCATCCGGAAGCCCCGGGCGGTGTGATGCCGCCGTCCTCCCGGCCGGGGGACGCGGGCGGTGCGGGCCGGGCGGGCTGTCCGGCGGAGGCGGTGGACGGTGTGGTGCGGTCGGTTTCCCGGGCGGAGGTGGTGGGTGGGGTGTCCGGGAAGCGGGCCGAGGCTGGGGGCGGGCTCTGCGGGGGGCGGAGGTCGGGGTAGCGGGGGCGTGTGATGCGCTCGGCGGTAGCCGGGCGGGCGGCCGCCTGGTCCCCCGCACCCTGTTCGCCCTGCGCCACCGCACCGCCCCGACTCGTCCGGTCCTCACGACTCTGCTGCGCATCGGGCCGTCCCGGCAGCTGGTCCTGCCCGGTGGCGTCGGCGCTACCAGTGGATACGTCGGACCGGTGCGACCAGTTCACTCGGTTCGGCCGGTCGAAGAACCCCGGCCCGTCGGTCCGGCCGCTCGCGTCGGCGGTGCCCGGCGCCGCACCCTGGCCGGCCGCCCCGTCGGCAGCGTCGTCGGAGGTGGGCGCGGGGTCGGGCGAAGGGCGTCGCGGGATCGGGGCGTGCCGCGCTTCCGTGCTCATGCGCCCCCCGTTTCCTCCAGCCCGGGCCAACTCCGCGTACGGGCCGACGTGCTCCCCGGCGCGGAGACGTCCGCCCCGGGCACGCATACCCGCACACGCGGATCCGCATCCCGGTGCGGGTCAGGCGGCCGGGGTCGTTCCGCCGTACGTGCGCGTCACTCTACGGGTTCTCCGACAGCGAACGGGAACCAGTCCACGACCGCGGGGCATCTGCCCGTATCGTCCCCCTACCCTGCGGTAATCCTGTCTGGCAGGCTTCGTTCATGACTGCGCGCGCCGCCGACCGGGCCCGTTACGACCGGGCCACCGCCCATCTGGACGCCCCTCTCGCGATCGTCGACCTGGAGGCATTCGACGCCAACGCGGACGACCTCGTGCGCCGGGCCGGCGGCAAGCCGGTGCGGGTCGCGAGCAAGTCCGTACGCTGCCGGCACCTGCTGGAACGAGTCCTCGCGAAGGACGGTTTCGCCGGGATCATGTCCTTCACGCTCGCGGAGTCGCTGTGGCTCGCGCGCTCGGGTTTCGAGGACATCCTGCTGGCCTATCCGTCCGCCGACCGCGCCCGGTTCGCCGAGCTCGCCGCCGATCCCAAGCTCGCCGCGGCCGTGACGGTGATGATCGACGACCCGGCCCACCTCGACCTGATCGACGCGGCCCGCGCCGGCGGCAGCGAAGTGGTCCGGGTCTGTCTGGAGTTGGACACCTCGCTGAAGCTGTTCGGCGGGCGGGTACGGGTCGG
This sequence comes from Streptomyces sp. NPDC054813, assembly GCF_053611365.1. Lineage (NCBI taxonomy): Bacteria > Bacillati > Actinomycetota > Actinomycetes > Kitasatosporales > Streptomycetaceae > Streptomyces > Streptomyces sp. NPDC054813. The sequence goes on along the minus strand of NZ_JBSHAF010000002.1, from coordinate 264,230 downwards.
CGCCCGGCGTTCGCCGCTGTACTCCCCCGCCCAGCTCGCCGACCTGGCGCGGACCGTGGCCCGGCGGCCGGGCTTCGAGCTCGTCGGGATCATGGCGTACGAGGGGCACATCGCGGGGGTCGGGGACAGTGTCGCCGGCCGGCCGCTGCGCTCCCGCGCGGTCCGGCTGATGCAGGCCACCGCCCGCCGTGAGCTGGCCGAGCGGCGCGCCGCGGTGGTGCGGGCGGTCCGGGCGGTGGTGCCGGACCTGGAGTTCGTCAACGGCGGCGGCACGGGCAGTGTGCAGAGCACGGCGGCGGAGGACGCGGTCACCGAGATAGCGGCCGGGTCGGGCCTGTACGTGCCCCGGCTCTTCGACAACTACACGTCGTTCACCGGCCGGCCGGCCGCCCTGTTCGCCATGCCGGTGGTCCGGCGGCCCGGCGTCGGGGTCGTCACCGTCCTCGGCGGCGGCTACCCGGCCTCGGGCGCCGCGGGCCCCGACCGGCTGCCGGTGCCGTACCTCCCGCAGGGGCTGTCCTACGACCCGCAGGAGGGCCCCGGCGAGGTGCAGACCCCGCTGCTCGGCTCCGCGGCGGACGACCTGCTGATCGGCGACAAGGTGTGGTTCCGGCACGCCAAGGCGGGCGAGCTGTGCGAGCGGTTCGCCGAGCTGCATCTGGTCGAGGGCGACCGGGTGACGGCGACCGTACCGACGTACCGGGGCGAAGGTCACACCTTCCTCTGACCTCCGGTTCCGCTAACCCTCCGGTTTCCGGTCCACCGGGCGGATACCGCTGGTGATCGCGTCCATGTCGGACAGCGGCGGTCCGTCCGGGCCGGCGTCGAAGGCGAACCGGACGACGACCGGGGCCGGGATACCGGTGTGGGAGGGAAAGGCGAGGGACTGGACGTAGCCGCCGGGTCCCTCGGCCGTCCTGACCCGCCAGCGCACCAGGTATCCGTCGCCGCCGGCGACCGCGACCCGCCCGGCCTTGACGACCTGATGGGACCGGATGCCGCCGAAGGGCCGTTCGCCGCCGGGTTCGTGGCCGTAGGCCGTCTCGGCCGCGTCCGGTACGTCCCGTTCGGCGACGGTGCGCGCGGAGCTTCCGTCGGCGCTGCCCGCGGTACGGCTCTGGACCTCGCCGTGGCGGCACCGGCCGGTGTCGGCCGGGCAGGCGTAGGTGCCGTCGGTGGTCATCACGACGTCGTCCTGGGCGAGGTACGAGGAGCCGGTCCAGCCGCTCGGGACCGGCAGGGAGATGCCGTTGAGCTGGTCGACGACCAGGGACGGGGGCGGCGGGCCGGTGGGGGCGGTGTTGATCGCGGTGTCCGTGCCGGCGCGCAGGTCGTCCGTGCGGAGCACGGTGGCGCCGCCGACGATCGCCGTCGCCAGCACGGCCCCGGCGGATATCAGGGCGACCGCCTTGGCGCGTGCGGACGCCCCGGCCGCCGGGGTCGGCGGCGCGGGGAGGCCGGACGGGGTGCGCCGGTGCTCGGTCCAGGTCCTGCCGTCCCACCAGCGCTCCAGGTGCGGAGCCTGTGGGTCGCGGTACCAGCCGGGCGGCGTCATGCTCACTCCCGCACTGTAGGACGGGAGTTGGGGCGGCTCCTACAGGGGTGTGACGTACGCGCCGGAGATCCCGCCGTCCACCAGGAAGTCGCTGGCGTTGACGAACGAGGAGTCGTCGCTGGCCAGGAAGGCGACGGCGGCGGCGATCTCCTCGGCCTCGGCGAACCGGCCGAGCGGGATGTGGACGAGGCGGCGGGCGGCCCGCTCGGGGTCCTTGGCGAACAGTTCCTGGAGGAGGGGGGTGTTGACCGGTCCCGGGCACAGCGCGTTGACGCGGATGCCCTCCCGGGCGAACTGGACGCCCAGTTCGCGGGACATGGCCAGAACTCCGCCCTTGGACGCGGTGTACGAGATCTGCGAGGTCGCCGCGCCCATCCGGGCCACGAAGGACGCGGTGTTGATGATGGAGCCCTTGCCCTGGCGCCGCATGTAGGGGATGGCGGCCTTGCAGCACAGGTAGACGGAGGTGAGGTTGACCTCCTGGACGCGCTTCCAGGCCTCCAGACCGGTCTCCAGGATGGAGTCGTCGTCGGGCGGCGAGATGCCGGCGTTGTTGAAGGCGATGTCGACGCTGCCGTAGGTGTCGTAGGCCGTCTGGAAGAGGGCCTCGACCTGTTCGGCGTCGGTGACGTCGACCTTCACGAAGAGCCCGCCGACCTCCTCGGCGGCGGCCTTGCCGCGGGTGTCGTCGACGTCGCCGCAGACGACGTGCGCGCCCTCGGAGGCGAGCCGCCGTGCGGTGGCGAGGCCGATGCCGCTGCCGGCTCCGGTGATGACGGCGGTGCGGCCGACGAGTCGGCGGCAGACGATGTCAGGGGTCTCGGCGGTCACTGTGCGGGGCCCTCCGTGCTGATGAAGACGTTCTTGGTCTCGGTGAAGGCGGTGAGCGCGTCCGGGCCGAGTTCGCGGCCGATCCCCGACTGCTTGTAGCCGCCGAAGGGGGTCCAGTAGCGGACGCTGGAGTGGGAGTTGACGGACAGGTTGCCGGCCTTGAGGGCCCTCGAGACACGCAGTGCGCGGCCGACGTCCCGGGTCCACAGGGAGCCGGAGAGGCCGTAGTCGGTGTCGTTGGCGACGCGGATCGCGTCGGCCTCGTCGTCGAAGGGGATGACGGCGGCGACCGGGCCGAAGACCTCCTCGACGGCCACGCGCGCGTGCGGGTCGACGCCGGTGAGGACGGTCGGCGGGAACCAGAAGCCGGGGCCCTCGGGGGCCTTGCCCCGGATGCCGGGCGCCTCGGGGTCGACGTACGAACGGACGCGGTCCAGCTGGGACCTGGAGATCAGCGGGCCCATGTCGGTCTTCTCGTCGGCCGGGTCACCGACGGTGACGGCCTCGATCGCGGGGGCTAGGAGTTCCAGGAAGCGGTCGTGGACGGACCGCTGGACGAGGATGCGGGTGCGGGCGCAGCAGTCCTGGCCGGAGTTGTCCAGGAAGGACACGGGGGCGGCGGCCGCGGCGGCCTCGATGTCGGCGTCGGCGAAGACGATGTTGGGGCTCTTGCCGCCGAGTTCGAGGGTCACGCGCTTCACCTGGTCGGCGCAGAGCGCCATGATGCGCTTGCCGACCCGGGTGGAGCCGGTGAACACGATCTTGGCGACGCCGGGGTGGCGGACCAGGGCCTCGCCCGCGATGTCACCGCGGCCGGGCAGCACCTGGAAGAGGTGCTCGGGCAGGCCTGCCGCCAGGGCGAGTTCGGCGAGGCGGAGCGCGGTCAGGGGGGTGGTCTCGGCGGGTTTCAGGAGTACCGCGTTGCCGGCCGCGAGGGCGGGGGCGGTGCCCCAGGCCGCGATCGGCATGGGGAAGTTCCAGGGGGCGATCACGCCGACGACCCCGAGGGGTTCGAGGAGGGTGATGTCGAGGCCGCCGGGGACCGGGATCTGGCGCCCCGTCAGCCGCTCGACTCCGCCGGCCGCGTAGTCGAGCAGGTCCCGGACGTTGCCTGCCTCCCAGCGGGCGTTGCCGATGGTGTGCCCGGCCTCCCGGACCTCCAACCGGGCGAGCTCCTCGCGGTGTTCGTCGACGACGACGGCGAACCGGCGCAGCAGCCGGGCCCGGTCGCCGGGTGCGAGCGCGGCCCACCGCTGCTGGGCCTCGGCGGCCCGTCGTACGGCGGTGTCGATGTCCTCCTCCACAGCCCCCGGGACGGTCGCGATCACCTCTTCCGTGGCCGGGTTGAGGACGTCGAGTTCGTACTGTTGCGACAAGTGGTGCCTCACATGCGTTCGAAGGAGCGGCGCAGCTCCCAGTCGGTCACCGCGGCGTCGAAGGCGGCCAGCTCGACGCGGGCCATGTTGCGGTAGTGCGCGACGACCTCGTCGCCGAAGGCGGCCTGGGCGATGGGGCTGTTCTCCCAGAGCTCGGCGGCCTCCCGGAGCGTGGTCGGGACGTGCGCGAAGTCGGCGGTGTAGGCGTTGCCGGGGCAGGGCTCGGGGAGTTCGAGCTTCTGCTCGATGCCGTACAGCCCGGCCGCGACCAGTCCGGCGACGGCGAGGTGCGGGTTGACGTCGCCGCCGGGCAGCCGGTTCTCGAAGCGCAGTGAGCGGCCGTGGCCGACGACTCTGAGCGCGCAGGTGCGGTTGTCGTGGCCCCAGGCGACCGCGGTCGGGGCGAAGGAGCCCGGCTGGAACCGCTTGTAGCTGTTGATGTTGGGCGCGTACAGGAGCGAGAAGTCACGGAGGGCGGCCAGCTGTCCGGCGAGGAAGTGCCGCATGACCTCGGACATGCCGTCCTGGGAGGCGAAGGCGTTGGCGCCGTCCGTGTCCGTCAACGACAGGTGGATGTGGCAGGAGTTGCCCTCCCGCTCGTTGTATTTGGCCATGAAGGTGAGGGAGACGCCCTCCTGGGCGGCGATCTCCTTGGCACCGGTCTTGTAGATGGCGTGCTGGTCGCAGGTGACGAGGGCCTCGTCGTACCGGAAGACGATCTCGTGCTGGCCCGGGTTGCACTCGCCCTTGGCGGACTCGACGGTCAGCCCGGCCCCCGCCATGTCGTTCCGGATCCGGCGCAGCAGCGGCTCGATCCGCCCGGTGCCCAGTACCGAGTAGTCGATGTTGTACTGGTTGGCCGGGGTCAGCCCTCGGTAGTTGGCGTCCCAGGCGGCCTCGTACGTGTCCTTGAACACGATGAACTCCAGCTCCGTACCGACCTGTGCGGTGTAGCCGAGTTCGGCGAGGCGCTCCAGCTGGCGGCGGAGGATCTGCCGGGGCGCGGCGACGACCGGCGAGCCGTCGTTCCAGGCGAGGTCGGCGACGAGCATGGCGGTGCCCGCGTTCCAGGGCACCCGGCGGAGGGTGGCGAGGTCGGGGTGCATGGCGAAGTCGCCGTAGCCGCGGTCCCAGGAGGACATGGCGTAGCCGTCGACCGTGTTCATCTCGGTGTCGACGGCGAGCAGGTAGTTGCAGCCCTCGGTGCCGTGGCGCAGGACCTCGTCGAGGAAGAAACGGGCGGCGAACCGCTTTCCCTGCAGTCGCCCTTGCATGTCGGGGAAGGCCAGGACGACAGTGTCGATCTCACCGCTCGCGACGAGGGTGTGCAGTTCCTCGACGCTGAGCGGGGGTGTGCGGTCTGCCACGGGAGGACTCCTTGGGCTTCATCGCGCTGCTGCGGCCGGGCCGGGAGCTCTAAGGTATTGCTGAGAACCATTGCTTGGGAAGGGGGTACGGCCATATGTCGCTGGATGCGGACGGCACCCTCGACGACCCGTTGACGCCGGTGCTGCGACCGGTACGGGCGGGCAACGGCTTCGAGGAGGCGCTGGAGCAGATCCTCCAGGTCGTCCGGCTGGGCCTGGTTCCGGGCGGCGAGCGGCTGCCCGCCGAGCGGGAACTGGCGGAGCGGCTGGGGATCAGCCGGGTGACGCTGCGCGAGGTGCTGAAGGTGCTCCAGGACCAGGGCCTGGTGGAGTCCCGGCGCGGACGGTACGGCGGCACGTTCGTGCTGCCGCGCGCCGACGCGCGCGGCGAGGACGAGCTGCGGCGCCGGATCGCCGAGGTCGACATCGAGGACGTGCTGCGCTTCCGCGAGGTCCTCGAGGTCGGCGCGGCCGGGCTGTGCGCGGCGCACGGACTGTCGGACGACCAGGCGGACCGCCTCCGCGACGCCCTGGCCCGCACCCACGAGGCACCGCTCGCGGACTACCGCCGCCTGGACACCCTGCTCCACCTCACGATCGCCGAACTGTGCGGCTCGCCCTCCCTGACCGCCCAGTACGCGGCGGTCCGGGCGACCGTCAACGACCTCCTCGACTGCATCCCGCTCCTGGTCCGCAACCTGGAGCACTCGCAGCGCCAGCACATCGCCCTGGTCGAGGCGGTCCTGGACGGGGACGCGGACGGCGCCCGGGAGATGATGCGCGAGCACTGCGCGGGGACGGCCGCCCTGCTCCGGGGCTTTCTGGCGTAACGCCCGGCCGCCGTGCCATAAAGGTGTGGATGCACACCTTTGAGGGAGGGTCCATGGCCGGACGGCCGCTGATCGGCGTGAGTACATATCTGGAGGCCGGGGCGCGCTGGGGCGTCTGGGAGCTGGAGGCGGCCCTGCTGCCGGCCGGCTACCCCCGGCTGGTCCAGCGGGCGGGCGGCCTGGCCGCGCTGCTGCCGCCGGACGACCCGCGGCACGCGGCGGCGACGGTGGCCCGCCTGGACGGCCTGGTGATCGCGGGCGGCCCGGACGTGGAGCCGGTCCGCTACGGCGCCGAACCCCACCCCCGCACCGGGCGCCCCGCCCGTGCCCGGGACGCCTGGGAGCTGGCCCTCATCGACGCGGCTCTGGCAGCGGGCACACCGCTGCTCGGCATCTGCCGCGGCATGCAGCTCCTGAACGTCGCCCTGGGCGGCACCCTCGTCCAGCACATGGACGGCCACGCGGAGGTGCCGGGGATCTTCGGCCGGCACGAGGTGAAGCCGGTGCCCGGGACGCGGTACGCCGACACCGTCCCGGAGGAGACCGCCGTCCCCACCTTCCACCACCAGGCGGTGGACCGTCTCGGCGCCGGCCTGCTGGCCTCGGCCCACGCGGCCGACGGCACGGTCGAGGCGATCGAACTCCCCGCCGAACACGGCTGGGTCCTCGGCGTCCAGTGGCACCCCGAGATGGGCGAGGACCTCCGGGTGATGCAGGCACTGATCACAGCCGCGTCCTGACCCAGGCCAGCGCCGGTGTCACCCCCGGGTCAGGGAAAGCAGTTCGCGGGCCGGCCCTGTGGGGCGGTGGCCCGTCGGCCAGACCGCTCGCAGGTCGCGCCGTAGTGCGATGCCCTCCACCGGGATGCTCACCAACCGCCGCATCGCCAGCTCCTCGCCCACCGCCAGTTCGCTCAGGACCGCCGGGCCCGCGCCGCTGACCGCCGACGCCTTCACGGCCGTCGTCGACGACAGCTCGATCAGCGGGCGGGCCAGGCCGCCCAGGGCCGCATCGAGGACCTGGCGGGTCCCGGAGCCGCGTTCGCGGAGGATCAGGGGGGTCGCCGCCAGCTCCTCGGCCGCCAGCGGGCGACGGCGGCGGGCCCACGGGTGCGCGGGGGCCGTCACCACGATCAGGCGGTCGTGGGCGATCACCGCCGAGTCCAGGCCCTGCGGAACCGTCAGCCCCTCCACGAAGCCCAGGTCCGCCTCGTCCGCGAGCAGCCGTTCCGCCACCGCCGCGGAGTTTCCGGCGAGCAGGGACACCGCCGTGTCGGGGCGCTGGGCCCGCAGCGCGAGCAGCCAGCCGGGGAGAAGGTACTCGGCGATGGTCATGCTCGCCGCGACCCGCAGCCGCGAGTCCCGACGGTCCCGCAGCGCCTGCGCCCCCGCGTCGAAGGCCTCCGCCGCCTCCACCACCCGCCGCGCCCAGTCGGTCACCAGCGCCCCCGCGTCGGTGAGCCGCGAGCCGCGCGGTGAGCGGTCGACGAGGGCCACGCCCAGCTGCCGTTCCATCGAGCGGATCCGGCTGCTGGCGGCCGGCTGGGTGATGCCGACCTCCCGGGCCGCCGCCCCGAGGCTGCCCAGCCTGGCCACCGCCAGAAGCAGCTCCAGCGCACCGAGATCCGGCACGCGGTGCGCCAGCGTGCCGCCTGCCGTCCGATCCCCCGTCTCACCCGTCTCGCTCATAAGGCCAGCTTATGCCCCCATAGACGCGGACTCCCTGGTCGCGCCCCCTCGTCAGCGGGACGGTTGGTTCATGGTCACCTCAGTCCGGCATCTCGGCCCCAACTGGTACGCATCCGTCATGGGCACCGCCGCCCTCGCCCTCGGCGGCGCCGCGCTCGGCGTCGACGGCCTGCACGAGCTGTTCGTCGCCGTCTGGGCAGTGTCCCTGCTGCAACTCGTGGTCCTGCTGGCCGCGCGGGCCCTGCACTGGGCCCACCACCCCGACCAGGCCCGCGCCCACCTCCGCGACCCCGCCGTGGCCCCCTTCTACGGCTGCCTCGCCATGGCCCTGCTCGCGGTCGGCGGCGGTGCCCTCACCCTCGGGCGGGACTGGATCGGCGAGCCCGCGGCGGTCGCCCTCGACGCCGTGCTGTTCGTCGCCGGTACGGCCGTGGGGCTCGCGGCCGCCGTCGCCGTGCCCTACCTGCTGGCCGTTCGGCATCGGGCCGAGCCCGGGCAGGCCACCCCGGTGTGGCTGCTGCCGCTGGTCGCGCCCATGGTGTCGGCCGCGCTCGGGCCGCGGCTGGTCCCGCACCTGCCGCCCGGACAGCCGCGCGAGACGCTGCTCTACGGCTGCTTCGCGCTCTTCGGGCTGAGCCTGCTGGCCACGCTGCTGATGCTGACGCTGGTCTTCGCCCGGCTGGTCACCTGCGGTCCGCTCCCCCCCGCGCTCACCCCCACGATCTTCCTGGTGCTGGGCCCGCTCGGGCAGTCCACCACGGCGGCGGGTGCCTTCGCGGACCTCGCTCCCGGGGTGGTACCGGCCCCGTACGCCGCCGGTTTCGGCCTCCTCGCCGTGCTCTACGGCGTTCCGGTCATGGGGTTCGCGCTGCTGTGGCTGGCGCTGGCGGTCGCGCACGTGGTGCGGGCACGCCGGCAGGGCATGCGGTTCACCATGACGTGGTGGGCGTTCACCTTCCCGGTGGGGACGTGCGTCACGGGCGCCGCCGCGCTGGGCCGGCACACCGGGCTGGCGGTGTACGACTGGCTGGCGGTGGGTCTGTACGCCCTCCTCGTCGCCGGCTGGCTGGCTGCCGCAGCCGGCACCGTACGCGGGCTGCTCAGCGGCGAACTGCTCGCAGGGCCCCGTCCAGCAGCCGTGGCGCCTCGGCCAGTGACGGGCCGTACCACGTCAGGTGCCGTCCGCTGACCAGTGCGCACGGCAGTCCGGGGAAGGCCTCCGGGCCGTCGCCGGCGGTGAAGCGGTAGGGCTCGTCCGGGAGGACGACCAGGCCGGGCCGCACGTCGTTCAGTTCCGCGACCGGGACGCGGGGGTAGCGCTCGGGGTGGGCGGCGTACAGGTTCTCGATCCCGAGCCGCTTGAGGACATCCCCCGCGAAGGTGTCCCGGCCCAGGACCATCCACGGCCGCCGCCAGATCGGGACGACCGCGGTGGTACGAGGCTCGGGCACCGGTGTCGACCAGGCCTCCTCGGCCTCGTCCAGCCAGCGCGGGCGGGTGCGCGCGCCGCACGCGGTCAGGAGGCGGGCCAGCTCCCGGAAGGCCTGCGGTACCTCCCGTACCTCCGTGACCAGCACCTCGACGCCGGCCGTCCGCAGGGCGTCCAGGTCGGGGGCGCGGTTCTCCTCCTCGTTGGCGATCACCAGGTCGGGGGCGAGGGCGAGGATCCGGTCCAGCTCGGGGTTCTTGGTACCGCCGACACGGGTGACGTCGAGGTCGGCCGGATGGGTGCACCAGTCGGTGGCGCCGACGAGGACGTCGGGGAGCGTCACCGCGACCGCCTCGGTGAGCGAGGGGACCAGGGAGACCACGCGCATCAGCGGGGGCGGTCCTGGACCGCCTCGATGTGTTCCGCCACCGCGACCACGATGACCCGGGTGTCCGGGACCGTCGCCCGCCAGCGGTGGCGGACTCCACCGGTGAGGTAGAGGGTGTCGCCGCGGCCCAGGCGGTAGGCGCGGCCCTCGGCCTCGATCTCCACCGCGCCGTCGGCGACGTACATCAACTCGTCGTTGCGGTGCTGGAATTCGCGGCCGGCGTCGTGGTCGCCGGTGAACTCCGAGGCGTGCAGCTGGTGGTGGCCGCGCACCAGGGAGCGCACCTTGCGCGCGAAGTCCGGTTCGGTGGCGTCCGCGCGTACGACGTCCACGCTGCACGCCGGGTCGGCGGCGGCGAGGAGTTCGACGGCCGTGGTGCGCAGGGCGTCGGCGAGCTTCTCCAGGGAGGTGCGGCTGGGCCGGGCCCTGTCGTTCTCGATCTGGCTCAGGAAGGGCACCGACAGGCCGCTGCGCTCGGCCACGACGGCGAGGGTGAGCTCCAGCGCGCGGCGGCGTCGCCGGACTGCCGCGCCCACCCGCACGGGCTGCTGGTCTTTGTGGTCGCCCATCGCTCCGGCTCCCTCCTTCGCTCGTCGTTCCGTCTTCCGGGTGCCCCGCTTCGGCCGGGCCCCTTCTGCTGGGTTCTCTGCACCCTACGCATGTTCGGCAAACCGTTTCAGGCGGCCGTCACATCCCCGTCACGTCGGGTGAGGGCGACCCTCACAGTTCGCGCCAGTAGACGAGCTCGCCGGACTCGCCGGGCGCGGACTCCTCCTTCGGGATGAAGACGCTGACCAGGAGGGCCGGACGGCCGTCGGGGTCGGTGAGCAGCGCGGCCGACGGATTGGCGAAGGCGCGGCTGCCGCCGGGGGTGCGCAGGCGGAGCCGGTCGGCCCGGCCGGAGGCGGGGTCGTAGGCGTAGACCGACCAGCTGCCGAAGTCGTCGCGCAGGCACTGGCCCTCGATCAGGACGAGGGAGCGCCCCATCAGTTCAATGCGTGAGCGGTCCCCGATGTTCCCGGCGGTGCCCCAGGCCAGCAGGGCCAGGTCGAGGCGCTGATCTGGATGGGCCCGCCAGAGGGTGAAATCCCGCAGGGTGGCCCGGAGTTGGCGGTCGGTGGCACAGTCGGCGCGGTAGTGGCCGGTCAGTTCCACGGTGTCGCCGTGGACCGCGGTGATGTCCGGGGTGCCCTCGGCACAGCGGGACAGGGTGCGGGGTGCGTCGAACGCGCGATCGGCCGCTCCGGTCAGCAGGGCGGTGAGGCTTGGGTAATGCCGTAGCGCTATGTGGTTGGCCGGATCCTTTTCGTAGGCGAGGACCCATCCGCCGGTGCCGTCGGCGTGCAGGGAGGGCTGGCTGGTGCCCGGGCCGAAGTCCTGGCGGCGGGTCCAGGTGCGCAGGTCGGTGGAGGTGGCGACGGCCGTGTGGAAGCGGCCGTCGGCAAGGGTGGTGTGGTAGACGGCGAGGTAGCCGCCGCCGTACGCCCCGGGTATCGGGGTGATCTCGGCGGTGTCCATGGTGCGGCCGGTGTCGTCCCTGGTGTCGAAGACCGCGCCGTCCGCCCGTGTCACATCCCCGGCGAGCGCCTCGAACCGGGCGGTGGCGACCGAGGCCGGGTCCGGGCTCGCCTCGGAGAACTGCGGCACGGTCACCGCGGCCGTCAGCAACAGCAGGAGAGGCAGAAGCCTGCGGATCACGGGCTGCTCACAGGAACGGGCGGGACCGGGGCGTCAGAGAGTACGGGCCCCGGCCCCGCCCGAAGCGGGCCACAAGAGGTGGGCTTCGCCACACCGGTGGTGCGGCTTCGAGCGGCGGCCCGCCTCTTTCACTTCCGGATCGGCGCCCACTTGTCGACGAGCCCCGGGTTGCGCTTCAGCCAGGCCCGGACCGCGTCCTGTTCCTTGCCCTGGCCGGCCTTCTGGATCTCGGCCTCCAGGCCGGTGAGCTGCTTCTCCGTCATGGAGAAGTCCTTGAGCCACCTGCCGGCCTCGGGGTTGTCCCCGGCGAAGCCCTTGCGGGACAGGGTGTGCACGCCGTCGCCGGAGCCCCAGGCGCCCTGCGGGTCCTTCAGCTTCTTCAGGTCGTAGTCGCTGTAGGCCCAGTGCGGCGACCACAGGGTGACGAGGATCGGCTGCCGCTTGGCGTAGGCCCGCTTGAGCTCGGCGAGCATGGCGGGCGTGGAGCCGTCGACGACCTGGTAACTGCCGTCAAGGCCGTACTTCTTGAGGACCTTGGACTTGAGCAGGCCCATCATGCCGGCGCTGGGCTCGATGCCGACGACCTTCCCGCCGAACTCCGAGGCATGGTTCTTCAGGTCGGCCAGGGAGTTCACGTCCTTCACGTACGAGGGGACGGTCAGCTCCAGGGAGGTGGGGCCGTACCAGCTGCCGAGGTCGTCGAGCTGCTTGCCGTACTTCTTCCAGTACTCGGCGTGCGTGGTGGGCAGCCAGGAGTCGGTCTCGAAGTCCAGCTGGCCGGTGGCGAGGCCGGTGTAGAGGGGGCCGGCCGCGTACTGGCTGGTGGTGACCTTGTATCCGCGTTCCTCCAGGAGCTCCTTCCAGAGGAAGGTGGAGGCGATGCCCTCGTCCCAGGGGATGTACCCGATCTTGATCTCCTTGCCCTTGCCGACGTCGGTGGCGGAGGCCTGGGCGGTGTCGGAGGAGGAGCCGAAGATGCCCATGCCGCCCGCGACCAGGGCGAGGACCACCACACCGACGACGGCGACGGCCGGGCGGGGGCGGTAGGTCCATGGGGTGGGGCGGACCTTGGCGGCGGCACGGCGCCCGAGCGGGGACAGCTGGGTGCCGAGCGCGCTGGTCATGCGGTCGAGGTAGATGGCGAGGACGACGATGCCGACGCCCGCCTCGAATCCGAAGCCGATGTCGAGCTGGCCGATGGCCTCGTTGACGGCGCCGCCGAGGCCGCCGGTGCCGACCATGCCGGCGATGACGACCATCGACAGGCCCAGCATGATGACCTGGTTGACGCCGGCCATGATGGTCGGCAGCGCGAGCGGCAGCTGGACGCGCAGCAGGGTGTCGCGGGGTGTGGTGCCGAACGCCTCGGCGGCCTCGACCAGTTCGGCATCGACCTGGCGGATGCCCAGCTCGGTCATGCGGACGCCGGGGGCCAGCGCGAAGATCAGGGTGGCGATCACGCCCGCGGCGGTGCCCAGGCCGAAGAAGAGGATGGCCGGGATGAGCAGGACCATCGACGGCATGGTCTGGAGCAGGTCCAGGACCGGTCGTACGGCCGCGCTGACCGCCCGGGAGCGGGCCGCCCAGATGCCCAGCGGGACCGAGATGACCAGCGCGATCACCGTGGCGACCAGGACCAGCGCCAGGGTCGACATCGCACGGTCCCACAGGTCGAGGGAGTCCACGAGCGCGAATCCGGCGAAGGCGAGGACGCCCGCGGTCAGTCCGCGCAGCCACCAGGCCAGCACCGCGAAGATGCCTGCCAGCAGCAGTGGTGCGGGGGCGGTGAGGACGCCGTCGATGCCGTCGTACATGCCCTCGACGACCGTGCGGATCGCGTCGAAGAGCCAGGACATGTGCGCGACCAGCCAGTTCACACCGGAGTCGACCCAGTCGCCGAGATGCAGCCTAGGCACGGGCGGTCACCTTCTCTCCACCGTCGCAGACGACGGGTTCGGCCGTGTCCTCCGCGAGGAAACCGACCAGACGCTCCTGCGGTACGACGCCCACGACAGCGTCGTCCCGGTCCAGGACGGCGACCGGGTGGGGCAACCGGGCGCTGAGCGCGCACAGTTCGGTGAACGGGGTGTCCGGGGTCGCGGTGGCGCAGCCACAGTCCGCCTCGTCGCCCGCCACGTCGGTGTCCATGACCGCGGCGGCGGTCAGCACCCGGGAGCGGTCGACGTCCTGGGTGAAGGAGGCGACGTAGTCGTCGGCGGGGCGCAGCAGGATGTCCTCGGCGGTGCCGGTCTGGACGATACGGCCGTCGCGCATCACGGCGATGCGGTCGCCCAGGCGCATGGCCTCGTTGAGGTCGTGGGTGATGAAGACGATCGTCTTCTTCAGGGACTTCTGCAGTTCCAGCAGCTGGTCCTGCATGTCGCGGCGGATCAGCGGGTCCAGGGCGCTGAACGACTCGTCCATGAGGAGCAGATCGGCGTCGGTGGCCAGGGCCCGGGCCAGGCCGACGCGCTGCTGCATGCCGCCGGACAGCTCGTCGGGCCAGGAGTCCTCCCAGCCGGCCAGTCCGCACAGGGCGAGCGCCTCGTCGGCGCGGCGGACGCGCTCGGCGCGGGGCACGCCCTGCACCGACAGGCCGTAGGCGGCGTTGTCGCGGACGCTGCGGTGCGGGAAGAGCGCGAAGTGCTGGAAGACCATGCTGATCTTCTTCGAGCGCAGCTCGCGCAGTTCGCGGTCGGTGAGCGCGGTGAGGTCCTGGCCGTCGAAGCGGACCTGTCCCGCGGTCGGTTCCAGCAGGCCGTTGAGCATACGCAGCAGAGTCGACTTGCCGGAGCCGGACAGGCCCATCACGACGAATATCTCGCCGGGGTCGACCCGGAAGGAGGCGTCGATCACGGCGGCGGTGGTGCCGTCGGCGCGCAGCTCCTCCCGGTCGGCTCCCTGACGGAGCCGTTCCACGGCGGTGTCCGGTCGTCTGCCGAAGACTTTGTACAGGTGCTCGGTCTCTAGCCTGGGTGACACGCGAACCTCTCTCGGGGGCGCCAGGCCTTGGAAACGCAGGCCCCGGCGCCTCGGGGACATGGGACAGAAGCCGCCCCTGCCCGGGTCCACACAGGTCAAACGCACAAGTGGGCCAGGTCACGAGGTCTCCACAAGCCCCACCCCGGCACAGGGCCCCGTGACCGTCCGTGCCGTACGGCCGTGGAGCGCCCCGTCGCTGTCGGTGCCGTACGGCATGATGCGAGGCGTGACCGCACGACTGATGCTTCTCGACACCGCCTCGCTGTACTTCCGCGCCTACTTCGGCGTCCCGGACTCGGTGAAGGCGCCGGACGGCACGCCGGTGAACGCCGTGCGCGGGCTGCTGGACTTCATCGACCGGCTGGTCAAGGACCACCGTCCGGACCGGCTGGTGGCCTGCATGGACGCCGACTGGCGGCCGCAGTGGCGGGTCGACCTCATCCCTTCCTACAAAGCCCACCGGGTCGCCGAGGAGCGCGCGACGGGACCGGACGAGGAGGAGGTGCCGGACACCCTCTCCCCGCAGGTGCCGGTCATCGAGGAGGTGCTGGACGCGCTCGGCATCGCCCGGGTCGGCGTCGCAGGCTACGAGGCGGACGACGTGATCGGCACGTTCACCGCGCGCGCCGACGGCCCGGTCGACATCGTCACCGGCGACCGTGACCTCTACCAGCTGGTGGACGACGGGCGCGGGGTGCGGGTGCTGTACCCGCTCAAGGGCGTCGGCACGTTGCAGATGACGGACGAGGCATGGCTGCGCGAGAAGTACGGGGTGGACGGAGGCGGTTACGCGGATCTGGCGCTGCTGCGCGGCGACCCGAGCGACGGACTGCCGGGGGTGACGGGCATCGGCGAGAAGACGGCCGCCAAGCTGCTCGCCGAGTTCGGTGACCTGGCCGGGATCATGGCCGCCGTCGACGACCCGAAGGCCAGGCTCACACCGTCGCAGCGCAAGCGGCTGGACGAGGCCCGGCCCTATGTGGCCGTCGCGCCGACGGTGGTCCGGGTCGCCGGGGACGTGCCGCTGCCGGACGTCGACACCACCCTCCCGAAGACCCCGCGCGATCCCGCCCGGCTGGACGCGCTGTCGGCGCGCTGGGGGCTGGGCGGCTCGCTGCACCGGCTGGTGCTGACACTCGGCGGGTGAGCGGCGGAGAATTGTTCTGGCAAAACCCGCTCATCAAGTGTTCATGGAAGAGGTGTTAACTACGAAGGAGATGCTAACTTAGGTAAACCTAAGCGATGGAGCACGGAGGTCGGTCATGGCAGAGCGTCCGGGACGTAAGCCGCGCAAGCCCCATTCCGCCCAGGTGGTGCGCACCGAGCGGCTGACCCCGCATATGCAGCGCGTCGTTCTCGGCGGGGACGGACTGGCGGGCTTCGCCGCGGACACCTGCACCGATCATTACGTGAAACTCCTCTTCGGGCCGGCAGGCGTCACCTATCCGGAGCCCTTCGACCTGGAGCGGATCCGCGCCGAGTTCCCGCGCGAGCACTGGCCGGTGACCCGGACCTACACGGTGCGTTCCTGGGACGCCGAGCACCGTGAACTGGCCCTGGACTTCGTCGTGCACGGCGACGAGGGCCTGGCCGGCCCCTGGGCCTGCCGCGTCCAGCCCGGCGAGACCGTGCGCTTCATGGGCCCCGGCGGTGCCTACGCCCCCGCCGCGGACGCCGACTGGCATCTGCTCGCCGGCGACGAGAGCGCGTTGCCCGCGATCGCCCGCTCCCTGGAATCCCTGCCCTCGGGGGCGAAGGCCTTCGCCTTCGTCGAGATCTCCGGCCCCGAGGAGGAGCAGAAGATCGACTCCGACGTGGAGGTGGTCTGGCTGCACCGGGGCACCCGACCCGTCGGCGAGGCCCTGGTCACGGCGGTACGGGAGCTGGAGTTCCCGGAGGGCCGGATGCACGCCTTCGTCCACGGCGAGGCGAGTTTCGTGAAGGACCTGCGGGCCCTGCTGCGCGTCGAGCGCCAGGTCCCGCGCGAGGACCTGTCGATCTCCGGCTACTGGCGCCTCGGCCACAACGAGGACGGCTGGCAGGCCTCCAAGCGCGACTGGAACGCCCGCATCGAGGCGGAGCAGGAGGGCGACGGAGCGGCCGCCGCCTGAGACCGCGGGACCACGAGGCCCCACGGCCGGTCGAGCCGTGCAGCGTCGGGGGCGGCGGCGGGTCGCCCCGCGCGCCCCGCCCCCCGGCGGGGGCACCGCACCCACCTTCTCCTAGCAGCAGGGGAAGTCAGACGCCTCCCCGAG
>NZ_JBSHAF010000002.1:212695-247821 GCF_053611365.1 Streptomyces sp. NPDC054813 | reverse complement strand
GGCCCCCCCGCCCGGTCGAGCCGTGCAGCTTCTGGACCGGCGCCCCCCGCGGGGGCCGCCGGTCCCGTGTCGGTCACACCGACCGCTGGTACGACCTGAACGTCCTGATCGACAGCCACACGGCCGCGACCGCCAGCGCCAGCAGCGCGCCGCCGCGGCCCAGTACCGCACCCCAGTCGGGATCCGCCGACATCGCCGAACGCCCCGCCACCATCGCCCAGTCGAGCGGATTGAAGTCGGCTATGTGCCGAATCCAGCCGGGCATCTGGGACGGCGCCATGAAGGCGCTGGACAGGAAGGTCAGCGGCAGCAGCAGGAAGGTGTTGATCCCGATGATCGACTCCCGCTCCCGCACCAGCATGCCGAGCGCGTTGGACAGTGCCCCGAAGACGGTGCCGAGCAGTACGGCGGCCACCACCAGGATGGCGATGCCCCCGATCCCGCCCGGGTAGTCGGCGCCGCCCAGCAGGCCGAGCAGCACGATGATGAGCGACTGGCCCGCGGTGACCAGGCCGTTGTTCACCACGTTGCCGTTCATCAGCGCGGCCCGGCTGACCGGCGTGGTCAGGAAGCGGTTCAGGGTGCCGCGCTGGATCTCCTCCAACGTGCCCATGCCCGCCCACATGTTGGAGCTGAGGGCGCTCATCACGACCACGCCCGGCACCAGGTAGTCGAGGTAGCTGGTGGTGCCGAAGCCGCCCAGCTCGACGACCTTCTTGAAGAGGTTGCCGAACAGGAACAGCCAGATCACCGGCTGGATCAGCGTGATGACGGCGAACGCGGGCTGGCGGGCGAACACCAGCAGCTGACGCTGAGTCATGTACCAGGTCTGGGACAGGGCGTTGCTCATCGGGCACCTCCGGCGGGGGCGAGCGCGTCGGCGGCGTCGGCCTCCGCGTAACGGCGGCCCGCGTAGCGCAGATAGACGTCGTCGAGGGAGGGGCGGGCCACGGTCGCGGCCACCACGGTCACCCCGGCCCGCTCCAGTGCGGCGAGCAGCGTCGGCATGGCGACGGCCCCGTCGTCGGCGCGGGCGCTGATCCGGCGGCCGTCGAAGAGCGCCTCGTGCACACCGGCCAGCCCGGTCAGGGCGCCCGTGAGCAGGGTGCGACCGGCGTCGCCGAGTGCCTCGCGCAGCTCCACATGGACGGCGTCGCCGCGCAGTTCGCCCTTGAGGGAGTCGGGGGTGCCCTCGACCACGATCCGGCCGCGGTCGACGATCGCGATCCGCTCGGCGAGCCGGTCGGCCTCCTCCAGATAGTGGGTGGTGAGCAGGATGGTCAGGCCCTCCTCGCCGGCCAGCCGGCCGATCTCGTCCCACATCGCGGTGCGGGCCTCGGGGTCCAGGCCGGTGGTGGGCTCGTCGAGGAAGAGCACCTCGGGGCGGTGGACCAGGCCGAGCGCCACGTCGAGGCGGCGTCGCATACCGCCGGAGTAACCCTTGACCGGGCGGCCGGCGGCTTCGGTGAGGGTGAAGCGGGCCAGCAGCTCCTCGATCCGGCGGTTCAGGGCGGCGCCACGCAGGCCGTAGAGCCTGCCCTGGAGCTGGAGGTTCTCGCGGCCGGTGGCGACCGGGTCGGCGCCGGAGTTCTGGGCGACCACGCCGATCGCCCGGCGCACCCGGTCCGGGTGGCGCAGCACGTCGTGGCCGGCCACGGTGGCGGTGCCCGAATCGGGGCGGGCCAGAGTGGTGAGGATCTTGACGGTGGTGGACTTGCCGGCGCCGTTGGGTCCGAGGAGCCCGAAGACGGTGCCGGGTTCGACGGTGACGTCCATGCCGTTCAGCGCGGTGACGTCACCGGGGTAGGTCTTGATCAGCTGGCGCGCCTGCACTGCGGGCGCACGGGTGCTCATGTCGGCTGCTCTCCTGGGGAAATCGCGAATGATCGCGGGTGATCGCGAATGATCCGCGCGATGAGCGCCGGGCTATCCTGGGTGTGCCGCACCTCGATGGCCCGGAGCCGCCGCACGGCGGGTTCGGTTCGGGGTTCGAGACCCCGGCCGGGCTGCTGCAACAGCCCTGCCGGGGTCTGTTCGTCATTGCTTCTGCTCGAACTCGGCCTCCAGCTTCAGGTACTCCTCGGGCATCTCCCCCGTCTCGTGGAAGTGCCGCCAGTCCACGACGCCCGGGAAGCCACCGTCCGTCAGCTCCGCCAGGAAGCCGCGGACCCAGTCGGCCTGCGCCTCGACCATGTGCAACTGGTACTCGGCCTCGATCACGAAGAGCCGGGGCAGCGTCTCGCGCAGCTTGTCCAGCCCCCCGCGCAGGCTAGCCGCCTGCACGTCGAGCGAGTTGAGCCGCTCCTCCAGCAGCCGGGCGACCTCGTCGGGATGGAGGGCCCCCAGCAGCGACAGCGCCGCCTCGAAGATGGGGTACTCCTTCGCGGGCACGGCGACCAGGTCCGAGAGCCATTCGGTGGCCTCCTCGCGCCCGGCGTCGGTGATGCCGTACAGCGTGCGCTCCGGGCGGTTGCCCTGCCGCTCCACGTCGGTGACCTCGACGAAGCCATGCTTCTCCAGGTTCTGCACGACGGTGTAGAGCGAGCCGTAGTTGATCTTCAGACTGGTGTCCTTGCCGCGCCTGCGCAGGGTCTGGGCGATCTCGTACGGGTGCATCGGCCGCTCGACGAGCAGCACCATCACGGCGAGCGCCAGGGGGTTGCCCAGCTTGCGGCGCCTGGTCGCCATCGACACCCACCTCGCCCTCTCCGCCAGTCTCCTCGCCACCGAATATCCGTGACCGAACATATCGCGATTCAAGCGGGGCCGTCAATACACACGATGTATCGCGTCTGAAGCCGCTCCACAAGGGCGTGAGGACTTGGGCCCGCTCCGGACACGCCGGCGTGACGCCTTCGAAACAGCGCGTCCCTAATTTCTGTCGCCCGACAGGAAATCCGCCCTGACAGGCAGGTACCGCCGTGACGACCACCGACGACCACTCCCTGAAGGAGTCCGACGACCACTCCCTGGAGGAGTTCGGCTACCGCCAGGAGCTGCACCGCAGCCTCGGCCGGTACGCCTCGTTCGCCGCCGGGTTCTCCTTCATCTCCGTACTGACGACCGTCTTCCAGTTCTTCGCCTTCGGCTACGCGTTCGGCGGCCCGGTCTTCTTCTGGGCCTGGCCGGCCGTGCTGATCGGCCAGTTGCTGGTGGCCGCCTGCTTCGCCGAACTCGCCGGGCGCTATCCCATCTCGGGCGCGATCTACCAGTGGTCCTCACGCCTGTCGAACCCGTCCTTCGGCTGGTTCGCCGGCTGGATCATGGTGATCGGGCAGATCGTGGTGGTCGCGGCGGCCGCGCTGGCCCTGCAGATGGTGCTGCCCGCGCTCTGGTCCGGCTTCCAGCTCATCGGCACGGACCCGGCGCCGACCTCGGCCGACGGCGCCGCCAACGCGGCCGTCCTGGGTGTCGTCCTGCTGGTCCTGACCACCCTCGTGAACGTCATGGACAACCGCGTGATGTCCGTGATCAACCGGGTCGGGGTGACCGCCGAGATCATCGGCGCGGTCCTGATCATCGTGCTGCTGCTCACCCACTCGGAGCGCTCCCCCGGCATCACGTTCCACACCGGCACGGCAGCCGAGGGAGGCCTGCTGGGCGCACTGCTGGTCGGTTCGTTCACGGCCGCGTACGTGATGATCGGCTTCGACAGCGCGGGCGAGATGAGCGAGGAGA
This sequence comes from Streptomyces sp. NPDC054813, assembly GCF_053611365.1. NCBI lineage: Bacteria > Bacillati > Actinomycetota > Actinomycetes > Kitasatosporales > Streptomycetaceae > Streptomyces > Streptomyces sp. NPDC054813. Next base: position 244,143 of record NZ_JBSHAF010000002.1, on the reverse strand, counting down.
CGCACCAGCCGCGACGGACGGCGCCGCGGACGATCCTCACGGCGTTGGGGGCGGCCGGGCTGCTGGGCGGCCTGGTCGTCCTCGGCGGCCTGCTGGCCGCGCCGAGCCTGACCGACGGACGGCTGGGCGTGGACGGGCTGAGTTACGTCCTGACCAGCAGCCTCGGCGACGGCGTGGGCCGGGTGCTGCTGGCCGACGTGGTGGTGGCCATCGCGGTGGCGACGCTGGCGATCCAGACCGCGGCCTCTCGCATGTTGTTCTCCATGGCGCGGGACGAGCAGCTGCCGTTCGCCGGGCGCCTGGCGCGGGTGAATCCCCGTACGGGCATGCCGGGGGCACCGGCCGTGGTGGTGGGGGTGCTGGCCGGTGCGTTGCTGCTGCTCAACTTCGCGTCCCCGGACGCGTTCCTGGCGATCGGGACGACGTGCATCGTGATGCTGTATCTGGCGTACGCGATGGTCACCGGGCCGCTGCTGGTGCGGCGGCTGCGCGGGGAGTTCCGTGCCGAGGGGACGGACGAGACCGGGGCGCCGTTGTTCTCGCTGGGGCGGTGGGGGGTGCCGGTCAACGCGGTCGCGCTCTTGTACGGGCTGGTGATGAGCGTGAATCTGGCGTGGCCTCGGGGGGCGGTGTACGACCCGAGTGGGGGGCACTGGTACTTCCGGTGGTTCACCGTGTTGTTCCTGACGGTGACGCTTGCGGTGGGTGCGGTCTGGCGACTCGTCCGGGCGGAGTCCCGAACGGCGGTCGCTGTGCCGGAGGCTGTGGCGTAGTCGTTCGACCGCGGGCCGTTCGTGGCTGGTCGCGCAGTTCCCCGCGCCCCTTACGGGGCGCCTCACCCACCGTGGCCCTGGAGTGCCCCTTCTCGACGCACCTCCACATACGCTGACTGCAATGAGACGTAAGCCCCGCATCCCGCCCTCTCCCCTCCCCCAGCGCCAAGGGGTGGACCCCGTACGGGTGCGGTTGCCCGTCTCCGACGAGTGGGCCACCGTCGGTGAGTACCTCGTGGCCCGGCTTTCCGGAGCCGCGCCCGGCATGGTCGCGGAGATGCTGGACTCAGGGCTCGTCGTGGGCGCCGACGGACACCCCGTCGCCGCCCACGCGCCCTACACCCCCGGCCTCCGCCTCTGGTTCCACCGCGACCTGCCCCCCGAGGTCCCGGTCCCCTTCGCCCTCGACGTCGTCCACCACGACGCCCACCTCGTCGTCGCCGACAAACCGCACTTCCTCGCCACCACCCCACGCGGCAGTCACGTCACCGAGACCGCGCTCGCCCGGCTGCGGCGGGAGCTGGGGATCCCCGCGCTGGGGGCCGCGCACCGGCTGGACCGGCTCACCGCCGGGCTCGTGCTGTTCACGGTGCGGCCCGAGGAGCGGGGCGCCTACCAGGCGCTGTTCAGCGCGCGGCAGGTGCGCAAGGAGTACGAGGCGATCGCGCCGTACGACCCCTCGCTCGCCGTTCCCCGGACCGTGCGCAGCCGGATTCTCAAGGAGCGCGGGGTACTGGCAGCCAGGGAGATCGAGGGGGAGCCCAACGCGGAGACGCTCGTCGAACTCGTCGAGCGCAAAGGCCCGTTGGGGCGCTACCGGCTCATCCCGCACACCGGGCAGACCCATCAGCTGCGCGTCCACATGAGCGCGTTGGGCGTGCCGATTCTCGGGGATCCGCTGTATCCCGAGGTGACCGGCCCCGTGCCGGCCGGTGACTTCCGGCGTCCGCTGCAACTGCTGGCGCGGAGGCTGGAGTTCACCGATCCGGTCACGGGGGTCGAGCACCGGCTGTGCAGCGGGCGGACGCTGCGGGCCTGGGAGTCGTACGAGGACTGGGCCGGTCTCTAGGCCGGTCAGTGGCCGAGCCACCAGCGGCGCAGCCTCGGCCAGATGCCCCGGGGCCTGGCGGGTTCCGGCGCCACGGCCGCGGCCGGCGGGGGTGCCACGGGCAGGGGCTGCGGCTCGGGGGCCGATGTCGGTGCCGGTGCCGGTGCTGCCGGGCGGGTGATGCCGACCTGCCAGTCCGTGCGCTGCGGCGGGACCAGCGCGGGACTCGGCATGAGGGTCACGTCCTGCTTGGGCTTCGGGTCGAAGCGCACCGGCAGTTCCACCAGGTGCCGGGACGCGATCGACGCGCGCCAGCGCAGCTCCTCCTCGTCGCAGTCGAGCTGGATGTCGGACAGCCGGGTCAGCAGCTGGTCGACCCCGACGTCCGCGATGGCACGGCCGATGTCCTGACCGGGGCACTCGTGCGGGCCGCCGCCGAAGGCGAGGTGGGAGCGGTTGCCCTGCATGTTGGCGTTCAGGTCGGGGCGGACCCGCGGGTCGACGTTGCCCGGCGCGGGCGCGTACAGCAGTCCGTCGCCCTTGCGGATGCGCTGGCCGCCGAGTTCGGTGTCCTGCTTGGCGAAGTAGGCGAAGACCGTGCTGAACGGCGGCTCGTCCCACAGGGACTGCTCGATCGCCTCCGGCACCGTCATCTGGCCGCCGTTGAGCTGGGCGCGGAAGCCCGGCTCGGTGAGGACCATGCGCAGCGCGTTGGCGAGGAGGTTGGCGGTGGTCTCGTAGGCGGCGTAGAGAACGACCCGCAGGTGCTGGGCGACCTCGTCGTCGTTGAGCCCGGCGGGGTGGGTGACGAGGTGGCTGGTGAAGTCGTCCTCGGGGCGGGCCCGGCGGCGGGCGGTGAGCCGGGTCAGGCAGCCCATGACGTACTCGTTGCTGGCGATCGCGGTCTCGGTGCCCTTGAGCGCGTCCCGGGTGGCCTCCACGATCCGGTCGTTGTACTCCTCGGGCATGCCGAGCAGTTCGCACATGACCGCCATCGGCAGGTGCTCGGAGTACTGGGAGACCAGTTCGGCGCGGCCTCTCTCGCAGAACTCGTTGACCAGCAGCTGGGTGTAGCGGCCGATGAGACGGCGGATGCTGCGGTGGTCGATGGTGGTCATGGCGCCCTGAACGGCGGCGCGCAGTCGCATGTGCTCGTCGCCCTCGGCGTGCGAGCAGATGGGCTGCCAGGCGATGTGCGGCATGAGCGGGTGGTCGGGCTTGACCATGCCCTCCCGCAGCGGGGTCCAGATGCGGCTGTCGCGGGTGTAGACGGCGGGGGTGCGGACCATCTGGAGGTTCTCGGTGAGTCCGAGGACCGCCCAGATCGGTACGTCGTCGTGGAGCAGGACGGGCGCCACGGCGCCGTGTTCGTCGCGCAGTTTCTCGTACAGCCCGCCCAGGTCGTCGGCGTCGGCGCCGTAGAGCCGTTGCAGTCCGCCGGGTCCGCGGTCGTGTGCCGGGCAGCCGGGCGGCGGGACCGGGTCCGTGCTGGTGCCGGCCGGGTAGGGGGATTCAGGCGTCACAGTGATCGCTCCGAAGGGGGTGTCAGGTGAGCGCGCCGGACATGGCGAGCGAGTGCAGGAAGCGCACCAGGGTCATCAGGACGTCCCGGCTGGAGGCCCGGCGGCGGGCGTCGCACTCCACGATGGGGATCTCGGGGGACAGGTCCAGCGCGGTGCGCAGTTCCTCGATGGGGTAACGGGGACCGTCCGGGAAGGAGTTGACGGCGACGACGAACGGCACCCCGCGCTCCTCGAGGCGTCCCATCACGTCGAAGCTGACTTCCAGGCGACGGGTGTCGATGAGCACGACCGCGCCGAGGGCGCCTTCGAACAGGCCGTTCCACAGGAACCAGAACCGCTCCTGGCCGGGGGTGCCGAAGAGGTAGAGGACCAGTTGGTCGGTGATGCTGATGCGGCCGAAGTCCATGGCCACGGTGGTGGCGGTCTTCGAGTCGGAGCCGTAGTTGTCGTCGACCCCGATGCCGGCCTGGGTCATGGTCTCCTCGGTGGTCAGCGGTCTGATCTCGCTGACGGAACCGACCATGGTGGTCTTGCCGACTCCGAAACCGCCCACGATCACGATCTTCACCGCGGCCTGGGCGGTGTGCGGCAGCTGGTCCTCGGTGCGGGGGCCGGGGATCGTCTCAGAGCTTTTGAAGTCCATGCATCACCGCTTCGAGAAGTGAACGGTCGGGGAGCGCCTGGCGGACGATCGGGGCGCGCGCCTGCACCAGTTCGGCCGTGATCAGTTCGGTGATCAGTGCCGTCATCGCGCTGAACGGCAGATTGAGGTAGGCCGAGAGCTCGGCCACGGACAGGGGGGCGAGACAGAGCCGGAGCAGCACCGCCTGCTCCGGTGTGACCGAGGGCGGTGGGTCGGCGCGCGCCACGATTAAGGTGACCAGGTCGAGTTCGGCCCGTGCGCCGTCGGCTCCGCTGATGACGTAGAGCCGCTCGGGGTTCTTGTTGTCGCCCTCCTCGCCGCCGCCCTCGGCGGCCGGCGGCGTGGGCGGGGGCGGTGGCGGCTGGTGTTCCGGCCTGGGTTGACGCCGTTTGCGTTGCGGAGGAGTCATACGGTCTGCCCGTTCCGCCGGGGCGGACTGGTGAGATGGGCGCCGATACGGACGACGAGGTCGCGCATCATCTCGCTCATCCGCCCGGGTTCGCAGGTCACGTCGGCGAGCACCGCGAGGTAGGCGTTGGCGCCGGCGGACATGAGGTAGAAGTAGCCCCGGTCGATCTCGATCAGGACGAGGTTCATGTCGCCGTTGCTGATCGGGAGTTCCTGGGCGACGGCACCGGCCAGGCTCTGTACGCCCGCGCAGGCCGCGGCGAGCCGGTCGGCGGCGTCGGGGTCGCCGCCGTGCCGGGCGATGCGCAGTCCGTCGGCGGAGAGCACGACGATCATCTCGACGCCCGGTACCCCGTCGGCGAGTTGCTTGAGCATCCAGTCGAAGTTGCCTCGCTGCTGGATCACTTGAGGTCCCCCTCGTCGTCGGCATCGGTGCCGGCCGGATCATTGATCAGATGCAGGTACTTGGTCGGGTTCCGGGTGAAGTCGGTCGGGTGGACCCCCGGGTTGTTCTTCTTGAGCCCCTCCCAGAAGGCATTCACCCAGAGCCCGGGTTCGCGGCGCTCGGGCTCCGGCGCCACCGGCTCGGGATCCTTGTGCTGCGACCAGATGGTCGGGTTGCCCTCGCGCTCGGCGCGCTCGATGGCCGCCTGTTCGGCGAGCCGCTGGCTGAGCGGCATCTTCATCCGGCTGCGCCGCTGCGGCAGGCCGCCCGCGGTCCACTCGGTGACCTCGGGGACGTCGTCCTCCATGGAGATACCGGCGGGGATGCGGGGGCTGGTGGGCCGGCGCTTCTTGGGCGGCCGCTTGGGTCCCTCGAGGGCACCGAGTTCGGGCTTCGGGATGCCGGTGGCACCGATGCCGTGGGCGATGCCGGGGGCCGGGTCGGTGGTCATCATGTCGCTGGGCACGATGAGGACGGCCCGCACACCGCCGTACGCCGAGGCGCGCAGCGAGACGTCCATGTCGTACGTCGTGCAGAGGCGGCCCACGACCGAGAGGCCCAGGCGCGGGTTCTCACCGAGGACCTGGATGTCCTTGCCCTGCTTGGCCTTCTCCAGCATGCCCTCGATGCGGCCACGGGCCTCCTCGTTGAGGCTGACGCCGGCGTCCTCGATCTCGATGCACACGCCGGACTGCACCTCGACGGCGGTGACGTGCACCTTGGTGGAGGGCGGCGAGTACCGGGTGGCGTTGTCGAGGAGTTCGGCGGCCGCGTGGATGAGCGGTTCGACCGAGGTGCCCTTGATGTTGACCTGGCAGATCGAGTGCAGCTCGATGCGCCGGTACTCCAGGATCCGGGACATGGCGCCGCGCAGCACGCTGTAGAGGGCGACGGGGTTGGGCCACTGACGACCGGGGCGGCCGCCGCCGAGCACGGAGACCGAGTCGGCGAGGCGTCCGATCAGCGCGGTGCCGTGGTCGATGCGCAGCAGGTCGTCGAAGACCTCGGGGTTGCGGCCGTGGTCCTCCTCCATCTCCCGGAGTTCGTGTGCCTGCTGGTGGACGATGGCCTGGACGCGTCGGGCGACGCTGACGAACGAGCGCTCCAGGGAGTCGCGCTGGAGGTCTTCCTCGTCGACGATGTCGAGCATGGTGCGGATCAGCCGGCGCTGCGACTCGGGGGCGTGACGCAGCCGGGCGTCGAGATCGAAGACCTGGCGAATCACCTCTTTGGGGGACTCGCCGGCCTTCAGCCGGTAGAGCGCGGTCGGGAACACCTCTTTGCCGAGGCGGTCGATCTCCTCGTCGCTCGTGGTGAGGCGCTGTTCCAGATACGCACTGTGACGGGCGTGCTCGGCCTTGGCGGCCTGAAGCCTACGGCCGCGGCGCACCGCTTCCGCCGCCGTCGCGAGCACCAGCAGCATGCCGACGGCCCCGCACACGCCGACGGCGGTCCGGGCGGGCTCCGCCACCAGGAGGACGGCTGCGGCGGTCGCCACGGCCATCAGTATGGCGGGCAGCAACAGCACCCGCACCAGGGAAAGTTCACGGCCATTGGGAGGCGGTTGCACACTCACCATGTATGCCTTCTGAGACGAATCGGCTGGGTGTCGGGGGAGTTCGTGGGGGGAAGGTTCATGGAGCAGTCAGGATCTTCCGTATGATTGGGAACAGGCGCACGAATTCATCTCAACTCGGTGCGCCGCGGGCGAGCTTAGTCCGACCGGATCAACGCCGTGTCATATTCGGCAAGCACCTGAAAACGCCCGAACGACAGGAGTACCCTCGGTCGTTTTGCACGCACGGCATGTGTTCGCACACGTTGCGTCACGACGTACGGGCGTACGAAGGTGACTCACCGTGACGGGTGAAACAGCCCTCCGGGCCGAAACCTCCAGCGGGTTCAGACCCCCGCGATCCGCAGCGCGGCGTCAGCCGTGGCGCGGGCGAACTCGTCGACGGGACGCTCCGGTTCGGAGCGGTGGATCAGGATGACACCCTCGATCAGCCCGAAGACGAGGTCGGTCCGCAGCTCCAGCTCCCCCTTGGCGAGCCCCCCGCCGGCGGCCGTCGCGGCGATCAACTGCCGGTAGGCGTCCTTGAGTTCGGACCGCACGGCATGGAACCCGGCGAACCGCTCGGTGTGCACCTCGGGCAGCAGGTAGAGCGCGCCGAGGTTGTGCGGCCCGGCGCACAACAGCTCCACGTCGGCCCGGCACAGCGCCCGCAGCCGCTCCTCGGCCGGAGTCACGTCGTCGGCGAGCAGCTCACGCGCGCAGTCCAGCGACGGCGTGACGGTGGACTCCAGCAACTCGGCGAGGAGTTCCTCCTTGCCGGAGACGTAGTGGTACATCGACGCCTGCCGCATGCCCGCCCGCTCGGCGACCGCCCGGGTGGTGGTGGCCGCGTAGCCGCGGGTGGTGAACAACTCGGCTGCGGCCACGAGCAGTTCGGCCCGAGGGTCCAGTCCGCTGTCCGGCCGCTGCGCCGCCCGCGGCCGGCCGACCCGGCGGCCACTGCTCGTCCCCATGCGTTCGATCCTCGCACACGGCACCGCACGACGATCACCACGAGGCCCGGCGGCCGGGCCATGCTCCCCCGGTGAGCCCTCGGTAACCGGGCCGGAACGCCACGGCAACGCCCCGGACCCGGCCCACCCCTAATTTCTGTCGAGCGACAGAAACACCGCCGAGCCCACGGAACCGGAGGTCAGCGATGGCGACAGCGACCACGTACGGAGCCCGGGCGCATGCCCGCGCCCAGGAGGGCACCCGCGCCGAGGCCATGCCCGTCGTACCGGCCGCCGACTGGCCGGACCCGCCCTGCGAGGCGGGCCACCTGGTATGGGCCGAGACGATGGCGGGCGGCAACTACACGCACCGCGTCCTGGCCCGCGGCACCGAGCTGCGCCTGACCGACCCGCACGGCGACGCCTGCGCGCACCTCCTGCTGTATGTCGCCGACCGCCCCTGGGAGCGACTGAACGTCGCCGACACGGTCAAGGTCCAGTGGAACGCCTACCTCGGCGAGGGCGTGCTGCTCCTCTCCGACCAGGGCCGGGTCCTCGCCTCCGTCGTCGCCGACACCTCCGGCCACCACGACGCGCTGTGCGGCACCTCCACCCTGGTCCGCAACACCGGTCGCTACGGCGACGGCACCCCGCAGTCGCCCTCCCCCGCAGGCCGCGAGCTGTTCAAGCTGGCCGCGGCGAAGCACGGCCTGGAACCGCGCGACCTACCGCCGTCCCTGTCGTTCTTCCAGGGCGTGGAGGTGCGCGACGACGGCACGCTGGACTTCACCGGCTCGGCCGGCCCCGGCGGCAGCGTCACGCTCCGCGCCGAGCAGGACCTGACCGTACTGATCGCGAACGTCCCGCACCCGGCCGATCCGCGCCCCGACTACGTCAGCACCGCGCTGGAGGTCCTGGCCTGGCGCGCCGCCCCGACCCCGCCCGGCGACCCGCTCTGGGACGCCACCCCCGAGGGCCGCCGCGCCTTCCTGAACACCGCCGAATTCCTCGCCGCGAGGGGGCTCGCATGACCACGCAGACCGTCGTCCCGGCCCGCGCCGCCTGGTCCGCCGTCGTCCGCGACGGCGAGACCCTGACCATCACCGACCTGCACGGCAACCAGGCCGTCGACTTCCTCGTCTACGACGCCCACGACACGGCGGTCCGCTACAGCGCCCCCGACACCGTCCACGCCCAGGGCTCCCTCTTCCTCACCACCGGCAGCGTGCTGCTCTCCAACGAGCACACCCCGCTGATGTCCGTGGTCGCCGACGAGGTCGGCCGGCACGACACGGTCGGCGGCGCCTGCTCCAAGGAGTCCAACACCCTGCGCTACGGCCACCACACCTGGTCGCAGCACGCCTGCGTGGACAACTTCCTCGCAGAGGGCGCCAAGCACGGCCTCGGCAAGCGCGATCTGGTGTCCAACATCAACTGGTACATGAACGTACCGGTCGAGAAGGACGGCACCCTCGGCATCGTCGACGGCCTCTCGGCCCCGGGCCTGAAGCTGACGCTGCGGGCCGAACGGGACGTCCTCGTGCTGGTCTCCAACTGCCCGCAGATCAACAACCCGTGCAACGGATTCGACCCGACAGCGGTGCAGATGACGATCGGGGCCGCCGGATGAGCTTCGACACCCTGCTGATCGCCAACCGGGGCGAGATAGCCGTCCGTGTCATCCGCACCGCCCGTGAACTGGGCCTGCGCACGGTCGCCGTCTACTCCGACCCCGACCGCTCGGCACCCCATGTCCGCCTCGCCGACGAGGCGGTACGGCTCGGCCCGGCACCGGCGAAGGAGTCCTACCTCGACGCCGACCTGGTCCTGAAGGCCGCCAAGGACACCGGCGCCGGCGCGATCCACCCCGGGTACGGCTTCCTGTCCGAGGACGCCGATTTCGCCCGGCGCTGCGAGGAGGCCGGGATCGTGTTCGTCGGCCCGACCCCGGAGCAGCTGGAGCTGTTCGGCGCCAAGCACACGGCACGGGCGGCGGCCGAGGCGGCCGGAGTGCCCCTCGCACCGGGGAGCGGACTCCTCTCCGACCTGCCCGAGGCCCTCCGTGAGGCGTCCGCCGTCGGCTATCCCGTGATGCTCAAGGCCACCGGCGGCGGTGGTGGCATCGGTATGTCGGCATGTCGATCGGCCGCCGAACTGACCGACGCCTGGGACCGCGTCCAGCGCGTGGCCGCCGCTTCCTTCTCCTCCGCCGGGGTCTTCCTGGAACGCCTGGTGGAGCACGCCCGCCATGTCGAGGTCCAGGTCTTCGGCGACGGCACGGGCAAGGTCGTCACCTTCGGCGACCGGGACTGCTCGCTGCAGCGCCGCAACCAGAAGGTGGTCGAGGAGGCCCCGGCCCCCGGCCTGCCACCGCGGGTACGCGCACAACTCGCCGCCTCCGCACGCGACCTGTGCGCGGCCGTCGGCTACCGCTCCGCGGGCACGGTCGAGTTCGTGTACGACGCGGCCCGCGAGGAGGCCTACTTCCTGGAGGTCAACACCCGACTCCAGGTGGAACATCCGGTCACCGAAGAGATCTACGGCGTCGACCTGGTCGCCTGGATGCTGCGCCTGGCGAGGGGCGAGTCCGACGTCGTCCGGGATCCGGGCGCACCGCGCGGCCACGCCGTCGAGGCCCGCGTCTACGCCGAGGACCCCTCCCGCGACCACCGGCCCAGCGCCGGCCTGCTGACCCGGGTGGAGTTCCCGCCGGGAGTGCGCGTCGACGGCTGGGTGGAGACCGGCACCGAAGTGACGACGTCGTACGACCCGATGCTCGCGAAGGTGATCGCCCACGGCCCCGACCGAGACCGGGCGCTGCGCGCCCTCGACGAGGCGCTGGCCCGCACCCGTGTCGACGGCATCGAGACCAACCTGGGCCTGGTGCGCGCCACGCTCACCGAACCGGCCTTCCGGGCCGCCGCCCACTCGACGGCGACCCTCGCCACGGTCACCGACCCGACCCCCCGGATCGAGGTCGCCGTTGCCGGCACGCTCACCACGGTCCAGGACTGGCCGGGCCGTACCGGCTACTGGCAGGTCGGGGTGCCTCCGTGCGGTCCGATGGACGACCGCTCCTTCCGGCTCGGCAACCGCGCGCTGGGCAACCCGGAGGGCGCACCCGGCCTCGAATGCACTCTCCAGGGCCCGTCCCTGCGCTTCACCCACCCCACCACCGTCTGCGTGACCGGCGCTCCGGCCCCGGTGACGCTGGACGGCGCCCCGGTCGCGCAGTGGGAGCCGGTGACGGTACCGGCGGGCGGGCTGCTGGAGATCGGCGCCCCTTCCGCACACGGCCTGCGCACCTACGTCCTCTTCGCGGGCGGCGGCCTGGACGTGCCCGCCTTCCTGGGCAGTGCGAGCACCTTCACGCTGGGCCGGTTCGGCGGCCACGGCGGCCGGGCGCTGCGCACGGGTGACGTCCTGCACGGCGGCGCCGTCACGGACGGCGTGCCCGTCGCCGAGCGCCCGCCCTTCACCGCCGTCTGGCACATCGGGGCCGTCGAAGGCCCCCATGCCGCACCGGAGTTCTTCACCGAGGACGACATCCGGGACTTCTACGCGGCCGAGTGGAAGGTGCACTTCAACTCGGCGCGCACCGGGGTCCGGCTGGTCGGCCCCAAACCGCGCTGGGCCCGCACCGACGGCGGCGAGGCGGGCCTGCACCCGTCCAACATCCACGACACCCCCTACTCGGTCGGCGCCGTCGACTACACCGGCGACATGCCGGTCCTGCTCGGCCCCGACGGCCCATCCCTCGGCGGGTTCGTGTGCCCGGCGACCGTCCTGAGCGGCGAACGCTGGAAACTGGGCCAGCTCCGGCCCGGCGACACGGTCCGCTTCGCCCCGGTCGACGTGACCGGCGCGCCCCGCCCGGAGATCCTCGACGGCGGTGTCCTGGCCCGCGACGGGGACGTGACCTACCGGCGCAGCGGCGACGACAACCTGCTGGTCGAGTTCGGCCCGATGCAGCTGGACCTGGCCCTGCGGATGCGCGTCCACGCACTGATGGAGGCCGTGACGGCGGCGGACCTGCACGGGGTCACGGACCTCACCCCGGGGATCCGCTCGCTCCAGGTCCAGACCGACCCGAGGCTGCTCACCCAGGCCGAACTCCTCACCACCGTCAGGGAGATCGTCCTGGGCCTGCCGCCCACCGACGAGCTGGTGGTGCCCTCCCGCACGGTCCACCTCCCCCTCTCCTGGGACGACCCGGCGACCCGCGAGGCGATCGCCCGATATATGGCGGGCGTCCGCGACGACGCACCCTGGTGCCCGTGGAACATCGAGTTCATCCGCCGGATCAACGGCCTGGACTCGGTCGAGGACGTCTATCGCACGGTCTTCGACGCCGAGTACCTGGTCCTGGGCCTCGGCGATGTGTACCTGGGTGCCCCGGTCGCCACCCCGCTGGACCCGCGCCACCGCCTGGTCACCACGAAGTACAACCCGGCCCGCACCTGGACCGCCGAGAACTCCGTCGGCATCGGCGGCGCCTACCTGTGCGTCTACGGCATGGAGGGCCCGGGCGGCTACCAGTTCGTGGGCCGTACCACCCAGGTGTGGTCGGGCTGGCAGCAGCGCGGGGCGTTCCAGCCGGGTTCACCGTGGCTGCTGCGCTTCTTCGACCGGATCAGGTGGTATCCGGTCTCCGCCGACGAACTCCTCGACCTGCGGGCGGACATCACCTCCGGCAGGTTCGTGCCACGCATCGAGGAGGGGACGTTCTCCCTGGCGTCCTACCAGGAGTTCCTCTCCGAACACGCCGACGCCATCGGGGACTTCAGGGCACGCCAGCAGCAGGCCTTCGGCGCGGAGCGGGACGCCTGGGAGGCGGCCGGCGAGTTCGCGAGGGCTCAGGCGGCGACGGCGCCCGCGTCCACCGCACCGGCCGATGTGTCGGTCCCGCCGGGCGGACGCCTGATAGAGGCCGAATTCGCGGCCTCCGTATGGCAGTTGAACGTGGCACCCGGTGACGAGGTGACCACCGGCCAGACCCTCCTGGCCCTGGAGGCGATGAAGATGGAGTCCAGGGTGCACGCACCGATGACCGGCGTGGTGACGGAGATCCTGGCCAGGCCCGGCGACCAGGTGGAGGCGGGGACGGCGCTGCTCGTCCTGGCGCCGACCGCGAACTGACCGACAGGAGCAACCGACCATGTCCAGCACCGTCTCCCGTGTCCGTGCCGCCTACGCGCGCATCGAAGCGGTCGACCGCCCCGAGATCTGGATCGACCTGCGCCCACGGGAGGAGGCCGAGGCGGAGGCCCGGGCGATCGACGCGCGGGTGGCCGCGGGCGAGCGCCTCCCCCTCGCCGGGCGCCTGTTCGCCGCCAAGGGCAACATCGACGTACGGGGACTGCCGACGACGGCGGGCTGCCCGGCGTACGCCTACGAGCCGGAGGCCGACGCCCCGGTGGTGGCCCGCCTGCGCGCGGCCGGCGCACTCGTGCTCGGCACGACCAACCTCGACCAGTTCGCGACGGGCCTGGTCGGCACCCGCTCCCCCTACGGCGCGGTCCGCAACGCCGTCGACCCAACCCGGATCAGCGGCGGCTCCAGCTCCGGCTCGGCGGTGGCCGTGGCCCTGGGCATCGTCGACTTCGCGCTCGGCACGGACACGGCGGGTTCGGGCCGGATCCCGGCCGCCTTCAACGGCATCGTCGGCCTGAAGCCCACCCGTGGCCTGGTACCCACCACCGGGGTGGTCCCGGCCTGCGCCTCCATCGACTGCGTGACGGTGTTCGCCCGCACGCTCCCGGAGGCCGAGCAGGCGCTGTCGTACCTGGCGGCCCCGCCGGACCGCGTGCTCCCGCCGCTCCCCCAGCGGGCCCCGGGACCCTGGCGGATCGCGGTCCCGCCGCTCTCCCAGCTCGGCGAACTGGACGAGGGCTGGGCGGAGGCGTACGAGGAAGCCGTCGCGCGTCTCGCCGCCTCGGGCGCCTCGCTGCGCCCGCTCGACCTGGCCCCCTTCACCGAGGCGGCGGCGATGCTCTACGAGGGCGCGTTCGTGGCGGAGCGCTACACGGCGGTGGGCCCCTTCATCGACAAGCTGCTCTCCTCCGGCGGCGAAGGCCTCGACCCCACCGTCTCCGGCATCATCACCCGGGCCCGCGCCATCCCGGCGCACCGGCTCTTCACCGACCAGGACCGCTTGTCCGCGCTGCGTGCCCGTGCCCTGGCCGAGCTGTCCGACGCGGACGCCCTGCTGCTCCCCACGGCCCCCGGCCACCCCACCCTGGCCGAGGTGGCGGCCGACCCACTGGGCGCCAACGCCCGCCTGGGCCGCTTCACCAACTCCACGAACCTCTTCGACCTCGCGGCGGTGGCGGTACCGGCGGGAGAGGTGAACGGTCTGCCGTTCGGCGTGATGCTGATCGGCCCCGCCTTCACGGACGACCGCCTGGCCACCATCGCCCGCGCCCTGGAGCCGCGGGTGAGCGTGGCGGTGGTGGGCGCCCACCTGACCGGCCAGCCCCTGAACCCCCAGCTCCTGGCACTGGGCGGGGTACTGGACCGCACGACGACGACAGCACCGGCATACCGCCTCTACGCCCTCCGGACGACCCCACCGAAGCCGGGCCTGGTGCGGGTGGACGAGAACGGCAGGGCGATCGAGACGGAGGTGTGGAGCCTTCCGGCCGAAGGCCTGGGCCGCCTGTTGTCGGCGCTCCCCCGCCCGATGGCCCTGGGCAACGTGGAATTGGCGGACGGCAGTCAGACCCCCGGCTTCCTCTGCGAACCAAGCGCACTGGCGAACGCGAAGGACATCACGCGCCACAAAGGTTGGCGGAACTACCTGAGCCGGGCGTGAGTAACCCGACCCAGGGGCGCGGGGCTGTATTCGATATGCGGCTACCGCCGCGTGGGCACGACCAGCCACACTCCACCCGCACCCGCCGATGAACCCGTCACCCCACCGACGAGTAGGCCACAACCCCCCGCAGCACCAGATCGACCGCCTTCCGAGCAGTCTTCGCCACAGTTGACCCCTCCACCGGAGAGGCCGCGGCAATCTGCCCGAGCACGTCGATCACCTGCTTGCACCACCGCACGAAGTCCCCGGCCGGCATCTCCGCCTCCCGCAGCACCTCGTCCAGCCCCGTCCCCGAGGCCCACATGTACGCGGCCCAGGCGAAGCCGAGGTCCGGTTCCCGCTGCCCGACACCTTCGGTCTGGGTGATCCGGAACTCCTCCTCCAGCGCGTCCAGCCGCCCCCAGATCCGCACCATCTCGCCGAGCGCGGCCTTGGCGCTCCCGGAGGGCAGCTTCGGGGCCATCGCGTCGTCCCCGACCCGCGCCTCGAACACCAACGCCGAGACGCAAGCGGCCAGTTCGGCAGGGCTGAGCCCCTCCCAGACGCCGGCCCGCAGGCATTCGCTGGCAAGCAGGTCGAGTTCGCCGTACAGCCGGGCCAGCCGTTTCCCGTGCTCGGTGACCTCGTCGCCGCGCAGGTAGTCCAGCTCGGTCAGCAGCGCCACGATCCGGTCGAAGGTGCGGGCGATGGTGTTGGTCCGGCCCTCGATCCGCCGCTCCAGCTGGGAGGTGTCCCGCATCAGCCGGTGGTACCGCTCGGCCCAACGGGCGTGGTCCTCCCGGTCGTTGCAGCCGTGGCAGGGGTGCGCCCGGATCGCGGTCCGCAGCCGTGCGATCTCACGGTCGTCGGCGGCCTGCGACCGCTTCTTGCGGGCCCGCTCCGGCGGAATGTGCCCGGCCTTGGTGCGCAGCGCGGACGCGAGGTCCCGACGGGACTGCGGGGAGCGGGGGTTGAAGGACTTGGGGATCCGCATCCGCTCCAACGCCTCGACCGGCACCGGGAAGTCCATCGACGCCAGCCGCTTGACCTGCCGTTCGGCGGTCAGCACCAGCGGCCGCGGCCCGTCGTGGTGCTCGAAGCCACGGTGGCCGTTGGACCGCCCGGCGGGCAGCCCGGGGTCAAGGACCAGAGCGAGCCCCGCGTACTTCCCCGTCGGCACGTGGATGACGTCGCCCGGCTTGAGCTTCTCCAGCGCCACCGCCGCCTCGGCCCGCCGCTCGACGGCGCCCTGCCGGACGAGTTCGGTCTCCCGGTCCTTCAGCTCGCGCCGCAGCCGCGCGTACTCCTCGAAGTCGCCGAGGTGGCAGGTCATGGACTCCTTGTAGCCTTCGAGTCCTTCCTCGTTGCGCTGCACCTGACGGGAGATGCCGACGACCGACTTGTCTGCCTGGAACTGCGCGAACGAGGTCTCCAGAAGCTCTCGCGACCGGTGCCGCCCGAACTGCTCGACCAGGTTGACCGCCATGTTGTACGACGGCTTGAAGCTGGAGCGCAGCGGATAGGTGCGGGTACCGGCGAGCCCCGCGAGGTGCTCGGGGCTGAACCCCCGCTGCCACAGCACCACGGCATGACCCTCGATGTCGATGCCGCGCCGCCCCGCACGGCCGGTCAGCTGGGTGTACTCGCCGGGGGTGATGTCGGCGTGCTGCTCGCCGTTCCACTTGACGAGCTTCTCCAACACCACCGAGCGCGCGGGCATGTTGATGCCGAGCGCGAGGGTCTCGGTGGCGAACACGGCCTTCACCAGGCCGCGTACGAAGAGTTCCTCGACGACTTCCTTGAAGGTCGGGAGCATACCCGCGTGGTGGGCGGCGATACCGCGCTCCAGACCCTCCAGCCATTCGTAGTAGCCGAGGACGTGCAGGTCCTCGCGCGGGATCGACGAGGTGCGTTCCTCGACGAGGGTGCGCACCTGTTCGCGCGCTTCGTCGTCGTTGAGCCGCAGACCCGCGTACAGGCACTGCTGGACGGCGGCTTCGCAGGCGGCGCGGCTGAAGATGAAGGTGATGGCGGGCAGCAGGCCCTCGGCGTCGAGCCGTTCGATGACCTCGGGGCGCCCCGGTGTCCACACCCGGGACCGCTGCCGGCGCTCCCGCTCCCGGTCGGCCTCGCGCATGGCACGCCCGCGCCTGCGGTCCTGGTAGGAGGGTCTGCTCGCCTCCATCCGGGCCAGCCGGGTGAGGTCGGGGTTGACGGCCTTCTTCTGGCCCTCGCCCTCCTCGAACAGGTCGTACATCCGGCGCCCGGCGAGTACGTGCTGGAACAGCGGGACGGGCCGGTGTTCGGAGACGATGACCTCGGTGTCGCCGCGGACGGTGTCGAGCCAGTCGCCGAACTCCTCGGCGTTGGACACGGTCGCCGACAGGGACACCAGGGTCACCGACTCCGGCAGGTGGATGATCACCTCTTCCCAGACGGCGCCGCGGAAGCGGTCCGAGAGGTAGTGCACCTCGTCCATGACCACGTAGCCGAGGCCGAGGAGGGTCTGGGAGCCCGCGTACAGCATGTTCCGCAGCACCTCGGTGGTCATCACGACCACGGGGGCGTCGGAGTTGACGCTGTTGTCACCGGTGAGCAGGCCGACCTTGTCCGCGCCGTAGCGGCGGCACAGGTCGGCGTACTTCTGGTTCGACAGCGCCTTGATGGGTGTCGTGTAGAAGCACTTCTTGCCCTGCTCCAGGGCGAGGTGGACGGCGAACTCGCCGACGATCGTCTTGCCGGAGCCGGTGGGGGCGGCCACCAGTACGCCCTTCCCGGCTTCGAGCGCCTGGCAGGCCTCGATCTGGAAGGGGTCGAGGCCGAATTCGTACATCTCGCGGAAAGACGCGAGCGCGGTGGCCTGCTCGGCGGCCCGCCTGCGGGCCGCCGCATACCGCTCGGCCGGTGAGAGGTCCTCTGTCATCGTGCTTTCGAGCGTACCGGTCCGCACTGACAACAGGACGATCATTATCCGGAACATGGGACGACGGACGACAAAGAGGTGCCCGCGCCGTGGGGCGAGGGCACCTCTCGATGGCCGGTGGGGACCCGGTCAGGTCACGTCGTCGTAGCCGTTGACCCGCTCCGGGGTCTCGGGCAGCGCGCGGCTGGCGGAGACGGTCTCGATCTCGCCGATGTCGTCGGGCGTGAGGTCGAGGTCGGAGGCCTCGTCGTCGCCGGGGCCCTCGGCCTCGCGGCGGCGCCTGCGCCGGTCGTTGATCAGCGAGAAGAGGACCGCGCCGAAGTACAGCACCCAGATCGGCCCGGCCAGCGCCAGCATGGAGAGCGGGTCGGTGCTCGGGGTGGCGACGGCCGCGAAGACCGTGATCCCGAGGATCATCGCCCGCCACCAGCCGAGCATCCGCGCGCCGGTGACGATACCGGTGAGGTTGAGCATGACCAGCAGGAGCGGCAGCTCGAAGGAGAGCCCGAAGACGATCACCATGCGGGTGACCAGCTGGAGCAGGTCGTCCAGCGGCAGCAGGTTGCTCACGCTGTGCGGGGTGAACTGGAGAAGCACCTTCGCGGTCGTCGGCAGCACCTTGTACGCGAAGAACGCGCCGCCGAAGAAGAGCGGGACGCCGGTGGCGACGAACGCGTAGGCGTACTTCTTCTCGTTCCGGTGCAGACCGGGCGCGACGAAGGCCCACAGCTGGTACAGCCAGACCGGGGAGGCGAACACCACACCCGCCATCAGCGAGACCTGGAGGGCCAGCGTGAAGGGCGCGAGCAGACCGTTGATCGTGATCTGAGCGCAGGGATGCGAGTCGGACTTGGCCCTGGCCAGTTCCCCGAAGGCCTGCTCACAGCCGACCGAGTCGAGGACCGGCTTGGTGAGGAAGTTGATGATGTCGTTGTAGAAGAAGGCAGCGACCACCGTCACGATGACGATCGCCAGCATGGCCTTCGCGAGCCGGTTGCGGAGCTCACGAAGGTGATCTCCGAGAGGCATCCGCCCCTCGGGATCCTTCTCCTCTTTGCGGGCAGACTTGGGCAACCCACGTCCTCATCTCGTGCGGCAGGCCGGGGGTCACCGGCCTTGCGTCAGCGCTGGGTGGTGTCCGACGGCTCGTTGACCGGGCGGGAGCTGGTCACGTCGCCGGGGGCAGCCTGGATGGTGCGCTGGGCCTGGGCCTGCTCGCCGGAGGCGGGCGCCTGGGCGGAGGAGGTGGTGTTGCCCTCTTCCTTCATCGCCTTGGCCTCGCTCTTGAGGATGCGCGCGGACTTGCCGAGCGAGCGAGCCATGTCCGGAAGCTTCTTCGCGCCGAACAGCAGGATGACGACGACAAGGATGAGAATAATCTCGGGAGCTCCGAGCCTTCCGAACATAAGTCTTTACCTTCTCACCGAGGCGGCTGGGTGGGGTGCTGTCCGATCAGTCAGACATGTGTCCGAGTAATCGTGCTCACAGCGATCGTAACGCTCAGGGGTAAACGGCAGGCAATCCCCGTGCGTACGCCCGGTCCGCGGTACGGGCCTCGTTCTCCGCGCCACGACCAGCAGCGTACCTGCCGGGGTGGTCACCGTGACAGGCCGAAGTGACGCAAACCGCTTATGGCGCACTACTCACATCGGTTCCACAGCAGGTCTCAGAGCGTGTCCACAGCGCGGGCGGCACCGGCCGCCGCCCGCTCCAGGTCCTCGGCGGCCCGGTTGATACGCCGTGCGGAATCCGTGACCTGCGCGCCGAGGCGCCGCGCCTCCAGGAAGACCCGGACGGCTAGCACGCCGAGCACGGCGAGACCCACGAAACCCACAGCTACCGCGAACATCGGCCAGAACATGCGGGTGAGCCTAGACGGTGGGATGCAGCCGCAGGGTCCTGACCCCGCCGCCGGTGAGCAGCTCGATGATCCGCTCGCCCGCGGGCTTGCGGACCAGGACGTCGCAGTCGGGGCAGGTGAAGGAGTAGAACGTGGTCTTGCTGGTGGCTCCGATGGCCAGCCGCAGGGCGCTCGCGGTGAGCTCGAAACTGCCCCGGCAGTCCGGGCAGCCGGCCTTGAACACCACGGGGACCACTCTTCTCATCCCGGCGAATGCGGCCGCGACCGTCACGTCACTCGCGCCTGCGACACCGGAACCCGAAGACTCGTTCAAATCCCTCGCCCCTCCTTCTTGATCGTTCGCCTCGGGAGCGCCTCGGCCGGTGCCGAGGGGGTGACCGTGCCCAACCCTGCGAGCCTCCGCGCGGTCATCCCCTCGACACGGGCGCGCCCCTCCGGCTCACTCATGCCCTTCCTCATCGCCGTGCACGGCATGGTGGTCGTACGCCGCCAGGGCCTCGCGGGCCGCTCGGCGGGCGCTGTCGGCCAGCTCGGGCGGTGACACGATCCGGCCGTCGCCGCCGAGCCTGAGTGCCAGCCGGCGCAGGGAGGCCGGATCGGGGGTGCGCAGGGTAATACGCAGCCCGCCGTCGGGCAGCTCATCCGCGCTGTCGTGCGGGTAGTACTCGGCGACCCAGCGGCCGGCCGGGCCGACCTCGACGACCACCTCGGGGTCCTCGGCGGCGGGCTGCACCAGGGCCTCGGACAGGTCGCGCAGCTCGATCTCGGGGGGCGCGGACGGCTCGTCGAGGATCTTGATCTCGGCGACGCGGTCGAGGCGGAAGGTGCGCCGGGCCTCGGAGCGGCGGCACCAGGCCTCCACATAGGTGTGGCCGACGCTGACCAGGCGGATGGGGTCGATCTCGCGCTCGGTGACCTCGTCACGGGCCGGCGAGTAGTAGCGGATCCACAGCCGGCGGCGCTCGGAGATCGCCCGGTCGACGTCGGCGAAGACCCCGCCCTCGGACTCGAACGTCACCGACAGCCGGGCGCTGGCGTCGCCCGCCTCGCCGGCCGCGGTCTCCACCTTGGCGGTGGCCCGCAGCAGCGCCTGCCGGTCGCCCTCGCGCAGTCCGGGCAGGGTGGACACCGCGCGGGCGGCCACCAGCAGCGCGGTCGCCTCGTCGGCGGCCAGCCGGAGCGGCTCGGCGGCCTCCTCGCCGAGCGCGGCGGCGTTGTGCCACCAGATGCGCTCGCCGTCGGTGTCGATGTCCAGCAGATCGCCGCCCCGGAAGCTGGTGCCGCACATGGGCAGCACGTCGAGGTCGGAGACCAGCTCGTCCTCGGTGATGCCGAAGGCACGGGCGACGTCCGCGATCCGGGCGCCGGGGCGCTCGCGCAGATACGTCACCAGGGAGAGCATCCGCCGGGTCTGGTCGATGGCGTTCACGGGCCTGACCGGTTTGCCTGCCACTGTCTTGCTCCGCTCCCCCTCAGCCCTTGGCCACGGCACGCAGCCGGTCCACCACGTCCGCGCGCAGCTCGGCCGGCTCCAGGACCACCACGTCCGGCCCGAACTCCACCAGCCAGGCGTCCAGGCCGTGCCCGTACGGAATCTCCAACTCGTCCCAGCCGTCACCGAGTTCCCGCACCGCCGTGGCCTTCGCCCGAAGGGGGTAGCCGGCGCCGGAGCGCAGCCGGATCCGCGCCGAGCGGTCGGCGATCTCACCGGCCCAGCTCGCGACGGTCTCGCGGACGGTGACCACGTCCGGGACGGGCGCGGTGAAGCGGGTGCCCCGGGAGCGGACCCGGCCGGTGATCCGGGACAGCCGGAAGACCCGCTCGGCACCCCGGTCCCGGTCCCAGCCCGCCAGGTACCAGTGGCCGCGCCAGCACTCCAGGGCCCACGGCTCCACGTGCCGGGGCTCGGGGCGGGCGGCGGTGGCCTTGCGGTAGTCGAAGAGGACCGGGCGGCGGTCGCGGCAGGCCAGCATCAGCGGCTCGAAGGCGGCCTCGTGCACAGGGATGCGCGGTTCCAGGGCGCTGTGCGCCTCGTACGGGTCGACGTCCTCGGGCAGCCCGGCGGCGCGCAGCTTCTGCAGGGCGCCGCTGGCCGCGCCGGCGAGGCGGGCCTGCTGCCAGACCTTGGCGGCCAGCCCCAGGGCGGCGGCCTCCTCGGCGTCCAGGGTGATCGGGGGCAGGCGGTTGCTGTCGCGGCGGGCCAGATAGCCGACCTCGCCGTCCAGGTTCTCGACCGTCTCGATCACCAGCCCGAGCTCGCGCAGATCGTCCTTGTCCCGCTCGAACATCCGGTTGAAGGAGTCGTCGGACCCGGCTTCGAGGTAGGCCTCGATGGATTCCCGCAGCTCACGCTTGCTGAGCGGCCGTCTCGTCCCCAGCAGGCACAGCGCCAGGTTCATCAGCCGCTCGGCCTTGGCAATGGCCATCGACGCCCTTCGCCTTCCCTATGGTGCTTCTGACCGACGACCGTACCGCTCCGAAGTGTCACGGCAAAAGCCAGTACAAACAACGAGGGCCGAAACGGACAGGACCCGACAAACAACAAGGGCCCGCGCACACGGCACGGGCCCTCGTCCAGCCGGTTTCCGACCGGGACCGATCAGCGCCGGAACGGCGCCGACCAGGCACGGGGCTCAGACCCCGAGCAGGTCCACGACGAAGATCAGCGTCTCCCCGGGCTGGATCAACGGGGTCGGGCTCTGGTTGCCGTAGGCGAGGTGGGCCGGGATGGTCAGCTGGCGACGGCCGCCGACCTTCATGCCCTCCACACCCTGGTCCCAGCCCTTGATGACACGGCCCCCGCCCAGCGGGAACCGGAACGGCGCGCCCCGGTTCCAGCTGGCGTCGAACTCCTCGCCCGTGCTGAACGCGACACCCACGTAGTGCACGGTGACGGTCTGGCCGGCCTTGGCCACCTCGCCGTCGCCCTCCCAGATGTCCTTGATCTCCAGGTCGGCCGGGGGCTCGCCGCCCGGGAAGTCGATCTCGGGCTTGTCGATGCTCACGTCTCTCGCTCCTGCTTGTGTACGACACGGAACCCGGACAGTCTTTCATCCCCGCCCGGCTCCCGCCCGCGCGACTACATCGCCGCCAGGATGTCCACCGAGAACACCAGCGTCGAACCCTTCTTCACCACACCGCCGCTCGGCGGGTTGTTCCCATAGGCCAGATCCGGCGGTACGACGATCAGCAGCCGGCTGCCCACCTTCTTCCCGGTGATGCCCTGCGCGAGCCCCTTGACGACCTCCTGCATCTGCGCGACCGCGAACTGGGCCAGCCGCCCGCTGTCGTAGGTCTGCTCGAAGGCCTTGCCGCTGTCCCAGACCTCGCCCTTGAACTGGCACAGGACCGTCTGCGACGACTTCACCTCCGCGCCGTCGCCCTCCAGGACGTAGTTCGACACCAGCGTCTTCGGCGGGTCGGCCTTGGGAATGTCGATCGACGGAGCCTTGCCGTCGGTGTTGGTGCCGACCTTGGGCAGCGCGGAGTCGCTCTGCGCGACCTCCTTGCCGGTGCTGGAGCTCTTGGAGTTGAAGGAGTTCAGCACATCCACCACGAACACCAGCGTGTCGGTGCCCTTGATACCCGCCTGCGAGTTGCCCGCCGTGCCGTAGCCCCAGGTCGGCGGCACCGCCATCAGCACCCGGCTGCCGACCTTCTTCCCGGCCAGCCCGTACCGCCAGCCGTCGATGATGCTGCCCTGGGCGAGCTGCATGAGCAGCGGCGTACGGTCGTACGACTGGTCGAAGACCTTCGCCGTGGACCAGATCTGCCCGAGGTAGTTGGCCTGGATGAAGTCGTTCTCCGCGACCGCCTTGCCGCTGCCCGCGATCACCGTCTTGACCGCCAGGTCCTTCGACGGGTCCCCGGAACCCTTGGCCACCGTCGGCTTCTCGTCGAACTTCGTACCCGCCGTGATCGCCGGCAACGGCCCGTCCACGATCTTCGGCGGCGGCACCGAGGACGCGGAACCCGACGGCGCCGCGCTGGCCTTGCTGGAAGCGGGCTTGTCGTCGCCGCACGCGGCGATCGTGACCAGTCCTGCGGGTACGGCGGCAAGGAGAAGAGAGCGTCGGCGCACGGAAACAGCCTCATAATCGGTCGATCTTGCAGATGCGTGCGCGCAACTCTACGACGTGACACGGGCGCCGTACGGTAAACGTACGGCGCCCGTGTGGCGTTCGCTCACATACCGGCGATGAGCTTCTCCACCCGGTCGTCGACCGAACGGAACGGGTCCTTGCACAACACCGTCCGCTGTGCCTGGTCATTGAGCTTCAGATGCACCCAGTCGACCGTGAAGTCGCGCCGCTGCTCCTGAGCCCGCCTGATGAAGTCACCGCGCAGCCGCGCCCGAGTCGTCTGCGGCGGCACCGACTTGCCCTCGAAGATCTTCAAGTCATTGCAGATCCGCGTGGCTTGACCCTTCCTCTCCAGCAGGTAATACAGACCCCGACGACGGTGAATGTCGTGATAAGCGAGGTCTATCTGCGCCACCCGCGGATGAGACATGGTCATGTTGTGCTTGGCCCGGTACCGCTCGATGAGCTTGTACTTCATCACCCAGTCGATCTCGGTGCCGATCCGGTCCAGATCCTCGGCCTCGATCGCGTCCAGGGTCCGGCCCCACAGCTCCAGCACCTGCTCGACCGTGCCGGTGCGGATACCGCGCCGCTCGCAGAAGTCCACGGCCTTCTCGTAGTACTCCCGCTGCACCTCCAGGGCGGAGGCCTCCCGGCCACTGGCCAGGCGCACCTTGCGCCGGCCCGTGATGTCGTGGCTGACCTCGCGGATCGCCCGGATCGGGTTCTCCAGGGTCAGGTCCCGCATCACCGTGCCCGCCTCGATCATGCGCAGCACCAGGTCGGTGGCGCCGACCTTGAGCAGCATGGTCGTCTCGGACATGTTCGAGTCACCGACGATGACATGCAGCCGGCGGTAGCGCTCGGCGTCCGCGTGCGGCTCGTCCCGGGTGTTGATGATCGGCCGGGAACGGGTCGTCGCCGAGGAGACGCCCTCCCAGATGTGCTCCGCGCGCTGGCTGACGCAGTACACCGCACCGCGCGGCGTCTGCAGCACCTTGCCGGCGCCGCACAGCAGCTGCCGGGTCACCAGGAACGGAATGAGGATGTCCGCGAGCCGGGAGAACTCCCCGTGCCGCGCCACCAGATAGTTCTCGTGGCAACCGTAGGAGTTGCCCGCCGAGTCCGTGTTGTTCTTGAAGAGGTAGACGTCGCCCGCGATTCCTTCCTCGTGCAGGCGTCGTTCGGCGTCCACCAACAGTCCTTCGAGAATGCGCTCGCCAGCCTTGTCGTGGGTGACCAGTTCGGTCACGTTGTCACATTCGGGTGTCGCGTATTCCGGATGTGAGCCCACGTCGAGATAGAGCCGGGCGCCGTTACGAAGAAAGACATTGCTGCTACGGCCCCATGACACGACACGGCGGAAGAGGTACCGCGCCACCTCGTCAGGCGACAGGCGGCGCTGTCCCCTGAACGTGCACGTGACGCCGTACTCGTTCTCCAGCCCGAAAATGCGGCGGTCCATGACTGAACATTACGCCCGATCCCCTGAGCTGAAACGGGGTTCGACAGCACGATTTGGATCATTTTCCGATGAAGCCGCAACCACCGTGCCCCCACCGGGAGCTGCGAGGACCCGCCCCGTGACCATCAGGACCAGCAACGACACGCCCCCCGCCGCACCCGGCACCGCGAAGCCCCACAGCGCCCCGCCCGCCTCGACGACCGGGCCCGCCAGGCCCGTTCCCACCGACGCCCCCACTGTGAACGTCGTCACAAGCCAGGAGAAAGCCTCGGTAACCGTCCCCATCGGCGCATGCCGGTCCACCAGCACGAACGCACATGCGATCGCCGGCGCCAGGAACACCCCCGCCACCACGGTGAGCAACACCATGGCCAACGCATCCGGCATCACCATCAGCGGCAGATAACACACCGCCAGAAGCGCCACCAGCACCCGCAGTCGCACCGCCGGCTCCCCGCGCCACCGCCGCGCCCCGTACACCGAGCCACCGAGCAGCGCGCCCAGCCCCAGCCCCGCCATCATCCAGCCGTACACCCCGTCACCGCCGTGCGCGTCCGCGTACGGCACCGACGCCACCGTGATGGAACCCATCGCGATCCCGACGAACAGGAACGCGCCCAGCAGCGCCAGCAACCCGGACGACCGCAGCGCGCCCAGCCAGTGCGCCTCGCGCGGCGCCGAACGCCACGCGCGCGAAGGTGGCGAGACGACCACGGACAGCGCCCCGAGCACGCCCAGCGCGTTCACCACCAGGAGCGCCGCCTGCGGCGACCACAGCGACACGCACAACGTCACCAGCAACGGCCCCACCGTGAACATGACTTCCTGCGCCACCGCGTCCATGGCATACGCCGTGTGCACCTGGTCCTCCTTGCCGAGCACACTCGGCCACAGCGCACGCAGACCGCCCTCCAGGGGCGGCGTGAACAGCCCCGCCGCGGCCACGCACCCGTAGGCGAGCGGCAGCGGATCGGTGCCGGCGAAGGCGAATCCGGTCATGGCGAGAGCCGACGCGAGAGCCGCGGGCAACTGGACCCGCGGCTGCCCGTGCACATCCACCAACCGGCCCAGCACCGGCTGGCCCACCGCGTTGGCGACCCCGTACACGGCCGCGAGCGCCCCCGCCAGGCTGTACGTACCGCCCTGCGCACGCACGAACAGCACGATCGCGAGCGCGGCCGTGGCGTTCGGCAGCCGACCCACCAAGGTGCCCGTCAGCAGGCGGACCGCGTGCCTCGCCCTGAGGATCTCCAGGTATCCCGCGGCCATGATCCGCCTCCAAGTTTTACGTATAACCTCGACTCCCATACGTACCATGTGCGCAGTTCACACGTCCAGACGAAGGAGCCCACCCCCGGTGGCACGCAGCAGCACGCGCCCGACGAGCCGCGACGTCGCCCAGGCCGCCGGCGTCTCCCAGGCAGCCGTGTCACTCGTCCTCGGCGACAAATGGCGCGGCCGCGTCTCCGAGGCCACCGCCGAACGCGTCCGGGAAGCCGCCCGCGACCTCGGCTACCGCCCCAACCTCGCCGCCCGCAACCTCCGCCTCGGCCACACCCGAACCGTCCTCCTCGTCGTCCCCGCCCTCACCACCGAGTTCTTCGCCGGCGTCTACACCGGCGCCGCCCGCGTCGCCGCCGACCACGGCTTCGGCGTGGTCCTCTACCCCTCCCCCGAAGGCATCGGCCCCGCGCGCGACCCCTTCGCCTCCGCCCAGGCCGCCCTGGACGGCGTCATCGCCTCCTCGATGGCCGCCGACGCCCTCACCGCCATCCGCGGCGACCAGCTCCCCCTGGTGATGCTCGACAGCGACCCGGACGGCAGCCTCGGAGCCGCCACCGTCAACCTGGACATCGCCGACGGCGTACGCCAGGTGGCCGAACACCTCCTGGGCCTCGGCCACCGCCGCTTCCTCCACCTGGCCGCCAACGTCGCCTCCTGGACCTTCGAGGTACGCGCCCGCGAACTGGCCGCACACACGGCACAGGTGCCCGGCACCTCGGTACGCACCGTCCACGCCCCGATCTCCATCGAAGGCGCCCGCACGGCCACCGAAGCCGCCCTCGCCGCACCCGGCCCCCACCCCACCGCCCTCGTCTGCGACGACGACAAACTCGCCGCCGGCGCCTACAAGGCCCTGCGCCGCCACGGCCTGCGCATCCCCGACGACATCTCCGTCACCGGCCTCGACGACCTCGCCCTCGCCACCGCCATCGACCCCGAACTCACGACCGTACGACTGGACGCCGAACTCTTCGGCGAACGCGGCATGCACGCCCTCCTCGCCGTCATGGAGGGCCGCGCACCAGAAGGCCGGGACATCCCCGTGGAGCTGGTCGTACGAGGCTCCACAGCGCCCCCGCGGAAGCCCTAGCCGAACACACCCGCGCCCCGCCCGGACGACTCGCCGGGCGGGGCGCACAGAGCGGGTGGGAACGGAGCTACTCGACGTCTCCGCCGGACTCCTCCGCCTCGTCGGCGGCCGCGGCCGTGGCCGCACCCTCCGACTCCAGCAACCGGGACAGCTGCGGGCCGCCGATACGCCTGAACTTGCGCTTCTGCGGCCGCGTACGGTCCAGCACCGCAACCTCCAGCCGCTCCGACGGAATCTCCCGCTGCGTGCCGTTCGACTCCCGCGACAGAGCCGTCACCGCCAGCTTCAGAGCCTCCGCGAGAGTCATACCGTCCCGGTGCTCCCGGTCCAGATAACTGCTGATCTGCTCCGCATTGCCACCGACCGCGACCGAACCGTGCTCGTCGACGATCGAACCGTCGTGCGGCAGCCGATAGATCTGGTCACCCTCCGGGGTCTCCCCCACCTCCGCGACCACCAACTCCACCTCGTACGGCTTCTCGGCCGCACTGGAGAAGATCGTGCCCAGCGTCTGCGCATAGACGTTGGCAAGACCACGCGCCGTCACATCGTCACGGTCATAGGTGTAACCACGCAGGTCGGCATAGCGCACACCACCGATCCGCAGATTCTCGTACTCGTTGTACTTACCGGCGGCCGCGAAACCGATCCGGTCATAGATCTCGCTGAACTTGTGCAGCGCACGTGAGGGGTTCTCACCGACGAACACGATGCCGTCGGCGTACTGGAGCACCACCAGACTCCGACCGCGCGCGATGCCCTTCCGGGCGTACTCCGCACGGTCCGCCATGGCCTGCTGAGGTGAGACATAGAACGGCGTCGACACCGGTATCCGTCCCCTTCCTTAGGGTTCCGTCGAAGTCACTGGGACCGCCTTCACAACAAGCGCCGAGCGCCTCAGAGCAGCGCCGCGCGCGGGCCGTCCGGCTGCTCCAGACGGCGTGCCAGCACCGCACGGGCGAGCTCGGAGGACTCGTCGTCGGTGAGCCGGCGGAACCCGTCCTCGGTGATCACGGTGATGATCGGGTAGATCCGGCGGGCGACATCGGGACCACCGGTCGCCGAGTCGTCGTCGGCCGCGTCGTACAGAGCCTGCACCACCAGTGTGGTCGCCTGCTCCTCGCTCAGGTCGTCACGGAACAGCTTCTTCATGGCCCCGCGCGCGAAGACCGAGCCGGAGCCCGTCGCGGAGAAGTTGTGCTCCTCGGAACGGCCGCCGGTGACGTCGTACGAGAAGATCCGCCCCTTGCCCCGGTCCACGTCGAACCCGGCGAACAGCGGCACGACCGCCAGGCCCTGCATGGCCATGCCGAGGTTGGAACGGATCATCGTCGACAGCCGGTTCGCCTTGCCCTCCAGCGACAGCTGCGCACCCTCGACCTTCTCGAAGTGCTCCAGCTCCAACTGGAAGAGCTTGACCATCTCCACGGCGAGGCCGGCGGTGCCGGCGATGCCGACCGCCGAGTACTCGTCGGCCGGGAACACCTTCTCGATGTCGCGCTGGGCGATCACGTTCCCCATCGTGGCCCGACGGTCACCGGCGAGCACCACGCCCCCGGGGAAGGTCACCGCCACGATCGTCGTCCCGTGCGGCGCCTCGATCACCCCCTGCGTGGGCGGCAACTGCCGCTTGCCGGGCAGCAACTCCGGCTGGTGCTCACCGAGAAAGTCCATGAACGAAGAGGACCCAGGCGTCAGGAAGGCAGCTGGTAGACGCCCGGTGCTACGAGTGTTGGCTTCCACAAGTTTCCTTCCAGATAAGCAGCGGCTCGGCGAGCGGCATCCGGATCATCCCTCAATTTGCCGATGGCCGAATTGCAGTTGAAGCACAGTACGCCTCGGACCCTACCCGTCTTGTGGCAGTGATCCACATGAATGGGCGGGGCAGTCAGACAGATCGCGCAGAGCCAGTACTGAGCGGCGACCAGTGCGTCGCGCTCGGCTTCGGTGAGACCGTAGTTGCGCTTGAGGTGGTCCGCGCGACTCTTCGTGGCACGGCAGGCCTTGCAGCTAGTGGACAGCCCGTCGGAAGCGGTGGCGTTTCGATGCCACTCAGTGTGCGGCTTCACCACACCACACGTCCGGCAGAGCTTGTGCCCCTCCGGGACATCGACCTTTTCACGTACCGCCTTACCCATGGCCTCCCGGCGGCGCCGGTAGTGCGCGGCACTGTACGCCGCCACGCACTCCCGGCAATGCACCTGAAGGCCATCGCGCCGGTTCCCGTCCCGCGCGAAGGCCCCACGAGGCAGGTCCCGCCCACACTTCCCGCATTGCTTCGCGTTCGGTTCCTCAGCCACCCATTCCCCCCGTCACCTTCATTTCGAAGGTGAAGTGACCAATCCCCCTTTACTCTCCACCTTTTTGCACGAAGGAGCGCACGAAATCCTCGGCATTCTCCTCGAGTACGTCATCGATTTCGTCCAGCACCGAGTCCACGTCGTCGCTCAGCTTCTCGTGGCGCTCCTTGAGGTCCTCCGACGCCTGCGCTTCCTGCGTCTGCTCCTCGGCCTCCTCGGTGGAACGTGTGGCCTTCTGCTGTCCGCCGCCGGTGTCCTTGGTTGCCATAACCCTCACCCCGCTCAGTTCGCGTTCGCCCGACATGGTCGACAGGTCGGCATTCCTGCCGATCGGTGGTGATCAGACCCTACAAGCCGGGTCCGACATCGGCCCCGCAGTTTCTCCAACGTACGGGGGCCACCTCGATGATTCCCGGGCGGCGGGGTTTTGACCCCGGTCGCCCGGTCCGGTCCGGGTGCCCGTTCAGTTGCCGGAGAGGACCCTGACCAGGTCTTCTGCGGTGCGGCAGCGGTCCAGGAGCTCCTTGACGTGATTTCGCGTTCCGCGTAGCGGTTCCAGGGTTGGGACGCGCTGGAGGCTGTCCCGCCCCGGGAGGTCGAAGATGACCGAGTCCCAGCTGGCGGCGGCGACGTCGTCGGCGTACTGCTCCAGGCAGCGGCCGCGGAAGTACGCGCGGGTGTCCTCCGGCGGGCTCGTGCGGGCCTTGTCGACGTCGGCCTCGGCCAGCAGCCGCTTGATGCGTCCGCGGGCCGCGAGGCGGTTGTAGAGGCCCTTCTCGGCCCGTACGTCGGCGTACTGGAGGTCGAGGAGGTGGAGCTTGGCGGCGTCCCAGTCGAGGTCGTCGCGGCGCCGGTAGCCCTCCATGAGTTCCTTCTTGGCCACCCAGTCGAGTTCGCCGGAGAGACTCATGGGGTCGTTCTCCAGGCGGTTGAGGGTGTCCTCCCAGCGCTGCAGGACGTCCCTGGTCTGTTCGTCTGCGTCGGCGCCGTAGCGCTCCTCGACGTATTTGCGGGAGAGCTCGTAGTACTCCATCTGGAGCTGGACGGCGGTGAGTGTGCGGCCGCTGCGGAGCGTGACGAGGCGCTTGAGGCTGGGGTCGTGGGAGACCTGGTGGAGGGTCCGTACGGGCTGGTCGACGGCGAGGTCGACCGCGATGAAGCCGTCCTCGATCATCGACAGGACCAGGGCCGTGGTCCCGAGCTTCAGGTAGGTCGAGATCTCCGAGAGGTTCGCGTCGCCGATGATCACGTGCAGCCGGCGGTACTTCTCGGCGTCCGCGTGCGGCTCGTCGCGGGTGTTGATGATGGGGCGCTTGAGGGTCGTCTCCAGGCCGACCTCGACCTCGAAGTAGTCGGCGCGCTGGCTGAGCTGGAAGCCGTGTTCGTGGCCGTCCTGGCCGATGCCGACACGGCCGGCGCCGGTGACGACCTGGCGGGAGACGAAGAAGGGGGTGAGGTGGCGCACGATGTCCGAGAAGGGGGTTTCCCGCTTCATCAGGTAGTTCTCGTGCGTGCCGTAGGAGGCGCCCTTGTTGTCGGTGTTGTTCTTGTAGAGGTGGATGGGCTGGGCGCCGGGGAGCTGGGCGGCTCGTTCGGCGGCCTCGGCCATGATGCGTTCGCCGGCCTTGTCCCAGAGGACGGCGTCGCGGGGGTTGGTGACCTCGGGGGAGCTGTACTCGGGGTGGGCGTGGTCCACGTAGAGGCGGGCGCCGTTGGTGAGGATGACGTTGGCGAGGCCGATGTCCTCGTCGGTGAGCTGGCTGGCGTCGGCGGCCTCGCGGGCGAGGTCGAATCCTCGGGCGTCCCGCAGCGGGTTCTCCTCCTCGAAGTCCCAGCGGGCGCGGCGGGCCCGGTGCATCGCCGCCGCGTAGGCGTTGACGATCTGGGATGAGGTGAGCATGGCATTGGCATTGGGGTGGCCGGGGACGGAGATGCCGTACTCCGTCTCGATGCCCATTACTCGCCGTACGGTCATGCGGCCCTCCTTGCCCGGCGGAGCCCTCGGTCGTGGGCTCCGCTCGCGTACCGCTGGCGCTCCGGTGCGTGTGCGGTGCCCGTCCCCGCACTGCGCGACTCGGCGGTAGGAAAGAGCCTAGAACGCCTCTGCGCTGGTGGGGAGATCATTTGCGTCATTGCCTTGCTCGCCTCGGTTCCGGTTTTGGCCGGAAAAACAGTCGGGGGGGGGGGGCGCGGGGGGGGGGCCCCCCCCCCCCCCGGGGTGATTAGTTACTAGCAGGGTGAGGAGGGCGCGGGGGGTGTGGGCGGCGGGGGGGGCGCCGCGGGGAGGGGGGGGAGAGAG
>NZ_JBSHAF010000002.1:204465-212685 GCF_053611365.1 Streptomyces sp. NPDC054813 | reverse complement strand
TCAGCGCCTGGGCGGGGGGGGGTATTATTTGTGGGTTTTGGCTTGCCGCGCCTGGGTTCGGTTTGGGCCCGAAAACCCTGCCGGGGGGGGGCCCCGGGGGGGGCCCCCCCCCCCCGCCCTGTGTTTTACAGGTACTGCCCGGTGTTCGCCACCGTGTCGATGGAGCGCCCGGTGTCGGCGCCCTGCTTTCCGGTGATGAGGGTACGGATGTATACGATCCGTTCGCCCTTCTTTCCGGAGATTCGGGCCCAGTCGTCGGGGTTGGTGGTGTTGGGCAGGTCCTCGTTCTCCTTGAACTCGTCCACGCAGGCCTGGAGGAGGTGGGAGACGCGCAGACCCTTCTGCTTGTGCTCGAGGAAGTCCTTGATCGCCATCTTCTTGGCGCGTCCGACGATGTTCTCGATCATTGCGCCGGAGTTGAAGTCCTTGAAGTAGAGGACTTCCTTGTCGCCGTTGGCGTAGGTGACTTCCAGGAAGCGGTTTTCCTCGGATTCGGCGTACATGTGTTCCACTGCCGTCTGGATCATGCTGGCGACGGTGGTGGCCTTGCTGCCGCCGTGCTCGCCGACGTCGTCGGAGTGCAGCGGGAGGCGCTCGGTGAGGTACTTGCCGAAGATGTCCTTGGCTGCCTCGGCGTCCGGGCGCTCGATCTTGATCTTCACATCGAGGCGGCCGGGGCGGAGGATGGCCGGGTCGATCATGTCCTCGCGGTTGGAGGCGCCGATGACGACCACGTTCTGCAGGCCTTCGACACCGTCGATCTCGGCGAGCAGCTGGGGGACGATGGTGTTCTCCACGTCCGAGCTGACACCGGAGCCGCGGGTGCGGAAGAGGGACTCCATCTCGTCGAAGAAGACGATGACGGGGGTGCCCTCGCTGGCCTTCTCCCGTGCACGCTGGAAGACGAGGCGGATCTGCCGCTCGGTCTCGCCGACGTACTTGTTCAGGAGCTCGGGGCCCTTGATGTTGAGGAAGAAGCTCTTGCCGGCGGCCTGGCCAGTGACCTCGGCGACCTTCTTGGCCAGCGAGTTGGCGACGGCCTTGGCGATGAGCGTCTTGCCGCATCCGGGCGGCCCGTAGAGCAGGACGCCCTTGGGCGGGCGCAGTTCGTGCTCCTTGAACAGGTCCGGGTAGAGGTAGGGGAGCTCGACGGCGTCGCGGATGGCCTCGATCTGGCCGCCGAGACCACCGATCTGCTCGTAGCCGATGTCGGGGACCTCTTCGAGGACGAGTTCCTCGACCTCGCTCTTGGGAACGATCTCGTAGACGTAGCCGGAGCGGGGTTCGAGCAGCAGGGCGTCGCCGGGCCGGATGTTCACGTCCAGCAGCGGCTCGGCGAGCCGCACCACCCGCTCCTCGTCGGTGTGCCCCAGTACCAGGGCGCGTTCGCCGTCCTCGAGGATCTCCTTGAGGGTGACGATGTCGCCGACACGCTCGTACTTCATGGCCTCGACCACGTTGAGCGCTTCGTTGAGCATGACTTCCTGGCCGCGCCTGAGGTCGTCCAGGTCAACGCTTGGGCTGACGTTCACCCGCAGTTTGCGACCGCCGGTGAAGATGTCAGCGGTGCCGTCCTCGTTGGCCTGCAGGAAGACACCGAAGCCGGCCGGCGGCTGTGCGAGTCGGTCGACTTCCTCCTTGAGTGCCACGATCTGGTCGCGGGCCTCGCGGAGTGTGTTCGCGAGTCGTTCGTTCTGGGCGGACACGCCGGCCAGGTTCGTCTGCAGCTCGACGATCCGCTCTTCGAGAATCCTCGTGTGTCGCGGAGAGTCGGCGAGCTTGCGTCGCAGGACGGCGATCTCCTG
Source organism: Streptomyces sp. NPDC054813 (assembly GCF_053611365.1). Lineage (NCBI taxonomy): Bacteria > Bacillati > Actinomycetota > Actinomycetes > Kitasatosporales > Streptomycetaceae > Streptomyces > Streptomyces sp. NPDC054813. The sequence continues at coordinate 210,880 of NZ_JBSHAF010000002.1, read as the reverse complement.
CTCAAGGTAGGCAATCTGCCCGGCGGGGTCGTCGGACCCTCGTCCCGGGCGGATGCCGCGGTTCATGTCGTCGTCGTGGGCTGCCACGGTCCTCACCTCCTCCAAGGGGAGCTGGACGCTTCCAGACCCTACCTGGGTGGGTGTCGATTGAAACCCCTAGATCACAAAGACTGTCAAGGTGTGTCGTCGGTCACCCATCGCTTCTCCCTCGTGCCCGGTGGATACCCACTCAACGCGATTTAGAAGCGGCGTGTTCCGGGCCGGGAGCGGTCAAAACCCTTCGTGACTGACCGGAGTTGTCCGCTCCGATGCCGGTTCAGGGGTTGTGCCCCGGTCAGACCTCCCTTACACAGAGCAACCGGCCGGGTCTCCCGGGTGATCGCGGACGGGTGTCGTGGGTTGGCTCAAGTCGATCGATCCGGTGGCCGAGCGCCGTCGCCCCGCGCGGCCCGGTGCGCCGTGTGCGCGGCTGGAGGGGGCGCCGGGGGGTGGGTGGGTGCGCGGGCGGCGGGCACGGCCGGGGGCGGTTCGGGCGGGGGTAGGGTCGAGGGAGTTCAACACCCGCCGGGGCGGGACCGGGTGACCGCCGGGTCCGGCTGCCGGCGCTTTCGACGGCAGGAGAGATGACCGTGCAGCAGGAGGCCCTGGCCGGCGCGGAGGCGCTTGAGGTCTGGATCGACCAGGATCTTTGTACAGGTGACGGGATCTGTGCCCAGTACGCCCCGGAGGTGTTCGAGCTGGACATCGACGGCCTGGCCTATGTGAAGGGCGTGGACGACGAACTACTGCAGGCGCAGGGAGCGACGGTGCCGGTGCCGTTGCCGCTGCTGACGGATGTGGTGGATTCGGCGCGGGAGTGTCCGGGTGAGTGCATTCATGTGCGCCGGGTCACGGACCGGGTCGAGGTGTACGGGCCGGACGCGGAGTGACTTTCCGGCCACCCCGCGTGGCCTGTGGGTCGTGCGGGTGCGGCGGTCAGACGCTGTGGGTGGCCGCGGGGGTGGAGCGGACGAACGTGTGGCCGTTCCACTGCCAGGTGGCGGCGGTCTTCACGTCCGGGCAGCAACTGGGCACATTGTCCGAGGAATAGCCGAGCAGGGTCGCGGTGACCGTTTTGGCGGCGAGGGTGAAGTCGGTGACCGTGAGCCGGTCCTTGGGGTCGACGAGCGTGGCGACGACACGGGGTCGGGTGGCGTCGGCGGCCTGGGTGAGGACGTACACGCCGTCGGGCGGGGTGCCCATGGCCGAGTCGCAGTGGACCACCGCCACGGTTTCCGGTCTGCCGTCGCCGTCGAGGTCGCCGGTGGCCTTCTTGACGACCGCCTCCTTCACAGGGCCGCAGTCGAGGGGGAAGTCCACGCCGGTGGTACTGGGCGGCGCGGTGGCCGCGGGGGTGGGCTTCGTCTCGGTGCCGGCCGTGGGCTGGGCGGCTTTGGCCGCGCCCGGCTGGAAGAGGGATGACAGCGCGATGACACCCGTCACGGCAGTGGCCGTGGCGAGCCAGTGCATGGGGCGGGTGTCGGTGTGAGCGAGCTCCGGGACCACGGATTGCTGCACTAGGAGTGTCTCCTGTGAGGCCTGTGCCGGTGGGGAATGGCCTGCATAGTGCCACACGTCACAGCGGGTGGGGAACGGCGGGGTGGGCTTCCGGCGCCGGACGGCTTCCGCCGTGGCCGAGGAGGCTTCCCTGACGGCGGAGCCGCCCGCCGACGGGCGGCTTCCGCCACAGACGGGGGCTTCCGTGACGGCAGGGGTGGGCTTCCTCCATGACGGCGCCAAGTCACCGCGATGGCCGAGGATGGGCTTCCTCCGTGACGGCGCGAAGCCACCGCGACAGCGGGATGGGCTTCCACGACAGCGCGGCCGACTTCCCGGGCCGGCAGGGCTGGTCTCTGCGGGCGAGGGGCTCGCTGGTCCTGCGCCGCGTCGACTGCCGGGTAGGCCTCCTGCCGTGTCAACGCGTGAGCGTCGCTGCCGAGTTCCGGTCGGGTCGGGGGAACTCGGCAGCGACGCTCGTACGTTGACGCGGCGAAGGGATGACGGGACGGCTCAGCGGCCGGCGCCGCCGTCGGCGTTGGGACCCTCGTAGTCCTCGCCGTAGGCGCCCTTGGCGGGGCGGCGGCGGCGCATGGGCGGCTCGACGCCGTCGGCGAGGCGGCGGGCGGTGAGCAGGAAGCCGGTGTGGCCGATCATCCGGTGGTCGGGGCGGACGGCGAGGCCTTCCACGTGCCAGTTGCGGATCATCGTCTCCCAGGAAGTCGGCTCGTTGAAGCAGCCGATCTCGCGGATGGACTCCACGGTCCGCGCGAGCTGGGTGGTGGTGGCGACGTAGCAGCACAGGATGCCGCCGGGAACGAGCGCCTTGGAGACGGCCTCCAGGCACTCCCAGGGGGCGAGCATGTCGAGGATGACGCGGTCGACGTCGGTGTCCGAGAGGTTGTCCTGGAGGTCGCCGACGGTGAGCTGCCACGCGGGGTGCGGGCCGCCGAAGTAGCGCTCCACGTTCTGCTGGGCGATCTCGGCGAAGTCCTCGCGGCGCTCGTAGCTGTGCAGCATGCCCTGGTCGCCGATGGCGCGCAGCAGGAAGCTGCTGAGCGAGCCGGAGCCGACGCCGGCTTCGACGACGCGGGCGCCGGGGAAGATGTCGGCGAAGGAGAGGATCTGCCCCGCGTCCTTGGGGTAGACGACGGCTGCCCCGCGGGGCATGGACAGGACGTAGTCGGGGAGCAGGGGGCGCAGCGCGAGGTAGGCCACGTTGCCGGTGGTGCGGACAACGCTGCCCTCGGGAGCACCGATCAGTTCGTCGTGCGGGAAGGAGCCCTTGTGGGTGTGGAAGTTCTTCCCTGCTTCGAGCGTGAACGTGTAGTGGCGGCCCTTGGGGTCGGTCAGCTGTACCTGGTCCCCGACCTTGAAGGGCCCGCGCCTGCGGGCGGCACCGGTCGGTTCGGACATGTGAACAGCCTACCGGGGTTTGTGGAGGGGTCCGACCACGAGGGCCTGTCCTAGGACGGCCGCGCCATGGCCCTGACGAAGGCCCGCTCCACGTCCGCTGCCGAGAGGACACCGTAGATCTCGCCGGTCTCCTCGACCACCAGGTATTCGGTGGCGGGGGTGGCACGCAGCACGTCGAGGAGTTCCTCGCCCGCCAGTTCCGCGGAGACGCGCATGCCGTCGGTGAGGTCCTGGGCGAGGCCGCTGACGGCGACCCAGGGGCGGCGGTGCTCGGGTACGCCGACGATGGCCGCCTCGCGGACCAGGGAGAGCGGGGTGCCGTCGGCGTCCACGACGACCAGGGCGCGGGCCCCGGCGGCGTTGGCGCGGCGCAGGGCCTCGGAGAGGGGGGTCTCGGTCTCGACGGGGACGGCGCGGCGGGTGAGGGTGCGGGCGCGCAGCTCCGGGAGGTGTTCGCGCAGCCGTGCCACGCGCAGGCTGTTGCCTGCGCCGGTCCAGATGATCGCGGCGAGGACGGCGGCGAGCAGGCCGTCGGTGAGGGCGTCCATGCCGTTGGCGTCCTCGGTGCCGCCGCCGAAGGCGCCCGAGTAGTTGAGCAGCGGGAGGCCGATCAGGACGGAGACGGCGAGGGCGCGGCCGACCCAGGCGGCGGCGATGGTGCCGCTCATGGGTCTGCCGGTGATCTTCCAGACCACCGCGCGGAGCATCCGGCCGCCGTCGAGGGGCAGGCCGGGCAGCAGGTTGAAGATGGCCACGATGAGGTTGGAGACCATCAGGCCGGCGAGCAGGACGCCGGGGACCGTGCCGGGCTCGACGGGCTGCATGGCGAGGTAGAAGACGCCGGAGAGGACGAGGGAGAGCAGTGGGCCGACGAAGGCCAGCACGAACTCCCGTCCGGGGGTCTCGGCCTCCTTCTCGATCTCGGAGACACCACCGAAGAACTGCAGCTGGATGCGGCGGACGGGGAGTTTGAAGCGGATCGCGGCGACCGTGTGGGCGAGTTCGTGGACCAGGACGGAGGCGTAGAAGGCGATGGCGAAGAAGAGGGAGACGAGGTAGCGGGCGGCGCCGAGTTCGGGCAGCACGCGGTCGAGCTGGCCGCCGAAGACCCAGGTGATCAGTGCGGCGACGACGAACCAGCTGGGGGCGACGTAGACGGGTACGCCGAAGGGCCGCCCCATGAGCAGCCCGCCGCCGGGTTCCTTGGGCCGCTTCGGCGGCCGCCCCTTGGCCATGCCGGAGTGCGCGTGGCCGCGCTCGCCGGTCCCGTCGGGGCCGGTGGCGCCGGTCCGGTCGGGGTCCGGAGCTCCGGGAGCGCCGGTCCCGTCAGGGGCGGAGGCCGGGGGCCCGGGAGGTGTCTTGGCGTTCTCGTTCTCCGGCGTGGGCGGTTCCGCGGACGGCTCCGGCTCCGGTTTCCCGGTGTCGGCGGGTGTCTCGGCCTGTGGGGGATCCGTCGGGGCGTCGGTGGGGTCCGGGCCTCCGTCGTTGGTCGGGGCCGTAGGACCTGCGGGCTGCTCGGTCGGTTCGGCGTCGTCCGACCGGGGCTGCCCGCTCCCGCCGCTCACGTCCACGGTGTCCCCTCGTTAGAAACGTCGTCTCCGGTCGATGGTATGCGGCCGTCGTGACGCGTTTCGCCCCGGCACCCCTTGTGTTGGCCGGGGCGTCGCGCGGGTTGGGTGACTGTCAGTGGCGGGCCGTATGGTCTGTGGTCATGGAGAGCAGCATCGAGGACGCCTCGCGGGCTGAGGGCACGGCCGTCGCGCAGGGGGAAGAACCGGTCACGGCGGTGCGGGCGGCGCCGGCCGGTCCGCCGGCGTCGCTGTCGCCGTCGCGGGCCAGTGACTTCATGCAGTGTCCGTTGCTGTACCGGTTCCGGGTGATCGACCGGCTGCCGGAGAAGCCGAGCGAGGCGGCGACCCGGGGGACGCTGGTGCACGCGGTGCTGGAGCGGCTCTTCGACGCGCCCGCCGCGGAGCGGACGGCGCCGCGGGCCAGGTCGCTGGTTCCGGGGCAGTGGGACCGGCTGCGGGAGAGCAGGCCGGAGGTCGGTGAGCTGTTCGCGGACGATCCCGAGGGTGAGCGGCTGGCCCGCTGGCTGGGCGAGGCGGAGCAGCTCGTCGAGCGCTGGTTCACGCTGGAGGATCCGGCGCGGCTGGAGCCGGTGGAGCGGGAGCTGTTCGTCGAGACCGAGCTGGAGTCCGGCCTGCGGCTGCGCGGGATCATCGACCGGGTCGATGTGGCGCCGACGGGCGAGGTGCGGATCGTCGACTACAAGACCGGCAAGGCGCCGAGACCCGAGTACGCCGAGGGCGCGCTGTTCCAGATGAAGTTCTACGCCCTGGTGGTGTGGCGGCTGAAGAACGTGGTGCCGAGGCGGCTGCAGCTGGTCTATCTCGGCAGCGGGGACGTGCTGACGTACGACCCGGTGCTCGCCGATCTGGAGCGGGTGGAGCGCAAGTTGCTCGCGCTGTGGGAGGCGATCCGGCAGGCGACGGAGTCCGGGGACTGGCGGCCGCGTCCGACGAAGCTGTGCGGCTGGTGCGACCACCAGGCGCACTGCCCGGAGTTCGGCGGTACTCCCCCGCCGTATCCGCTGCCGGTGAGGTCGGCCGAGTCCGGGGACGCCGCGCAGGGCAGAATGGGCGCGGACTAGCGAAGGAGACTCACTGTGGCCATCCGCGTCCTACTGGTCGACGACCAGCCGCTGCTGCGAACCGGGTTCCGGATGATCCTGGAGGCCGAGCAGGACATCGCGGTCGTGGGCGAGGCCGGAGACGGCCTTCAGGCTCTCGACCAGGTGCGCGCCCTCCAGCCGGATGTGGTGCTGATGGACATCCGGATGCCGCGGATGGACGGCGTGGAGGCCACCCGGCAGATCACCGGGCCCGGCCGGGACGGCCCGGCGAAGGTGCTGGTGCTGACCACGTTCGATCTGGACGAGTACGTGGTGGAGGCGCTGCGCGCGGGCGCCAGCGGCTTCCTGCTGAAGGACGCGCCGGCCAATGAGCTGGTGCAGGCGATCCGGGTGGTGGCGGGCGGCGAGGCGATGCTGGCGCCGAGCATCACGCGCCGGCTGCTGGACAAGTACGCCACGCATCTGCCGTCCGGTGAGGAGCCGGTGCCCGACACCCTGCACACCCTCACGGACCGTGAGGTGGAGGTGCTGAAGCTGGTCGCGCGGGGGCTGTCGAACGCGGAGATCGCAGCCGACCTGTTCGTCAGCGAGACCACGGTGAAGACGCATGTGGGGCATGTGCTGACCAAGTTGGGGTTGCGGGACCGGGTGCAGGCGGCGGTGTACGCGTACGAGAGCGGCCTGGTGCGTCCGGGCGCCCAGTAGGACGCACCACGCGAAGCCCGGCAGCAGGCGCGACGGCCGGGGCGGGGGGGGGGGGGGCGGCCGGGGGGGGGGGGGGCGGGGGGGGCGAGTCTGGCGGCCAGCCGGTGGGGGGGCGAGTGTGGC
>NZ_JBSHAF010000002.1:196680-204455 GCF_053611365.1 Streptomyces sp. NPDC054813 | reverse complement strand
TCGCTGTGTTGGTTGCGGGGGTGGGGTGTTGGGTGCTCCCCCCCGGGGCCCCCCCCGGGGGGGGGGGGGGGCCCCCCTTCCCGTCGTATGAACGGCGTGTGACCGGTCGTCAGCTGCTGGAGCCGCGGCCGAGCTCCCACAGCTGGAGGCTGGAGGAGGAGTTGAGGGCGTAGGCGACGCCCGTGATGTCGTCGCGCGCGGCGACGTACTGCTTGCCCTGCCACAGCGGGAGCACCGGGACGTCGTCGGCGACGATGTCCTGGATCTCGGTGAGGCTGCTGGAGGCGCTGGCCCGGTCGGCCTCGAGGCGGGACTCGGGGATCAGCTTGTCGTTGATCTTGGTGTTGGTGTACGGCGAGGCGAGGAAGTTGTCCTTGCCGAGGAACGGCGCGAGGAAGTTGTCGGCGTCCGGGAAGTCGGGGAACCAGCCCATGCCGTAGACGTCGTACGCCTGCTTGCGCTCGGCGGTCTGGTACGTCGACCAGGGGGTGCCCTTGATGTCGACGTCGAACAGGCCGCTGTTGTTGAGCTGCTGCTGCAGGACCTCGAACTCCTCCTTGGTGGCGGAGCCGTAGTGGTCGGTCGTGTAGTGCAGCGTCAGCTTCACCGGGGTGGTGATGTTCGCGGCGGTCAGCAGGCTCTTGGCCTTGGAGACGTTGGGGTCGCCGTACTTGTTGAAGAAGGAGTTGGAGTGGCCGGTCACGGAGGCCGGGACCAGCGAGTACAGCGGCTCGGCCTGGGAGCCGTACACCTTGGCGACGAGTGCGGCGCGGTCGATGATCTGGGCCATCGCCTGGCGGACGGCCTTGGTCTTGACCGTGGGCGCGTCGGTGTCGAAGCCGAGGTAGCGGATCTCCAGGCCGGACATCTCGACGAGGTCGACGTTGGAGTCGTCGCCGGCGTCGAGCTTGTTGATCTGGGACGGCGACATGGTGCGGGTCATCACGTCGATGTCGCCCTTGTCGATCGCCTCGCCCATGGCGTCGGCGTCCTTGAAGGAGCGCATGACGACCTTGTCGTTGTTCACCGTCACGCTGCCCTTGTAGTTCGGGTTCTTGGTGAAGGTGGCGGAGACGATCTCGTTGTTCTGGACGTCGGCCTTGAAGGTGTAGGGGCCGGAGCCGTCGACGTCGAAGCCGTCGCGGAGCTTGTCCTTCGCGTAGTCCTTCGGGTTCAGGATGCCCGCGACCGGGGTGGACAGCTTGTACGGGAAGGTGGCGTCGGCCGACTTGAGGTGGAAGATGACCTCTCGGTCGCCCTGGGTCTCGATGGTGTCGATGTTCGAGAGCAGGGCGAAGACACCGCTCTCGGACTTGATGCGCAGGGCGCGCTCCATGGACCACTTGACGTCCGCGGCGGTGACGGCGTTGCCGTCGGAGAACTTCAGGCCCTCACGCAGCTTGCAGGCGTAGCGCTCGCTGCCGCTGTCGGTGAAGGAGCAGCTCTCGGCGGCGTCGGGGACCGGGTCACCGTCGCCCTTGGGCTGCGACATGAGGGTCTGCACCGTCTGGCGCAGGATGTTCCAGCCGCCGACGTCGTAGGAGTAGGCGGGGTCGACCGGCGCCGGGGCGTCCTTCGTGGCGGTGAACCGGTCGGTGGTGCCGACGACGATCGCGCCGTCACTGTTGCTCCCACTGTCGGATCCACCGCACGCGGCGAGAACCGGAGTGAGCAGACCGATGACGGCCGGCAGCACCAAAGTCTTGCGGTTCATGCTCGAAGTTCTCCAGAGCTGTTCGAGTCCGTGTATCCGGCATGCAGGGGTGTCGAAGCGGATCACGGGGGTAGCGGCGATGTTCTCGCGATGAGATTAGTCCGCACCCGCAGGAGGGCTCACAGGGCCCTGAGTTGAGGTCCCATCACGCAGCGGAACCGGCTGCGGACAGACCGAAAACCCGACGGCGGCAGGATTAGTGCAGCCTCTCCCCAATCGGGACACAAGGGCGCCTGAATTCCCCCCGATCAGGGGGGAAGCGGCACACCCGGGCAACGTTGTCGACCCCCGTGCGCGTGGGGAACGTCACACGCGCAATCACCGGGAGCGGCAACGGAATTCAGCCGGTTGAACACTTGCGAATTCCGTTGAATGAGCTCCGCCGGGATTTCACCCAATGCCATTTGCACGCTGGGTGAACGGCTAGCGCATTTCCGTCATCAGCCCGCGCAGAAATGCCAGGTCGACCTCTTCCAGGGAGCTGACCACGGTGCGCCGCTCGGCCGGGGCGATGGGCGCGACGGACGGTACGGCGACCACCTGGCAGCCGGCGGCCTCGGCGGCGGCGACACCGGTCGCGGTGTCCTCGACCACCGCGCACCTGGCCGGATCCGCGCCAAGTCCCGCGGCGGCGAGCAGATACGGGTCCGGATAGGGCTTGGTGCGGGAGACCTCGTCGCCGGCGACGGAGAGGGTGAAGTGGTGGGGGCCCAGTGAGGTCAGGACGCGGTCGATGATGCGCCGGTGCGAGGCGGAGACCAGGGCGGTGGGGATCTGCTGTTCGTGGAGTTCGGCGAGCAGTCGCTTGGCGCCCGGCATCAGCGGCAGGGCGGTGCCGATGCGCTGTTCGAAGCCGTCGTTGAGGAGCACGCTGAGTTCGGCGAGCGTGATGGCCGCGCCGGTGGCCTCGATGAGGAACCCGGCGCTGCGGGTCATGGGGCCGCCGACCACGACATGGCGCCATGACTCGTCGAGGGCGTGGCCGAGGCGGGCGAAGATCTCGACCTCGACGTCCCACCAGAAGCCCTCGGTGTCCACCAGGGTGCCGTCCATGTCCAGGAGCACCGCCTGAAGCGCCGAGCCTTCCGCCGTACGGGTTCCGAGCGCGGGGACCGTACTGGTCATCCGGGCGCACCTCCTTGAGGGACGACCAGGCCGGTTCCCATGCGGGGAACCGGCCTGCTGTGGACCGACCAGTGTACGACTTATCCAATCAGTGTGCTCTGTGGCACGCGTCTCGGCGCCGCACCGCACACGTACGGCTCAGTGCCGCACGTCCACGGGCTCAGCGTGCGTTGAAGTACTTCGCCTCCGGGTGGTGGATGACGATGGCGTCGGTGGACTGCTCGGGGTGCAGCTGGAACTCCTCGGACAGCTGGACGCCGATCCGCTCGGGCTGCAGCAGGTCGGCGATCTTGGCGCGGTCCTCCAGGTTGGGGCAGGCGCCGTAGCCCAGCGAGAACCGCGCACCCCGGTACTTCAGGGCGAACATGTCCTCGACGTCGCTCGGGTCCTCGCCGGCGAAGCCCAGCTCCGCACGGACGCGCGCGTGCCAGTACTCGGCGAGTGCCTCGGCCAACTGGACGGACAGGCCGTGCAGTTCGAGGTAGTCGCGGTAGGAGTTGGCCTCGAAGAGCTTGGCGGTCCGCTCGCCGATGCGGGAGCCGACGGTGACGACCTGGAGGCCGACCACGTCCGTCTCCCCCGACTCCTCCGGGCGGAAGAAGTCGGCGAGGCACAGCCGGCGGCCGCGGCGCTGGCGGGGGAAGGTGAACCGGGTGCGTTCGTTGCCGCGTTCGTCCAGGATGATCAGGTCGTCGTCCTTGGAGACGCACGGGAAGTAGCCGTAGACCACGGCCGCTTCCAGCAGGTTCTCGGTCTGGAGCTGGTCCAGCAGGCCGCGCAGCCGGGGGCGGCCGTCGGTCTCGACGAGTTCCTCGTACGACGGTCCCTCGCCGGTGCGGGCCTGCTTGAGGCCCCACTGGCCCTTGAAGAGGGCGCCCTCGTCGAGCCAGCTCGCGTACTCCTTGAGCTGGATGCCCTTGATGACGCGGGTGTCCCAGAACGGCGGGGTGGGCACCGGGTTGTCGACGGCGACGTCGGAGCGGACATGGCCCTCCTCGGGCCGTTCCTCGACCTCGGCGGTGGCGGTGGGCCGCACCCGGCGCTGCTTCAGCTCCGGCAGGCTGGCGCCGGGCACTCCGCGCTTGACACCGATGAGCGCGTCCATCAGGCGCAGGCCCTCGAAGGCGTCGCGGGCGTAGCGGACCTCGCCCTCGTAGATCTCGTGCAGGTCCTGCTCGACGTAGGAGCGGGTGAGGGCGGCGCCGCCCAGGATCACCGGGTAACTGGCCGCCAGGCCGCGCTGGTTGAGCTCCTCCAGGTTCTCCTTCATGATCACCGTGGACTTGACCAGCAGGCCGGACATGCCGATGACGTCCGCCCGGTGCTCGTCGGCGGCCTCCAGGATCGCGGAGACGGGCTGTTTGATGCCGAGGTTGACGACGTTGTAGCCGTTGTTGGACAGGATGATGTCGACGAGGTTCTTGCCGATGTCGTGGACGTCGCCGCGCACGGTGGCGAGCACGATGGTGCCCTTGCCCTCGGCCTCCGACTTCTCCATGTGCGGTTCGAGGTGGGCGACCGCGGACTTCATGACCTCGGCGGACTGGAGGACGAACGGCAGCTGCATCTGGCCGGAGCCGAACAGCTCGCCGACGACCTTCATGCCGTCCAGCAGGGTCTCGTTGACGATGTCGAGGGCGGGGCGGTCCTGGAGGGCCGCGTCCAGGTCGGCCTCCAGGCCGTTCTTCTCGCCGTCGATGATGCGGCGCTTGAGCCGCTCCTCCAGCGGGAGGGCGGCCAGTTCCTCGGCCTTGCCGGCCTTGAGTGACTTGGCGGTGGCGCCCTCGAAGAGGGCCATCAGCTTCTGGAGCGGGTCGTAGCCCTCGGTGCGGCGGTCGTGGACGAGGTCGAGGGCGGTCTGCACCTCCTCCTCGGAGAACCGGGCGATCGGCAGGATCTTGCTCGCGTGCACGATCGCCGAGTCCAGGCCCGCCTTGACGCACTCGTCGAGGAAGACGGAGTTCAGCAGGATGCGGGCGGCCGGGTTGAGGCCGAAGGAGATGTTGGAGAGCCCCAGGGTGGTCTGGACCTCCGGGTGGCGGCGCTTGAGTTCGCGGATCGCCTCGATGGTGGCGATGCCGTCGCCCCGTGACTCCTCCTGGCCGGTGCAGATGGTGAAGGTCAGGGTGTCGATGAGGATGTCCGACTCGTGGATGCCCCAGTTCCCGGTCAGGTCCTCGATCAGCCGTTCGGCGATCTCGACCTTCTTCTCCGGGGTGCGGGCCTGGCCCTCCTCGTCGATGGTCAGCGCGATCAGGGCGGCACCGTGCTCTCGCGCCAGCGCGGTGACCTTGGCGAAGCGGGACTCCGGGCCGTCGCCGTCCTCGTAGTTGACGGAGTTGATGACGGCGCGGCCGCCGAGCTTCTCCAGGCCGGCCCGGATGACGGGGACCTCGGTGGAGTCCAGGACGATCGGCAGGGTGGAGGCGGTGGCGAAGCGGCCGGCCAGCTCCTGCATGTCGGCGACGCCGTCCCGGCCGACGTAGTCCACGCAGAGGTCGAGCATGTGGGCGCCCTCGCGGATCTGCTCGCGGGCCATCTCCACGCAGTCGTCCCAGCGGGCGTCCAGCATGGCCTCGCGGAACTTCTTGGAACCGTTGGCGTTGGTGCGCTCGCCGATGGCCAGGTACGAGGTGTCCTGGCGGAACGGGACGGTCTGGTAGAGGGAGGCGGCGCCGGGCTCGGGGCGCGGGCTGCGCTCGGGCGGGGTGACGCCCCGGACCCGCTCGACGACCTGGCGCAGGTGCTCGGGGGTGGTGCCGCAGCAGCCGCCGATGAGGGAGAGGCCGTAGTCCCGTACGAAGGTCTCGTGGGCGTCGGCCAGCTCCGAGGGGCTCAGCGGGTAGCTGGCGCCGTCCTTGCCGAGGACGGGCAGGCCGGCGTTGGGCATGCACGACAGCGCGATACGGGAGTGCCGGGAGAGGTAGCGCAGGTGCTCGCTCATCTCGGCGGGGCCGGTGGCGCAGTTCATGCCGATCATGTCGATGCCGAGCGGCTCCAGCGCGGTGAGCGCGGCGCCGATCTCGGAGCCCAGCAGCATGGTGCCGGTCGTCTCGACGGTGACGGAGACGATGATCGGGACGTCCAGGCCGGCGATCTCGCGGGCGCGGTGGGCGCCGATCACGGCCGCCTTGGTCTGGAGCAGGTCCTGGGTGGTCTCCACGATCAGCGCGTCGGCGCCGCCCGCGATGAGGCCCTCGGCGTTCTGCTGGAAGGCGTCGCGGATCGTGGTGTACCCGATATGGCCGAGGGTGGGCAGCTTGGTGCCGGGGCCGATGGAGCCGAGCACCCAGCGCTGGCGGCCGTCACGGGCGAGATGGCCGTCGGCGGTCTCCCGGGCGATGCGGGCGCCCGCCTCGGACAGTTCGTAGACGCGCTCGGGGATGTCGTACTCGGCCATCGCCGCGTAGTTGGCGCCGAAGGTGTTGGTCTCGACGCAGTCCACGCCCGCGTCGAAGTACGCCTCGTGGACCGAGCGGACGATGTCCGGGCGGGTCAGGTTCAGGATCTCGTTGCAGCCCTCGAGCTGCTGGAAGTCGTCCAGAGTGGGGTCCTGGGCCTGGAGCATGGTGCCCATGGCTCCGTCGGCGACCACCACACGTGTGGCGAGCGCCTCTCGGAGCGCGGACACACGGGTCCGGCTGTCGGCGGAAGGGGACGGCGGCGACGAGGCCATGAAGGGCTCCCTTGGATGCGACGGCTGTCGGCTATGCGGTCCGCCGGGCCGGGCCCGGGCATGGACGCACTGCGCCAGCGTAACCGGGTGTGGGCTTGGATGTGCAGGGCGTCCATGTGGCGGACGGGTGAGGGGCTGGTGAGGCGGCGGATGGGCGAGTATGTCGCCCACCACGTCATCCGCGCCGGGCACGGGAACCGCACGTGAGGTGAGCCACGGGGACCACACCCACGGTAAGCGCGGACCACGCCTGGCGTAACAGGTGTCGACCAACCATTAGCGGAGAGTCGACACGGACCGGTAGTGTTCGGCATTGCCGAACGATGGTTACGGCAGTCTTACGGCGAGGGTCGTAGGGGACGGAGGCAGGACTGCGATGGCACGGAACATCCAGTCGCTCGAACGGGCGGCCGCGATGCTGCGGCTGCTCGCGGGCGGCGAGCGACGGCTCGGCCTGTCCGACATCGCCTCGTCACTGGGTCTGGCCAAGGGCACCGCACACGGCATACTGCGCACCCTCCAGCAGGAGGGGTTCGTCGAGCAGGACGAGGCCTCCGGGCGCTACCAGCTGGGCGCCGAGCTGCTGCGGCTCGGCACCACCTATCTGGACGTGCACGAGCTGCGGGCCCGGGCGCTGGTGTGGACGGACGACCTGGCCCGGTCCAGCGGGGAAAGCGTCTACCTGGGCGTTCTCCACCAACAGGGCGTGCTGATCGTGCACCACGTGTTCCGGCCCGACGACAGCCGGCAGGTGCTGGAGATCGGGGCGATGCAGCCGCTGCACTCCACGGCGCTCGGCAAGGTGCTGTCCGCCTACGACCCGGTGGCGCACAGCGAGGCCCTGGAGGCCGACCGCAAGCCCTTCACGGACCGTACGACCTGCGACCCGGCCGCTTTCGAACACGTCCTCGACATCACCCGCGCGCGGGGGTACGCGGCGGACGTGGAGGAGACCTGGGAGGGCGTGGCGTCGATAGCGGCGCCGATCCACAACCGGCGGCGCATGCCGGTGGGCGCGGTGGGCATCACGGGCGCGGTGGAGCGGCTGTGCAAGGACGGGGAGTTGCAGCCCGAGCTGGTCGCCGCGGTGCGGGACTGCGCCCGCGCGGTGTCGCGGGACCTGGGCGCGGGACGGTTCTGACCGCGCACCACTGATCACCACCTGAGGCCGGGGGGGGCGGGGGGGGGCCGGCCCCCCCCCGCGCCCGGGGTGGTCAAAAAAAAACAAAACGGGGGTGTATCGGGGGGAAACCCCCCCCA
>NZ_JBSHAF010000002.1:38893-196670 GCF_053611365.1 Streptomyces sp. NPDC054813 | reverse complement strand
GGCGGCCGCGGGCGGGGTGCGGCGCCTCGGGCGGGGTGTCTATCCCCCCCCCCCCCACACCCCCCCCCCCGGGCGGCGGCCCGGGGCGGGCGCCCCCGCGCCTCAGCCGTACCCTGATGTGGACAAAACAGAACAAAAGTGGAGTTCAGCGGGGCTACCGCGACACATCCGACCCACGATCCCGACAAAGATCGATAACCCACAGCAATCAATAACGATCGCACTTTCGATAACAGAACTCTTGACGCACACGTAACGCCGGGGCGAGACTCCCGTCCATCGGTCGGCATTGTCGAACACCTACCGGCAATACGCGCTAGAGTGTGACAACGCCAAAGGCCGAATTCGCTCTCACCCACGAGGGCGCCAACACCCCGACGGGACTCGGGGTTCGGCTTCCCTGGACGAAGGACAAAGGAGTCGCGGGTGTCCAGCTCCGACATCTTCATCGGCGAGACCATCGGTACCGCCGTACTCATCCTGCTCGGCGGCGGCGTGTGCGCCGCCGTCACGCTCAAGGCCTCCAAGGCCCGTAACGCCGGCTGGCTCGCCATCGCCTTCGGTTGGGGCTTCGCCGTCATGACGGCGGTCTACATCTCCGGACCGCTGTCCGGCGCCCACCTCAACCCGGCCGTCACAGTCGCCCTCGCGATCAAGAACGACGACTGGAGCAACGTTCCGGTCTACTTCGCCGGCCAGCTGCTCGGCGCGCTGATCGGCGCGACCCTGGTGTGGGTCGCCTACTACGGCCAGTTCCACGCCCACCTCACCGACAAGGAGATCGTCGGCGGTCCGGGCGCGCAGGCCACCAAGGTCAAGGCCGTCGAGGCGGAGGAGACGGGCGCCGGCCCGGTCCTCGGCATCTTCTCCACCGGCCCCGAGATCCGGAACGTGGTGCAGAACCTCGCCACGGAGATCATCGGCACCATCGTGCTGATCCTGGCGGTCCTCACGCAGGGCCTCAACGACAAGGGCAACGGCCTCGGTGTGCTGGGCGGCCTGATCACCGCGCTGGTGGTCGTCTCCATCGGTCTCTCGCTCGGCGGCCCGACGGGCTACGCCATCAACCCGGCCCGTGACCTCGGTCCGCGTATCGTGCACGCGCTGCTCCCCCTGCCCAACAAGGGCGGTTCCGACTGGAGCTACGCCTGGATCCCGGTGGTCGGTCCGCTGATCGGCGGAGCGATAGCCGCGGGCATCTACAACGTCGCTTTTGCTTAGAGGCAGACCTCCGCTACCGGCAGAACTCCGCTGAAGCAGCAGACGTACCGCCACACACCACGGATCTTCGAGGAGCACACAGTGACCGACGCCCACACCGCAGGCCCGTTCATCGCCGCGATCGACCAGGGCACGACCTCCAGCCGCTGCATCGTCTTCGACAAGGACGGCCGTATCGTCTCGGTCGACCAGAAGGAACACGAGCAGATCTTCCCCAAGCCGGGCTGGGTCGAACACAACGCCAACGAGATCTGGACCAACGTCCAGGAAGTCGTCGCCGGGGCCATCCAGAAGGCCGGCATCACCCGCGACGACATCAAGGCCATCGGCATCACCAACCAGCGCGAGACCACCGTGCTGTGGGACAAGAACACCGGTGAGCCCGTCTACAACGCCATCGTCTGGCAGGACACCCGCACCGACGCCCTCTGCCGGGAACTCGGCCGCAACGTCGGTCAGGACCGCTTCCGCCGCGAGACCGGCCTCCCGCTGGCCTCCTACTTCGCCGGCCCCAAGGCCCGCTGGCTGCTCGACAACGTCGACGGCCTCAAGGAGCGCGCCGAGGCGGGCGACATCCTCTTCGGCACCATGGACACCTGGGTCATCTGGAACCTGACCGGCGGTGTCAACGGCGGCAAGCACGTCACCGACGTCACCAACGCCTCCCGCACCCTTCTCATGAACCTGCACACCATGCAGTGGGACGACAAGATCGCGGAGTCCATCGGCGTCCCGCTCCAGATCCTCCCCGAGATCCGCTCCTCCGCCGAGGTCTACGGCGAGGTCACCGGCGGCAAGCTGGGGGACCTGCTCGGCGGCATCCCGGTCGCGTCCGCGCTCGGCGACCAGCAGGCGGCCCTGTTCGGCCAGACCTGCTTCGCCGAGGGCGAGGTCAAGTCGACCTACGGCACCGGCACCTTCATGGTGATGAACACCGGTGAAAAGATCATCAACTCGTACGCGGGCCTGCTGACCACGGTCGGCTACAAGATCGGCGACCAGCCGACGGTGTACGCGCTGGAGGGCTCGATCGCCGTCACCGGCTCGCTGGTGCAGTGGATGCGCGACCAGATGGGCCTGATCTCCACCGCCGCCGAGATCGAGACGCTCGCGCTCTCGGTCGAGGACAACGGCGGCGCCTACTTCGTGCCGGCCTTCTCCGGTCTGTTCGCCCCGCACTGGCGCTCCGACGCCCGCGGTGTGATCGCCGGCCTGACCCGGTACGTCACCAAGGCGCACCTGGCCCGCGCCGTCCTGGAGGCCACCGCCTGGCAGACCCGCGAGATCGCCGACGCCATGGTGAAGGACTCCGGCGACGAGCTGGTGGCCCTCAAGGTCGACGGTGGCATGACCGCCAACAACCTGCTGATGCAGCAGCTCGCCGACGTCCTCGACGCACCGGTGGTGCGCCCGATGGTCGCCGAGACCACCTGCCTCGGCGCCGCCTACGCCGCCGGCCTCGCCGTCGGCTTCTGGTCCAGCACCGACGAACTGCGCGCCAACTGGCGCCGGGCCGCCGAGTGGACCCCCCGCATGGACGCGGAGACCCGCGACCGTGAGTACAAGAACTGGCTCAAGGCCGTCGACCGGACCATGGGCTGGATCGACGACGAGAGCTGACGAGAGCGCGCACGCTCTCACGATCGAGCTCTGACGAGGAGTAAGAACCCGACATGACCAGTCAGTCCGCCCTGCAGTCCGTGCCTGCCCTGGGAACACACCCGGCCTCCGGCTCGCTTCCGAGCCGTGCCGAGACCAGGGAGCAGCTTTCCAAGGCGTCGTACGACCTTCTCGTGATCGGCGGCGGCATCCTGGGCATCTCCACCGCCTGGCACGCCGCGCAGTCCGGCCTCAGGGTGGCCCTGGTCGACGCCGGCGACTTCGCCGGTGCCACCTCCTCCGCCTCCTCCAAGCTCCTCCACGGCGGTCTGCGCTACCTGCAGACCGGCGCGGTGAAGCTGGTGGCGGAGAACCACTTCGAACGCCGTGCGGTCTCCCGCCAGGTGGCTCCCCACCTGGCGAACCCGCTCACGTTCTACCTCCCCGTGTACAAGGGCGGTCCGCACGGTGCGGCGAAGCTCGGAGCGGGCGTGTTCGCCTACTCCGCGCTCTCCGCGTTCGGTGACGGCGTCGGCCACCTCCTCTCCCCCTCGCGGGCGCAGCGGGACGTGCCGGAGCTGCGCACCGAGAACCTCAAGGCCGTGGCCGTGTACGGCGACGACCAGATGAACGACGCGCGCATGGCGCTGATGACGGTCCGCGCGGCCGTCGAGGCGGGCGCGGTAGTCCTCAACCACGCCCAGGTCAGCGGCCTGCGCTTCACCAAGGGCCGGGTGACCGGCGCCGACCTGAAGGACGCGGTCTCCGGCGAGGAGTTCGGCGTCAACGCCCGTCTGGTGCTCAACGCGACCGGCCCCTGGGTCGACCACCTGCGCCGGATGGAGGACCCGAACGCGGCCCCGTCCATCCGCCTGTCGAAGGGCGCGCACCTGGTCCTGAAGCGGACGGCCCCGTGGAAGGCCGCCCTCGCGACGCCCATCGACAAGTACCGGATCACCTTCGCCCTCCCCTGGGAGGACATGCTGCTGCTCGGCACCACCGACGAGGAGTACGAGGGCGACCCGGCGGACGTCTCCGTCACCGAGAAGGACATAGCCCAGATCCTGGACGAGGCCGCGTTCTCCGTCCGGGACCAGCAGCTCCAGCGCGATCTGATCACCTACGCCTTCGCGGGCCTGCGGGTGCTGCCGGGCGGTCCCGGCAGCACCGCCAAGGCCAAGCGGGAGACCGTGGTGACCGAGGGCAGGGGCGGCATGCTGTCCGTCGCGGGCGGCAAGTGGACCACTTTCCGGCACATCGGCCGTACGGTGATGGAGAAGCTGGAGGCGCTGCCGGGGCACCCGCTGGGCGACGACTTCGAACCGATCTCCTCGCTGCCGAAGAAGCTGCCGCTGCCCGGTGTCGCCAACCCCCGCGCGGTCGCCCACCGCCTGCTGGTGGACAACCCGGCTCCGGGCCCGCGCATGGCCGCCGACACGGCCAAGCACCTGGCCACCCACTACGGTTCGCTGGCGTTCGACATCGCCCGCCTCGCCAACGAGGACCGGCAGCTCGCCGAGCGCGTCCACCCGGACGCCCCGGAGATCTGGGCACAGGTCGTCTGGGCCCGCGACCACGAGTGGGCCGAGACCACGGACGACGTGCTGCGCCGCCGTACCACCCTGACGATCCGCGGCCTGGCCACGGACGACGTCAAGGCCAAGGTCCAGGACCTGCTCGACAAGAAGTGAGCCGGAAGTGAGCCGCCGAGAGGCGGACGAGACACGGGCGGTGCGCCGGGTCCCCTGACCGGTCCGGCGGCCGCCGGGCTCCCGGCCCCGCCGTACCGGGGCCGGGCCGGCGAGGGGGCGGCTCCTCTCCCCTAGGGAGCCGCCCCTTTCGCGCGCCCGTTGTCAGTGCCGGGTGCTTCCATGGGCGCATGAACATCGAACGGGCGGATCCGGCCGAACCGGCGGCTTCGCGTGAGGCGTTCGGCATGGACGCCGATGGCGCGTCGGCGCTCGGCTGGGGGTGCACGCGTTCGAGGCGGAACACGGGGTGGTGCTGCCGGAGCCGTACCGCACGTTCGCGGCGCATACCGCTGGTCACCGGTGAGGGCGCGATGCCGTTCGGCGCGGAGTTCGGGTTCGCCGCGGCCGCGCCCGGCTTCACCGTCCGGGTGCGGCACCGGGCGGCTGGCAGGGAGCGGTTCGACGCGGAGTGAGCCCGCCGCCCGGACGAGCGATGCCCCGCGCTTCAGGGGCTCCCCCGCCGGCACGCGGTTCCCGGGGCGTACGCGACACTCCTGATGTTCCGTTCGTTCTTGCTGGAGTCGCCGTATGACGCAGGACCTGCTGCCCATCACCCGGATACCGCGCTCGGGGCTGCCGGCCCACGCGATCGTGGTCGGGGACCCGGCGCGGGCGGCGGCGGTGGCCGCGCTGCTCGACGGCGCCGAGGAGGTGTCGTACCACGGCCACCGGCGGGAACAACCCGCACCGGGAGGTCGTCGCGGCCGGTGTCGAACGCGGCGCGGTGGTGTCCCTGGAGGCGCTGCGGCTGCTGGCGGCGGAGAGCGGAGCGCTCACCGGTCCCGGCCGGTGCCCGGCACCACGGTCCGCCCCGGCCTGACCAGGTCGCATAATGTGACTGAGACATCGGATGTCTCAGCCACAAGGAGGCCGGTATGGCAGTCACCGATGAGGCGATCGAGAAGATCAAGGACATGATCGTCTCCGGTGCGCTGCGCCCCGGTGACCGGTTGCCGAAGGAGAGCGAACTCGCCGCCGAACTCGGCCTGTCCCGTAATTCGTTGCGGGAGGCGGTGCGCGCCCTGTCGCTGATCCGGATCCTGGACGTACGGCAGGGCGACGGCACCTACGTCACCAGCCTGGACCCGCAACTGCTCCTGGAGGCGATGAGCTTCGTCGTCGACTTCCACCGCGACGACACGGTCCTGGAGTTCCTCGCGGTGCGCCGGATCCTGGAGCCGGCCGCCACCGCGATGGCCGCCTCCCGGATCAGCGAGCAGCAACTGGACGCGCTGGCCGCCCAGTTGGACGCCCTGGGCGCCGCGCCCTCGGTGGAGGAGCTGGTCGCCTGTGACCTGGAGTTCCACCGGGGCATCGTGCAGAGCTCCGGGAACTCGGTGCTCTGCTCGCTCCTTGACGGGCTGTCCGGGCCGACCACCCGGGCCCGGATCTGGCGCGGGCTGACCCAGGAGGACGCGGTCGCCCGGACCCTGCGCGAGCACCGCGCGATCCTGGCCGCGCTGCGCGACCGGGACGCGGAGGCGGCCCGGTCCTGGGCGACCGTGCACATCGCGAGCGTGGAGCAGTGGCTGCGCAGCAGTCTGTGAAGCGCTTACTACCCGTGAGCGGTTCCACGCCGGATCGGGGTGTTCGAGGGGGGTGAACGGGGCAGTGATCCGTTCACTCCCCCGTGCAAGGGGGCTGCGGGCGCCCCCGCCGGACGCCGTAAGGTTGGGGCGTACGCGAGGGTACGTCGGAAGGAGGCGCTGGGTGATCGAGCTGGAGGGGGTTCCCGAGCTGATCGACCCAGTCATGGTGGCCGCGTTCGAAGGCTGGAACGATGCCGGCGACGCCGCCTCCACCGCGGTCGCGCATCTGGAGCGGGAATGGAAGGGCGAGGTGTTCGCGGCCCTTGACGCGGAGGACTACTACGACTTCCAGGTCAACCGTCCCACGGTGTGGATGGACGCCGGCGTGCGCAAGATCACGTGGCCGACGACACGGCTGTCGGTGGTCCGGGTCGGCGGCGACAAGCCGCGCGATCTGGTGCTGGTGAGGGGCATCGAGCCGTCCATGCGCTGGCGCTCGTTCTGCAACGAGCTGCTCGGCTTCGCCCACGAACTGGGCGTGGAGCTGGTGGTCGTCCTGGGCGCCCTGCTGGGCGACACCCCGCACACGCGTCCGGTGCCGGTCAGCGGAGTCACCTCCGACCCGGACCTGGCCCAGCGGATGGACCTGGAGGAGACCAAGTACGAGGGTCCTACGGGCATCGTCGGCGTCCTCCAGGAGGCCTGCACGCACGCGGGCGTCCCGGCGGTCTCGCTCTGGGCGGCCGTCCCGCACTACGTCTCCCAGCCGCCCAACCCGAAGGCCACGCTGGCGCTGCTGAACCGCCTGGAGGACCTGCTCGACCTGCGGATCCCGCTGGGCGAGCTGCCCGAGGACGCGCGCGCCTGGCAGGTGGGCGTGGACCAGCTGGCCGCCGAGGACACCGAGGTCGCGGAGTACGTGCAGACGCTGGAGGAGGCCCGGGACACCGCCGAGCTGCCGGAGGCGTCGGGCGAGGCGATCGCCCGTGAGTTCGAGCGCTATCTGCGGCGCCGGGACGTGAATCCGCCGCCCGGCGGCCACGCCACGGCGGACGGCACCGACAGTGCCTCCTACCTGCGGGACAACCCCAGCGGCAAGACCCGGCCGCCGAGGCCGCCCAAGCCCGACACGCCCGGGAACACGGGGAATTCCGCGGACGCCGACGAGACCGCGGACTCCGGCGGGGACCCCGGCCCGGACGGCGAGGACACCTCCGAGGACTGATCGAGGGCGGTACGCGGTGCGCGTACCGCCCCTTTTCATGGCGTGTCTCAAGGTCCGCGGGCCTCAGGCGTCGACCGCGGTGACGGGGTACGCCGTGCCGGCCGACCCCGGCCTGGACATGGCGCCGTCGGCGAGGGAGCCGAGGTAGACGTAGGGGGCGGCGCCGATGGTGATGACCTCGGGTTGCCCGTCGTCCGGGAGAGGGAGCGAGACGGGCCGGGGTCACGCCTGTGTGGGTTCCTACGGCCAGGGCGCCGAGCGTTGCCGATGCCGAGTAGTCGGCGTCGGCTCAAGGGGTGGGCCACGGGGGCCGGGTGCGCGTCGGGTTGTTCCTGCGGGTGCGTCGTGGCTGAGCGCGCAGTTCCCCGCGCCCCTGACGGGGCGCGGGGATTGGCGTTTCCTTACAGGGCTACGCCGAGCAGGGCGTCCACCGCGCGCGACACGACCCCGGGCGCGCCCGTGTCCGTGCCGCCCTCGGTCTGCTGGAGTGCGGCCCAGCGGTCCACGGCCGCCAGTGCCGCCGGGGCGTCCAGGTCGTTGCTCAGGGCCTCGCGGATCTCCTCCACCAAGGCCTCGGCCGGCGGGCCGTCCGGGCGGGAGACCGCTGCTCGCCAGCGGTCGAGCCGGGTCACCGCGTCCGCCAGGACCTGGTCGGTCCACTCCCAGTCGGCGCGGTAGTGGTGGGAGAGCAGGGCGAGACGGATGGCTGCCGGGTCGACGCCGTCGCGGCGCAGCTGGGAGACGAAGACCAGGTTGCCCTTGGACTTGGACATCTTCTCTCCGTCGAGGCCGACCATGCCGGCGTGGACGTATGCCTTGGCCATCGGGAACTCGCCGGTGAGCACCTGGGCGTGCGACGCGCCCATCTCGTGGTGCGGGAAGGCGAGGTCGGAGCCGCCGCCCTGGACGTCGAAGGTCATGCCGAGGTGGTCGAGGGCGATGGCCACGCACTCGATGTGCCAGCCCGGGCGGCCGTGGCCGAGGGAGCCGCCGTCCCAGCTGGGTTCGCCCTCGCGGGCGGCCATCCACAGCATCGGGTCGAGGGGGTTCTTCTTGCCGGGGCGGTCGGGGTCGCCGCCGCGCTCGGCGGACAGCAGCCGCATGGCGGCGGCGTCGAGGCCCGAGACCTTGCCGAAGTTGGGGTCGGACTCGACGGAGAAGTAGATGTCGCCGTCGAGTTCGTAGGCGGCGCCGAGATCGCGCAGCCGCTCGACCAGCGGCACGATGCCGGGTATCGCCTCGACCGCGCCTATGTAGTGCTGCGGGGGCAGCATCCGCAGGGCGGTCATGTCCTCGCGGAAGAGGGTGGTCTCCTGCTCGGCGAGGGCGACCCAGTCGACGCCGTCGCGCTCGGCGCGCTCCAGGAGCGGGTCGTCGACGTCCGTGACGTTCTGGACGTAGTGCACCTGCCGCTTGGTGTCGAGCCACACGCGCTGGACCAGGTCGAACGCGTTGTAGGTCGCCGCGTGCCCCATGTGGGTCGCGTCGTACGGGGTGATGCCGCAGACATAGATACGGGCGACGGGACCGGGGTCGAGGGTGACCGGACCGCCGGTCGCGGTGTCGTGGATCCTCAGGTCGCGGCCCTGACCAGGCAGGGCGGGGACCTCGGAAGCGGGCCAGGCATGCATGTACATGAGCGTAACCGGACCCGAGTTCGGTATACGAACCGGACCAGGCCAGATGGCCGGGAAGGCGCTCTTGATCTTGCGTCCGCGATGTGCTGCGGACCGGTCACACGGGCGGCCAGGGGATGGCCGGCCACTCTCCGCTCGGTTCCGGGTGCTTTCCGGTGGTGAGCAGCGCGTCGACACGCGCGCGCGTGGCGTCGAGTTCGGCCGCGGTGATCAGCTCGGCCAGCCGGCCCCCCAGCGCCCCGCCGAGGGCCTCACGCAGCCCCTTGAGGGCCTCCACGGCCTCACCGGTGAGCGGCTCCCCCGCCCAGCCCCACAGCAGGGTGCGCAGCTTGTTCTCGGTGTTGAAGGTCACGCCGTGGTCGATGCCGTAGAGCCGTCCGTCAGTGGTGGGCAGCAGATGGCCGCCCTTGCGGTCGGCGTTGTTGATCACGGCGTCGAGGACGGCGAGCCGGCGCAGCCGTTCGTCGTCGGCGTGCACCAGCAGCGCGGTCTTGCCCTCGCCGACCTCGGCGAACCCGATCGCCTTCCAGCCCGGCTCCGGCTCCTCGGCGTCGACCAGGGCGAGCAGATCGGCGCTCTCGGGGTCGACGTCGATCCAGAGCTGGCACATGCCCTCGCCGTAGGGCCCATCGCGCAGCACGGTGGGCGGGACGAGGTCCCAGCCGGTGGCCGCGGCGACCTCGTAGGCGGCGACCTCGCGCTGGGCGAGGGTGCCGTCGGGGAAGTCCCACAGCGGGCGTTCCCCGGCGACCGGCTTGTAGACGCAGGACGCTTCCTCGCCGTCGTACGCGACCGTGCAGAACAGGGCCGCGTTGGAGGCGTCGCGGATGCGTCCGCGCACCTTCAGCTCACCCTGGGCGAGCAGTTCGGCGGCGGTCACGCTCCGCGGCGGTATCCGTTCTGGCGCGGACATACGTGTCCTTCCGGGTCGAGCGGGAGGCTGCACAGCGGGCACGGCGGCCGCCCGGCGTTGACGACGTCCAGGGCACGCTTGGCGAAGGCCCTGGCCTGCGCGCCGGTCAGCCGGACCCGCAGCATCGGGGGTCCGTTCTCCTCGTCCTGGAGGAGCCGCTCCTCGGCCTCGGCGAGGTCCTCCTCGGAGTCGGCGTCCAGTTCCACGAGCGCCTGCGCCTCGACGATCATGCGCTCTTCCTCGCCGTCCCAGGCGAGCGCCATGGTGCCGACGCGGAACTCCTCCTCGACGGGGGTGTCCAGCGGGGCGCTGTCGGCGATCTCGTTGGGTGCGACGGCGGGGACGGCCGCGTTGCCGCCGCTGCGCCGGACGACCTCGTCGAGGAGTTCGTCCATGCGTTCGGCGAGCGCGGCGACCTGGGTCTTCTCCAGGGCCACGCTGGTCGTCCGGGGGCCGGCCGTGGCCTGGAGGAAGAACGTACGGCGTCCGGGCAGTCCGACCGTGCCCGCGACGAAGCGGTCCGGCGGATCGTAGAGGAACACCTGACGGGACACGTCCTGTCTCCATGGGAATCGAGAGTGCGTGGGCTCGGAAGGGCGACTGACCGTGCGGGTTGGCCGGTCGGCGACTACGTGGATCGCTTCACCCTACTGCGGCTGACGATCACGGCGCGCCGGCACCGCCACCGACCGGGGCGTCTTCCCCGGGAGGTTCCTCGCGGGGGGCAAGGGAGGCGAAATCCCCGGTGTCCCCGAGACGAACGAGAAACGGCCGCAGCCGGGTGTAACGGATCGCGGTGATGGAACACGGTTCGACGGAGATCCGCTGGAAGAGGTCGAGATGCAGACCGAGCGCGTCCGCGACGAGCGACTTGATGATGTCGCCGTGCGAGCACATCAGGTAGACGGCGTCGGCGCCGTGGTCGCGCTCCACGCGCGCGTTCCACTCACGTACCGCCTCGGCGGCGCGGGTCTGCATGGCCCGCATGGACTCCCCGCCCGGGAAGGCGGCCGCCGACGGGTGCGCCTGCACGACCTCCATCAGCGGCTCGTCCGTGAGCTCGGCGAGCTTGCGGCCGGACCAGTCGCCGTAGTGGGCCTCCCCGATCCGCTCGTCGGTGTGGGCGGTGAGGCCGGGACGGGCGTCCAGCAGCGGGCGGATCGTCTCCTGGCAGCGCTGCAGGGGGCTGGCGACGACCTCCGAGATCGGCAGCCCGGCGAGCCGGCCGGGCAGCGCGGCGGCCTGGGCGGCGCCGCGCTCGTCGAGGGCGACCCCGGGCGTCCAGCCGGCGAGCAGCCCGGAGGTGTTGGCGGTGGACCGTCCGTGCCTTACGAGGATCAGCGTGGGCATGGGGCCCAGGGTAGGCGTTTGCCCGCCCAAGGGGTGCGCCGGTGTCGAGGGGCCGAATGCGGCCGCCGCTCCGGGTCTGCGCGCGTGCGGTCCCTCGACACCGCCCGGGGCGGCCCGGGGGAGAAAAACGTCACGGAATGCGGTGCGGGCCGGGCGACGGGAGAATACTCTCCGTGATCGTCGACTGTGCCATCTACCGGGACGGGCAGCGGACGGAGACCCCCCAGGACTTCTCCGACGCCCTCGCGGAGGCACGCACGCGTGGCGACAGTTTTCTCTGGATCGGCCTGTACGAGCCGACGGAGCACGAGTTCGACCTGGTCACCGACGAGTTCGGGTTGCATCCGCTGGCCGTCGAGGACGCCCTGACCGCCCACCAGCGCCCCAAGCTGGAGGTGTACGACGACTCGCTGTTCGTCGTCCTGAAGCCGGTGACGTACGAACCGAAGAGCGACACGGTGACCTCCGGCGAGCTGATGATCTTCATCGGGGACTCCTTCGTGGTGACTGTGCGCCACGGGACGCCCTCGCCGCTCGGGGACATCCGGCGGCACCTGGAGGAGCAGCACGAGCTGCTCAAGCACGGGCCGACGGGGGTGCTGTACTCGATCGCCGACGCGGTCGTCGACAACTACCTGGAGGTCGCGACCGAGCTGCAGACCGACTTGGAGGAGCTGGAGACCGAGGTGTTCTCGCCGAGCAGTGGCGGCTCCCGGCACACCGCGTCGCGGATCTACACCTTCAAGCGGCAGATCCTGGAGTTCCGCCGGGCCACCGTGCCGCTGGCCGTGCCCATGACCAAGCTGGCGGGAGTGGGCCCCTACGGCAGCGGCACGACGGTGCCCTTCTTGCGTGAGGACGCCCGCCCGTTCTTCCGGGACGTCAACGACCACCTGTTGCGGGTGAACGAGGGCGTGGAGGCCCTGGACCGGCTGGTGTCGGACGTCCTCAGCGCCCATCTCGCGCAGATGAGCGTGCGGCAGAACGACGACATGCGGAAGATCTCCGCGTGGGCGGCCATGGCGGCGGTCCCCACGCTGATCGCGGGGATCTACGGCATGAACTTCGACCACATGCCCGAGCTGCACTGGTTCTGGGGGTACCCGGCGGTGATCCTGGTCATGGCCTCCCTGGAGCTGGTGCTGTACCGGCTGTTCAAGCGCCGCGGCTGGATGTGAGGCGCGCGGCGGCCGGGCACCTCGCTCCTGCTCAGGCGAACTCGGGGGCGGAGGAGGCCGGGCCGCCCAGGGCGTTCCTGCGCTCCGGCATCCGCAGCGAGACCATCCGGTGCCAGCCGGCGGCGCGCTCGTAGGCGTAGACGGCGTGGACGCCGAACGCGAGGAGCGCGGACCTGCCCTTCGGCCAGCCGAGGATGCGGCCCATGCGGGCCATGACGGCGAGGCTGACGTCCCGGTGGATCCGGATCTCGGCGAGCGCGCACGCGCGCAGCATGCGCTGGATCGCGCGGCCGTGCCCGGCGGCGGCGTACCGCAGCAGTTCCTCGTGGCAGTAGGCGAGGTGGTTGTCCTCGTCGTCGGAGATCATCCGCACCGCGCGGCCGAGGTCCGGGTGGTCGGCGAAGTGCCTGCGCAGCAGCTCCATCTGCTCCGAGGCGCGCTGCTCGGTGACCCGGCTGTGGGCGAGGTAGGTGACGATGTCCTGCACGGTGAGCGGCCGGTCGGCCCGGAGCCTGTCGTGGGCGAGCCCGATGCCGTGCCGCTCCAGGAGCATCGTGTAGTCGGTGTCGGGCGGGACCGGGACGGGGGTGAGCCCGCGCTTCTTCATGAGGGAGTTGAAGATTCGCCCGTGCTTGTCCTCGTCGGCGCCGTGGCGGGTGATCTTGGGGGCGAGGTCGCGTTCGCTCTTCGGTACCAGTGCGGCGATCCGCGCGTTCTCCCAGCCGCCCTGCGACTCCCCGCTGGCCGCGATGGAACAGAAGAGCCGGAAGGACTCGTCGTTGTCGAGGATCTCCAGAAACAGGCTCTTGGCCGAAAGCATCGTGGGCACCCCTCCGGAGAACTCACCAGACCCGCAGAGAACGAGTCAAATGCCGCGTCCGGACGGCTGCAACAGCTGTGCGGACGAACTCGGCCGATAGGCGGAGCACCGGGGTCACACCCGGGGCGTAACCGGGCGGGCGCGGGCGCGTTGTTCTGCGTGACGGCCGTGGCGGGGAAGACCCCCCGAGCCCCCACCACGGCCGCGGACTTCTCTCTCGCCGGGGCGCTTACGCGAGTCCGGCACGCTCCAGGGCCTCGGCGCCGGCCCGCAGCGAGGCGAGCCGCTCGTCCAGGGCGAACCCGGCGGGCGCGAGCGACAGCGTGGTGACCCCGGCGGCCGCGTAGGCCTTCATCCGGTCCGCGATCCGGTCCACGGAACCGAGCAGCGTGGTCTGGTCGATCAGCTCCTGCGGAACGGCGGCAGCGGCCCCGTTCTTGTCCCCGGACAGGTACTTGTCCTGGATCTCGGCGGCCTCCTGCTCGTACCCCATGCGCTGGGCGAGCTGGTTGTAGAAGTTCTGCTTGCGGCTGCCCATGCCGCCGACGTACAGCGCGGTGTACGGCCGGAAGGTGTCGGCGAGCGTGGCCACGTCCTTGTCCTCGCCGACAGCGAGCGGCAGCGTCGGGCAGATGTCGAACCCGTCGAGGCTCTGGCCTGCCTTCTCCCGCCCCGCGCGCAGGTACTTGACGGCCGTCTCCTCCAGGTGGTCGGCGGAGGGGAAGATCAGCAGCGCACCGTCGGCGATCTCGCCGGTCTGCTCCAGGTTCTTCGGCCCGATGGCGGCGATGTAGACCGGGATGTGCTCGCGCTCCGGGTGCACGGTCAGCTTGATCGGCTTGCCGGGCCCGCCCGGCAGCGGCAGCGTCCAGTGCTCGCCCTCGTACGACAGCCGCTCGCGGCTCATCGCCCTTCGCACGATCTCCACGTACTCGCGGGTGCGGGAGAGCGGCTTGTCGAACTTGACGCCGTACCAGCCCTCGGAGACCTGCGGCCCGGAGACGCCGAGGCCGAGCCGGAAGCGGCCCTTGGAGAGCGAGTCGAGCGTCGCGGCGGTCATCGCGGTCATCGCGGGCTGCCGGGCCGGGATCTGGAAGATGGCCGAGCCGACGTCGATGCGCTCGGTCTGGGCGGCGACCCAGCTGAGTACGGTGGCGGCGTCGGAGCCGTAGGCCTCGGCGGCCCAGCAGACGGCGTACCCGAGCCGCTCGGCCTCCTGCGCCACGGCCAGATTGTCCCCGTCCATCCCGGCACCCCAGTAGCCGAGGTTGATCCCGAGCTTCATGGCCGATCCCCTTACCGATCAGTAACGTCGCTGTTGCGGAGACCTTAGCGCGACGGCGCCCCGGCGGCGCGCGAGGAACCGCGCGACCCACCCGCGCCGGCCCGTGGTCCAGCCACCGCCCGACCCCCGCGGCGAACCGGCCACCGACCTCCCGCTCCGGTGAAATCGGTTATCCACAGGCAACCCAACGCACCAGCTCTGGCCAGTAATCTCGCGGGCATGGAGCAGAGGCATCTCGGCCGTACCGGCCTGCGCGTGTCCCGCATCGGGCTCGGCACCCTCACCTGGGGCCGGGACGTCGACGAGCACGACGCCGCGGACATGCTGAAGGCGTTCTGGGAGGCCGGCGGAACCCTCGTCGACACCGCGGACGTGTACGGCGACGGAGAGGCCGAGTATCTGCTCGGGCAACTCATGGAAGGGCTGGTGCCGCGCCGGGACCTGGTCATCTCGACGAAGGCGGGCAGCGTCCCCGACCCCGACCGCCGTTTCAACGGCTCCCGCGGCCATCTGCTCGCCGCGCTCGACGCCTCCCTGGCCCGCCTCGGTACCGACTACGTCGACGTCTGGCACGTGCACGCCTACGACCCGGACACCCCGCTGGAGGAGACCCTCCAGGCCCTCGACCTGGCCGTGAGCAGCGGCCGCGCCCGGTACGCCGGGGTCTCCAACTTCTGCGGCTGGCAGATCGCGAAGGCGGCGACCTGGCAGCTCGCGGCGCCGGGTACCCGCACCCGGCTGGCCAGCACCCAGCTGGAGTACTCGCTGCTCCAGCGGGGCGTGGAGCGCGAGGTGCTGCCGGCCGCCCTCGACCTCGGCATCGGCCTGCTGCCGTCCTCCCCGCTGGGCCGGGGCGTACTGACCGCGAAGTACCGCCACTCCACTCCTCCGGACTCCAGAGGCGCCTCGGAGCATCTGGCGCCGTTCGTCGCGCCGTATCTCGACGACACCGCGACCCGGATCGTGGACGCGGTGCAGACGGCGGCGGACGGGCTCGCCGTGACACCGCTCCAGGTGGCGCTCGCCTGGGTGCGGGACCGGCCGGGCGTGGCCGCGCCGATCGTCGGCGCGCGCAACGCGCAGCAGCTCACGGGGGCATTGTCAGTGGAGGCGCTTAGTCTTCCTGACGAGATCTGCCGGGCGCTCGACGACGTGTCGGCGCCCGTGCACCGCTATCCCGATCACGACTGGAGCACGCTGTGAGCACGGAGCCGGGGCTGGGCGCCACGCCCGAGGCCGACGAGGGCACGACGTCCGGGGGCACGACGGAGGCCGACGACCTCGCCACCACCACCGCCGCGGCAGGCGACACGGCAAGCGACCCGCAACCCGGCGACTCCCGCGCGACCGGCCCGGGCGACACGGGCGACGGCAGAGACCGGGCCGAGGACGGCATCGCGGGCGCGGGCGGTGGCCCGGAGGGCGGCGCGGAGGTCGGGGACGGCGGCTCGGCGGGTGCCGCGCGGTTGTCCGAGGCCGAGGCCGAGCTGGCCGCCCAGCGGGTCGAGCGGGAGCGGATCGAGCGGCGGAAGGCCGAGAAGGCAGGGCCGGTCGAGGCCGGGGCAAAGCTCAGTGGCACGGCGGCCGACCTGCTCGCGGCGATCCGGGCGGTGGAGAGCGGCGAGAAGCCCACGGCCACCGTGTTCGCCGCCCCGGAGCCCGCCCCGCGGCGGGCGTCCGTACCGGAGCCGGTCCACCGGCCCCAGCCCGCACCTGTCGCCGCCGCGCCCGCGGCACCCGCCGCGCCCGCCGTGGAGACGGTCGCGGTGGTACGGGCGGTGCTGGCCGAGGGCGGTGCGCCCGAGTCGCTCGCCCCCCAGGTCGCCGCCGCCCTGGGTGAGGGCGCGGACACGCTGCTGCGGGAGGACCCCTGGCAGCTGCTCCGGGTCACCGGCGTACGGCCGGACCACGCGGACGGGTTCGCGCGGGCGCTGCTGGGCGCGGAGTGCGGTCCGGACGACGAGCGGCGCGGCCGGGCGGTGACCGGCTGGCTCCTGGAGCAGGCCGCCCTGGCCGGGCACACCGCGCTGGAGATGCCGGCGCTCACCGCCGCGCTGGCCCAGCGGGCGGTGCCCGACCCGGAGGCGGCCGTGCAGGACGCGCTCGCCGAGGGAGACGCGCTGGTCTTCCAGGACCTGCTGGATCCGGGAGCCCCCGAGCCCGAGGACGACGAGGAGGAGCGGCCGGTCCGGGTCCTGGTCGGTCTGGAGCGGTACGCGCTGGCCGAGGAGAGCCTCGCCGACGGACTGGCCCGGCTGGTCAACTCGCTGTCCAAGGACGCCTCGCAGCCCTGGGAGGCGGCCGCCGCGGCAACCTCCGGCGGTGCGGCCGAGCTGGCGGCGGCAGTCGCCGGACACGGCCTGGTGCTGCACACGGGCGGCGAGGCGGCCCGCGCCGAACCGGCGGCCCTGCTGACCGCCGCCCGGAGCGCCGGACTGCGCGCCTTCGCCGCCGTCCACACCCCGGAGGGACAGCGCCGCCTGGCCGCCCTGCCGACGGACGGCGAGGCGGCCGTCGCCACGGTCGCCGGTCTGCTCTCCGGCACCGAGGGGCCGGGCCGGGACGCGGAGGGTGCCCTGGACCTCGACCTGCTGATCGTGCTGGACGCACCCCAGCTGGACGTGGAGGGCGCTGCGATGCTCGTGGAGGCGCTGCCCGACGGGGCCCGGCTGGTGCTCAGCGGGGATCCGGCGGTGCTGTGGTCGGCGGGCCCCGGGCGGGTCTTCGCCGACCTGCTGGCGGCCCGGGTGTGCCCGCAGATCGCCTCGCGCACGCCCGACCCCGGTCCGCTCGGCGAACTGGTCTCCGGGATCGGTGCAGGTGAGCTCAGCCAGGTCGAGGCGCCCGGCAAGGAGATCGTGATCGTGCCGGTGCGGGACGCGGGCGAGGCCGTGCACCGGACGGTGCAGCTGGTCGCCGACTCCGTCCCGCGCGCCATCGGCGTCCCCGCCGAGCAGACCGTGGTGATCACCCCGGGCCATGGCGGCGCGGCCGGCACCCGTGCCCTCAACGCCGCCCTCAAGGAACGGCTCAACCCGGGCCCCGGCCGCTTCGGCGGCTTCGACCCGGGTGACCGGATCGCCTACTCCCCCGTCCCGGGCCGTACGGTCCCGGGCCAGGTGGTGAACGCCGACGCCGACGGGCTGCATCTGTCGTGCGCGGGCGCGCTCGTGGTCGTCCCGAAGGAGCAGGTGGAGCAGGCCGTACGGCACGGCTGGGCGCTGACCGCCCACCAGGCGGTCGGCGGCCGCTGGCCGGCGGCGGTCGTGGTGCTCCCCGGCGACGCGGCCCAGTCACTCAGCCGCCCCTGGGTGTACACGGCGTTCAGCCGGGCGGAGCGGCATCTGTCGGTGGTCCACGGCGTGGACCAGGCCCTGCCGAAGGCGGTGGCCGAGACCCTGCCGAAGCCCCGGACGACCCGCCTTCCGCTCCTGCTCAAGACACAGGTACCGCCGACGGCCGGGGCCTGACCCGGCTCCGCCTAGCTGCTCCGCT
Source organism: Streptomyces sp. NPDC054813 (assembly GCF_053611365.1). Classification (NCBI taxonomy): domain Bacteria; kingdom Bacillati; phylum Actinomycetota; class Actinomycetes; order Kitasatosporales; family Streptomycetaceae; genus Streptomyces; species Streptomyces sp. NPDC054813. The sequence goes on along the minus strand of NZ_JBSHAF010000002.1, from coordinate 178,667 downwards.
GTCTCCCTGTTTCCGCTGACCGGCGGTGCCGAACCGGCCGTAAGGCCCGCAAGCACCGCCGGGCGGCCGGAGGGTCAGCGCTCGGCGTCCAGCGGCTCCAAGTCCTCGTCCTCGTCGAGGTCGAGGTCGTCCAGCTCGTCCGCGTCCTCGCTGCGCACCGTGTCAGCGCCGTCCTCGTGGTCCTCGTGGTCCTCGTCGTCGAACACCGCGCTGACGTCGAACCGGCACACGACCCGCTGCGGATCGACCCCTTCGAACGGGGCCTCCAGCCACTCACCGGGCTCGGCCGGCTCGTCCGCCGCGGTCACCCACAGCGTGGAGTCGCCTTCCTCCAGGCCGAACTCCTTGTGCCGGGAGGCGATCTCGTCCGGCTCGAACTCGCCGAACAGGATCCCCAACGCCCCGTGGATCGTGCCGGCGGCGTCCTGGTCGGCGCCGGGGCCGTCGTCGTACTCTGCCGCCTCGACCCGCTGGGCCTGCGCCAGCAGCCGCTGAGGTTCCGCCACGGCGTAGTCGCGGCGGATCAGCACGCTGATCGCGTTCGGTTCCTCGGGCCCCGCGTACGGTGGCAGCGAGTCCTCGGTACCGGGGATCTCGAAGGGGGTGACCTCGTCATAGCGGTCGTAGAGCAGCTCGTCGTAGACCTCGGCGGCCGCGGCCAGCTGGTTGAACGCCTCGTAGACAGCCGGGTCGTCCTCCCCCGACCTGCGTTCGACCGCGGCCAGATGGCGGTCGAGCGCGGTCTTGACCGCCTCGGCGGCGGCGCGTACCTCGGCAGCGGTGGGCTGCGCAGCATCAGACATAGTGCAGACGCTATCCGTACCGGGCACCAGCCCGCACAATAGATGCGATGCCGGAATACGAATTTGTCGACGTGTATGTGCCTCGCGGGGTGTCCCGCAAGGACGCGACGCGTCTACTGACGGACCATGCCGAGTACGGACACTGGGAGTTGGACCGACTGAGCCTCATGCGCGACGGCAGCCGCAGGGTGCGGTTGCGCCGGCGGATCATCCGCCAGGTGCGTGCCACATGGTGAGACTCTCCGAATGACGGAAGGGGCCCCGCATCGACGGGGCCCGCTCCGTTCCACGCACCGCTGCCGGTGCGCCCCCGCTGGGGAGCGTCACCGCCCGTGCACTACGCCGAGGCGCGCGCCTTGCGGTACAGCACCGCGCCCGCGAGCAGCGCGCCGGCACCCGCCGGAAGCGCGAGGCCCAGCGGGAGATCACTGCCGGTGTGCGCGAGCTGCGCGGTGGCCGGGCCGGGCTGGGTCACCGACAGGCTGCCCAGCGGCTCGACGAGGCTGGAGCCGTGGTTACCGGTCGTGACGGTCCGTCCCCCGGAGTGACCGGGCGGCGTACCGGTGTGCTGCCCCGGGTTGCCCGGGTGTCCTGGGGTTCCGGGCTGCCCCGGAGTCCCGGGGTGTCCCGGCTGGCCCGGAGTCCCGGGGTGTCCCGGGTTGCCGCCGTGGCCACCGTGCCCCGGAGGCGTCCCGTGTCCGTGCCCTCCGTGCCCCGGAGGTGTGCCGTGCCCGTGCTCTCCGTGACCTCCGTGCCCCCCGTGTCCGGGCGGCTGCGTGCAGTGATCGCCACCGGAACCACCGGAATGTCCGGAACTCCCCCCGTTGGCGCACTCGTCGCCCACGGCGGTGTTGCCGATCCCGATGACGTTGACGCTGTTCCCGCACACGTTGACCGGAACGTCGATCGGCACCTGCACGGTGTTGCCCGAACCGACCCCGGGCGAGCCCCCGGTGTGTCCCCTGGCGTGCGAGCCGCCGTGGCTTCCGTGCCCACCACCGTGCCCCGCGTCTCCCCCATACCCGCCGTGGCCCGTGGAAGCACCGCCCCCACCGCCGTGGTTGGCACACTTGTTGCCCATCGACGGGTTGAGTGCGCCGACGACGTTCACGGTGTTGCCGCAGACGTTCACCGGCACGTGCACCGGCGCCTGCACCGTGTTGCCGGACAGCACTCCGGGTGAGTTGGTGGCGGAGCCGACGGCCCCCGAGTCGGCGTGGGCGTAGCCGCCCGCCGCGGCGATCACGCCGGTCGCCGCGGCCACTGTCATAAGGCCCTTACGGGTGCCCTGTCGCATTTCTGAATTCCCCCCTGCCTCGGATCCTGACCTTTGCATTTCTCGCGGAAAGAGCCCGCGGAAAAACCGGTCGGCCCCGGAGCGCGTGGCGCGCGCTCCGGGGCCGACGGAAAGACGCCCCTCAGGGAGCCGGCGTCACTTGTTGATGCAGGTGTTGCCGAAGGCGGGGTTCAGCAGCCCGATCACCGAGATCGTGTTGCCGCAGACGTTCACCGGGACGTGCACGGGAACCTGGATCACGTTGCCGGAGATGACACCCGGGGAACCCACGGCAGCGCCCTGAGCACCCGAATCGGCGACGGCCAGGCCCGCACCCGCGAGAACCAGACCACCAGTGGCAGCCGCAGCAGCGACGACCTTCTTGAGCATTATTCCTCCTTGTTGGCAATGCGGTCCCAAGTAGCGGATCGCATTAGATGTAACGAGGAGGAAGTAATGGAGCTACGAGCTTATCGTCGCATTCACTCTTCTCAGTCGATCTCGCACAGCCGCCCGATTACCTGAAGCCAGGACTTCACGACGCGTACCGCTTCACGACGCGTACCGCTTCACGACGCGTACCGCTTCACGACGCGTCGATGAACCGGTCCAGCACCCGCACGCCGAACTGCAGACCGTCCACCGGCACCCGCTCGTCCACGCCGTGGAACATGCCCGCGAAGTCCAGCTCCGGCGGCAGCTTCAGCGGTGCGAAGCCGAAGCCGCGGATGCCGAGGTCGTCGAAGGACTTGGCGTCGGTGCCGCCGGAGAGCATGTAGGGGATCGCCCTGGCGGTCGGGTCCTCGGCCAGCAGCGAGGACTGCATGGCCTCCACCAGCGCCCCGTCGAAGGAGGTCTCCAGCGCCTTGTCGGAGTGCACGTCCGCGCGGACCACGTGCGGGCCGAGGATGCGGTCGAGGTCGGCGAGAAACTCCTCCTCGTGGCCGGGCAGGAAACGGCCGTCCACGTGCGCGGTGGCCTCGCCGGGGATGACGTTGACCTTGTAACCGGCGTTCAGCTGGGTCGGGTTGGCGGTGTTGCTGAGCGTCGCGCCGATCAGCTTGGCGATGCCGCCGAGCCGGGCCAGCGTCGACTCCATGTCCTCCGGGTCCAGTTCGGTGCCGAGCGCATCACCCAGCTCGTCGAGGAAGGCCCGGGTGGTCTTGGTGACCCGTACCGGGAACTTGTGCCGGCCGAGCCGGGCGACGGCCTCGGACAGCTCGGTGATCGCGTTGTCGCGGTGGATCATCGAGCCGTGCCCGGCGGTACCGGCCACCTTCAGCTTCATCCAGTGCATGCCCTTCTCGGCCGTCTGGATCAGGTAGAGCCGGCGCTGCTCGTTCACCGTGAAGGAGAAGCCGCCGACCTCGCTGATCGCCTCGGTGACGCCCTCGAAGAGGTCCGGGTGGCGGTCGACGAGGTGCCGGGCGCCCCAGGTGCCGCCGGCCTCCTCGTCGGCGAGGAAGGCGAGCACGATGTCCCGGGGCGGCTTCCGGCCGCTGCGCAGCCGGTCGCGTACGACCGCCAGGGTCATCGCGTCCATGTCCTTCATGTCGACCGCGCCGCGGCCCCACACGCACCCGTCCGCGATCTCGCCGGAGAACGGGTGGTGGGTCCAGTCGTCGGCGTTGGCCGGTACGACGTCGAGGTGGCCGTGGATCAGCAGGGCGGGCCGGGTCGGGTCCGCGCCCTCGATGCGGGCCACCGTGGAGGCGCGGCCCGGGTGCGACTCGAAGATCTTCGACTCAAGGCCGACCTCGGCGAGCTTCTCGGCCACCCACTCGGCGGCCTTGCGCTCGCCGGGCCCGGAGTGGTCGCCGTAGTTGCTGGTGTCGAAGCGGATCAGCTCGCGGCAGAGGTCCACGACCTCGTCCTCACCGGTGACGCTCCTGGCCGTGTCCGTCTCGCTCACGCTGCTTCCTTCCGCTGTCACTACCGGCCGGTCCCTGTCATCCTCTCTCCCTTACCGCCCGAGCCCAAGACCGGTCCCGGTCCGTCACACGCCGTTCACGCCCGCCCGTACCCGGAACGGGGTGTGATCGGCCACCTCGGAAAGCCTGGTAATGTTTCCTTCGTCGCCGCGAGGGAGACCCCGCGCGACAGACACCTTGTCCGGGTGGCGGAATGGCAGACGCGCTAGCTTGAGGTGCTAGTGCCCTTTATCGGGCGTGGGGGTTCAAGTCCCCCCTCGGACACCACGAAGAAACCCCTGCTGAGCAGGGGTTTCTTGGTTTTCGGGGGAGGTGCGGGGGTCAGCCGAGGCGGCCTATTCGGCCGTTCCCGAGGTTTCCGTGGGGCACGGCCGAGGTGAACGCGGAGAGCGCCGCCCGGCCCAGCAGCAGCGCGGGCCCGCAGGGTCGCTTGCTGTCGCGGACGGCCACCGTCGCCTCGTCGACGATCCCGCATTCCACGCAGTCGGACTGTGATGCGGACGCCGAGGACTTCCACCAGGTCACCGGCAGAGTCGACGCGTCGTCAACGTGCTTCATTCGCTATTCGTTCTTCCTTATCTGGGTGATCAGTTCCACCGACGCCTCGACGGACTCGGCGGCAGACGTGAGGCGTTGCCACGCGGCCCGGTGCGTGGAGACCCGATCACGTTCCTCGATGTACAGGGCGGAGGTCAGCCCTTCCTGGTGGACGACGTCCAGGTCCGTGTGCGGACCGAAGCCCAGGATGCTGAAGGTGCCGGTCAGCCCGGCGTGGAGGGGGGCGTCCGAGCGCAACACCTGGATGTTGATGTTCGGACGCCGCCCCATCGTAAGCAGGCGCCCCAACTGCTCGTACATCAGGGCGGGATCCTCGGTGGTGCAGCGCAGGGCCTGTTCGGAGATGATCGCCCAGAGCGCCAGCGGGTCGCTGTCGCGGGTGAGCACGGCCTGACGTGCCAGCCGTACCTCGACCAGCGCGTCGACCCGTGCCTCGACCGCCTCGGACATGGCGGTCGCCCGGATGATCTCGCGGGCGTACTCGGCGGTCTGGAGCAGTCCGGGGACCATCCCCAACTGCCAGGTGGAGACCGTCTCTGCCTCGGCCTCCAGACTGATCAGGTCCTCGTACACCGGTGTGAGGACACCCCGGTACGAGTGCCACCAGTCGCGTCGGCCTGCGTCCTTGGTGAGTGTGATCAGGGCCGCGCGCAGTTCGTCGCTCACGTCGCGGCCGAGTGCGGTGTACAGATCGAGCAGCGCCTGGATGTCCGCTGCCTTGGGGGCGGTCTTGCCGGTCTCCATCCGGGACAGCTTCGAGGAGACGAACGCGCCTTCGGAGTGCTCCGCGACCTCGTCGAGGGTGAGTTCGCCGCGCAGTTCGCGCAACTTCGCACCGAGTCGTCGCCGGCGCACCGTGGGCGTGCTCACGGATTCCCCCTTCTGTCCGGTGAACTGCCCGACAGTCTGCCGTGCCGCCCCAACCCTCGCCACCGGCTGGCGGCTTGTGCCGCAAGTCTCCCGCAGAGGTGCGCAATTTTTCACATCTCGCGGGACGTATTGCGATCGACTGTGCTGTGAAGGCACCATGAATCCGGGAAATACGAAAGTGACCGCACTCGCATGGCGAACCACCGTGCCTGCGTTGGGACATGCCCGTGAGGGGATCTACATGATCGAACGCCAGCGGAGCACCACGACCGAAACCCGTGCACTGCAAGTCGCCCCGCCGCCGATCCTGTTACTGGCGAGCGAGCCCCAGTCGGCCAGGGCGGCACGGATGTTCGTGAGCGACTTCATCATCCATCACACCCCGGACGCCTCCCGTGACCACATCGAGGCCGTCGCGCTGGTCACCTGCGAACTGGTCACCAACTCCCTGCGTTACGAGACCGACCCGGACGACCCGGTCAGACTCCTCATCGACACCGACGGCTCCCGGACCCGGGTCGAGGTGCACGATCCCCTGAACCACCATCCCCGGCTGCGTCCCATCTCCGTCGAACGCGACCGCGGGCGCGGTCTGCTGATCCTGGACGCACTGTGCTCGGGCCGCTGGGGCGTGGGCAATCTGCCCTGGGGCAAGTCCATCTGGGCCGAGGTCACCGCCGCCTGATCCGCACTCCCCCCACGACGACGGCCGGTTCCGTGGCGTACTCCCCTCCCTGCCACGGCACCGGCCGTCGCCGCGCGCGCCCTCAGGCCCGCGGAGTCGGCCCGTCCCACGCCGCGTTGACGCTTCTTACACTGCGTTGGCCGGCCTCACGCTGTGTGTCCCATCTCTCGTCACACACGGAGAAGGCCTGGTCAGAGGTGCCTTAAAATTCAAGTGACTGCCCCGAACGGCGGCTTCCGAGTGGCCACAAGATGATCGGGAGCCTAGCGTCGTACTAATATTTCCGGCTTGTTACCCAGCCGGAGCCGGACAACCCCAGGCAGACCTGGGGACCCGCCGGCGCCCCGGATGTTCCGGGAACGAGACGCGAGGACCGGATGGCAGCGATTGACGAGAGCAGTGCTCTCGGCCTGCTCGACGAAGAGATCCGCGAGGAGTTCGGGGACACGGCACGCTTCTCGGCGGGAGCGGCGGCCTCGCCGCGCACGCTCGTGGACGTGTTCGAAGCAACGGTACGGACCCACCCCGACGAGCCCGCACTGGACGACGGCACCGCCCAGCTCACCTACCGCGCCCTCGCGGTCGAGGTCGAGCGGCTGCGGCGACGGCTCCACGAGGCCGGGGTCGGGCTCGGCGACCGCGTGGGCGTACGAGTGCCGTCCGGGACCAACGACCTGTACATCGCCGTGCTCGGCGTGCTCGCGGCCGGTGCCGCCTATGTCCCCGTGGACGCCGAGGATCCCGACGAGCGGGCCGCACTGGTGTTCGGGGAGGCGGAGGCCGCGGCCGTCCTCGGTGCCGGGCTGGTGATCGACGTACGGAACCCCGAGGCGCACAGCTCCGCCCGGCGGCCCGGCGTCGAGCACGACGCCTGGATCATCTTCACCTCCGGTTCCACCGGCAAGCCCAAGGGCGTCGCCGTCACCCACCGCAACGCCGCCGCCTTCGTGGACGCCGAGTCCGCGCTGTTCCTGACCGAGGACCCGATCGGCCCGGGCGACCGGGTCATGGCGGGCCTCTCGGTGGCCTTCGACGCCTCCTGCGAGGAGATGTGGCTGGCCTGGCGCTACGGGGCCTGCCTGGTGCCCGTGCCCCGCTCCCAGGTCCGCAGCGGCGCCGACCTCGGCCCCTGGCTGGTCGAGCAGGAGATCACCGTCGTCTCGACCGTGCCGACCCTGGCCGCGCTCTGGGAGCCTGAGACCCTCAACGACGTCCGCCTGCTGATCTTCGGCGGCGAGGCCTGCCCGCCCGAGCTGGCGCAGCGGCTGGTCACCGAGGGCCGCGAGGTCTGGAACACCTACGGGCCCACCGAGGCCACCGTCGTGGCCTGTGCGGCCCTGATGAGCGGCGAGGAGCCGATCCGCATCGGGCTGCCGCTGAACGGCTGGGAGCTCGCCGTCGTCGACGACGCGGGCGAGCCCGTGGCGATGGGCGAGAGCGGCCAGCTGGTGATCGGCGGGGTCGGTCTGGCCCGCTACCTCGACGCCGAGAAGGACGCGGAGAAGTACGCGCCGCTTCCGTCGCTGGGCTGGGACCGGGCGTACCGCAGCGGTGACCTGGTGCGCGCCGACCGTGAGGGACTGGTGTTCCTCGGGCGCGCGGACGAGCAGATCAAGCTCGGCGGCCGCCGTATCGAGCTGGGCGAGGTCGACGCGGCCCTCCAGGCGCTCCCGGGCGTCGCGGGCGCCGCGGCGGCCGTACGGACCGCGCGCAGCGGCAACCAGCTGCTCGTCGGCTATGTCGTCACCCAGGACGGCTGGGACCACGCGACCGCCGTCGAGAAGCTGCGCGCCGAGCTGCCCGCGGCCCTCGTCCCGTTGCTCGCGCCCGTCGGGGAGCTGCCCACCCGCACCTCCGGCAAGGTCGACCGCAACGCCCTGCCCTGGCCCCTGGAGGGCCTGGAGACGGCCGGCAAGGCCGAGCAGCTGTACGGCACCGAGGCCTGGCTCGCCGAGCAGTGGACCGAGGTCCTCGGCATCCCGGTGAGCAGCGCCTCCGACGACTTCTTCGCGATCGGCGGCGGCAGCCTGTCCGCCGCCCAGCTCACCACCCGGCTGCGCACCCGCTACCCGAGCGTGGCCGTCCTCGACATCTACCAGCAGCCGGTGCTGCGCAAGCTGGCCCGCCACCTGGAGGAGTCCGCGCAGGACGACAGCGCGCAGCGGACGATCGCGCCGGTGCCGCGCGCCGCCCAGCTGGTGCAGCTCATGGTGCTGTTCCCGCTGTTCACCCTGCTCGGGCTGCGCTGGACGGTCGTCCTGGCCGCGCTCGGCAACGTGCTCGGCGGCTACGGCTGGCTGCCCACCGCACCCTGGTGGCTGGTCGCTCTCGGGGCTCTGGTCCTGTACACCCCGCCCGGCCGGATCGCGCTCGCCGCCGGTGGGGCGCGGCTGCTGCTGCGGGGCGTGAAGCCCGGGCGCTACCCGCGCGGCGGCTCGGTCCATCTGCGGCTGTGGACGGCCGAGCGGCTGGCCGAGTTCACCGGGGCGACCGCGCTGACCGGGTCCTGGTTGGAGCGGTACGCGCGGGCGCTCGGCGCCAAGATCGGTCCTGAGGTGGACCTGCACTCGCTGCCGCCGGTCACCGGCCTGCTCAGGGTGGGACGCGGCGCGGCCGTGGAGTCCGAGGTGGACCTGTCCGGTCACTGGCTGGACGGCGACCGGCTGGTGATCGGTCCGGTCCGGATCGGCGCCCACGCGGTCGTCGGCACGCGCGGCATCCTCTTCCCGGGCGCCCGGGTCGGCAAGCGCGCCGAGGTGGCCCCCGGCTCGGCGGTCACCGGGCAGATCCCGACCGGCCAGCGCTGGGCCGGCGCCCCGGCGGTCAAGCTGGGCAAGGCCAAGCGGAACTGGCCCAAGCAGCGGCCGCAGCGCGGCACCTACTGGCGGGTGATGTACGGCCTGACGGGCGTCGGGCTCAGCGCGCTGCCCGTGCTGGCGGGTGCCGCCGCACTGCTGGTCGCCGGGCGTTTCGTGGCTCCCGGGGACGGCCTGGCCGAGGCCCTGCGGGGCGCGGCGGTCGCGCTGGTCCCGGCCACGCTGGCCTTCGGGCTGGTGTACGCGCTGCTGATCCTGGTCTCCGTACGGCTGCTGAGCCTGGGCCTGCGGGTCGGCACGCATCCGACGCACAGCCGGATCGGCTGGCAGGCCTGGACGGTCTCCCAGCTGATGGACCGCTCCCGGGACACCCTGTTCCCGTTGTACGCCGGTCTGGTCACGCCCGTGTGGCTGCGGCTGCTCGGGATGCGGATCGGGCGCGGTGCCGAGGTGTCGACCGTGCTCGCGCTGCCGAGCCTGACGACGGTCGGCGAGGGCGCGTTCCTGGCCGACGACACGCTGACCGCGCCCTACGAGCTCGGCGGCGGATATGTGCGGATCGGGCGCGCGGAGATCGGGCGGCGGGCGTTCCTCGGGAACTCCGGGATGACCGCGCCGGGCCGCAGCGTGCCGGACGGCGGTCTGGTGGGGGTGCTGTCGGCGACGCCGAAGAAGGCGAAGAAGGGCACGTCGTACCTGGGGCTGCCGCCGGTGAAGCTGCCGCGCAGCGCGTCGGACGGTGACCAGAGCCGGACCTACGAGCCGCCGGCGCGGCTGCTGTGGGCGCGCGGTCTGGTGGAGCTGTGCAGGATCGTGCCGGTGCTGTGCTCGGTGGCGCTGGCCGGGCTGACGGTCGCCGCGCTGGGCGCGCTGGGCGGCTGGGCGCCGGTGCTGTCGGGGCTGGTGCTGCTCGCTTCCGGTGCGGTCGCTGGAGGGGTGTCGGTGCTGGCCAAGTGGCTGCTGGTCGGGCGGCACCGCAGTGGGGAGCACCCGCTGTGGAGTTCGTTCGTGTGGCGCAACGAGCTGGCGGACACCTTCGTCGAGGTGCTGGCGGTGCCGTGGCTGGCCGGCTCGGTTCCGGGTACTCCGGTGATGACGGCCTGGTTGCGCGGCCTCGGCGCGCGGATCGGCAAGGGCGTCTGGGTGGAGAGCTACTGGCTGCCGGAGACGGATCTGGTGACCCTGGAGGACGCGGCCACCGTGAACCGCGGCTGTGTCCTGCAGACTCACCTCTTCCACGACCGGATCTTGCGGACGGATACTGTGGTTCTCCGTGAGGGCGCCACACTGGGTCCTGGCGGGATCGTGCTGCCCGGCAGCACGATCGGGGCCCGTACCACCCTGGGTCCCGCGTCGCTCGTCATGGCGGCGGAGTCGGTTCCCGACGACACCCGCTGGCTCGGCAACCCGATCGAGGCATGGCGTCCCTGAGCGCGGGCCGTTCGGTGGCCGCGGGCATCGGCGCGCCGAGAGACGGTTCGAGCACAGCGCAGGGAGCGAACGCGGAAGTGGCAGTGCAGCAGTCAGCGGGTCCGGACCCGTACTTCCCGGACAACGGCGATCCCCGGTACCGGGTGCATCGCTATGAGCTCACGCTGGACTACCGGCCCGGCCCCAACCGACTGGCCGGCTCGGTCCGGATCAACGCCATAGCGGGCCGGGCGCCGCTGCCCGAGTTCCAGCTGAACCTGGCCGACTTCAAGATCGGCCGGATCCGGGTGGACGGCCGCCAGCCGCACTGGACGCACCGCGGCGGCAGGCTGCGGGTCAAGCCCGCCAAGCCGCTGCGGGCCGGGGCCGCGTTCACCGTGGAGATCCACTGGTCGGGCAACCCCAGGCCGGTGAACAGCCCCTGGGGCGGGATCGGCTGGGAGGAGCTGACGGACGGCGCGCTGGTGGCGAGCCAGCCGGTCGGCGCGCCCTCCTGGTTCCCGTGCAACGACCGGCCGGCCGACAAGGCGTCCTACCTGATCTCGGTCACCTGCCCGTCTGCGTACTCGGTGGTGGCCGGCGGCCGGCTGCTGACCCGGACCACCAAGGCGTCCACGACGACCTGGGTGTACGAGCAGGCGGCGCCGACGTCGAGCTATCTGGTGGGCCTCGCGATCGGCAAGTTCCAGACGGTGATCCTCGGCGACCCGGGGTTCGGCGGGATACCGATGCACGGGCACATACCCGCGCATCTGCTGCCCGAGTTCTCGCGGGACTTCGCCCGGCAGCCCGCGATGATGGACCTGTTCCAACGGCTCTTCGGGCCCTACCCGTTCGAGGAGTACGCCGTCGTCGTCACTGACGAGGAGTTCGATGTCCCCGTCGAGGCACAGGGGTTGTCGCTGTTCGGCGTCAACCACGTGGACGGGGCCCGGGGTTCGGAGCGGCTGGTGGCGCACGAGCTGGCGCACCAGTGGTTCGGCAACAGCGTGTCCATCGCGGACTGGCGGCACATCTGGCTGAACGAGGGGCTCGCCAAGTACGCGGAGTGGCTGTGGTCGGAGCGGTCCGGTGGCCGCAGCGCCCAGCAACTGGCGGCCGTCGCACACCGGTTGCTGTCCGGGCTGCCGCAGGACATCCGGATCGCCAACCCGGGCCGCAAGGCGATGTTCGACGACCGGCTCTACGAGCGCGGCGGGATCACGATCCATGCGATCCGCTGCGCGCTCGGCGACGAGCGGTTCTTCCACATGCTGCGGGCGTGGGCGGGCCTGCACCGGGGTGGGGCCGTGACGACCCCGATGTTCACGGCCCACGTCAACCGGTTCGCGGACGAGCCGCTGGACGGTCTCATCGACGCCTGGGCGAACCGCACGGCGCTGCCCGCGCTGCCCGTGCTTGCCGTGCCGGTGCGTCCGGCGCAGCCGCCCACCAACGCCGAGTCGGCGTAGGGGGGCGGACTCTTGGCAGCGAAGCGATCCCGGCGACAGCCCGCCCCCGACTGCCCGTGCGGCCTGGCGGAGACGTACGAGAAGTGCTGCGGCCGGTTCCACCGCGGTGCGGCGGCGGCGCCCACCGCCGAGGCGCTGATGCGCTCGCGTTACAGCGCCTTCGTCAAGGGTGACGAGCCGTACCTGCTGCGCACCTGGCATCCCCGGACCCGCCCGGGCCGGCTCGACCTGGACCCTGGGATGCGGTGGACCGGTTTGGAGATCCTGGCGACGACCGACGGTACGGCCTTCCACGCCACCGGCACGGTGACCTTCCGCGCCTCCTTCAGGGGCGGGTCCCTGCACGAACTCAGCCGGTTCGAGCGGGTCGACGGCGCCTGGGTGTACCTGGACGGCGACTTCCCGGACTAGGGCGGACTAGGGCGCCAGGATGTCCAGCTCCTGGAGGGCACCCACCGTGATCTCGCGGGTCAGCTGCTCGGCGCGGACCGCGTCGCCCTCCCGTACCGCCTCGGCGACCTGGACGTGGAGGGTGACGGCGGCCGGGTCGGGGTCCTCGAACATCACCTCGTGGTGGGTGCGGCCCGCGAGGACCTCGGCCACGACGTCACCGAGCCGGGCGAACATCTCGTTTCCGGACGCGGTGAGGATCACCCGGTGGAACGCCATGTCGTGGACGAGGTACCGCTCCAGCTTGTGACCGCGCGAGTTGGCCACCATGCCGAGCGCGCACTCGGTGAGTTCGGCGCACTGATCCGCCGTCGCACTCCTGGCCGCCAGGCGCGCGGCCACCGGCTCGATCGCCGAGCGCAGCACGGTCAGCGAGCGCAGCTGGTGCGGGCGGTCGGCGCCGGCCAGCCGCCAGCGGATGACCTGCGGGTCGTAGACGTTCCACTCGGACTTCGGGCGGACCGTCACGCCCACCCGGCGGCGGGACTCGACCAGGTGCATGGATTCGAGGACCCGGACCGCCTCACGCATCACGGAGCGCGACACCTCGAAGTGCTGAGCCAGCTCGTCCGTGCGCAGGACGCTGCCCGGCGGGTACTCGCCAGCGGTGATCGCGGGGCCGAGGCTGTCCAGTACGCGGCCGTGCAGCCCCCGGCCCGATGTGCTCATGCACTCAGCGTACAGAGGGGATCACAGAGCCAAAAAGTCAGACTTATTTGTCACAGACTCTTGAATTCGTCGTACCTAATGGGTTTCAGTGTGGCCGACACCGGATGTCGTCTGCCGGTGTCTCTCGTCGAGGAAGACAGCGAGGCAGTATGCGCACCCCTCACGTCGTCGTGGTGATGGGCGTCGCCGGCACGGGCAAGACCACCATCGGTCCCCTGCTCGCCGCCCGGCTCGGCGTCCCGTACGCCGAGGGCGACGACTTCCACCCGCCGGCCAACATCGCCAAGATGTCGGCCGGGCACCCGCTCGAGGACACCGACCGGTGGCCGTGGCTGGACGCCATCGGCGGCTGGGCGCACGGGCGGGAAGGGCTGGGCGGGGTGGTCAGCAGCTCCGCGCTGAAGCGGTCGTACCGGGACCGGCTGCGCGCCGCGGCCCCGGGCATCGTCTTCGTCCACCTCACCGGCGACCGCCGGCTCATCGAGGACCGTATGTCGCATCGGCAGGGTCACTTCATGCCGACGGCACTGCTGGACTCCCAGTTCGCCACGCTCGAACCGCTGCAGGCGGACGAGCCGGGCGTCGCCGTGGACGTCACCGGCAGCCCCGAAGAGATCACCGCACGGGCCATGCGGGCGCTGGACGCAATTCCCGACCTGGCCGCGCAGTAACTCCCCCTACATCCCCGTATTCCCAAGGAACCCCCGTGCCCAGACTCAGCGTCGAGATGCTGGCAGCGGACGCCGTCGCGCCCATCACCTCGGCCGGACATGCCCGACTCGGCATCGCCGTCCTTGCGGGCTTCGCCGTCATCGTCCTGCTCATCACCAAGTTCAAGCTCCACGCCTTCCTGGCGCTGACCATCGGCTCGCTCGCGCTCGGCGCGTTCGCCGGGGCGCCGCTCGACAAGGTCATCACCAGCTTCACCACCGGCCTCGGCTCAACGGTCGCCGGCGTCGGCGTGCTGATCGCGCTCGGCGCGATCCTCGGCAAGCTACTCGCCGACTCCGGCGGCGCGGACCAGATCGTAGACACGATCCTCGCCAAGGCGGGCGGGCGCGCCATGCCGTGGGCGATGGTGCTGATCGCCTCCGTGGTCGGCCTGCCGCTGTTCTTCGAGGTCGGCATCGTGCTGCTGATCCCGGTGGTGCTGATGGTCGCCAAGCGCGGCAACTACTCCCTGATGCGCATCGGCATCCCGGCGCTGGCGGGCCTGTCCGTGATGCACGGCCTGGTGCCGCCGCACCCGGGGCCGCTGGTCGCGATCGACGCGGTAGGCGCCAACCTGGGCGTGACCCTGGCCCTCGGTGTCCTGGTCGCCATCCCGACCGTGATCATCGCCGGCCCGCTGTTCTCGAAGGTCGCGGCCCGCTGGGTGGACGTGCAGGCCCCTGACCGGATGCTCCCGCAGCGCCCGTCGGAGGAGCTGGAGAAGCGCCCCGGCTTCGGCGCCACGCTCGCCACGATCCTGCTCCCCGTCGTCCTGATGCTGGCCAAGGCGCTGGTGGACATCGTCGTCGACAACCCGGACCACACCGTCCAGCGCGTCTTCGACGTCGTCGGCTCCCCGCTGATCGCCCTGCTCGCGGCCGTGATCGTGGGCATGTTCACGCTGGGCCGCCCGGCCGGGTTCTCCAAGGAGCGGATCTCGCAGACCGTCGAGAAGGGGCTCATGCCCATCGCGGGCATCCTGCTGATCGTCGGCGCGGGCGGCGGCTTCAAGCAGACGCTGATCGACTGCGGTGTCGGCCAGATGATCCTGGAGATCTCCAAGGACTGGTCGATCCCGGCCCTGCTCCTTGCCTGGCTGATCGCGGTGGCGATCCGGCTGGCGACGGGCTCGGCCACGGTGGCCACGGTCTCGGCGGCCGGCCTGGTGGCCCCACTGGCGGCCGACATGTCCACGGCCCACACGGCCCTTCTGGTCCTGGCCATCGGCGCCGGCTCGCTCTTCTTCAGCCATGTCAACGACGCGGGTTTCTGGCTGGTGAAGGAGTACTTCGGCCTGAGCGTCGGCCAGACCCTCAAGACCTGGTCCGTCATGGAGACGATCATCTCGGTCGTCGCCGGCGGTCTGGTCCTGCTCCTCTCACTGATCATCTAGTGGCACCGGGAGTACGAGGATGAGCCACCCCCTCTTCGACATCAGCGGCCGCACGGCCCTGGTCACCGGCTCCAGCCGGGGCATCGGGCTCGCACTGGCCCGGGGCCTGGCGGAGGCCGGCTGCACGGTGGTCCTCAACGGCCGGGACGCGGACCGGCTGGCCAAGGCGGCTTCCGAAGTCCCCGGCGATGTCCGCACGGCCGTGTTCGACGTGACCGACGGGCCCTCGGTGGCCGCCGGCATGGCGGACGTCGAAGAGCGGGTGGGCCCGCTCGACATCCTGGTCAACAACGCGGGCACGCAGCTGCGCGCCCCACTCCTGGAGTTCACGGACGCGGACTGGCACCGCATCCTCAACACCAACCTGACCAGCGCGTTCCTGGTGGGCCGGGAAGCGGCCCGGTACATGACCGCCCGCGGCCGCGGAAAGATCGTCAACATCTGCTCGCTGCAGAGCGAGGTGGCCCGCCCCGGCATCGCACCGTACGCGGCGACCAAGGGCGCACTGAAGATGCTCACCAAGGGCATGTGCGCCGACTGGGGCCCGCACGGCGTCCAGGTCAACGGCCTCGGCCCCGGCTATATCGAGACCGAGCTGACCCGGCCGCTGGTCGACGACGAGGAGTTCAGCGCCTGGGTCCGCCGCCGCACCCCCGCCGGCCGCTGGGGCCGTACGGAGGACCTGGTGGGCGGGGTGCTGTTCCTGGCCTCCCCGGCCGCCGATTTCGTGAGCGGACAGGTGCTGTACGTCGACGGCGGCATGACGAGCGTGCTGTGAAAGGGGCTGCGGAGATGCTGGGTTGTGTGATCCACGGCCAGGGCGACCTGCGAGTGACGGAACTGCCGGACCGGGAACCCGGACCCGGCGAGGCGCTCGTCGCCGTCCGCTACGGCGGCGTCTGCGGCTCGGACCTGCACTACTGGCGGCACGGCGGGGTCGGGGACTTCCGGCTGCGGGAGCCGATGGTGCTGGGCCACGAGGTGGTGGGCACGGCCGTCACCGGGCCGTTCGCAGGTCAGCCGGTCGCGGTGCACCCGGCGACTCCGTGCGGGGTCTGCCCGGAGTGCGTGGCCGGGCGGGCGAACGTCTGCCGGGACACCCGCTACCTCGGCAGTGCGGCGCGTTTCCCGCATGTCCAGGGCGGCTTCGCGGCGCGCCTGGCGGTACCTGCGGAGCAGTTGCGGCCACTGCCGGAGGGGCTGCCGCTTCGCCGGGCGGCCCTGGCCGAGCCGCTGTCGGTGGCGCTGCACGCGGTACGGCGGGCCGGGGAGATCACCGGGAAGCATGTGCTGGTCACCGGAGCCGGGCCGATCGGGTGTCTGGTGGTGGCGGCACTGCGGGCGGCCGGGGCGGCCCGGATCACGGTCAGCGACCTGCTGCCGAAGGCGTTGCGCTACGCGACCGTCGCCGGTGCCGACACGGTCGTACGGGCCGACGATCCCGCCGGCTCCGGTTGGCCCGCCGAGGTGGACGTGGCCGTCGAGGCGTCGGGGGTGGCGGCGGGCCTGGACACGTGCCTGCGGCTGGTACGCCGCGGCGGTGTCGTCGTCCAGCTGGGCATGCTGCCGCCGGGGCAGTCGCCGTTCGCCGGGAACCTGGTGGTGAGCCGGGAGATCGAGCTGCGCGGCGCGTTCCGCTTCGACACGGAGTTCGACGAGGCGCTGGGACTGCTGGCCCGGGAGCCGGCGTTCGACGGGCTGATCAGCGCGGTCGTGCCGGTACGGGCGGCCGAGGAGGCGTTCGCACTGGCGGCGGACCGGAGCCGGTCCTGCAAGGTGCTGCTGGACTTCGAGGGTTAGAGCCCCTAGTGCCCCCTAGGGCCGCCACAGTGGATGCTCCCGCTTCGCCCACTCCTTGCTCACCTTCCCGGTGCGCAGCCCCTGCCTCGCCTCCGGGTCGGCCATGGCCATGCCGATATGGCCCGCCAGGACGACGCCGATCGTCAGGGACAGCCAGTCGTGGACGAAGGTGGCCGAGGTGCGCCACATCAGCGGGGTGAGGTGGGTGAACCACATCAGCAGGCCGGTGGCGAGCATGACCAGGGTGGCGCCGGCGATCCAGTTCGCGTAGATCTTCTGGCCGGCGTTGAACTTGCCCGCCGGGCGGGAGGACGGGCGCTTGTCGCGGCTCAGGGCGGCCCGCAGCCAGAGCCGGTCGTGGGGGCCGAAGCGGTTCAGGAAGCCGAGGTCCCTGCGGAAGGCGCGGGAGGCGAGGCCGAACAGGACCGGGACGGGCAGGGCCAGGCCGGCGCACTCGTGGATGCGGACGACCAGTTCGCGGCGGCCGACCAGGACCGCCAGCTGCGGGATGTAGAGGCAGGCGGCCGTCAGCACGCAGATGCCCATCAGCACCGCCGTCGTGCGGTGGATCCAGCGCTCGGCGGGAGTGAAGCGGTGCAGCCGCTCGGTGGCGGCCGGTGCTTCAGCTCGTAGGCTCATCGTCGCGTCCGTTCGAGCGGCCGACCCAGGCGTCGACGTCGTAACCGAGGTGTTCCCAGTATCCCGGCTGCACCTTGTCGGTCACCGTGATGCCGGAGAGCCACTTGGCCGATTTGTAGAAGTACATGGGGGCTACATAGAGGCGGACCGGGCCGCCGTGGTCGTGTCCGATGGCCTTGTCCTGCATGCGCAGCGCGACCAGGATGTCCGGCCGCCGCGCCTGGTCGAGGGTGAGGCTCTCGGTGTACGCGCCGTCGAAGCAGGTGAAGCGGATCGCCTTCGCGGTATCCCGCACTCCCGCCAGATCCAGCAGGTGCGAGAGGCGGACCCCCTCGAACGGGGTCTGCGGCACCCGCCACCCGGTCACGCACTGGACGTCCTTGACCAGCCGGGTCTGCGGCAGGCCGCGCAGGTCGGCCAGGCTGAAGGTGCGCGGCTTGTCGACCAGGCCGTCGATCTTCAGCTGGTAGTCCGCGGCGGTCCTGTTCGGCACCGACCCGGTCACCGAGTAGTAGCGGAAGCCGCCGCCGTTCGGGAGCAGGCCGGTCAGGCCCGTGGGGTCCTTGCCGGAGAAGGTGCCGAGGACCGACTCGGTGACGCGTTGCAGCACCGGCGCGGCCACGACACCGAGGGCACCCAGGCCCATGGTGCCGAGGAACACCCGGCGGCCGACCGGCCGGCCCTCCTCGGGTCGTTCAGAGTTCACGTACTCATTCGAACACCCTCGGGGCGGGCCCGGCCAGGAAATCCGGCCGCCGTAAGAAATCCACAACCTCTTCTCATCAACCACTTCTCGTCAACCGCCGAGCGCGCGCTCCCGGGCCGCCCGGAACGCCTCGCACGGGTCGCGGTCCGGGTAGGACCAGGGCGCCGGGGTGGCATGCCGGCCGATGCGCTGGAACAGGGCCGCGGCCTCGGCGTACAGGCCGGCGCCGGAGGTGGCGTGGGCGAGGTGGTTGAGGTCGACATGGCGGCGCGGGTGCTCCTCGATCCCCCACTCCAGCCACCAGTCGAAGGCCGCGCTCAGGGCGCGCCGGGCGGACGGCTCGGCCCAGTGGCCGGCCGCGGCCGGGTCGGCGGGCGCCCGGCCGGTGGCGGCGAGCACCCGGTGCCGCTCGGTGTAGGCGACGACGGGGAGGACGGCGAGCGGGGAGTCGGCCGGGGCCGCGGCTGCCGAGCGTTCCGCGAAGGCGCACAGTTCGTAGGTCCCCTCGGTCTCGGTCTCCGCGATACGGGCGGCCATCAGGTGGTGGGCATGGTGGTGCTCGGGATGGCGGTCGCGCACCTCGTGGAACATGCGGCGCGTCTCGTCGTCGGTGCCGAGGTGGCGGGCGAGCAGCAGGAGGCCGAGCCACGGGGTGGGGTCGGCGGGGGCGAGTGCGGCGGCACCGGAGCAGGCCTCGCGGGCCCGGTCGGGGGGCTCCTTGCCGCGCAGGGCACGCCGGACCAGGGTCAGGGCGTAGAGGGTGGCGGCACCCGCGGAGCCGGGCTCGGCGAGCAGCCACTCGCGGGCCCAGGCGATGGCGTAGGGCTCGCGGGCGAGGGCGGTGACCCGGTGGCCCCGGCGGTCCCAGTCGTCACCCGTGTGGAGCAGCAGGGAGCGGGCGGCCTGCCAGCGGCCCTGGGCCAACGCGGCTCGCGCGGAGATGAGTTCGGCGTCGTCGAGGGCGTCGTCGGGACAGCGTTCGCACCCGGCGTGCGCTGTCGCGCGGGGACCTGCGGCGACGGCCCGGCCTGGGCCTAAGAGGGGCGGGGTTGGGGGCACCGCGGAACTTCCTGGTTGTCGGGCTGCCATCGGCCGATCACGCACAGCAAACCCCCAGCCAAGACTTTGCGTCAAGCTGAACAGGGCTGGTGCCCCGTTCAACTACGCCGAGCGCAGCGGAACTTGACGCGCGCCGAGGTCCGTTGGGCGTACCGTGGCCGTGGGGCTCCGGGTTCCGGCTGTGGCGTACGCCATGGCGCGGGCCGCCCGGGCATCGGACCATGGCAGTACCGGTTCCGCCGCCGTCCTGATCCACCCGCCGTGTTCGGCTCGGGCATCGTGACCGAGTCAACCGCCCGGTTCCGGGTACTCCCGGGGCAACACCCATCCGCGAGCGCTACAGTCGGCCACTACGCATCCCGTAGCCCGGCCGCATGATCGAGGTACGCAGCGTGTCCGTTCTGGTTCTGATTCTCGCCGTGAGTGCGGCCTGTTGCCTCGGCTTCGGGTTCGTGCTCCAGCAGAACGTCGCCCAGAAGGCCCCGCTCAGCGACTTCCTCTCCTTCCGGCTGCTGCTCGACCTGATGAGGGTGCCGCGCTGGCTCGGCGGTATCGGCCTGATGGTGGCCGGCATGGTGCTCGGCGCGATCGCCCTCGGCAAGGGCGAGATCTCCCTGGTCGAACCGCTGCTGGCGACGAACCTGCTCTTCGCCCTCGCGCTCTCCCGGCACCAGACCAGGCATCCCCTGAGTCACCAGGGCTGGGCGGGCCTGATCCTGCTCGCGGGCGGCGTCACCACGTTCATCCTGGCGGGCGAGCCACGCGGCGGCCACGCCATCGCCAACCCGCTGCGCCACTGGCTGATCATCGGCGTGATGGTCGGCATCGCCCTGGTGCTCACCACGTACGCCAAGCGGTCCCGGCTCAGTGCGGGGCCGACCCTGCTCGCCCTCGCCGCCGGCCTGCTGTACGGCGTACAGGACGCGCTGACCCGGGTCACCAGCACCCGCTTCTCCGAGGGCGGCATCACCGAGGTACTGACCGGCTGGCAGCCGTACGGCGTGCTGGTCCTCGGGATCAGCGGGCTGATCCTCGTCCAGAGCGCGTTCGAGACGGCGGAGCTGCGCAACTCGCTGCCCGCGCTCACCGCCGCCCAGCCGCTCGCCGGGATCCTGTGCGGCGTCGGCTTCCTCGGGGACCGGCTGCGCACCGACACCGGGGCGCTGGCCTGGGAGGCGGCCGGGCTCGCGGCGATCGTGGCGGGCATCGTGCTGCTCGGGCTGCATCCCGCGATGCCGCGCGGTCCGGCGCAGAAGGAGCCCTCGCTGGACCTCCAGCCGCGCTGACGCCCCGGGGCTCCGGCCTGCTTGGATGGCGGCATGAAGCCTGCTGACGAAATCCTCGACATCGTCGACGAGCACGACCGGGTGATCGGACAGGCCCCCCGCGGTGAGGCGTACGCCCGGGGCCTGCGCCACCGCTGTGCCTTCATCCTGGCCCGCGACGCCGCGGGCCGTGTCTTCGTCCACCGCCGCACCGCGACCAAGCTGGTCTTCCCCTCCCTGTACGACATGTTCGTCGGCGGCGTGGTCGGCGCGGGCGAGTCCTACGACGACGCGGCGCTGCGGGAGGCGGAGGAGGAGCTGGGCGTGTCCGGGCTGCCCCGGCCGACGTACCTCTTCAAGTTCCGGTACGACGACGGCGCCGGCCTCAGCTGGTGGTCGGCGGTGTACGAGGTCCGCTGCGAGCTGCCGGTACGGCCGCAGGTGGAGGAGGTGGCCTGGCACGACTTCCTCACGGAGGAGGAACTGGCGGGGCGGCTCGGGGAGTGGGAGTGGGTACCGGACGGGCTGGCGGCGTGGGAGAAGCTGCGGGAGTGGCGGGGCTGAGGTGGGGTGGGATGCTTACCGGCGCTGGCAGGGTGCCGCTGCGCCCACCCGTGCCGCCCATGCGGCACGACTGCCCGCAGCTGCGTCAGCTGACAGGGCGGCCCGTGCCTGAGGCGCCCCTTCAGGGGCGCGGGGAACTGCGCGAGCAACCCCCACTCACCCGCAGCCGAACCCTCGGCCTCCCTCCCCGGTAGGCTTCCGGCACGTGATCGAATTCGCGCGGAACGTCCGTTTGTGGTTCGCCCCCGAAGTGGTGCGCGAAGAGGGCACGACCCCCGACTACCGCTTCTCCCTCGCCAACGAGCGGACCTTTCTGGCCTGGCTGCGCACCGCCCTCGCCCTGATCGGCGGCGGTTTCGCCGTGGACCAGTTCCTGCCCGACCTCCGCTGGGCCTGGCGGGTCGGCCTCGCGCTCGCACTCCTCGCCGCCGGCGTGCTGTGCTCGCTGCGGGCGGTGAACCACTGGGTGCGCTGCGAGCGGGCCATGCGGCGCGGCGAGGATCTGCCGGTCTCCCGGTTCCCGGCCCTGCTCAGCGTGGTCGTCGCCGTGGTCGCCGTCGTGATGGTCGTCGTGGTGCTCGTCGGGTGGGAAGGATGACCACGCCGGCCCGTGACCCGGGGCTCCAGCCGGAGCGGACCCGGCTGGCCTGGCGCCGTACGACACTGTCGGCGACCGTCGCCGCCGTACTCGCCGCGAAGACCGCGGTGCACGGCGGCACTTCGTCCGGCGGCGTGCTCGCCTGCGCGGCCTGCTGCGTCCTGTGGCTGGGCTTCCTTCTGGTCGCCAACCGCCGGATCCGCGCCCTGGCGGCCACCGACCGCCCCTCGGCACTGGCCCCGCGGCAGGCGACCGCGGCGGTGCTGTGCACGGTCGCCGTCGCACTGTGCGCCGCCGCGCTGGTCGTCTAGGCCTCGGGCCCGGCCCCGGCCTGGCCCTCCTCCTCCGGCCACTCCACCGTGACCACCAGCTTGCCGCGGGTGCGCCCCTCCTGGCTGCGCCGCTGCGCGTCGGCCGTCCGCTTCAGCGGAAACGTCTCGGCGACATGGACCTTCACCGCTCCCTGTTCCGCGAGTCCGGCGAGCCGTTTCAGGTCCTCGGCGTCAGGACGCGCCCAGCAGTAGCGGCCGCCGAAGTCGACGACGTCCGGGTCGGCGATCGAGGCCATCCGGCCCTCGGGGGCGAGCAGGTTCGCCGAGACGGTCAGCGCCTCCCCGCCGACGGTGTCGAAGACGGCGGCGACCCCCTCCGGGGCCAGTCCCCGGACACGTTCGGCCAGGCCCGGGCCGTAGGTCACCGGCTCGCCGCCGAGACCCCGGACGAAGTCGTGGTTGCGTTCGCTCGCCGTACCGATGACCCGGGCCCCGAGGTGGGCCGCGATCTGGACCGCGACGGAGCCGACACCGCCGGCGGCGGCGTGCACCAGGATCGTTTCGCCGCGCCTGACCTCCAGGGCGTGGACCAGCACCTGGTAGGCGGTGAGCCCGGCCAGCGGCAGCCCCGCGGCCTCCTCGAAGGAGAGGTTGCGCGGTTTGCGGGCGAGGGTGCGCACCGGGGCGGCGACGTACTCGGCAAAGGTGCCCCGGGACAGGAAGTCCTCCCGGACGTAGCCGATCACCTCGTCGCCGACCGCGAACTCGGTGACGGCCGGGCCCGGCTGAACGACCACGCCGGAGACGTCCCATCCGGGGATCACCGGGAAGACGGCGTCCATGATGCCGTGCAGATCACCCTCCCGGCACTTCCAGTCGACCGGGTTGACGGCCGCCGCCCGGACCTTCACCAGGACCGTGTCGGGGCCCACCTTCGGGTCCTTGACCTCGCCGTACTCCAGTACATCGGGTCCGCCGTACCGGCTGTAGCTGATGCCCTTCATGCAACCGACCCTCCGGGGTACTCCGACGCCACGCAACCGGGATGCCCGCATATGTGCCGTTCGCGTGGCAGCCTGTCCGTCGGCAGCACGCCACCCTCCCGACCCCCGTACCGCTGAAGGCGAACACCATGACCACCCTTCATCAGGAACACACCTCGCACGGCCACAGCCACGGACCGGACTGCGGGCACGACCAGGTGCCGCACGGCGACCACCTCGACTACGCGCACAACGGGCACCTGCACCGCGAACACGGCGGCCACTGGGACGAGTGCGAGCCCACCGGGCACGTCACCCACGAGGCCCACGACCACCGGCACGGTGACGGCTGCGGCCACACCGGCGTACTGCACGGCGACCACATCGACTATCTGCACGACGGCCACCGGCACGCCGAGCACAACGGCCACTGGGACGACCACTGAGACGGTCCCCGACCCGAACGACGGCTCCCTGCTCTGCGCGCGCGGGGAGCCGTCATCCCACGGCCGGATCGTAGGGTGGTCCCGGTCACGTTTGGCTCACCCGCTGGACGACATACCGACTGGTCGGCATCATGAGTTGGGTCCTGTTCACTCGTTCGTAGGAGCGATGCATGAGCCCCGACCACCCGCCCGGACTGGATCTCGACCGGCTGCGCGGACTGCTCGACCGAGAGCGCCCCGGCCTGGCGACCGGTCCACTGACCGGAAGGCTGATCGAGGGCGGACGGTCGAACCTCACCTACGCGGTCTCCGACTCCACCTCGAAGTGGGTCGTACGACGGCCGCCGCTGGGCCACGTCCTGGCCACCGCGCACGACATGAAGCGCGAGCACCGGGTGATCAGCGCGCTGTACCCGACCGAGGTGCCGGTGCCGCGGCCGGTGCTGCTGTGCGAGGACACGGAGGTCCTCGGGGCGCCGTTCTACGTGATGGAGTTCGTGGCGGGCACCCCGTACCGCACCTCCGACCAGCTCGTCCCGCTCGGCCCCGAACGCACCCGGAACGCCGTGCTCTCCCTCGTCGACACCCTCGTCGAGCTGCACGCCGTGGACCCGGAGGAGGTCGGCCTCGCCGACTTCGGCCGCCCGGAGGGCTTCCTGGACCGGCAGCTGCGCCGCTGGGGCAAGCAGCTGGACGCCTCCCGCAACCGTGAGCTGGCCGGCATCGACGAGCTGCACGCCACCCTGGGCCGCCGGCTGCCCGGCTCCCCCACGCCCACCGTGATCCACGGCGACTACCGCCTCGACAACGTGCTGATCGGCGAGGACGACACCATCAGGGCGATCCTCGACTGGGAGATGTCCACGCTCGGCGACCCGCTCACCGACCTGGGCCTGCTGGTCATGTACAGCCAGCCGCTGGGCACACCCGACTCGCCGGTGTCGACGACCGCCGAGGCGCCCGGCCACCCGGACCCGCGGGAGCTGGTCGAGCGCTACGCGGCCCGCTCGGGGCGGGACGTCTCGCAGATCGCCTGGTACACGGCGTTCGCCTGGTTCAAGCTCGCCGTGATCCTGGAGGGCATCCACTACCGGTACACGCAGGGCCAGACGCTCGGGCAGGGCTTCGACCGCATCGGCGAACTCGTGCCCGTCTTCATCGACCACGGACTGACCACTCTTCAGGAAGGCTGACCGGCCATGGACTTCGCGTTCGACGCCCGCACCGAGGAACTGCGCGCCAAGCTGCTCGCCTTCATGGACGAGTACGTCTACCCCGCCGAGGCGGTCGCCGAGGAGCAGCGCGCCGCGCTCGCCTCGCCGTGGGACACCCCGGCCGTGGTCGAGGAACTGAAGGCGGAGGCGCGCAGGCAGGGCCTGTGGAACCTCTTCCTCCCGGACGCCGAGTACGGCGCGGGGCTCACCAACCTCCAGTACGCGCCCCTCGCCGAGATCACCGGCCGCTCCCCGCACCTGGCGCCCACCGCGCTGAACTGCGCGGCCCCGGACACCGGCAACATGGAGGTGCTGGCCCAGTTCGCCGACGAGGCGCAGAAGAAGCAGTGGCTGGAGCCGCTCCTGGCCGGTGAGATCCGCTCCGCGTTCGCCATGACCGAGCCGGAGGTGGCCTCCTCCGATGCCACCAACATCACCACGCACATCGAGCGCGACGGCGACGACTACCTCGTCACCGGCCGCAAGTGGTACATCTCCGGGGCGATGAACCCGGACTGCAAGATCTTCATCGTGATGGGCAAGACCGACCCGGACGGCGCCGACATCCGGCGCCAGCAGTCCATGGTCCTGGTCCCGCGCGACACCCCGGGTGTCACCGTGAAGCGGGCGATGCAGGTCTTCGGGTACGAGGACCACTCGCACGGCGGTCATGCCGAGGTGATATTCGACCACGCGCGCGTGCCGGTGTCGAACCTGGTCGGCGAGGAGGGCGGCGGCTTCGCCATCGCCCAGGCCCGGCTCGGCCCCGGCCGTATCCACCACTGCATGCGGCTGATCGGCATGGCCGAGCGGGCGATCGAGCTGATGTGCCGGCGGGCCGTGTCCCGCACCGCCTTCGGCAAGGAGCTGGCGCGGCAGGGCGTGGTCCACAACTGGATCGCGGACGCCCGGGTGACCGTCGAACAGCTGCGGCTGCTGGTCCTGAAGACCGCCTGGCTGATGGACACCGTCGGCAACCGGGGCGCCCACACCGAGATCCAGTCCATCAAGATCGCCACGCCTCGCGCGGTCGTCGGCATCATCGACCGCGCGATCCAGCTGCACGGCGCGGGCGGCGTCAGCCAGGACTTCCCGCTGGCCGACCTGTACGCCGGGGCCCGGACGCTGATGATCGCCGACGGCCCGGACGAGGTGCACCAGCGGTCGCTGGCCCGGCGGGAGCTGAAGAAGTACATGTAGGCGACGCAAGGCCGGGGCCGGTGCGGGCATCTCCGATGCCGGCACCGGCCCCTCGCCGTCCGCCTCAGCCCGTCCGGCCCACCAGGAGCTGATAGAAGATCGGCTCGCCGGTCGTCGTCACCCGGTGCTGGAACCGGGTTCGTTCCAGCAGGGCAAGACTGCCGTCGGCCACCAGCCGCTCGACGGCGGCGCCGAACCCGTCCTGATCCGCTTCGTCCATCCACCGCTCGTCGATGGTGAAGGCTACGGGCGCGCCGGGGGGCAGCACCGCGAGCGCGTTGACCAGCGCCCGCGGTGTGGCGTGCGTGCCGCCGAACGCGCCGGCCGACACCAACCCGCCGAACGCATACGGGCGTAGTGCCGCACGGAGTCCGTCGCCGAGCTGGAAGTCGCCGACCACGTAGTCGGCGTAGACACCCGGCCGGTCGCGCAGACTCGCCTCCCGAGCCGCCGGCAGCGCGTCGACCCCGACGACCCGGGCCACGCCTCCGCGCCGCACGAGTTCACCGGCCAGTCCGGTGCCGGCGCCGACGTCGAGCACCGTCATCGATCCCGGCTCCAGCCCGAGGCTGGCGGCGGCGCGCAGGAATCCCTCCGCCGCGGCCTGCGGCGACCTGCACCGCAACCGTTCCTGGACGACATGCTCGTAGAGGCCGGGCACGGCGTAGATCCGCGTGTACTCGTGCAGGTGCACCGTCTCGTGCTCGCTCAACTCGATGTACTCGCCGTCGGTCACCGGCGGGCCGAGCAGCCGGACGCCCGCAAACGCATCTGCCATGCCGGCGACACTATGCGCACGTGCCCGTGCGCCGCCACCAGTGGCAGGGCCCGGGCGGCCTCCCGGGCGGTGGTCTTCCGGTACCGGTCGCCGCTGGTGCGCCGGTGCCCGCTACCGACCGCCGTCGCCTACTTGAGGATCTGGAGCAGATGGTCGGCCAGAATCGTCGCCGAATGCGGATTCTGACCGGTGACGAGATTGCGGTCCTCGACCATGTAGGGCTCCCACATCGGGCCGCGGCTGAAGCCGATGCCGACCTTCTCCTTCAGTTCCGTCTCCAGCAGCCACGGTGCCCGGGAGGCCAGGCCGACGGCTTCTTCTTCCTCGTCGGTGAAGCAGGTGATGCGGTATCCCTCGAAGGGCGACTTGCCGTGGATCCGGGTGGCGAGGATCGAGGCGGGGCCGTGGCACACGATCGCGAGCGGCCTGCCGGAGGCAAGCTGCGCGGTGAGCAGGCGGCCGACATCGGCGTCGAAGGCCAGGTCCGCCATGGGGCCGTGGCCGCCGGGAAGGTACACCGCGTCGTAGTCCTCCAGGCGGACGTCCGAGAGCTGGAGGGGCCGCCGCATCACCTCGGCGGAACGGATGATCTCCTCCAGTTCGAGGGCCATCTCCTCACCGCCGGCCATCGACGGACGCAGGCTCATCATGTCGACGTTGGGGGTCACGCCGCCGGGGGTCCCGACCACGACCTCGTGACCGGCTTCCGTGATCTTCTTGTAGGGCATGGCAAATTCTTCGGCCCAGTAGCCGGTGGCGTACCTGGTGCCGTCCTTGAGCACCCCAGTAAGTCGCCCCGCTGACGATGAAAAGGACTTTCGCCATCGCACTCGGTCTCCTTCCCCCCGAGTCGACCCGTGGAGGAATTCAGCCGTTTCAGCCTAGGCACACACAGGGACGGATGCATGTGCCCAGGTTCTCCAAGCCCTGCCGGTCAGGGGCGCAGGGCCCGCAGCAGCAGGTCGGCCAGTTGGTCGGCGACCTCCTGGGGGGTCATCGGGCCGTCCGGGCGGTACCAGGTGGACAGGTGGTGGACCGAGCCGAAGTGGTAGTCCACGACCAGGTCGGCCGGGGTCGCGGTGGAGAAGACGCCCTCGCGCTGGCCCTCCTCGATCAGCGCGCGGAAGCGTTCGTGGTAGCGCCGGCGCTCGGCGCGCACCTGCTTGTTCTTCTCCGGGCTCAGATGGTGCATGGACCGGAAGAAGATCGACGCGTCGTCGAGGTTCTCGATCGTCGTCACGACGACGTCGGCGGCGGCCCCCCGCAGCCGCTTCTCGATCGGCTCGTCCGCGTTCGCGAAGGCGTCGAGCCGCTCCTGCTGCACGCGCAGCACGCGCGCGTACACCTCGTGCAGAAGGTCGTCCTTGGAGCCGAAGTAGTGGTACAGCGCCCCCTTGGTGACGCCGGCCGCCTCCACGATCTCCTGCACGGAGGTGCGGTCGTAGCCCTGCTCTGCGAAGAGCCGGGTGGCGGCGGCGAGGAGCCGCTGGGGAACAGGCGCTCCGTCGCCGTCCGTCGTCCTGGGCACTGCCGCCACCTGCCTCTCTCGTATGTCTGCTAACCCTGTTGCGGTCGGGAACGAAGTTCCCGTCGGAGGATCTTCCCACTTGCCGTCTTCGGCAGGTCGGGCAGGATCTCCACCAGCCGCGGATATTTGTAGGCTGCCAGCCTCTCCTTGCAATAGAGGGCCAGATCGTCCGGATCGGTTGCAGCGCCGGGGCGAAGACTGATGTACGCCTTGACGGTCTCCCCGCGGTAGCCGTCGGGCACCCCGACGACGGCCGCCTCGCGCACCGCCGGATGGGTGTACAGCACGTCCTCGACCTCGCGCGGCCAGACCTTGAAGCCGGACGCGTTGATCATGTCCTTCTTGCGGTCGACGACGTACAGCCAGCCCTGCGGGTCCATGAAGCCGATGTCGCCGGTGCGCAGCTCGCCGTCCGGGAAGGTCTCGGCGGTGGCCTCGGGCCGCCGCCAGTACCCGGGCACGACCTGCGGCCCGCGTACGACGATCTCGCCCTGTTCGCCGAAGGGCAGCTCGTTGCCCTCGTCGTCGACGATGCGGACGATCGTGTCGGGGCCGGGCACCCCGACGGCCAGGGTCCCGGAGACCGGGTCCACGGGCGCCTCCAGGGTCGGCGGCACGGAGGCGCAGGGCGCGGTGCACTCGGTGAGCCCGTAGCCGTTCCTGATGTACGGCCCGTAGCCGGCCCGGAACTTCTCCACCAGGGCCGGCGGCAGGGGCGCGCCGCCGGAGGAGATGTTCGCGAAGGAGGCGAAGTGCTCCGGGGTGACGTCCGGGTGGGCGGCCAGCGCCATGAAGGCGGTGGAGGGGCCGACCGTGTAGTGCGGGCGGTGCTCGGTGAACGCCTCCAGGACCAGGCCCGGCTCGAAGCGGTACGTCAGCACCAGCGTGCCGGCGCTGTTCAGGCACGCGCCGAGCTGGCAGACCATGCCGGTGATGTGGAAGAGGGGCGCGAGGGCGTAGTAGACCGGCGCGTCGGGCAGCCCGAGCCCGGTCTTCTGCCGCTCGGCGTTGTACATGATGTTGCCGTGCAGGTTGGTGGCGCCCTTGGGGGCGCCGCTCGTCCCCGAGGTGTAGCTGATCAGGGCGATGTCGGACGGTACCGGGTCGCGTCCCTCGGGGGCCGTGCCACCGCGGCGCGCCACGGCCACCAGGTCCTCGGCGTCGGCGGCCTGCGGCAGCCGCTCGAAGGCCAGCACGCGCGCGTCGTTGCGCGTCTGGAAGTCCAGCTCGCTGGCGGTGAGCACGATCCGCACCGGCGAGTCGGCGGCCGTGTCACGCAGATACGACTCCCAGGCCCGCTGCGAGCAGACCAGCGCGGCCACCTCGCCGTCCCGCAGGACGTGGGAGACCTCCCCCGACTTGTACATGGGGTTGACCGGTACGACGGTCGCGCCCGCCTTCCAGGCACCGAGCACCGCGATCACGAAGTGCGGCGAGTTCTGCAGGATCACGGCGACCCGGTCGCCGCGATCCAGACCGCGCTCGGCGAGGTACGCGGCGACGGAGTCGCTCAGCTCGTCGACCTCGCGGAAGCTGAGCCGGGCGTCGAAGTAGGCCAGGAAGGTGCGGTCGGGCGCCTCGGCGACGGCGGCGCGCAGGGCGTGCACCATCGAGGCGGGGGGATCGACCGGGCCGCGCTGGGCCTCGTCGAGAAGCGCCACCCAGGGCCGGGCGGCGTAGAGGGACTCGGTCTGCGGCTGGGTCACCGGGTGGCCTCCCACTTCTGCTGGATGTGGTTCATGTTCGTCAGCCAGCGGTCCGGGGCGGCGGCCCGCGCCTGGTAGAAGTCGGCGACCTCGGGGTGCGGCAGGATCAGGAACCGGTCCTCGGCCATCCCCTTGAACAGCGCGTCGGCGACGGCGTCCGGCTCGATCGCGGTCGGCTGGAGGACCAGGTCGCCCGCGCTGCCGGTGGCGGCGAGCATGTCGGTGCGGACGCCCTGCGGGCAGATCGCGTGCACCTTGAGGCCACGGTGCCGGTACGTCAGCGACAGCCACTCGGCGAAGGCGTACGCGGCGTGCTTGGTCACGCTGTACGGCGCGGCCCCGATCATGGTGAGCAGCCCGGCGGCGGACACGGTGGACACGAACCGGCCGCTGCCCCGCTCCAGCCAGTCGGGCAGCAGCTCCTGGGCGGCCCGCACATGGGCCATGACATTGACGTCCCAGGCGGCGGCCCAGACCCCGGCCTCGGCCGCCTCGGACCCGCCGGAGGCGAGCCCGGCGTTGGCGCAGTAGACGTCCACGCTGCCGCCGAGCGCGTCCCGGGCGGCGCCGACGATGCCGGACGCGTCACCCGGGACGGCGATCCCGCCGATCTCCTCGGCGACGGCGCCCGCCTTCTCCTCGTCCAGGTCGTTCACGACGACGCGGGCGCCTTCGGCGGCGAACCGACGGGCCAGAGCGGCCCCGATGCCACCTCCCGCCCCGGTGACGACGACTCGGGCATCTTGCACGGCTCCCACCATCGGTCTCCTTCGACACGACGCGACCAGACTCGGCTCAGCACGGACACACTAACCGGTCGGTATGTTTGAGAAAAGGGCGACCGTCACACCCCCTAAGGGCGCGGGACGGCACTGCAACGCGCCCCATAGGGGCGCGCGGAACTGCGCGACCCGCCACCAGCGACCCGCACCCGGACGACGACGGAGGCCTCTCATGCGGCGCCCTTCCAGACGAAGTCTGCTCACAGCCGCCACGGCGGCAGCCGTGACACCCGTACCCACGGCATCCGTGGCCGACGCCCCCGGCCGCTTCGAGACCGGCTTCGACCGCCTCTCCGCCGACGGCTACTCCCTCCTCGGCCGTCAAAAGGTCGGCATCGTCACCAACCCCACCGGTATCACCACCGACGTCCGCCACATCGTCGACGTCATGCACGCCGACCCCCGGGTCAGGCTGACCGCGGTCTTCGGCCCCGAGCACGGATTCCGCGGCACCGCCCAGGCCGGCGGCTCCGAGGGCCGCTACGACGACCCGGCGACCGGCCTCCCCGTCTACGACACGTACCTCAAGAGCGGACAGCCCCTCGCCGACGTCTTCACCGCCTCCGGCGTGGACACGGTCGTCTTCGACATCCAGGACGCCGGCGCCCGCTTCTACACGTACATCTGGACGCTGTACGACTGCATGGAGGCCGCCCGGCTGGCGGGCAAGCGCTTCGTCGTGCTCGACCGCCCCAACCCGGTGACCGGGCGCACCGCCCAGGGCCCGGTCCTGCACCGGGAGTTCGCCAGTTTCGTCGGCCGGCAGCCGATCGCGCAGGCGCACGGGATGACGGTCGCCGAGCTCGCGAAGCTGTTCAACGCGGAGTTCCTGACCACCCCGGTCGCGCTGGACGTCGTGACGATGACGGGCTGGCGGCGCGACCTCTTCTACGACGCCTACGGACTGCCCTGGGTACCGCCGAGCCCCAACATGCCCACCCCGGACACCGCCCTCGTCTACTCGGGGACCTGTCTCTTCGAGGGCACGAACCTGTCCGAGGGGCGCGGCACGACCCGCCCCTTCGAACTGCTGGGCGCGGAGGGCATCGACGCGCGGTGGGCGGCCGCCGTCAACGGGCTCGGGCTGCCGGGCGTGCGGTTCCGGGAGGCGTACTTCGCGCCCACCTTCTCCAAGTTCCAGGGCAGGACCGTCGGCGGGGTACAGCTCCATGTGCACGACCGGGCCGCCTACGACCCCGTACGGACCGGGATCGCGCTCCTGGTCACGGCCAAGAAGGTGTGGGGGGACTTCGCCTGGCGGTCGGACAACTGGATCGACAAGCTCACCGGATCCACGACCGTGCGCACGATGACCGACGCGGGCGCGGGCACGGACGAGATCGTCGGCGCCTGGCAGGAAGAACTCGCCGCGTTCCGCCGGATCCGAAAGGAATTTCTGCTCTACAGGTGAGGCGCGTCGTATGGCCAACCTTGCCCGGCGGCGGGACGATGCGCGCAGATCGCACCGGTTCGGGTGACGAGGAGCCTGGTATGGCGGATCCTGGGATGAGCGTGGCTCCCTACTGGGAGCTGACCTTCGACGCCGACGGCGACCCGGAGGGCGCCGAACGCGACCGGCTGCTGGGCGAGGTCACGGCTCACGGCCTCCGTGACCTGATCGTCTTCGCGCACGGCTGGAACAACGACCGTTCGGGCGCCACCTCTCTGTACCGGCGGTTCTTCGCACCGATCCCGAAGCTGGTGCCGAAGGCGAGGATCGGGTACGTCGGGGTGGTGTGGCCGTCGATGCGGTTCTGCGACGAGCCGATCCCGGACTTCCCCAAGTCCGTGGTGGCCGCGGAGGCGGAGGAGAGACCGGCGCCCGTCCTCGACAAGGACACCCGGCACGCGCTCCTCGACACGTTCCCGGGGCGGGCCACCGTGGTCGACCAGATCGCCCGGATGCTGGACCAGCGCCCGGGTGGCGAGTTGGAGGAGTTCGGCCGCCTTGTACGGCTGCTCGTCGAGGTCCTGCCGGGCGGCCCCCAGCCGTTGTTCGCGGCCGACACGCTCGCGGAGGGCGTGCCGCAGAGCGAGCCGGTGCTGTTCACCGGGGACACGACGGCCCTGTGCGAGGAGTTCGCGCAGACGCTGGCTTCCGTCCGGCAGGGCGCCGGCGCGCCGGAGTTCGCGCTGCCCAACCCCTGGGACGGCGCGAAGGAGCTGCTGCGGCAGGCGACGTACTACGCGATGAAGCGGCGCGCCGGGACCGTCGGGGAGCGTGGGCTCGGGCGGGTCGTCGGGCAGTTGGCCGGCGTCGCCCCGCAGCTGCGGGTGCATCTGGTCGGGCACAGTTTCGGCGGCCGGCTGGTGTCGTTCGCGCTGCGCGGACTGCCGGACGGGGTGCGCGCGGTGAAGTCCGTGACGCTGCTGCAAGGGGCCTTCTCGCACTACGCGTTCGCCGCCCGGCTGCCGCACGACCCGCGGGCGGGCGGGGTGCTGCAGGGCCAGGAGAACCGGATCGACGGCCCGCTGGTGTGCTGTTACTCCCGCTTCGACGGGGCGCTCGGCACGATGTATCCGCTGGCCTCCCGGATGGCGGACGACTGCGAGTCGGTGCTGGGCGTGGACGTGGGCGACGCGCTGGGCGCCCGGTGGGGCGCGATGGGGCACGACGGGGCGCAGGCGGTGCCGGGCACCCGGTCGCTGGACCTGGCG
Source organism: Streptomyces sp. NPDC054813 (assembly GCF_053611365.1). Lineage (NCBI taxonomy): Bacteria > Bacillati > Actinomycetota > Actinomycetes > Kitasatosporales > Streptomycetaceae > Streptomyces > Streptomyces sp. NPDC054813. Next base: position 145,425 of record NZ_JBSHAF010000002.1, on the reverse strand, counting down.
ACGGCCCTGCGCGGGCCGCTCGCCACGTCGGGCTGTGTGAACGTCGACGCGGCGGCGGTCGTGAAGAGGGGCAACCCGCCGGCCGGGGCACACAGCGACATCGTGCACCCCGAACTGGCGAGGGTGGTGCTGGCGGCGGGGCGTATCGCGTGACCCCGCCGCCATGGGCATGTCGGCTCAGCGGTGCGAGGTGAACTCCACGACCTGCTGGAAGGTCGGGCGGTTCTGCCAGCTGATGTTGTAGTGCTTGATGCCGCCCAGGGTGCGCTGGACGATCGAGTCGGCACACCACTGGTCGCCGGCCGAGCACAGCGAGTCCCCGGGGTAGACCGTGGACGCACTCGTGCCGGCCGCCGTCTTCAGCGTGCTGATCAGGATGTCCCGGCAGGCGCTGAGGCTGCCGCCGCCGCAGTACCGCTCGGCCAGCGGCCCCGACACGCTCTGCCCGAGCACCGACCGGATGTCCTTGTCGACATAACTCCACCAGCCGTACTGGAAGGAGCTTCCGGCGTGTGCCCCGGTCGGACCGTGCGCGGCCGACGGAGTCTCGTCGATGTACAGGTTGTTGGTGAACGCGGTGTACAGGTCGTCACCGAGGCCGGGCTGGAACTCGGCCTTCACCAGCAGCGGCCACCAGGCGTCCAGGATCCGGACGGCGTCGGAGTTGGCGTACGTCTTCGAACCCGCCGAGGTCTCCGTGCGCTTGCCGCCCGCCGTCAGCCAGGTCTGGAGCTTGGTGACGGCCGCGGCGGCCGTGGAGTCGGTCACCGTACTGCTGTTGACCACCTTCAGCAGATCCGGCAGCACGTCCTCGGCCCGCAGGTCGGTGAGCGACGCGTCCGACATGGCCTTGACAAGCGAGGAGCGTGTGACACCGCCCGCCGCGACCAGTTTCTTCACCCGGTCGTCAAGGAGGTTGCCGCGATGGACCGAACCGTCGCCCCAGCTGGCGGTGGTGTAGTTCAGCGCCTGTTTGTTGTTCCAGGAGATGTAGTAGTCCTGGTCGATGGAGTTGGGGTGCTGGGACGCCGGGGTGTAGTCGGACGTGTTGGTGGCCGGGTCCCAGTTCTGCCACTCGTAGGCCGCCTGCGCCCAGACCGGGAACTCGGGGTCGACACCGGTCGCCCGCACCGGGTTGTTGCCACTGTTGTAGTACGCGGTGTGGGAGGAGTCGGCGTAGAACCAGTTGAAGGTGAAGTTGATGTGCTGCGCCGCGCTCTGGAAGGTCTGCGGGCTCTTCACGTAGTCGGGGTCGTTGAGCATCTGGAAGCCGATGATCGAGTCGGCCTCGTGCATGTAGGAGGAGCGCAGGGTGGTGTAGGCGACCTTCTTCCCGCCGACGGTCGCGCGGTATTCGACGGGTCCGTACTTCGTCTTCCACACGCGCATCGTGTACGAGCCGGCGGCCGTGCCGTCGGCCGTGGTCGGCTTCCAGGAGTTCTTCTGCTCGACCTCGTCCATGGCCGTGCAGGTGCCGTGGAACAGGTAGTGGTAGTCGTCCTGGCAGAGTTCGACGGCGTAGCTGTCGATGATGTCCTGGCCGGAGGTGGTGGCGGACCAGGCGTAGTCCTGGCCGCGGCCGAGTTCGACGTACATGCTCAGGCCGGCGAAGGAGGCGCCGCGGGCGCTGATGCCCGGGCCCTGGATCTCCTGGAGCATGAGCAGCTGCGGGGCGAAATAGCCGGTCTGCGGTCCGAAGACGGCGATCGGGTGGCCGCTCGCGGTGTACTTGCCGCTGACGACGAGCGCGTTGGACATCCCGCGCTTGGCCGAGCTGAGGGCGGTCGCGGTCGCCGCCGCGGAGGCGGCGGAGGCGCTCTGGTCGGCGCCGGTGCCGGTGGCGTCGTAGACCAGCGGCTCGGTCGTCACCGAACCGGAGTCCGGCAGCGCCTCCCCCTGCGGGTCGGACGGCTTGGTGCCGTACGGGAAGCTCTCACCGTTGTGGACGGTGAGCGCGGCCTCGGGGTCGTTGCGCTCACGGAACGACTCCCAGACCTTGGTGCCCTCGGTCACCCCGTACTTCTCCTGGGCGGCGAGCAGCGAGACCGCGTTGTTGACCTCGCCACCGCCTCCGGAGCCGAACAGCGTGCCGATCACGGAGGCCAGCGCCACCAAGTCCGTGATCTTGAAGTGGTCGATGGTGCCGGCGTTGGTGATCGAGTCCTTGTGACCGGTCAGGACGTACTCGCCGGGGAAGTAACGGCCGCTGTCGGAGGCGTCTATGTAGGAGTTGATGCCGGCGAGGTAGGCGTTGGCGTCGGCGAGGGCCTGCTGGCCGCGGGTGCCGTTGTTGGCGACGGCGTTGTCGATCTGCGCCTGGAGGTCGGCCTCGGTGTACGGGGCGTTGCGGTAGAACTCCTGCTCAAGCCCCTGGTTGGAGGCGACGCCACCGGCGAAGGTGGTGAGCTGGCCGCGCCCGACGTGCCGGAACACGTCCATCAGCCACAGCCGGTCCTCAGCGGCGGCATAACCGGCGCCGAACTCGGTGCCGTATCTGGTGGTACCGGTGATGTGCGGGACGCCCGTCTTCTTGTCGCGGACGATCGTCACATCGCTGCGACCCGCCGGACTCTCCGTGGAGGCGACTTGATCGGAAGCGACCCCGAACGACGAGTCGTTGAAGAACGTGTTGATCTTCGCGTCGGTGAGGGTGGAGTAACCCGTGGCCAGGTTGTTGTAGGGGCCGAGTTGGTCCTCGGCATGGTCGGGCTGGATGCCGAAGGCCTGGTTGAGCAGGACTTGGGCGAGGGTGGCGTTGCCGTTCTCACCGGGCGGCAGGATGTCCGAACACTGGCCGCCGCAGTAGTCGTTGGAGGCGGTGGCCGCCGCGGCCGGAGTCGCCTGGGCCAGCGGGGAGAGCAGGCCGGCGACGAGGACGCATACAGATGCCGCTTTCAGGAACCCGGGGAGCTTGCGGGGAGTTCTCAGTTTGTCGAACAACGCGTGATGTCTGGTGCGCCGGGGCATGGCGACTCCTCACGACGGGGGTGGTGCCGGACGTTACCGCCGGTATCCCCGGGATTGAAGATGAACATGCGTCAAGTTTTGGAGTGGTCGCCCGCGTCGGTGGCGTCACCGGCCGTCGGTCAAGGCGGGCGGCCTTATGGACGGCATCGGAAATCGGATGGAGCCGATTCGAGTGTCGATACGTCTATACGGCAACGCCGCGCGAAGTCCGTGCGACGCCGCCGAAGTGACCGAAGTACAGGTGCAGGTGTGACGGAGGTGCAGGGCGATGGCCGGTTTCCGGAGTCTGGCGAGACAGGTGCGAGACCCACGGTGTGATCTGGCGCTACGGCGCTATTCGCTGCGCAAGTGCCTGGAGCGGTTCGCCCCCTACGGGCACCGCGCGACCTGGGACCATCTCTGCTCGCGGGCCGGGTTCGGTTCTGAGGACCGGTCCCCCGATCCGGCGCGTCTCGTGGGCGCACTGGAGGAGTTGGAAGAGGCGCGGGCGGTCTGGCTGGCCTACGAGGTCGAGTTCGCCGAGCGCCGCAAGAAGGAGAAGCACGACGGGCTGCGCCGCCCGGGCAGCGTGGACGACTGGCACCGGCTGACCTGGGGCGGATTCGGAGTGGCCTGGTGCGACGACCCACGGGTCCACCCCGACGAACCACTGGCCGAGGTGCTGCGACGGCTGATCGCCGCCCTGGAGCGCGAACCGGGCGCGGTCTGCCCGGTGTGCGCGGGGGAGCGCCTCATCTGGAAGTACGACCTGGACCACGAGCCCTCCACCGGTCCGGTCTGCGCGGACTGCGGGATTCTGGTGCCGCGTCCGGTGCTCACCCCCGAGGCCCTGGCCTACGCCAGGCGCGGGCGGCTGCTCATGTCGGCCTGACCACGTGGGGGTGCGCCGGGGATGCCGCACCCCCAACTGCCGTTGATTCCGGCCGCTGCCCGTGACGACCGTCACCCTCGCGCAGGCCGGTGCCGGCCGCGTTCAGGGGCGTTCCGGCAACAGGCGTGAGCCCGCCCGGCGTTGGCCGAAGGCGTCGTCCGGGTTGGACAGTACGCAGGTGTCCAGCGAGAGACAGCCGCAGCCGATGCAGTCGGTGAGGTGATCGCGCAGCCGGTTGAGCTGCTTGATGCGTTCCTCCAGTTCGGCGCGCCACGCCTGCGAGAGACGGGCCCAGTCCTCCCGGGTCGGGGTGCGTTCCTCGGGGAGTTCACAGAGGGCCTCGCGGATGGTGGCCAGGGGAATGCCGACGCGTTGTGCCGCCCGGACGAAGGCCACCCGGCGCAGCGTGTCGCGCGTGTAGCGGCGCTGGTTGCCGGTGGTCCGCCGGCTGCTGATGAGACCCTTGGCCTCGTAGAAGTGGAGTGCGGAGACGGCGGCGCCGCTGCGCGCGGACAGCTGGCCGACGCTCAGCTCTTGGATCTTCTCGGGAATCTGCGGCACCCCGCAGAGCCTACCGACCCGGGTGAGCCGCGCTCCGTTGACAGGGAGCCCGCACGCGACCATGCTAAGCAGTTGCTTAGGAATGCACGCGCGACCGCGAGAGGGCCGGGAACATGGCAGAACCGAGGATCTTCACCTCCCCCGACGAGCTGAAGGCGGCCGTCGGCGAGCAACTGGGCCACACCGACTGGCTGGAGGTCGACCAGAAGCGGATCGACCTGTTCGCGGAGGCGACGGGCGACCACCAGTGGATCCACGTCGACCCGGAGAAGGCGGCCGCGGGCCCGTTCGGGACGACCATCGCGCACGGCTATCTGACGCTGTCGCTGCTCCCGCTCTTCGGCCCCCAGCTGATCAAGGTCGAGGGCGTGAAGATGGGCGTGAACTACGGAACCAACAAGGTCCGTTTCCCCGCCCCCGTCCCGGTCGGCTCCCGGCTGCGTGCCACCGCCACGATCACCGACGTGTCGGACGTCACGGGCGGCGTCCAGGTGAGCGTCGCCTTCACCGTGGAGCGCGAGGGCGGCGACAAGCCGGTCTGCGTGGCGGAGTCGGTGTCCCGGTACTACCTGTAGGACCACTCGGCCCGCTGGGTTACTCGGCCCGCAGGGTTACTTGGCCCCCACCATCCGCAGCACGAGGTCGGCGTAGAGCGCGCCGACCTGCTCGGGTGTGCGGGGGCCGTCCACGTTGAACCAGCGGGCCACGTCGATGCAGAGGGAGAGCACCGCGAGGGTGGTGCCGTGGATGTCGATGACGTCGAACTCCCCGGACTCGACGCCCTCCTGGATGATCCCGCGCACCTCGGCGTCGACCTGGCGGCGCAGCCCGAGGATCTCGGCGCGGGCGTCGGGGCCGAGGGCGTCCAGTTCGTACTGCACGACCCGGGCGGTGGTGCGCCGCCCGGCGTGCCAGCGGACGAAGGAGCTGACGCCGTCCGCGAGCCGCTCGGTGGCGGTGCCCTCGCGCCGGGCCGCCGTCCGGAGGATGTCCAGGGCCTTGTCGTGACCGATGCGGCTGATCCGGTGGAGCAGCTCTTCCTTGGTCTTGTAGTGGATGTAGAGCGCGGCGGGGCTCATCCCGGCGCGGCCCGCGATGTCACGGGTGGTGGTGGCGTGGTAGCCGCGCTCGGCAAAGGCCTCCACGGCGGCGACCAGCAGACGCCGGGCCGCGTCAGGGGTGACCTCTTCCCACGGCTCTACCTCGCCGCCGGTCGTCTCCTCCGCCGTACTCATCGCTCGCTCGCCCCTCTCGATACCGGAGCCCCACCATACCGCCGAAGCTGAGCGAGCGCTTAGTGTGCCCGCTCAGAGCTTGTCCCGCGGCTCAGAGCTTCTCGAAGGGGTCGTGTTCGGCGAGCAGCTTCTCCAGCCGGGCCTGGTCGACGCGGCTGACGATCTGCCCGGCCTCCTGACGGTCGCGGATGACCTTCGCGAGCGTGAAGGCAGAGGTGACAAGGTAGAGGACGGCGATGCCCAGGAAGGCGCGCACCCAGGCGTCGGCGTGCAGCTGGAAGATACCGATGGCGGTGGCCGTGATGGCGACGGCGAAGGAGGCGACGGCCTGGCCGTAGTAGGCGGCCGTGTTCTGCTGTCCGACCGGTGTGTCATTCATGGTCCGATCATCGGCGGACGTGGCCCACGCCACATCCGTCGGGATACTCAGGAACCTACTCAGAACGCCGAAACGCCCGTCAGCGCCCGCCCGATGAGCAGTTTCTGGATCTGGCTGGTGCCCTCGTAGAGGGTCATCACCCGGGCGTCGCGCAGGAGTTTGCCGACCGGGTACTCGTCGATGTAGCCGTAGCCGCCGAAGACCTGGAGGGCGTTGTTGGCGGCGCGCACGGCGGCCTCGGAGGCGAAGAGCTTGGCCTTGGAGGACTCGGTGGCGAACGGCAGGCCGCGATCGACCAGATCGGCGACCCGCCAGGTCAGCAGCCGGGCCGCGTCCACGTCGACGGCGATGTCGCTGATGAGCTCCTGGACCAGCTGGTGGCCGGCGATCGGCGTACCGAACTGCTCGCGCTCCCCCGCGTACCGCACGGCCGCGTCCAGGGCGGCCTGGGCTATGCCGACGCAGCCGGCGGCGACCGACATCCGCCCCTTGGCCAGCGCCGACATGGCGACCGAGAAGCCCTTGCCCTCGGGTCCGAGCATCGCGGCGGCGGGGACGCGGACGTCCTCCAGGACGAGTTCCGCGGTGGCCTGGCCGCGCAGGCCGAGCTTGCCGTGGACGGCACGGCGGGTCAGGCCGGGGGTGTCGGCCGGCACCAGGAAGGCGGAGACGCCCTTGTGGCCGGGCGCGTCGGTGGAGCGCGCGAAGAGGAGCACCACGTCGGCCCAGGTGCCGTTGGTGATGAACATCTTGGAGCCGTTGACCACGTAGTCGTCGCCGTCGCGAACGGCGCGGGTGGTGAGGTTGCCCGCGTCGGAGCCGGTGCCGGGTTCGGTGAGGCCGAAGCACCCGACGTACGCGCCGGAGGTCAGCCCCGGCAGCCAGCGCCGCTTCTGCTCCTCGGTGCCCCAGGCGGCGACGGTCTTGGCGACGAGGCCCAGGGAGACCGACACGATTCCGCGCACGGAGGAGTCGCCGCGACCGAGTTCCTCGGTGACCAGGCAGTACGACAGGTGGTCGCCGCCAGAGCCGCCGTACTCCTCGTCCACGGTCAGGCCTAGGAAGCCGACCTCGCCGAGCTTCTTCACGATCCCCCGGTCCACCTCCTCGGCGCGGTCCCAGGCGATCACGTGCGGGGCGATCTCGCGCTCGACGAAGTCCCGGGCGAGCTGCCGTACGGCGGTCTGCTCCTCGCTGAGTCCCAGGTTCACCATGCGATCACCCCACATTTAAATTAGCACTGCTAGTTTCTTGGCGCAGCCCTACTATGTGCGCCATGGCCCGACCGCGCAAGCCCCTCCTCAGCACCGACCGGATCGTCCGGGTGGCACGGGAACTCGTGGACGCGGAGGGTCTGGCAGCCGTCTCCACCCGCCGGCTCGCGGCCGAGCTGGGGGTGAGCGGGCCCTCGCTCTACAACCACTTCCGCACCAAGGACGAGATCCTGGAGGCGGTCGCGGACTCGGTGAGCGCGCAGGTCGACCTGTCGATGTTCGAGGGCGGCGACGGGCGGGACTGGCGGACCGCGCTGCACGACTGGGCGGTGTCGTACCGGGCCGCGCTCCGCGACCACCCGAACATCGTCCCGGTCCTGGCCCGCGGCCCCGGCCGCCGCCCCGCCGGACTACGGCTGGCCGACGCGGTCTACGGCGGGATGGTCGACGCCGGGTGGCCGCCGGCGCAGGCGACGTCGATCGGGGCGCTGATGCGGTACTTCGTCATGGGGTCGGCGCTGGGGTCGTTCGCCGGGGGCTTCGTCGACGACGCGAGCGCCTACGACCCGGCCGACTATCCCCATCTCGGCCAGGCGCACCTGCTGGCGGACCAGCAGGAGAAGATCGACGAGCGGGCGTTCGAGACGGGGTTGCGGGCCTTGCTGGATGGATTGCAGGAGCAATTTTCGAGAGTGGGGCAGAGCACGTAGGGCCACCCGGCCCCCACTCACCAGCACCCCGTCCGAAATCCGCGAGCCCCCGGCCGCCCCCTCTCCTTACCCTCGGTGTCATGACCGATCGTGCCGCCCCCGCCAGCCGTCCGCTGCTCCCCGTCCTCGCCGCCGTCGTCACCGTCGTGCTGTGGGCCTCCGCCTTCGTGGCCATCCGGAGTGCGGGGGACTCCTACTCCCCCGGTGCCCTCGCCCTCGGCCGGCTGTTCTCCGGGTCCCTCGCGCTCGGGCTGCTCTGTCTCGTGCGGCGCGAGGGGCTGCCGCCCCGGTCCGCCTGGCGGGGTATCGGGATATCCGGCGTGTTGTGGTTCGGCTTCTACATGGTCGCCCTGAACTGGGGCGAGCAGCAGGTGGACGCGGGGACGGCCGCCCTCGTGGTGAACGTCGGCCCCTTGCTGATCGCCCTGCTCGGGTCCCGGCTGCTCGGTGATCCGATGCCGCCCCGGCTGCTCGCGGGGATGGCGGTGTCGTTCGCGGGTGCGGTGACCGTGGGGCTGTCGATGGCCGGTGGGGGCGGTTCCTCGGTGCTCGGCGTGGTGCTGTGCCTGCTCGCGGCGGTCGCCTACGCGGCCGGTGTGGTCTCCCAGAAGCCCGCCCTGGCCCGGGCGAGCGCGCTCCAGGTGACGACGTACGGGTGTCTCGTCGGCACCGTGGCCTGTCTGCCGTTCGCCGGGCAGCTGGTGCACCAGGTCGCGGGCGCACCGCTGTCCGCGACCCTCGACATGGTGTATCTCGGGGTCTTCCCGACCGCGCTCGCCTTCACGACCTGGGCGTACGCCCTCGCCCGGACCACCGCGAGCCGGATGGGCGCGACGACGTACGCCGTGCCGGCGCTGGTCGTGCTGATGTCCTGGCTGGCCCTCGGCGAGGTGCCGGGGCCGGTCACCCTGGTGGGCGGGGTGCTGTGCCTGGCCGGTGTGGCGGTGTCCCGGTCGCGGGCGCGGACGCGGGCTCCCCGTACCGTGCCGGCGGCCGGGGAGCCGCACTCCGAACAGGTGCCGTGACGGTCGCGCGGAGGTCAGAAGACGACCAGCGCCCGGCCGCCCTTGCCCGCCAGCATGTTCTCGAACGCCGCGGGAATGCCCTCCAGCGCGATCCGTTCCGTCACCAGCGCGCCCAGGTCCAGACGGCCGGCCCGGACGTGCTCGGCGAGCACCGGCAGGTCGTGGGCCGGGTCCGAGTTGCCGTAGACGCAGCCGGAGAGGGTGCGGCCCCAGTGGAAGAGCTCCAGGGCGTTGAAGGTGACCTGCTCGCTCTTGCCGCCGATGCCGACCACCGTCGTACGACCACCCCGGCGGGTGGACTCCCAGGCCGCGCGGATGCTGACCGCGCGGCCGACGCACTCCACGGAGACGTCGACGCCCTGTTTGCCGGTGAGGGCACGGATCGCCCGGGGTGTGGTGTCGGAGGCGACCACGTAGTCGGTGGCGCCGGCGGCCCGGGCCAGCTCCTCCTTCGCCGCGGAGACGTCCACCGCGACGATCCGGGACGCACCCGCGATCCGGGCCGCCTGCACCGCGGCCAGGCCCACCCCGCCGACGCCGAACACCGCGACGGTCTCGCCCTCCCGGACCCGCGCGGAGTTGTGGACGGCGCCGTATCCCGTGAGCACCGCGCAGCCGAGGAGGGCCGCGTCGGTGAGCGGGATGCCGGCCGGGAGCGGCAGCACGCAGGACTCGGCGACCACCGTCTCCTCGGCGAACGCGGCGACGTTCAGGCCGGGGTGCAGGTCGGTGCCGTCCGCCGTACGGGCGTAGACGTCGGCGGAGCCGTTCAGCGCGTTGGCGCACAGCCAGACCTCACCGAGTTCGCAGGCATGGCAACTTCCGCAGGAGGGTGCCCAGTTGAGGACGACCGCGTCGCCGGGCGACAGCCGGGTGACCCCCTCCCCCACTGCCACCACGGTGCCCGCGCCCTCGTGGCCGAGGACCGCCGGGACCGGCACCCGCATGGTGCCGTCGGACAGGGAGAGGTCGGAGTGACAGACACCGGCGGCGGCGAGGCGGATCCGGACCTGGCCGGGGCCGGGGTCCGGGAGGTCGATCTCGGTGACCGTGAGCGGGGCGCCCACGGCGGGCAGTACGGCAGCTCGGACCTTGGCGGCCATCAGAGCAACCTCCTCAGAACTGGAGGGACTTGGTCTGCAGATACTCGGCGAGGCCGTGCGCGCCGAGTTCCCGGCCGACGCCCGACTGCTTGTAACCGCCGAACGGTGCGAGGGGGTTGAAGCGGCCGCCGTTGATGTCGACCTGCCCGGTCTCCATGCGCCGGGCGAAGGCCACCGCCTCCGCCTCGTCCCCGGCCCAGACGGCGCCCGCGAGCCCGTAGACCGTGCCGTTGGCGATCCGGAGCGCGTCCTCCTCGTCCACGTACCGGAGGATCGACAGCACCGGGCCGAAGATCTCCTCCTGGGCGACGGTCATCTCGGGGGTGACGTCGGCGAACACGGTCGGGCTGACGAAGTAACCCTGCTCACGCGGGGATTCGGGGCCGCCGGCGACCAGCCGGGCGCCCTCCGCGATGCCCTTCTCGATGTAACCGCGCACCCGTGCCTGCTGCTTGGCGCTGACGACCGGTCCGATCCGGTCCCCGTACTTGGCGGCAGCGGCGGCCGCCAGCTCCACCGCCTGCGCGTACTGGTCGGTGTGCACCAGCATCCGCGTCCAGGCGCTGCACGTCTGGCCGGAGTTGGCCATCACGTTGGCCACCCCGACGTTGACGGCCTTGGCGAGATCGGCACTCGGCAGGATGACGTTCGCGGACTTGCCGCCCAGTTCGAGGGCCACCTTCTTCACGGCCGCACCGGCCACCGCGCCGATCTGCCTGCCGACGGCCGTGGAGCCGGTGAAGGAGATCAGGTCGACACCCGGGTGCTCGGCGAGGGCCTGCCCGGCGACCGGGCCGAGGCCGGTGACCAGGTTGAACACACCGGCCGGGAAACCCGCCTCGGCCACCGTCTCCGCGAACAGCTGGGCGGTGAGCGGGGTGTCCTCGGCGGGTTTGAGTACGACCGTGCAGCCGGCGGCGAGCGCCGGGGCGACCTTGGCGACGATCTGGTGCAGCGGGTAGTTCCAGGGCGTGATCGCGCCGACCACGCCGACCGGCTCCTGGTGGACGGTCGAGTTGCCGACCTTCTCCTCGAAGAGATGGGTCGCGGCCAGTTCGGCGTACGAGCCGGCGACCGCGATCGGCAGCCCCGCGTGCACGGCCTGCGAGAACTGCGGCGGCGAGCCCAGCTCCGCGGTGACCGTCTCGGCGATCTCGTCCTGGCGGGCCGCCAGGGCGTCGCGGAGCGCGCCGAGCCGGGCGGCCCGCTCGGCGGGCGGGGTGGCGGCCCAGGCCGGGAGGGCGGCACGGGCGGCGCGTACGGCGGTGTCGACGTCCAGCGCGCCGCCCGCCGGGACCCGGCCGATGACCTGCTCGTCGACCGGGTTCACGACCTCGATCACGTCCTGGCTCTCGGCGGCGCGCCAGGCGCCGTCGATGTACAGGCCGTCGTGTGCCTTCATGCTGCTTCCTCCCGGCGGGGCTGGGTCTCCGGCTCACAAACTAGCGGCGATAGTTTTTTGGCGCCAGGGATCGGCACCGGAGACACGTGCATGCGGAATCATCAGAAGTCGACCTGGGCGCGTTCGTCCACCCGCCCCACGCTCTCCTGGGCGAAGGCCTTCTCATAGGCCCGCCGGATCTCCTCGATCTTCCGGTCGCCGCGCTTCGCCGCCGACTCCGGATACAGCAGGGTCAGCTCGTACGACCGCTCCTTCTCGATCGCGCCGTGCGCGTCCCGCCACTGCCCGCGCCCGCTCTGCACGGTCAGCCCGTCGGGGAAGTCCGGGGTGACCTCCTTGTCGACGAAGGCCGTGAACTGCCGGTCGGTGACGGCCGGGCCACCGTCCGGCCGGGCGGTGCCGAAGAAGAGCCGGGTCTCGACGTAGGCCTTTCCGCGCACCGGCACGGCCGCGGGCCGGTCGTCGGCCAACGCGGTGTACGCGGCAGGGGTGCCGGCCAGCAGAACTCCGGCCAGCGCAAGGGCCGACCGGTTACGGAGCGAATGAGTACGCATGCCCCCTTCTTAGGGGGTTTGCCCCTCCCAGGTCCCGGATTCCCGCCGGGGTTCACTCATCCAGGTCGAACATCAGCGCCCCGCCAGGGGGCGCGGGGCTGTACCGATGTGCGGCTCCGCCGCGATGGGGGTCCCCCCGCTCGAGCGAAGCCGAGAGTGGGGGAGCGACCAGCCACGACGGCGCGGCAGACTGCACTCGACCGGGGGCCGCAGCGGCCGGGCGGTGCGGGCAACCGCCCGCACCGCCCGGTCACTGCGTCGCGGTCAGGTGGGCGAAGACCACCACGTTGCTGGTGTAGCCCGTCCTCCGGCTGAAGAGGCCGCCGCAGGTGATGACGCGGAGTTCGGGACGCCGGGTTTTGCCGTACACCTCTTTGCTCGGGAAACCGGCCTTGTCATAGACCTTCACCCGGTCCACGGTGTAGACGGCGGTACGGCCGTCCGCGCGCCCGGCCTCGATCCGTTTGCCGGGCTTCACCTGGGCGAGCGCCGCGAAGACGGCGGGGCCCGTCCTGGTGTCACGGTGGCCGACGGCGACCGCGAGGCCGGACTCACCCGGCGTGGCACCGCCCTGGAACCAGCCGATCAGCTTCGGGTCGTCGACCGGCGGTGTCTCCAACTGCCGTTCCCTGTCGAGCCGGACCCCGATGACCGGCGCGTCGACGCCCAGGAACGGGATGCGCATCGACGTCGGCCGGGACCGGGGCAGCGGGCGGGGCGGGGGCCCGTCGGACCCGTCCCGGCCCGCGCCCGGGCCGGCCGCCGCCAGGGCGGCCGACCCGTCCGGCCCGTCGGACCCCCAGTACCGGACCACGGTCACCAGGATGATCGCCAGCAGGGCCGTTCTGGCGAGGCGGTAGGCGCGGGTCCGGTACCAGGGCCTGCGTCTGCGCCTACGCGGCGCCATGGGGCCGACGGCGGATCAGCCGGACGTACACCACTCCACTGGCCGCGACCAGGCCCACGGCCGTGGCCGCGGCCACCGGCGAGAAGGCGGCCGCCGTGTCGGCGAGGCCGCCGCCACCCGCGTGCACACCGCCCTGTGGACCGCCGTGGTCGTCACCTTGCGTCCAGGCCGTGTCGCCACGATGGGTGTCCTCGATCTGCCCGTTGGGACCGCCCTGGCCGCTCTGGCCGTTCTCGCCGTTCTGGCCGTTCTGGCCGTTGGGGCCGTTCTCGCCGTTCTGGCCGTTCTGGCCGTTGGGGCCGTTCTGGCCATTGGGGCCGTTCTGACCGTTCTGACCCTGCGGCCCGTCCTGCTTGCCGTCATGGCAGTTGAGCCGGAAGACCTTCTCCTTCAGCGCGCCGGACACGGTCCACGAGAGCTTGTACTGCCCGTCCGCCAGCCCCAGCGGGTCGGTGTGACCTGCACCTCCGGCGAGTTGGATGGTGCCGGCGACGGTGGCGGCGGTGGGCAGCGGGGGCTGTGGCGTGATGGTGTAGGCGATACCGGGGAGGACGTCGAAGTTGACGGCGTCGAGATAGAACCTGCAGACCACCGGGTCGTCCTTCGACACGCCGAAGGGCACGCCCACCCGGTGGATCCTGATGTCGCCGTTCTCCCCTACGGCCGCCGCGTTCGGCGCCGCCACCCACGACGCGCCCGCCGCGGCGAGGGCGGTGAGGACGACGGTTGCGCCCGCACGGGGTCCGGCGGTGCGTGGCAGTGTGAGCGTGGGCATGCAAGCTCCTCCGAGTTAGACGATTTTCATACAAATCGACCTTTCGTCTGGACTGTCACCCATGCACTCCACGGCCCGTGGCATCAACATCCGACGCGCCGTCAGATATCGCTCGTGCGGCGCAACGCCGGGCCCTTGCGCCGCGTCCGCGTCACCTGATCGGCACCCTCGGACCGCCCCACCGCCCCCGGCGAGCGCACCGCCACCCCCGCCGAGACCAGCAACAACGCGCCCAGCATCACGAACGGAGCGGCCACTCCGGCCACCCCCGCCACCAGCCCCGCCCCGGCCGGTGCGGCCACCTGGCCCAGCCGGTTGCCGGTCAGCCGCAGGGCGAGCGCCGTGGACCGGGCGCCCTCGGGCGCGGCCTGGACGACCGTCGTCATCGACAGCGGCTGCCCGACGCCCAGGCAGAAGCCGAGCGCGGCAAGCATCAGGGCCAGGACCCACACCGGGACCGGCAGCGCGATCCCCGCGCACAGCACGGCCGCCAGGAAGCACGTCACGGTCAGCAGGAGCGGCCGGCCGAGCAGTCGCAGCAACGGTGTGAGGACCAGCCGGCACGCGATCGTCGCCCCCGCCCGGACACTGAGCAGGACGCCGATCACCGCCGGTGCGATGCCCCGGTGGTCGCCGACCACCGGGAGGTACGCGGTGAGGATGTCGGTCGCGGACAGGACCGACAGGCTGATCAGCATGCCCGCCGGGACGCCCCGGGCGCGCAGGATGCCGCCCACCGGGACCCGCCCGCCCGGCCCGGGACGGGACGTCATCGCCGTACGGTCCTCGATGCGCCACAGCGAACTGAACGCGACCGCCGCCCCCGCACCCGCCACGACGAGGGCGAGCGCGCTGCTGCCCGCCATGTCGGGGCCGCCGATCAGCGCACCCGCGGCGATCGGGCCGATCAGCTGGCCCAGCGACGCGCCGATGGTGAAGTGGCCGAAGTTGCGGTCCTGTTCGTGCGGGGCCGACTGGCGGGCCACCAACGACTGCGCGCCGATCACGAAGCAGAGATGGCCGAGGCCCATCACCCCGCTCCACAGGGCCATCGCCCAGAGGGAGTTCGCGAGACCGCTGAGCGCACAGCCACCGGCTATCAGCACCACGCCGACCGGCAGCAGGGGTGCGCAGCGGCCGTGGTCGGTGCGGCGGCCGAGCGGTACGGCGGCGAAGAGCGGGAGCAGGGCGTAGACACCCGCGATGACACCGACGGCCCGTTCGTCGGCGCCGAGCGCGAGCGCCCGGTAGGAGACGGCGGGCCGGGCCATCGACACCGCGGCCTGCGCGAAGCCGAAGGCGATGACGAGGCGGAGCAGCCAGCCGCGGTTCCTGCCGGGCGCCATGGTGAAGTCCTCCGTGGAACGGGTCAGATGATGCCGAACAGAATTCCTGCCCCGAGCACCACGAGTGATGTGAGCGCGGCCCACTTGACGACGAAGCGGGTGTGGTCGCCGAACTCGACCTTGGCCATGCCGACGAGGACGTAGACGGCGGGCACCAACGGGCTGGACATGTGGAGCGGTTGGCCGATGATCGAGGCGCGGGCGATCTCCAGGGAGGAGACTCCATGGGCCTGGCCGGCCTCGGCGAGGACCGGGAGGATGCCGAAGTAGAAGCCGTCGTTCGACATGAAGTACGTGAGCGGGATGCTGAGCACGCCGGTGACGAGGGCCATGTGCGGGCCCATGCCGTCGGGGATGTTACCGACGAGCCAGGTGGCCATGTGGTCGACCATGCCGGTGCCCTGGAGGACGCCGGTGAAGACGGCGGCGGCGAAGACCATGCCGGAGACGTTGAGGACGTTCTCGGCGTGAGCGGCGAGGCGGGCCCGCTGGGCGGGCATCTGCGGGAAGTTGACGGTCAGCGCCAGTGCCGCGCCGAGCAGGAACAGCACCGGGATCGGCAGCCACTCCATGATCATGGAGGTGAGCAGGACGACCGTGAGCAGCGCGTTGAACCAGTACAGCTTGGGGCGCAGGGTCTCGCGGTGCGGGTCGAGACCCTGGAAGCCGTCGTCCTCCGCCGGCCGGTCCGCCCCGGTACCGGTACCGGAGCCGGTTCCGGTGCCGCCGCCGCGCACCGCGGACGTGCCCGAGCCGGCACCCGCGCCCGTACCAGAACCCGCACCGACCAGCACGGTCTCCGTTTCCCTCTCCTTCTCCTCGACCAGCGCCTCCTCCAGCGTCAGCACGCCGAGCCGCTTGCGCTCACGGCGGCCGAGGACGTACGCGAGGGCGATCACGAAGACCAGGCCGACCGCGAGCGCGGGGATCATCGGCACGAAGATGTCGCTCGCGTCCAGCTTCAGCGCGGTCGCCGCACGTGCCGTCGGTCCGCCCCAGGGCAGCGTGTTCATCACACCGTTGGCCATCGCGGCCACCCCGGTCATCACGACCAGGCTCATCTTCAGGCGCTTGTACAGCGGGTACATCGCCGAGACGGTGATCATGAAGGTGGTGGAGCCGTCGCCGTCGAGGGAGACGATGGCGGCGAGCAGGGCCGTACCGACGACGATCCGCAGCGGGTCGGCCTTGCAGAACTTCAGGATCCCCTTGACGATCGGGTCGAAGAGGCCGACGTCGATCATCACGCCGAAGTAGACGATCGCGAACATGAGCATCGCCGCGGTGGGCGCGAGGCTGGTGACGCCGTCGATGACGTAGTCGCCGAGCTTGGCCCCCTTGCCGACGAACACACAGAACAGCGCGGGTATCAGCACGAGCGCCGCGATCGGCGACATCTTCTTCAGCATGATCAGGACCAGGAAGGTCGCGATCATGGTGAAGCCGAGGATGGTCAGCATGAGTGGAACACCTAACGTTCGCCCTTGAACTCCCACCAGGGCCGGCGGTGCGATGACGTTAGGTCGCGTCAAACGTCGTTAACAAGACGTTGACACGCGAGCAATAAGCGCAAAACTCCAGGTCACGAGGGTGTGGCGACCGGAGTGGCGCCTCTGGGCGCTCCGTCGGCAGCGGGGTTGGGCCCAGGAGCCGGGCTCAGTCCAGCACCCGCGCCAGATAGGCCCGCAGCAGCTCCCGGGTCTCCGTGATGATCGTCTCGTCGCCCTCCGGATTCATCCGGAAGGACAGGTGGACCAGGGTGTCGGCGGTCTCCACGGCCACCAGGAACGTGCGGCGCAGGTCCTCGTCCGGGGCGCGGCCGAGGTAGCCGGAGAGCAGGTCGGTGAGGCGGTCGGCGACCCTGCGGTTGGGTTCGGCGTGGCGGGCGCCGACCGGGATCTGGTTGCCGAAGTCGACGAGCGAGAAGCCGGGGGCGGTGCGCTTCATGGCCAGGTACTCGTCCAGCACCGCGTCCATCGCCGCCCGCCAGTCGCCCTTCGGTGCGTCCTTCAGCCGCTCGGCGACCCGCTCGGTGTAGCGCTCCAGGTTGCGCTGGGCGAGGGCGTCGACCATCTGCCGCTTGTTGCCGAAGAAGCGGTAGACCGAGCCGATGGGCACCCCGGCGCGCACCGCGACGGTCCGGGTGCTCAGCTCCTCGTAGCCCACCTCGTCGAGGAGGTCGGCGCAGGCGTCGAGAATCCTGGTCAGCCGTTCCGCACTGCGGCGCTGGACGGGAGCTTTGCGTAGCGAGGGCGCTGGGGGCACGGGCTTCATGATGCCTTTCCGCAGGGATCAGGTGAACCTCGCCCCCCAGTACGGAGACGGATGGCCCATGCACTCATCCGGGCGGTGTGCCGCCGTCGCCGGCCACGGCACCCGGGTGCGCGGGAGAAGCCCCTGCCTCCGGAAGACCGGCCGGCGTGGCCGTCGGTGCCGGCGTGGCCGTCGATGTCGGCGTCTGCGTGGCTGTCCGTGCCGGTGTCGGTGTGGCCGTCGGTGTCGCCTTTGCCGTCTCCGCACCCGACGCCGTGACGTCCACCGTGCTCTCGACCGGTTTGCCGTGTACGGCCCACACCGTGCCGTCGTCCGCGTAGAGCCGGGCGGTGATGTGGTGGGTGCCGTGCGGGACGAGCTTGGCCGGGAGGTGGTACGCGGGGGTCCGCAGCCGGGTCACCAGGCCGCCGTCCACGAAGAGGTAGGCGAGGCCGCGCCCGGCGACCGCCCGGGCCGCGGTGCCGGCCCGGGAGAAGCGGAAGCGGTGCACGTCGAGCCGTACGTCCCAGCCTCCGGCGGTGTCGGGCGTGACCACCGTGCCCACCTCGGGCGCCTGTTTCTTGTCGATCTCCCG
The DNA here is from genome assembly GCF_053611365.1 of Streptomyces sp. NPDC054813. NCBI lineage: Bacteria > Bacillati > Actinomycetota > Actinomycetes > Kitasatosporales > Streptomycetaceae > Streptomyces > Streptomyces sp. NPDC054813. Next base: position 127,528 of record NZ_JBSHAF010000002.1, on the reverse strand, counting down.
GTAGTGGCGTCCGCCTTCGTCCGTGTCGTCCAGGATCTTGCCCACCGGTGAGGGCGACCCCGTCTCCCGTTGCTCGTGCGCCTCCCCGGTCCCGCACCCCGCCGCCGCGACCAGCAGCAGCACGCAGACCGCGACCGCGCCCGGCAGTCCACGCGTCCACGACATGCCCGGGAGCGTAGAACAGCGCGCCGCAGACCGGATCCCCCTGAAGTCGGGTTCTCGCCGTACCCCGCTGGAATGATCCCGGCCCTCTTGCACCCGTCCCGACTCAATCCTACGGTGATACATAGGAATCAGGTACGTACCGGCCCAGGGAGCGATCATGAGTGATGGGGGCACCTCCCGCGCGAGCGTGTTCGAGCGTGAGGGAGCGCGGAAGACCGCCGAGGGACTGACGTATCTCTCTGGGTTCGGCAACGAGCACTCCTCGGAGGCGGTGCCGGGCGCCCTGCCCGAGGGCCGCAACTCCCCGCAGCGCGCCCCCCTCGGCCTGTACGCGGAGCAGCTCAGCGGTACGGCCTTCACCGAGCCGCGGGCCAGCAACCGCCGCTCCTGGCTGTACCGGATCCGCCCCTCGGCCGCCCACCCGGCGTTCACCCGGGCCGCCGGCGACGGGGCGCTGCGCACCGGCCCCTTCACGGACGTCGCCCCGGACCCGAACCGGCTGCGCTGGAACCCGCTGCCGGAGCCGGCGCCCGGTACGGACTTCCTCGCGGGCCTGTGGACCCTCGGCGGCAACGGCGACGCGACCCAGCGCACCGGCATGGCCGTACACCTCTACCATGCCAACTCCTCGATGGAGCGGGTCTTCTCGGACGCGGACGGTGAACTGCTGATCGTCCCGGAGCGCGGCGGGCTGCTGCTGCGCACGGAGTTCGGCCTGCTGCATATGGAGCCGGGACATGTGGCGCTGATTCCACGTGGAGTCCGCTTCCGTGTGGAACTGCTGGATGCCACGGCCCGGGGCTATGTGTGCGAGAACTACGGCTCGCCCTTCCGCCTCCCCGATCTGGGCCCGATCGGTGCCAACGGCCTCGCCAACGCCCGTGACTTCCAGGCCCCCGTGGCCGCCTACGAGGACGTGGAGGGTCCGGTGGAGGTGGTCAACAAGTTCTGCGGCCACCTGTGGACCGCCACATATGACCACTCCCCCCTGGACGTGGTCGCCTGGCACGGCACACATGTGCCGTACCTCTACGATCTCCGCCGTTTCAATGTGATCGGCAGCATCTCGTACGACCACCCCGACCCGTCGATCTTCACGGTGCTGACGTCCCCGTCGGACACTCCCGGCCTGGCGGGCGTCGACTTCGTGGTCTTCGCCCCGCGCTGGCTGGTCGGCGAGAACACCTTCCGGCCGCCGTACTTCCACCGGAACGTGATGAGCGAGTACATGGGCCTGGTCGAGGGCGCCTACGACGCGAAGGCGGAGGGCTTCGTGCCGGGCGGCGGCTCCCTGCACAACATGATGTCGGCGCACGGCCCGGACCGGGAGACGTTCGACCGGGCGAGCGCGGCCGAGCTGCGTCCGCAGAAGATCGACGACGGCCTCGCCTTCATGTTCGAGACCCGCTGGCCGGTGACGCTCACCCCGCAGGCGGCGACCGCCGAGCACCTGCAACAGCGCTACGACGACGTGTGGCAGGGCATGGAACGCCACTTCCGGCCCTTGCACTGAAGATTCCCTACCGGTACGGATGGCCCGTGACCTCCTTCGCCCCGGACTCGATCGTCCTGAACCGCAAGCTGCCGCTCTGGTACCAGGTGTCGCAGTCGCTGCGCGCCTCGATACTCGGCCGCTCGCCCCGGGACCCGCTCCGGCTGCCCACCGAGGAACAGCTGGCGGAGCACTACGGCGTGAGCGTGCTGACCATGCGGCAGGCGCTGAAGGAACTGGAGGACGAGGGCCTGATCAGCCGGCACCGCCGCCGGGGCACCTTCATCGAACCGGACGCCCGGCGGGGCACCCCGGTACGGCTCCTCGGCTCGGTGGACGCGATCGTGGCCCAGCAGTCCGGTATGACGGCCGAGCTGCTGGAGCATGGCACGGCACCCGTGACGGGCGAACTCACCGAGTACTTCCCGGATCTCGACGAGGTGGCGACGTACCACCGCCTGCGCAGCGACGAGCAGACCGGTGAGCCGACCAACCACGCCCGCAACCACGTCCGCCCCGAACTGGCCGGACGCATCGACCCGGAGGACCTGGCCCGGCAGCCCATGACCAAGGTGCTGCGCGACGTGGTCGGCGCGGACATCAGCCGTATCACGGACACGGTCGAGGCCAGGCTGGCCGACCCGGAGACGGCCCGGCTGCTCAAGGTCCCCCTCCTCAGCCCGATCCTGCACTACACGGGGGTCACCTACGACACCGCCGGCCGGGTCCTGGACCTGGCGGTCATCCACTACCGGGGCGACCGTTTCTCCTTCACGGTCACCCTCGACGCCACCTGAACTCGTCGTACGATGCCGGGCGTGACGCACGACGACGCTCCGCTGCTGGCGGACCTCATGCCGTGGTCCGTCGCACCACTACGGCTCGGCCGGGGGTGGCCGACGGCCCCCGATCCGGCGACCCTCAAGGCCCGCTGGGACGCCCTCATCAAGGCCGAGGGCCCCGACCGCGAGACCCTGTTCGAACCGACGCGCGCCCGTACGGTCCATTCGGCCGTGCCCCAGCTGCCGGGGCAGCCGACCGGCACGGAGCGGCTGGCGCAGGCCTCGGGCCCGTGCGCGGCTCCGGTCCGCGTGCTGTCCGCTCCGTTCGACGAACAGTGGCTCGTCCCGGACCACCGCCTCATCGACACGGCCCGACCGGAGTTGTGGCGGGTGGCGGACGGCCACCAGATCTTCGCCGTGGAGTCGGCGGAGGGCATGCCGTTGCTGGCGACCTCCCTGCTGCCCACGCTCCGCGCGGGCCGCGTCCGCCCGCTGTACCGCCGCCCGGGCGGCGCGGAACCGAACCTGGCACCGGGCCTGCTGGAGCACCTCGCCGACCGCCTGGGCCACGCTCCCGCCCCGCCGGATGTCCTGGCCTGGGCCCTGGCGACGATCCGCCCGGACCACACGGTCCCGCTGACGGAGGACCCCGACCTCTGGTCCCGGGGCGTGCGGTTGGGCCACCGGGCCCTCTGGCTGCTGCGCCGCGACGGCGAACGCCCGAAGCTCCCGGGCGGCCGCCGCCCCTACGTCCGCGCCCCGCTCCCCTCCCGCCCGCTCACCATCCGCTACGACGCGGAAGAGGAGACCCTGCACATCGACGAGGGCCGCGTCTCACCGGTACCGCCGGAGGCGTGGGAGTTCGCGTTGGGTGACGTGAAGACCCTGGAGGCATGGTTCGCAGCACGGACGACGCCGGCGGAGCCGGGAACTCTGGCGGCGATCGTTCCGCAGGCGTGGCCCCAGTCGTGGACGTCGGATCTGCTGGAACTGATCACGGTCCTGGCCCTGCTCGCGGAAGTGCGCGACCAGCAGGCCGACTTGGCGATCAAGGCACAGATCACCGCGACGGACCTGACGGCAGCGGGCGTACTCCCGCCGCCGGAGGCAGCCCGCAAACCGGCGTCGATCCTGGAGCACACGGAGGAGGGCCCAGCAGGTCAACTGACGCTGCTGTGAGTCACCCAGGGGCGCGGGGCCGCATTCGACATGCGGCTACCGCCGTGGGCGCGACCAGCCCTCACCCACCCGCGGCCTACGACGACGCGAACCCGTCCAGAACCCTCTCCAGCGCCCGCCGGAAAACCCCCTCCAGATCGATCGGCCCCGCATCCTCCGCGAACGCCGCGGCCATCCGCGGATACGCCCCCGAGGCGATCTGCCCCCCGAGATAGGCGATCCGCACCGCGTTCTCCTGCTCCTCCGACCACGGCAGACTCCGGGCCCGCTCGGCCGTGTCGAGTTCGTTCCGCACATAGGTGGTCACCACGCCGTTCACCATGGCGATCAGCTCCAGCTTCGTCCCGTACGGAGCGTCCAGCGGATCCAGGCAGGCCAGACAGTGCTCCAGGTACCGCAGCGCATGGGGGCTGAACCCATAGACCGGTGACATGAGACGTGGCATCCAGGGATGCCGATACATCAACTCCCGTGTCTGTCCGGCGACCCGCACCATGTCGGCCCGCCAGTCCCCCGTCGGCTCCCACACCTCGTGCTCCGCGCTGACCGCGTCAACCATCAGCTCGTACAAGTCCTCCTTGCGGGGGACGTAGTTGTACAGGGACATCGTCCCGCACCCCACCGCGGCCGCCACATGCCGCATCGACACGGCGTCCAGCCCCTCCGCGTCGGCGATCCGCACCGCGGCCGCCGCGATGTCGGCGCGCGTGAACGCGGGCCTCGGCCCCCGCCCCGCGCGTTCGGGGCGGGCCCAGATCACCTCGGGTTCGGCCCCTCGGACTGACATCGGTCATCACCTCGCCCACCATGCTAGTTACGTACGCCGTACGTAGTGCGCTATGGTCGACTCATGGCTACTACGTACGCTGTACTTAGTGAAGGTCTGGAGAAGCGCTTCGGCGCCGTGCATGCCCTGCGCGGCCTCGATCTGGCCGTCCGGCAGGGTTCGGTCTGCGGACTGCTCGGGCCGAACGGCGCGGGGAAGACGACGGCCGTACGGCTGTTGACCACGCTCCTCCGGCCGGACGCGGGCTCCGCCCGCATCGCGGGGCACGACGTCGTACGGGAGGCGGCCGCCGTGCGCCGCAGCATCGGCGTCACGGGCCAGTACGCCTCGGTCGACGGCGATCTCACCGGCCGCGAGAACCTGCGTCTGTTCGCCCGGCTGCACCGGGTGCGGGGGCCGAACGAACGGGCGGCCGAGCTGCTCGACCGCCTGGGCCTCGCCGAGGCCGCCGACCGCAAGGCGGCCGGCTACTCGGGCGGTATGCGCCGACGCCTCGACCTGGCGGCGAGCCTGGTCCGCCGGCCCGAAGTGCTGTTCCTCGACGAGCCCACCACCGGCCTCGACCCGGTCAGCAGGAACGGCATCTGGGACGCGGTGCGGGAGCTGGCGGCCGACGGTACGACCGTGCTGCTGACCACGCAGTACCTGGAGGAGGCCGACCGACTCGCCGACGACATCGTGCTGATGGACGGGGGCCGGGTGGCGCAGACCGGCACACCGGCCGGGCTCAAGGCGCTCATCGGCTGGTACGCGGAGGCGGTCGTCGCCGATCCGGACGCGCTGGTGAAGGCCGCCGCCGTCCTCGACCACCTCACCGGAACCGAGCCGCAGTTCGACCACGACCGGCACACCGTCGGCGCCCTCACCACCGACCCGACGCTCACCCTCCCCCGCCTGGTGCGCGAACTCGACGCGGCGGGAGTGCCGTTGCTCGACGCGAGCCTCAGGCCGCCGACCCTGGACGACGTTTTCCTCCGACTGACGGGAAGTCCCGTATGAGCGCGCTCGCGTACGACGGTGCGGCGATGGTGGGCCGGCAGCTGCGCCGGGTCCGCAACAGCCCGGGCCTCGCGGTCCTCACCCAGATGATGCCGGTCAACATGCTGCTGTTCTTCGGTTATGTCTTCGGCAGCGCGCTGGCGATGCCGGGCCCGGAGTACCGCTCGTTCCTCGTCCCGGGGCTGCTGGTGGCGACCGCGGCCGGCGGGGTGATGACCGGGATGTTCCAGGCCGCCCAGGACACCCACCGGGGTGTGGCGGACCGCTTCCGGACCATGCCGGTGAGCCGTGCCGCGGTACCGCTGGGGCAGGCCGTGGCCGATCTCGTCGTCACCGCGGCCGGTACCGTGCCGCTGCTCCTGGTGGGCCTTGCCGTGGGCTGGCGCATCGAGGGATCGGCGGTCGCGGCCGTCGGCGCGGTGGGCCTGCTGCTCCTGTTCCGGTTCGCCTGCACGACCGTCGGCATCTTCCTCGGTCTGCTCAGCCGCAGCGAGGAGGCCGCGGGTCAGCTCGGCGCGGCGTCCTTCGTCCTGCCGCTGCTCTCCAACGCCTACATCCCCACCGGCAACCTCCCGGGCTGGCTGCGCACGGCGGCCGAGTGGAACCCGATCAGCGCGGTGACGACGGCCCTGCGCGACCTCTTCGGCAACGCACCCGTCCCCGCGGGCGCCGCCTGGCCGGTGGCCCACCCGGTCGCGGGCTCGCTCGCCTGGAGCGCGCTCCTGATCGCCGTCTTCCTGCCGGCGGCCGTACGCCGGTACGGCCGCGGCTGACACAACCGGCAGCCGCGACAGGACCGGCGCCGCCCACCGACCGGCGGCAGTGGCGCGGCCGCCGGCCCCGGCCGTGGCGGCGCTGCTGACAGAACCGCCGGTCGCGGGACATGATCCAGCCCATGGACCGTCTCCCGCTGCCCCTGGAGGGCATCACCGTCGTCGCCGTCGAACAGGCCGTGGCCGCTCCCTTCGCCACCCGGCAGCTCGCCGATCTGGGGGCCAGGGTCGTCAAGGTCGAGCGGATCGACGGCGGCGACTTCGCGCGCGGCTACGACACCACCGCCCGCGGGCTCGCCTCGCACTTCGTGTGGTGCAACCGGGGCAAGGAGTCCATCGCGCTGGATCTGAAGGACCCGCGCGGACTGGACGTCGTGCGACGACTCGTCGCGGACGCGGACGTCTTCGTGCAGAACCTCGCGCAGGGGGCCGCCGCCCGGCTCGGCCTCGACGCGGCGACGCTGTGTGCCGCGCACCCCCGCCTGGTCGCCGTGGACGTGTCCGGATACGGCGCGTCAGGACCGTACGCCGGCAAACGCGCGTACGACATGCTCGTGCAGTGCGAGGCGGGGCTGGTGTCGGTCACCGGGACGCCGGAGCAGCCGGTGAAGGCCGGGATCCCGGCGGCGGACATCGCGGCGGGCATGTACGCCTTCTCGGGCGTCCTCGCGGCGCTGGTGCGGCGCGGGACGACCGGCCGGGGCGGGCCGGTGGAGGTGTCCATGCTGGACGCGCTCGCCGAGTGGATGGGGCATCCGCTGCATCACACCCTGCATGGCGGGACCCCGCCGGAGCGCACCGGCCTGGCGCACGCGGTGATCGCGCCGTACGACGCCTACCCGACCGGGGACGGCGGGCGGGTGCTGCTGTCGGTGCAGAACGACCGGGAGTGGCGGCGGCTTGCCGAACAGGTGATCGGGCGGCCGGAGCTGGGTTCGGATCCGGCGTTCGCGACGAACGCCACACGGGTGGCGAACCGGACGCGGACCGACGAGCTGGTCGCGACGGCCCTCGGGTCGGTCGGCACCGACGAGGCGGTGGCACGCCTCGAAGCCGCGGGCATCGCGTGCGCGCGGCTGCGGGACCTGCACGAACTGGCGGAGCATCCGCAGCTGGCGGCCCGGGAGCGATGGCGGGAGGTGGGGTCGCCGGTCGGGCCGCTGCGTGCGCTGCTGCCACCCATCACGCTGCCCGGCGGGGACGAGGCGCGGATGGGGGACGTGCCCGCGCTCGGACAGCACACCGAGGCGCTGCTGCGTGCCGTGGGGATGACGGACGCCGAGACAGCAGCGCTGCGCCGGGACGGTGTGGCTGCCTGAGCGCGAGCCTGACGGTCAGTGCTTGTCGCTGCCGCCGAACAGTGAACGGCGCAGCCGACGCAGCGGCGCGAAGAGGGAGACACGGCTGACCCGCGCACCCTGGTCGCTGCGCCGCGCGGGTTCACGCGCGGTCAGCTCACGCATCAGCGACGTCGCCTCGACCGCCTGCTGCTGCGGTATGGCGGGACCCGCCAGCACCGACAGATGGCGGTCGAGGCGCGAACTGGTGGCGCCGCTCCCGCAGGTGATCGCAGGAACCCTCGCCCTGCTGCGTGTTATCTGATCCATGTCACTCCCCACCCGTACGAGTCCACCCGGCCCGGGCAGGGTAACCCTATCGCCCCGATGGGGCACTCGTGTATCGCGGTCACAGGATTCACCTTCCCTGCAAGGCTGTTGACGACCCCTCTTCGACTACTCTCCGAATCCGACCGATTTCAGGGCGAGTTGGACAACCGGCTGGCTGGTGGGCTGCGCCGAGCCGCCGGCGGGCTCGGCGGTTACGGCGAGTGACGTGGCGGACTTGTCGAGACCGGTGGCGACCAGGGGCGTGTCGGCCTTGAAAAGCCCGAGGGAGCGCGGTTGCGCATGGGGGCGCATCAGCCAGAGCTGGTGCACGCGCCCCTTCGGCAGGGCACTGTATCCGCTGAGCGTGACGACGGCCCGCCCCTCCGACGCGGAGACCACCGCGCCGATACTTCGGCCCTGGGCGTCCTTGCCGCTGGTCGCACGGGCGTCGGTCGCGGCCAGAACGTGGGCGATGTCACGCGACTGGGCCCGCTCCGCGTCCAGTTGGTCCTGGGTCCGGCCGGCCTGCACCGCGAAGAGGGAGGCGACGACCAGCGCGGCGGCCGCGGTGGCGGTGGCGAACGGCACGAACAGGGAGCGCTGCCGTCTGCGCGGCGGCGGGGGCTGCCCGCCCCAGACATGCGGCGGCAGGTTGGGGACGTGCTCCCGGGCGGCGGCCGGCGCCTGCGGGGTGGCGCGTACGGCGGCCAGGACCCGGTCGCGCATCGCGAGGGGCGGCGGGGCGGCCGTGGACCAGGCCAGCCGTACCGCGTCCTCGGTCAGCGCCCGGACCTCGGCGGCGCACCGGTCGCAGTCCTTGAGGTGCTTCTCGAAGCGGCGCCGTTCGCCGGGCTCCAGGGCGTCCAGGGCGTAGGGCGCGGCCAGCGAGTGCAGGTCCTCGCGGTGCAGCAGGCGGCCGACCAGGCTCATGCGGCACCTCCCAGGCAGTCGCGCAGCCGGGTGAGTCCGTCGCGCATCCGTGTCTTGACCGTGCCCAGCGGCAGTTTGAGCCGCTCGGCCACCTCACGGTACGTGTAGCCGTCGTAGTAGGCGAGGGTGACCGACTGGCGCTGGAGTGCGGTGAGTCGGTCCAGGCAGCGGCGTACCCATTCACGCTCCAGGCCGGCCTCCACCTCCTCGGCGACCTGGTCGAAGGCCGGTTCGCCCGCGCGCAGCGCCTCACGCTGTTCGCGTTCGCCGGCCGCGCGGGCGCTGCGCACCCGGTCGACGGCGCGGCGATGGGCGAGGGTGAGGATCCAGGAGAGGGCACTGCCCCGACCCGGGTCGAACTTGGGTGCGGAGCGCCAGAGTTCGAGAAGCACCTCCTGGGCCACCTCCTCGGACTGGGCGGGATCGCGCACCACACGTCGTACGAGCCCGAACACCGGACCGGACACCAGTCCGTAGAGGTCCTCGAACGCCTTCTGGTCGCCGGCCGCGACGAGCACCAGCAGTTCGTCCGCCTCCACCCCGTTCCCCCTTCTGTGGCCGCACCCGGCCCGTCCTCCCACACCAGGCATTGGCAACTGACGCACCTCCGGCAGAAGTACGTATGCGGGAGGCAAAAACGCGGGTCGAGCAGGAAGAAAAGATTTTTTTCTTCGGACCAATCCAAACGGCCCTCCTGCTCCGTATACCCGTCCGTCAAGCAAGTTGGGACCGAGGGACGGACGGCATGACACCTCTAATCTCCAGGAGTGGCGCGGGGCGCAAGGGCCTTGTCTCGCTCATCTGTGGGGCACTGGCCACCGGCGGGATCACAGCCGCCAGCGTCGCCGCGCTGGAACCGGGAGCGGCCTCCGCCTCCTCCCACCGGGAAGCCCCGCTCATCTCGGGCACCCCCCAGTACGACAACACCGACCTGTACGCGTTCGTCAGCCCGGACAAGGCCGACACGACGACGATCGTGTCGGACTACATCCCCTTCGAGGAACCGGCCGGCGGCCCGAACTTCTACCAGTTCGCCGACGACGCCCAGTACGACATCCACATCGACAACAACGGTGACGCGAAGGACGACCTGATCTTCCGTTACACCTTCCGCACCCAGATCAAGAACAAGAAGACGTTCCTCTACAACACGGGGGTGGTCGACAACCTGACCGACCCCGACCTGAACGTCACGCAGGCGTACAACCTCGACCTGATCAAGTTCAAGAACGGCAAGCAGCAGCACACGACGAGGATCGCCAGTGACATCCCGGCGGCTCCGTCGGACGTCGGCAAGGCGTCGATGCCGGACTACGGGAAGCTGCGTTCCCAGGCCATCTACAAGACGGTCAACGGCGGCGCGACCTTCGCCGGGCAGGCGGACGACCCGTTCTTCGCCGACCTGCGCGTCTTCGACCTGCTGTACGGCGGCAACCTCAGCGAGGTCGGCCGGGACACCCTCAAGGGCTACAACGTCAACACGATCGCCCTCCAGGTGCCGAACTCCCTGATCCGGCAGTCGGCGTCGCGTCCGACCGTCGGCATCTACGCGACGACCCAGCGCAGGAACGCGCAGGGCTACTACGCGCAGGTCTCGCGCCTCGGCAACCCCCTGGTCAACGAGGTCGTCAACCCGCAGAAGGACAAGGACAAGTTCAACGCGTCCCAGCCCAAGGACGACGCGCAGTTCCTGAAGAACGTGACCAACCCGGAACTGCCGAAGCTCATCCAGGCGATCTACAACATCAAGGCGCCGTCCGAGCCCCGTAACGACCTCGTCGACGTGTTCCTCAAGGGCGTCAAGGGCCTCAACCAGGAGCAGCCGTACGCGACGCCGTCGGAGATGCTCCGCCTGAACACGTCCATCAAGCCCACCGCAAAGCCCAAGCGGCTCGGTGTCCTGGACGGTGACAACGCGGGCTTCCCGAACGGGCGCCGGCTCACCGACGACGTGATCGACGAGGCACTGCAGGTCGTCGAGGGCGAACTGGTCGGTTCCAAGAACGACCTGGGCGACGCGGTCGACAAGAACGACAAGGGCTTCGAGAAGTACTTCCCGTACGTGGCCGAGCCGACGTCCGGTTCGCGCGGCGCGCTCGCCAAGGCCGCCGGGAGCAGCACGAAGAGCGCACTGGGCGACGCCCTGACCGGCTCCGACAGCAGCAACACGACGCTGATCGCCGGGTCCGCGGCCGCGGGTGCGGCGGGCGTGCTGCTGATCGGCACCGCGTTCGGCTGGTGGCGCCGTCGGATGCAGCGGCCGTACTGAGCGCCGTCGCGATTCAGGTAGTGGGGTGACTGCGGGCCCGGTTGTGGCTGGTCGCGCACACGCGGCGGTAGCCGCATATCCAACGCAGTCCCGCGCCCCTTACGGGGCGCTGCATGCCCCCCGTTGACTGGCGCGGCCCGCTTCCCACCCAATCCCCCACGGCAGCGGGCCGCGCCACCCCCATGCGACATCTATGAGGAGAGGGCATGGCCCCGGGTACGAACGACAAGCAGCCCGCCGCGCCGAAGGACGACGAGCGGGTCACCGCCCTGCGCCGCTTCGCCGCCGCGGGGCGCAACTGGCGGCGGGCCCAACTCGCGGGCTCCGCAGTGCTGTTGGCCATCGCGCTGACCGGCGGAGCGATCGCCTTCGGGGCGTCCGGGAACGGCGGTGCGCCGATGGCCGCGTCGAGTGCCGTGTCACCGGCGCTGCTCGCGAGCGGGGATCTCGACACCAGCATCGCCTCCCTCCAGGCCCATCTCCGCACCCAGCCGAAGGACTCCGACAGCTGGGCAACCCTGGGCCTCGCCTATGTCGAGCAGGCGCGCACCAAGGGCGACCCGTCCCGCTACCCGCAGGCCGAGAAGGCCCTCGAGCGCGCGCTCCAGATCACCCCGGACAACGACCAGGCGCTGGCCGGCCAGGCCGCACTGGCCGCCGCCCGGCACCAGTTCGCTCAGGCGCTCACCTACGCGGACCAGGCCCTCAAGCAGAATCCGTACAACGCCGGCGCCCTGTCCTCCCGTATCGACGCCCTGGTCGAACTCGGCCGCTACGCCGACGCGGCGAAGGCGGCCGACCTGGCCGACCGACGCAAGCCGGGCGTACCGGTGTTCACCCGGTACGCGTATGTGCGGGAGCTGCGGGGTGACGTGAAGACGGCCCGGCAGGTGCTGCAGCAGGCGCTGTCCACGGCCACCTCGAAGGGCGACATCGCCTACGTGGCCGCGCAGCTCGGCCTGCTCGCCTGGAACCAGGGCGACTACGAGAGCGCGCTCGACTACTACGCCCGCGCGCTGACCGCCGACGAGAACTACCTCCCCGCGCTGGAGGGCCGGGCCCGCGCCCAGGCGGCGAGCGGCGATCGGGCCGCCGCCATCAAGGGCATGGAACTGGTCGTCTCCCGCTATCCACTGCCCCAGCCGCTCGTGGAGCTCGGCGAGTTGTACGAGGACCGGAACGCCAAGGGCGACAAGGCGAAGGCCGAGGACCAGTACGCACTCGTCGAGGCCTGGATCGCGCTGGCCCGCGCCAACGGCGTCAACGCCGACCTCGACACCGCGCTCGCCGCCGCCGACCACGGCGACAAGGCCGAGGCCCTGAAGGCCGCCCGCGCCGAGTGGGCCCGCCGCCACACCGTGCACACGGCGGACGCGCTGGCCTGGGCGCTGCACGTCAACGGCAAGGACAGGGAAGCGCTGCCGTACGCCCGCCGGGCCACCGCCACCGGCTACCACAACGCCTCCTTCAGCTACCACCTGGGCATGATCGAGCTGGCCGACGGCGGCAAGGCGGCCGGCCGGGCCGCCCTCACCAAGGCCCTCAAGCTCAACCCCGGCTTCTCCCCGCTGGGCGCCCGCACGGCCCGCAAGGCGCTGGAGGCCTCGAAGTGAACCTCCGCCGCGCCGCCGCCCTCTTCGTCATGGCCTGCGGCCTCACGCTGCTGCCGGCCACGGCCGCGAGCGCCCACCCGCTCGGCAACTTCACCGTCAACAAGTACGACGGTCTCGTCGCCGCCCCCGGACAGCTCCGCGTCGACCATGTCGAGGACCTGGCCGAGATCCCGGCGACCCAGGCCAAGCCCGACCTGAAGCGGCTGGGCACGGCCCGGTGGGCCGAGCAGCGCTGCACGACCGCGGCCGACGGCAGCGCACTCACCGTCGACGGCAGGGCGACCGCGCTCACCGTCGGGACCAGCCACGCCGAACTGCGGCCCGGCCAGGCCGGTCTGAACACCCTCCGCGTGGAGTGCCGGTTCACCGCGCCCCTCCCCAAGGGCGGCACGGCCACCCTCTCCTTCCACAGCGCGGGCACCGACACCGGTCCCGGCTGGCGGGAGATCACGGCGCGCGGCGACCGGATGACGCTGACGAGGACGGACGTACCGAAGACGTCCGTCTCCCACGAACTCACCAGCTACCCCAAGGACCTGCTCTCCTCCCCGGCGGACATCACGACCGCCGCCGTGCGGGTACGGCCGGGCGGGCCGGCCCTCGCCGAGGAACGGCAGGACGCCCCGGGCGCCGCGATCCTCCCCCGGGGCGTCGACCACTGGACCCAGGCCCTGACCGACCTGGTCGCCCGCAACCACCTCACCGTCGGCTTCGCGGCGCTCGCGCTGTTCATCGCGATCGGCCTCGGCGCGATGCACGCGCTGGCGCCGGGCCACGGCAAGACCCTGATGGCGGCGACGGCGGCGGCCCGCGGCGGCCGCGCCCGCCTCCGCGACGTCCTCCCGCTGGCCGCGTCGGTCACGGTCACCCACACGCTGGGCGTGGTGGCCCTGGGCGTCCTGGTCACAGCGGGCTCGGCGGCCACCCCGTCGGTGATCGCCTGGCTGGGCATCGCGAGCGGCCTCATGGTCCTGGCGGCGGGCGCGAACCTGACCCGCAGGGCATGGCGGAACCGGGCCCACGAGCAGGCGCACGCCCACGGCCACGACCACAGCCACCACCACGGTCACGAGGCGGCCGAGAAGCGGGAGCCGGCCCTGGTCGGAGCACCCGAGCACGCCCGCGCCGACGCCCACACGCACGATCACGGCGCCAGCCACACGCACTCCCACGTCGAAGGTCACGCGCACGATCACGATCGCGGGCACGACCACCTTCATGACCACAGCCACCCTCATGACCACAGCCATGCTCATAGCAACACCCATGCTCATGCCCATGACCATGGCGCCCGGCCACACACTTCAGCCCGTCCGGGGGTACCCCCTCTGGGCGTGCTTGAGGACGAGGCCGTTCAAACCGAAGGGGGGTCGGGGGGCGCAGCCCCCGAGAGCCCTCACACCGCCATGCCGCACAGTCACGGCGGGTTCACCCACACCCACGACACGGCCCCCACCCTGCGCGGCACCATCCTCCTCGGCTTCGCCGGGGGCATGGTCCCCAGCCCCTCCGCCGTGGTCGTGCTCGTCGGTGCCGCCGCCCTCGGGCAGGCCTGGTTCGGGCTGCTTCTCGTCGTCGCCTACGGCATCGGTCTCGCACTGACCCTGACCGCCGCCGGGTTCGCCGTCGTCAAGTTGGGTACGGGAATGACCCGGGTGCTGGACAAACGCCCTCGGTGGACCACCCACCCCATGGCCACACTGGTCCGCAGGACCACCCCGCTCGCCTCGGCGCTCGTGGTCGTGGCCCTGGGCGCCGGACTGGTCCTCAAGGGCGCCGCATCCGCACTGCTCTGAGTTACTTTTGTGATGAATCAGCGCGAGCTGCCGTGGGGAGCACCCGTGACCGAAGAGCCGGGCCGTGAGCGAGTGATCGCGGGCCGCTACAGACTGTTGTCCCCGCTCGGCGAGGGCGGAATGGGCACCGTGTGGCGGGCCCGGGACGAGGTGCTGGGCCGCGAGGTCGCCGTGAAGGAGGTACGGGCGCCGGCCGGGCTGCCCGGCCCCGACGTCGAGCGGATGTACGCCCGTCTGGAGCGCGAGGCCTGGGCCGCGGCCCGGGTCGCGAACCGCAACGTGGTGACGGTGTACGACGTGGCGATGGAGGGCGGACGGCCCTGGATCGTCATGGAGTTGATCCGTGGGGTGTCCCTCGCCGACGTACTGGACACCGAGGGCCCGATGTCCCCGCAGCGGGCCGCCGGTATCGGCGCCGAGGTACTGTCCGCGCTGCGGGCCGCGCATGCCGCCGGGGTGCTGCACCGGGATGTGAAGCCGGGCAACGCGCTGCTGTCGAACGACGGACGGGTGGTGCTCACCGACTTCGGGATCGCCACCGTCGAGGGCAGCTCGGCGCTGACCATGACCGGCGAGGTGATCGGCTCACCCGAGTTCCTCGCCCCGGAAAGGGCGTTGGGGCGCGCGTTCGGCCCCGAGTCGGACCTCTGGTCGCTCGGTGTGCTGCTGTACGCGGCGGTGGAGGGCACCTCCCCGTTCCGGCTGGACACCCCGCTGAACACGTTGCGTGCCGTGGTGGACGAGGAGTTGCCGCAGCCGTACCGGGCCGGGCCGCTCGCACCCGTCATCGAGGGGCTGCTCCGCAAGGACCCGGCCGACCGGCTGTCGGCCGAACAGGCCGAGCACGACCTGCGGTTGGTCGCGGCGGGCGGTACCCCCTCTTTCGGGGGCACGCCCGGCACCGCCGCCACCGTGCCGGTCCCGGGACGGTACGACGCTCCGACCCGCGTCGCCCACCAGCAGCAGCCGCCGTCCCCCACACCGCCGTTGCCCACCCCCACGGACACCCGGCCGCCCGCCTCCGACCGCGACGGCAACCGCAGGGCCGGTACCGTGCTGGTCATCGGGCTCGTGCTGGTCGTCCTGGCGCTGGGCGGGCTGACGTACGCCCTCCTCAACCGTGGCAACGGCGACGACGGCGACAACAACGCCGGCGCCAGTCAGTCGGCCAGCAACCTCAGCTCCCCGGCGCCCAGCCGGAGCAGCAAGGAGGAGTCCAAGTCCCCGTCGCCGTCCGCGAGCAGCAGCACGGCCGCACAGAGTGTGAAGGTCAGCGTGTCCGGATCCCGCACCGACTACTCGGGGAGCTGTCCGCCGCCGACCGCACAGGCTCCCGCCTTCACGGCGACGTTCACGGTCGGGAGCGTGCCCGCGGAGGTGCAGTACCGCTGGGTGCTGAAGAACGGCTCGCTCGACGACCAGGGGTGGAAGACGCTGTCCTTCCCGGACGGCGGCGGGAGGACCCGGCAGACCAGGGTGACCGTGACGACCTGGTCCGACAGCGGGACGCTGAACGACGCGATCGCCGTCGAGGTGCGTAGCCCGGTGACGGCCACGTCCAACTCGGTGCCGTTCTCGGTGACCTGCACCAAAACGACGGAGACCCCGACCGGCGGGGCCTCCTCTTCGCCTTCGCCTTCGCCTTCGAGCTCGTCCTGAGTACCGACAGGCTCGTCCCGAGTACCGACAGACTCGTACTGAGTACCGAAGGCCGCGCGTCCGCGCTGAGAACCGAAGGTCAGGCGTTGCTGGTCAGGACCGGCAGATAGCCGCCGGAGTGGCCGGCCGCGGTGGGGTGGTACGACTCGCCGATGTCCAGCCAGTTGACGCTGTGCAGCCAGGAGTTGCTGGAGCAGATCTCGTGGCCGGTGAACGTGGTGCGGACGTCACCGAAGACGAAGCCGTGGTCGGCGGCGCGCTTGGCGATCGCGGCGTCGATGTAGTCGGCGGCGTTGTTGATGGCGGAGCGCTTGGTCGCGGAGAGGCCGAGGCAGGTGGTGCCCAGCTTGTAGAAGCGGGGGTAGCCGAGGACGACGACCTCGGCGTTGGGGGCCTTGGCGCTGATGGCGTCGTACACGTTGTCGAGCTTGCCGGGGAGTGTGGAGTCGACGTAGGCCTCGGCGGTGCTGATCCGGGACAGGCAGGTGCTGTCGGAGCTGAGCACACAGGTCGTCATGACGTCGGCGAAGCCGGCGTCGTTGCCGCCGATGGTGATCGAGACTAGGGCGGTCGAGGAGCTGAGCGTGCCCAGCTGACCAGCGAGCACGTCGCCCGTGGTGGCGCCCGAACAGGCCAGGAACGAGAACGAGGACGGGCTGTGGGCGGCGTTCCACAGGTACGGGTAGGCGTTCGTGCTGCGGTCACAACTGCCACTTGAGCTGATGTAGCTGCCGGCGCCGACACCGGACGAGTACGAGTCGCCGAGGGCCACGTAGCCGCCGGTCGCGGCCTGGGCTTCGGTTGCGGCCCCGGCGAGAGCGAGGCCGGTGGCGAGGAGGAGTGAAGTCACGTATGCCGTAATTCGGGAACGTCTCATGGAACCTCCCTTTAGCAGGATCTCTGCCACAACTGTCGTACCAACTACGCGTGTTGACGGGAAGTGTCCATGCCAAAACTTTTCGGGGCCTCAACCAGCCCCCACCGGACCGATCCTGTGCGTTACCGGTGCCTTTGATTGCGCGTCCACGACAGGCCTGTGACAGGTCGTCAACTCGCGCACTCCCCGCCCAGGCCGCACCCGCCACCGGCAGGGTGCTGCACGCCGGCTCCCCCACGGCCGTCAAGGGCAGCTACATCGGCACTCTCAAGAACGGCGCCGGCTTCAAGGCCTCCTCGACCGAGGGCAAGGGCCTGATCAAGTGTCGTAATCGATCAGCGACAGGGGCCCAAAACGAGCGACTTGTTCCCCGGAGGCAACCCGCGCCTCCGGGGAACGGTCATGTCCGGAGACCCGCTTGACGCCCCCCGTTTTCCTGCGCGACATTGAAGTCCGGCATCCGACGCCTTGGGGGGCAAAGTCGGCCATGCAGGCCATACGGTTCAAGACACCATCGCCAGAGGGCGACGAACGGGCGCGGCCAGGACCGGGGAGGGACCTGGGACCGCTGCTCGCGGGCGCCGCGACCGCCGTCGCCGGGACCGGCGCGCTGCTCGCACTGACCGATTCGGGCTCATCACTGCGCGGCCCGTTCACGCTGTTCTTCCTGTTCGCCGCGCCTGCCGGGGCGATCGGTCTGACGCTGCGCGGACTCGATCCGTTCGCCCGGACGCTCACCGCGCTGGCGGGCGCCGTCGCCCTGGACATGCTGATCGCACAGGGCATGCTCGCCACGCACCGCTGGTCCTGGCGCGGCGGAGTCGTCGCCGTGACCGCGATCAGCGTTCTCCTGCTTCTGCTGGTACGACTGCGACCGGTGGAACGAATTCTCAAACGGATGTCCCGACGGACCGGGAAAATCCGTTCGAGTTAAGGAACAAGGCCGGCCAAATTTACGTAACGGCCAAACCAACAAAGACGTGAGGCGCACTTCCAGGCCTTGCCATACTGGTCCAATCATCAATACCGTCGTACATCTCACCCGCATCGGATCGTCATCAAGCGGCACCAGGGGAGGGCTCAAGGACCGCGATGTTCCGGAGCGGGGCGCGGTAGGGGGGTGCCGTGCTCGGTGACCGCAATGACCACTGTCATTTCGAGTGTGACCACTGTTGTTTCCGAGTCGTGCCGCGCGACCGGCTGCCGTTTTCCGGCAGACCGGTTAGCTTTGCCAGCTCACCTGCGGATACGGAGATCAGTTTTCCGTGCCACGGGTGATAACCCCCCTTTCGAACCGGACACAGAAGCGGGCCGCCCAGGGGCGGGTGGTCCACCGGACGAGAGGGACAAGACTCTTGAGTTCTGTTCTGCGCCAGCCTGCCTCGGACCAAGATCCGTTAATGGCTGCCGAATACCGACCGATCTCCTCGCACCTGGCGATCACACCGCCGGTGAGCGTGGTGATCCCCGCCATGAATGAGGCGGAGAATCTTCCCTACGTCTTCAAGACACTTCCCGGCTGGATACACGAAGTGGTCCTTGTGGACGGCAATTCCACCGACAACACCGTGGAAGTCGCGCGGGAGTTGTGGCCCGACGTGAAAGTCGTCGAACAGAGTGGCAAGGGCAAGGGGGACGCCCTGATCACCGGGTTCGAGGCATGCACCGGCGACATCATCGTCATGGTGGACGCGGACGGCTCGGCCGACGGCCACGAGATCGTGTCGTACGTCTCCGCCCTGGTCTCGGGCGCCGACTTCGCCAAGGGTTCGCGCTTCGCCAACGGCGGCGGCACGGACGACATGACCTTCATCCGCAAGCTCGGCAACTGGGCGCTGTGTACGATCGTCAACCGCAAGTTCGGTGCCCGCTACACCGACCTCTGCTACGGATACAACGCCTTCTGGCGGCACTGCCTCGACAAGATCGACCTCGACTGCACCGGCTTCGAGATCGAGACCCTGATCAACGTCCGGGTGGTCAAGGCGGGCCTGAAGGTGCAGGAGATACCCAGCTACGAGTACCTCCGCATCCACGGCACCAGTAATCTGCGCGCCGTGCGGGACGGGTTCCGGGTCCTCAAGGTGATCCTCGGGGAGCGCTCCAACCGGCGTGCGCTGCGCCGGCAGGTCCGGCACTCCCCGATGCTCAGCACGGGCCAGGGAGAGTCGTCTTGAGCGATCCCGACATCTCCGTCGTGATCTGCGTGTACACCGAGGACCGCTGGGAGGACATCCTCGCGGCGGTCTCCTCGGTGCGCGCCCAGTCGTATCCGGCGCTGGAGACCCTGCTGGTCGTCGACCACAACCCGGCGCTCCTGGAACGGCTCACGAAGGAGCACAAGGAGGCCACGGACGTCCGGGTGCTCGCCAACGCGGGCCCCCGCGGCCTGTCCGCGGGCCGCAACACCGGTATCGCCTGCTCCTACGGTGAGGTGATCGCCTTCCTCGACGACGACGCCGTGGCCGAACGGGACTGGCTGCGCCGCTTCGCCGAGGGCTATGCCGACCCGAAGGTGATGGCGGTCGGCGGCCGGACCATGCCCGTGTGGGCCTCGGGCCGTCGCCCGGACTGGTTCCCCGAGGAGTTCGACTGGGTGGTCGGCTGCACCTACCGGGGGCTGCCCCCGGGCCGGGTCCGGGTCCGCAACGTCCTCGGCGGAAACGCTTCTTTCCGGCGTACCGCGTTCGACGCGGCGGGCGGCTTCGCCACCGGCATCGGACGGGACGGCGACAAGCGCCCGCTCGGCTGCGAGGAGACCGAGCTGTGCATCCGGCTCACCCGGGCCCGCCCGGACGCGGTGCTGCTCATCGACGATCGCGCGGTGATCCACCACCGGGTGCCGCAGGCTCGTGAGCACTTCGGCTACTTCCGCACCCGCGCCTACGCCGAGGGCCTCTCCAAGGCCCTGGTCGCCCGGAGCGTGGGCGCCGGCAAGGGACTCGAGTCCGAACGCCGGTACACCACGCGTGTGCTGCCCGCGGGGGTCGCTCGTGGCCTGCGGGACGCACTCCTGGCCCGGCCGGGGGGCGCCGGCCGGGCCGGGGCGATCGTCACCGGGGTACTGACGGCGGCGGGCGGCTACGTGGTGGGAAGCGTGCGGGCGCGGCGGGGCGGGGCGACCTTCACCGTCGCCGGGATCGAGGGGCATCTCATGGCCGGAACGGAGGGGGGACCTCATGACTGAGGCACCGGTGCCGATCCTCATGTACCACTCGGTCGCGACCGCGCCGAACGAGGCCACCCGCGCGCTGTCGGTGGCACCGGAGGCGTTCGCCGAGCAGATGGCACTCATCGGCGACCTGGGCCTGACCCCCGTCACCACGGCCGGCCTGGCCGTGGGTTGGCGCACGGGCGGCCCGCTCCCGAGCCGGCCCGTCCTGATCACCTTCGACGACGGCTACGAGGGCGTGCACCGGCACGCCCTCCCGGTCCTCGCCAAGCACGGTTTCGCGTCCACCCTGTTCGTCTCGACGGGCTGGATCAGGGGCGCGTACGACACCGGAGGCGGCCTGGACGCCATGCTCGACTGGGACCAGGTGCGCGATCTCGCGGACGCCGGCTGCGAGATCGGCGGGCACAGCCACACCCATCCGCAGCTCGACCAGCTGGCCGACGAACGGCTGCGCGAGGAGCTCGTGCGGTGCCGGGAGATCGTCGCCGAGCAACTGGGCACCGAACCGGCCTCGTTCGCCTACCCGTACGGCTACTCCAGCGCCCGGGTCCGGCAGGCCGTGCGGGACACCGGGTACGCCCAGGCGCTCGCCGTCGAGAACGGCCTCGCCCGCCGCCGCCAGGGTCCGTACGCGCTGCATCGCGTCACCGTACGCCGCAGCACGGACGCCGCGGAGTTCGCACAGCTGCTCGAAGGCCGTGCGATCGCCCGCAACTTCGCCAAGGACCGTGCCCTCACCAAGGGGTACGCCGTTCTCCGCAGAGCCCGCCAGCTCCGCCGGAAGGCCATCCGTTCCCGTGTCTGACACGACGACCACCACAACCGAGGCCGCGACCAACGACACCGCGGCGCCCGAGCAGTCGGGGCGCCGCCTTCGGCTGCCCGGCAGAGGCAGCTCGTCCGGCGGCAGCCCGCTCTTCCGGAACGCCTACGCGCTGATGCTCAACACCGGCATCTCCGCCGTGCTGGGCCTGGGCTTCTGGCTGGCGGCGGCCCGCTACTACTCCGAGTCGGCGGTCGGCCAGGGCTCCGCCGCGATCGCCGCGATGAAGCTCCTCGCGGGCCTGACCGCGGTGACCCTGACCGGTGCCCTGGCCCGCTTCATCCCGGTGGCGGGCAAAGCCACCGGACGGCTCATCTTCCGTACCTACGCGGGCAGTTCGCTGATCGTGGCGCTGGCCGCCGGGCTCTTCCTGATGACCCTCGGGATGTGGGGGCCGTCGTACCGCTTCCTGCACGGGCCGCTCCCCGGGCTGGGGTTCGTCGTCGCGGTCGTCGCCTGGAACCTGCTCACGCTCCAGGACGGCGTGCTGACCGGGCTGCGCAACGCGCCCTGGGTGCCGGTGGGCAACACCGTGTTCTCGGCGGTCAAGCTGGGTCTGCTGGTCGCCTTCTCGGTGGCCGTCCCGATGGCCGGTGTGTTCGTCTCCTGGGTCGCGGCGATCGCCACCTCGGTGGTGCCGCTGGGCTGGCTGGTGTTCCGGCGCCTGGTGCCCCGGCACGTCAAGGCGACCGAGGAACACGCCAGGCCGCCCGCGCTGAAGGAGATCGGCAGGTTCCTGGCCGGCGACTACACCGGTTCGCTGTTCTCCCTCGCCGTGGTCTACCTGGTCCCGGTGATCATCGCCTCGCAGGTCAGCTCCGAGGACAACGCGTACTTCTACATCACCACCACCATCGGCGGCACCATCAACCTGCTCGCCATCAACATGGGCGCCTCGCTCACCGTCGAGGGCTCGCACGACCCGGCCCGGCTGGCCGCCAACACCCGGGCCGCGCTGAAGCGGATGGCCCGGATCATGATCCCCATCTGCTCGCTGCTGTTCTTCGGGGCGCCCTGGATCCTCGGTGTGTTCGGCGCGGGCTACGCGGACGCGGCGACCCCGCTGCTGCGCTGGTTCGCGGTCGGCGCGCTGCTCAGGGTCGTGATGGAGACGTACTTCGCGGTACTGCGCGCCCAGAGCCGCACCGCCGGACTGGCCTGGCTGCAGGGCCTGTTGTGCGTGCTGGTGCTCGGGCTGACCCTGCTGCTGCTGCCCCGGATGGGGCTGACCGGCGCGGGTGTGGCCGAGATCTCCAGCCTCGCGGTGATCGTGACGATCGCGGCGCCCAAGCTGTGGCGGACGCTCCGGGCGGCTCCGGCCGACGTCCCGGAGGACGCGGCACCGGACGGGGACCTCGCCGACCTGGGGGCGCTTCCCCCCGCTCGGCTTCGCTCGCGCGGGGGGACCCCCATGGCCCCGGCCACCACCGCGGCACCGCGCCGGCGGGGCCCGGCCTGGGCGCTGGACACCGACACCCTCGCCCTCGGCATCCATGTGGACTTCGACCATGTGGAGCGCCGCCCGGACGTCCGTCCGGGTCCGGGAACCCCGCCCTCGGGCACGCCCGTCGTCCAGCCGGACGACCGGGCGACCTGGGCACTGCGGCCACCGCGGAACCTCGGGCTGCCGGTCGAGACGGGGGTCCCCCCGGTCGAGCGAAGCCGAGACTGGGGGAGGGAGCCGGGCTCGGAGGCCTCCCTCGGGCCGGCCGAGTCATCGCTGCCGAAGGAGGCGGCGGTCGACACGCCGTTCGGAGAGGCGGTCGTACCGGAGGAACGGGAAGAGGTACCGGCCGAACCTCCGGCGGAGCCCGCGCTGTCGCTGCGGGAGCGGCTGATCCCGACCCGCCAGGGAGTCGTCCTCGGCTGTCTTCTGGTCGCCGCCCTCCTGCTCTACTGGGTGCCGGCCGCCCGGCTCGACGACGCCGACCTGGACCGGATGGGCGGGCTCGGGCTGATCTCGGTGCTGCCGCTGCCGACGCTGGTCGGGGCGGCGCTGCTGGTCACGGTGTTCGCCGCACTGCTGTGGCTGCGCCGCGAGCACAAGGCGCTGCTCCTGGTCACCCTGCTGGCGACGGTCGTGTCGCTGCACGCGCTGCCCGCCGTGATCGAGACGGAACCGCGGTTCCCGACCGCCTGGCAGCACCTCGGGTTCATCGACTACATCGACCGCACCGGGTCGGCCGTCCCCGACCTGGACGCCCGCTGGAGTTGGCCGGGCTTCTTCGCGGCGGCGGCCTTCATCGGCCGGGCCTGCGGGGTCACGGACTTCACCGAGGTCATCCGCTGGTGGCCGACGTTCGTCCAACTCGCCTATCTGGCACCGATGTTCCTGCTCGTACGGTCGCTGCGGGCGAGCTGGCGGGCGAAGTGGACCGGCATCTGGATCTTCGTGCTGTGCGGCTGGGTCGGCCAGGACTACTTCTCCCCGCAGGGCTTCACATACCTCCTCTACCTGATGTTCGTGGCGATCCTGCTCGTCTGGTTCCGCGCCCCGCATGTCGTCTGGACGAGGTTCCGCCCGGGCGAGGCCGAGGTCGAGCCGACCGACCGCCGCCAGCAGGCGGTCATGCTCATCGTGTTGATCGGCCTGTACGCGGCGACCGTCCCGGCACACCAGCTGACCCCGTTCGTGATGCTGGGCGTGCTGGCGGCCCTGGTCCTGATCGGCAGGTCCGAACTGCGCGGTCTGCCGATCCTGTTCGGGGTGGTCGCGGCCGTCTGGCTGGGCTTCATGGCCGAGCCGTACTGGTCGGGGCACTTCAACGAGCTGTTCGGCGGGGTCGGCGGGGTCGGCAGCAATGTCTCGACCTCGGTCTCCGGCCGTATCCAGGGCGGCAGTTCGACCCACAAGCTGGTCCTGTACGTCCGGGTCCTGCTGGCCGGCAGCATGATGGCCTTCGCCGTCTGGGGCTGGTGGCGCCGCCGCTTCCACAAGTACCGCGAGCGGTCCCTGCTGGTCCTGACCTTCGTCCCGTTCCTGGGCTTCGGCATGCAGTCGTACGGCGGCGAGATGGCCCTGCGGGTCTTCATGTTCGCCCTGCCGGGCGCAGCCCTGCTGGCAGCTCTCGCCCTGTTCCCGCGCACCGGTGCCACGGCTAAGGAGCGCGAGAAGGACCGGGTCAGCCTGGCCCCGGTGGCCGCGCTGATGGCAGGTCTGCTGCTCATGGGCGGCTTCCTGGTGGCCCGTTGGGGCAACGAGTCCTTCGAGCGGGTCCGGCCCGGCGAGGTCGCCGCGATGGACTATGTCTACGCCCATGACAAGCCGACCGTACGGCTGCTGTGGCTGAGCAACGACACGGTCAACGACGTGACCCCGGCGATTCCGTGGGGCGCGAAGGACATGGAACGGGTCGACTACGTGCCGACACTGGCGCCGACCGACCCGGTGCTGGTGTCGAGCCTGGTCAAGGCACTCAAGGACGCCGGCCCGAACTCGTATCTGGTGATCAACAGGAGTCAGGTCGTCTATCTCCAGATGGACGCCGGATACTCGGCGGCCTGGGAGAACCGGCTGATCCAGAACCTGGACGACCGACAGGATCTGACGAAGGCCCTGGTCAACGACGACGTGACCATGTACACGCTGCGCACGCAGCCCGCGGGTGCGGTGGAGAAACCTGATCCGGGGCCGATCGGGCCGCGGATCACCTGGACACCGTGGTCGGTGGTCGGTGCTCTCGCCGCCGTGGCCCTGATCCTGCTGCTGACGGCACGCGAGGTGGTCCGGGTCGCGGTCCGGCCCGGGGTACGTCAGCTGCGGTGGCTGCAGGGCAGCTTCTGGTTCTCGCTGCCCCTGCTCGCGATGGTGCTGGCATCACTGGCGCAGCGGTTCCTGACGCTCAAGTAGGAGGGACAAAGTGGCTCATCCGGCTCACCGGGTGAGCCACTTCACCTCGTACCCCTTCAGGTCGAACCGCTTCCCGTCCACCTGCGCGCTGATCGTCCGGCCGAGGGTGTTCACGACGAGCACGGTCCTGTCGTCGGCGAGGACACGCACGTTGGGGGCATCGTCCTCGGCGACGGAGACCGTCTCGTACCGGGTCCCCGGCGGGAACGCCTTCCCGAACCTCGACACCAGGTCGTACATGGGGAGTTGGCGTCCCCCGTCGGCGCTGTCGGTGGTGGTCCACAGACAGCCGGCGCAGTCGCCGCCCTTCTCGTCCTCCGGGTTCCAGTAGAAGCCGGAGCCGGCGCCGCCCTTCACCATGGCGATCATGCCGGTGGCCTGGACGGCGACCCGGTGCGGTTCGGTCCAGCCGTCGCGTTCGTCGCTGCCGTCGGCGGGCTCGACGTAGTACTCGGCCCACCACAGCGGCAGGTCGTGCGTCTGCTTGCGCACCCACTCGCTGACGTACGTCAGCTTGTCCGTGGCCGCGAACTCGTCCGGCAGCAGGTCGTCGTCGTTGGTGTAGCTGGACCCGTCGACGACCACGAAGTCGGCGCCCGCCTTGTGGGTGTTCCAGTAGTCGAAGGCGTCGATCACCCGCTGGTCCATGACGCCCCAGGGACCCTTGAGGGTGGGTGAGGCGTTCTCGGTCTGGCGCGGGTCGAAGCTGTCCATGACGAGGTACGGCCCGCCGACCATGATGTCCTTGTTCACGGCCTTCAACGCCTTGTATACGAGGTTGTACAGCTCGGTGTAGCCCTCGTAGTCCCAGCGGGCCTTGTCGTTGTTCCAGAAGCCCTTGAACTCGTTCCAGACGATGAAGTGCCGTACGTCCGGATAGCGCCTGGCGACGGTCGCGGCGAGGTTCGCGTAGTCCTGGTAGTGGTCGGGGGTGGGGGCGGTCTCCAGGGCGGCCTGGCTCCAGTCGGTGTTGTTCACACCGGCCCTGCCGCCCTTCATCCAGTCCGGCGAGCAGCACAGGGTGATCACCGGGGTGCCGCCCGACCCGCGCATGAAGTCGACCCGGCGGTCCAGGGCGCCGAAGTCGTAACGCCCCTTCACCGGCTCGGGGTTGTCGGCGCCCCAGCCCATGATCGCCTGGTCCTGGGGCAGCCCGCCGTCCTGGGCCAGCAGGTTCTCGACCCGGTCGGTGGCGGTGGTGCTGCCCTCGTCCGCGCTGTACTGCGTGTGGGTGAAGCCCCAGCCCACATACGGCTGGGCCGCGTCGGGCGGGGTGGCCGGGCTGCCGTGCACCTTGTCGCCGTCGCGGGTCGTGCCCGCGGTGCCGCCGCCTCCCCCGGGCAGGGTGTTGATCAGTGTCACGATCAGGGCGAGTGCGGCCACCCCCACACCGAGCAGGGCGGTGAGCCGCCACCGCCGAGCCCCCGAATTCCACTCATGACGTCCCATCAAGGACAACAGTAGTGGCGGAAATCGCCCCCGGGGCAGGTATCGGCGATCGACAGCCGTGCGACAGGACCAGGGGGACACTCCGGATACTCCGGAAGCTCGGCGCACATCCGACACTCTCCGCCCACTTCGGAAAACGGGTGCACGGCGGGCCCCGGTGTCGGATCATGGCGGCATGTCTGCCAAGCCGCACGAGACGCTGCCGATCCGGCTCAACGTCGACGACTCCGACTCACCGTCCGACGTCGTCGACGCGCTGTTCCTCGGCCGCTTCGCGACGGGCGAGCAGCCGTACTCGCACGCGGTCAACATCGACCGGGTGCGCACCGGGGCGACCCTGCTGCCGAAGGAGGCGCGGGTGCTGCGGGTGGCCCGCGACGACGACCGCAGCGCCACGCTCGCGGAGGGCGACGGCTGGACGCTGCTGGTCTCCCGCTGGAACCGGGGCGCGGACGTCACGGTCACCGCGACCACCGCCGAGCTGGCCGCGAAGGTGCTGAACGAGGCGACGGACGGCGCGGCGGACGAGCCGGAGCCCCAGCCGGACAACGTGACCATGGGGTTCTGGTACGTCTCCCCCCGGCGCGGCCCGCACCGCACCACCCGGCAGATCTCAGCCGGCACCTGGGACGAGGTACGCGCCAACTACACGGCACCGGTGGCGGACGCGATGGACCGCCTGATGAAGACGACACCCGAGGACATCGCCGGACGTCTCCTGCTGCTGCACGGCCCGCCGGGCACCGGCAAGACCTCCGCCCTGCGTACGCTCGCCCGCTCCTGGCGGGACTGGTGCCAGGTGGACTGCGTCCTCGACCCCGAGCGGCTCTTCTCCGACGTCGGCTATCTGATGGACATCGCGATCGGCGAGGAGGACGGCGCCGGCAAGGGCCGCTGGCGGCTGCTCCTGCTGGAGGACTGCGACGAGCTGATCCGCGGCGAGGCCAAGCACACCGCGGGCCAGGCGCTGTCGAGGCTGCTGAACCTCACCGACGGGCTGCTCGGCCAGGGCCGCAACGTCCTGGTCGGTGTCACCACCAACGAGGACCTGGAGCGCCTGCACCCCGCCGTGGTCCGCCCCGGCCGCTGCCTCGCCCGTATCGAGGTGGGTGCGCTGACCCGCCCCGAGGCGGTGAACTGGCTCGGCACGGAAGAGGGCGTGGGCCGCGAGGGAGCGACCCTGGCGGAGCTGTACGCACTGCGCCGGGGCACGGCGGCACCGACCTCGGTACCGGGCGCACGGGAGGACGCGGACGCGGGGCTGTACCTGTAGTGCTTTGATGGGGGTATGCCCCTGTTCATCGGGACCTCGGGCTGGCAGTACAAGGACTGGCGGGACGTCCTGTACCCGGCTGACGTGCCCGTGCGGCGGTGGCTGGAGGAGTACGCGGCACACTTCACGACCGTCGAGCTGAACAACGCGTTCTACCGCCTGCCGAGCCGCGAGAACTTCGCGTCCTGGCGGGACCGGGTCCCCGCGGACTTCGTGATCGCGGTGAAGGCCAGCCGCTATCTCACGCACATCAGACGCCTGAAGGATCCCGGGGAGCCGGTCGACCGCCTGATGACCCACGCGGCGGGTCTGGGCGACCGGCTGGGCCCGGTCCTGCTCCAGCTCCCACCGACCCTCAAGGCCGACCCGGCCCTGCTGGACGCCTGCCTGGCGTGCTTCCCGCGCGACACGAGGGTGGCGGTGGAACCCCGCCACGACTCCTGGTGGACGCGGGAGACCCGCGAGGTCCTGGAATCCCGGGGCGCGGCCCTGTGCTGGTCCGACATCCGGGCCCACCCCATGACCCCGCTCTGGCGCACCACCGGCTGGGCCTACGTCCGCTTCCACGAGGGCCTGGCCACCCCCTGGCCCCGCTACGGCCGCCGCGCCCTGGAGACCTGGGCCGACCGCATCGCCACGGCGTACCCCGAGAAGGCCGACGTCTACACGTATTTCAACAACGACCCGGGCGGAGCGGCGGTGCGGGACGCGGCGGCGTTCGCGAGGGTCGCGGAGAGGGCGGGGTTGTCGGTGACACGAACACCGCAGCCGAGCACCAGCGGTTGACGCCTGAAGTCATTCCCGCCGCAACGGCGATCAGCCGCCACGGCGCCTCTCGGCGGTGCCGAGCCCTGCCCGGCCGAAGCCCGAAAACCCCTACCCCCCATAAGCCGCCCGCAGGGCGTCACGCACCGCGGCCAGCGCCTCCTTCTCGCCCAACCCCAGCCGGCGTACCCGCTCCACGTACGCCTGTGCGGCCGACGACGCCTCACGCTCGGCGGCCGACCCGGCGGCGGCGACGAACGTGCCGTTACGGCCCCGCGTCTCGATCACCCCGTCCGTCTCCAGCGCCCGGTACGCCTTGGCCACCGTGTTCACCGCCAGCCCCAGCGACTCGGCCAGCCCCCGCACCGTCGGCAGCCGGTATCCGACCGGCAGCACCCCGCCCCGCGCCTGCTCGGAAATCTGCGCCCTTACCTGCTCGTACGGCGGCGCGCTGTCATCGATGTGGATCTTCAGAGTCACGGCCCGATTCTCCCGTATCCGCCGGAAAATGAGAGGCACCCCGCATTCGCCCCCGCATAGCGTGCGCCCCATGACAGTGATCGTGCGCGATCTGCGCCCCGATGTCCGGTCGGACGCCGTAGGCTTCGCCCGGGTCCGGCAGCTCACCCTCCCCTACCTGCTGTCCACCCCGGAGTCCCTGGTCCACGACCTGACGCACACCCATCCCGACGCCCGCTTCCGCCAGCTGGTCGCGGAGGAGGACGGCGAGATCATCGGCACGGCACAGGTCGGCCTCGCCCACGAGAGCACCGAGCCGGGCCAGGGCTTCGCCAACGTGTACGTACACCCGGAGCGCACCGGCCGAGGCGCCGGCGCCCTCCTCGTCCGTACGGCGGAGGCACACCTGTCGGACGCCGGTGCGACCACCTCGTACGCCTGGGTCCTGGATGCCCCGGCCCACCGCGCCTTCGCCGAGCGCCGCGGTTACACGGCCAGCCGCTCCGCCCATTTCCTCCGACTCGACCTCGCGCACGGCACGCTCCCCCCGCTCCGGACTCCCCCGCCCGGCGTCGAACTCCGCTCCGCCGCCGACTTCGCCGACGACCCGCGTCCGCTCTTCGCCCTGGACGCGGAGACGACGCTGGACGAACCGAGCGACATCGACACCGAGTTCGCCGACTACGAAGCCTGGCTGGACGGGACCTGGCGGCATCCCCTGTTCAGCCGGGAGCTGACCTCGGTCGTCCTGGTCGACGGCCGCCCCGCGGCGTTCAGCGCGGCGCGCACCGACGGCGGCACCCGGTACGGCACCGTCATGACCGGCACGGCCCGAGCCTTCCGCGGCCGGGGCCTGGCCAAGCTCGCCAAGAACGACTCCTTGCACCGCGCCCGCGCCGCCGGCTGCACGGAGGCGTTCACGGGCAACGACAGCGGCAACGGCCCGATGCTGGCGATCAACAAGTGGTTCGGGTACGACATCTGCGCGACGGAGGTCAGGTATGTCCGCGAACTCGGCTGAGCCGCCGGCCACGGTGGACGTCGTCCTGGTCAAGGCGGGCCGGACAAAGATCCGTTACCCCGCCGAGCTGCTGCACGACGACGGCACCCGGATCGCCGTACGTGCGCCGTGGGCCGGTGACACGTCCCGCGACTTCGGCTTCGTCCGTTTCGAACAGGGCGATGTCTTCACCGAGTTCTACTGGCGCGACCGCTGGTACGCGGTCAAGGAGGTCCGCGCTGCCGACGGCACGCTGAAGGGCTGGTACTGCGACATCACCCGCCCGGCGACGCTCACCGGCGGTGAACTGGTCGTCGAGGACCTCGACCTGGACCTGTGGCGGTCCGCCGACGGCACGGACGTACGCCGGCTGGACGAGGACGAGTTCGCCGAGAGCGGGCTGGCGGACCGGGACCCGGCCGCCGCCACGGCCGCCGTGACGGCACTCGACACGCTGGAGGCCCTGGCCCGCGAGGGCGGTTTCGACGCCCTGCTGTCCTGACGCACCCTTCAGGCTGACGCTCCCTTGTGGCCGTCACACCGTCGCCACCACCGCGTACCGCTCGTCGCTCACCGCCTTGCCCCACAGCACCGCCTGCGCCGACAGCCGCTCCACGCGCATGTCCGCGGCGAGCGGCGCCAGGAGGGCGGTGAGCCGCTCGGCGGGTATGCCGACCGGGGCCACGGTCCCCCCCACCCCCTCCACCAGCACGAACCGCCCTCCGGGACGCAGCAGGCCGCGCCAGTGCCGCAGCACCCGCGCGGGGTCGGGCAGCGCCCACAGCACATGCCGTACGAGCACGGTGTCGAAGAGCCGCTCGCCCACCGGTGGTGCCGTCGCGTCGCCGAGCAGGAACACCGCGTCACGGCCGGCGAGCTTGGCGCGGGCCCGCTCCACCATCGCCGCCGAGCTGTCGACCCCGGTGACGTGATGGCCCTGCTCGGCGGCGAGGAGGGCCAGGCTGCCGGTGCCGCAGCCGAGGTCCAGGAGGTCGGCGGGGCGTCCGGGCAGCCAGGTCCAAAGCCGCTCCGCCCAGGCCGCGCGCACCTCGGGCGGCCCCAGCCCATGATCCGGCTCGGCGTCGAAGGTGGCGGCCTGTGCATCCCAGTCGACACTCACCGCAACTGTCCGATCACTCTCGTTCGTCATGCCCCCAGCGTGACACCCACCACTGACACTCGGTCCGTGTGACAGCGACCACTGACAGACCGGCACCGATGAGGAACTCTCACCGAAAGGGTCTACCTCCGTGACACCACGGAACTCGGTAGGCACTGAAGGAGGCAGCCATGCGCCGCGCAACCGTGCAGAAGCCCCTGAAGAAGACGGACCGCCGCCGGATCCGCGAGGAGGCCGACGAGCGCCCCGCCGGACGCCCGGAGGTGCGGAAGGACATCGCACGCACCTGGTGGCCGGACGGCTGACCGCGCCCGTCCCCGCCCCCTTCAGCCCAGCCGCTTGCGGTAGTGGACGCGGTCGTACGGCCCGTCCACGCGCCGTCCCACGACTTCGTAGCCGTATCTCGGGTAGAGCTCCTGGTTCTCCCACATCAGCGCGTTGGTGTAGAGCCTGACCTCGGACAGGCCGAGTGCACGCGCGCGTGCGTCCACGAACTCCAGCAGTCGCCGTCCCACCCCCTGGCCACGCGCGTCGGGGTGGACGGCGATGCTGTCGAGGAACAGATGGTCCTCGTGGACCTCGATGACGACGAGCCCGATCACCGGCTCCCCGACGACGAACACCCTGCCCGCGGCCACATTCGCCGTGTGGTCCGCCTCCATGGGCTGCGGCACCACCCCTATGCGTGCGATGTAGTGGTGGTACGCCATGTCTGTCACGGCCTTCACGGCCGGTACGTCGGCGGCCCGGGCGGGCCGGATCTCGTCGTTCGTCATGGCGGGAACGCTAGCTTCCTCAGCGCAGCCTGAGCACTCCCTTAAGACGACCATAAGGATCTCCTTCGCCCCCTCCCAGCAGGCGATTTCACGGTTTCCTGGGGCTAGCTTCCTGATCGCCCCCCACGGGATCCAGCCCGGCCGGATCCGGCCCGCGGGATCCAGCCCGGCGGGACCGAGCCCGCCTCGAGGACCGTTCCGAGGAGTTCCCGCATGTTCGCAGCACGCCGTAGGGCCGCCGTCGCCGGCGCGCTCTCCCTGTCCGTACGGCGGCGGGCGCACCGGCGCTGATCCCTCATGACTCCGGGGCCTGACCGGCGGCTCAGGCCGGACAGGCCCCGGCGGCGTTCGGTTGGGCGGGCCGCTCAGCTGAACGCCGACGCGCAGCTGGTGGCGGTGGCGTGTGCCGGGTCGAGCGCGTTGGCCACCTCGTGGAAGGCGATCCGGTCGAAGAGCCCGATCGCCACGTGCTCGGAGAGGTCGAGCGAGCACAGGTTCTGGAGCAGCACGTTGTGGACGTCGGAGCCGCTCAGGTACTGGCTCTGCCAGGGGGTGGCCACTTCGTCGTACTTGGTGGCGATGACCGTGTAGTGCACGCCGGGGACGGTGTCGCCGCCCGCGTTGAGCTTGGCGAGGAAGGCGGAGTCGGGGATCTGGTCGGCGAGTCCGGGGGTGGTGGCCTTGATCAGGTCCGCGGCGCCGGGGAAGTACGGCAGCAGGTTGGTGAGGCCGCTGATGGTGGCGCCGTGGTTGTCGGGGGCGAGGCCGACGAGGGCGTTCACCTTGGCGGCTCCGCCGAGGAACCTGAGGTAGTAGCGGGGCATCATGCCGCCCTGGGAGTGGCCGACGAGGTCGGCCTTGGCGGCACCGGTCGCGCTCAGCACCTTGTCGACGTAGGCGGAGAGTTGCTCTGCCGACTTGTCGATGGGACCGAGGCCGTAGAAGAGCGGGACGCCGGACAGCTGGCCGTAGTCGAGGGAGAAGACGCAGTAGCCGCGGTCCTCCAGGTACGGGGCGAGGGAGAGCCAGTTGTCGACGGAGTTGCCCAGCGTGCCGTGGACCAGGATCACGGGGCGGGGGTGGGCGGCGGAAGGGCGGCAGGAGTAGTCGTTCCAGCCGCTGCTGGGGGCGCTCGACGCGTGGGCGGTGGCGGCGGGGACGGTGGCGACGGCGGCGGCGAAGAGCAGTGCGGTCAGGGGTCTGAGCACTCGTTTCCAGGGCAGCATCGTGTGATCTCCTTGCGGCTCAAGGGAGTTGCGACGGCCTTACGCCCTGTGATCCGGATCACGAGGATGCTGTTCACCCATCAAGTTACGGACGAGTAGTGCAAGCGTGAAGTTACGCGTCGGTAAAACTTCCGAGTAACCGGTCGCGCGCCACCTACCTGATGGGATGTCACCAGCCGGGCCCGAGGGGACCATAGGGGACCACGGGGTGCAATACGCGCCAAACCGGCCCGCAACACGCGCACTTCACCCTCCCCCCGCGCCACTTCAGCCCCGCACGACCTCGGCGGCCGCCCGCTCGGTCACCCCGAGATGCACAGCGCGCTCGGTGACGGCCGCCCCGTCCGGGGCGAGCCCCGCCGAGGCGAAGCCATGGACGGCCCCGATCCCCTCGAAACCGCGGGCGACGACCCTCTCGCGAATGCGCCGGCGCCACCTTCGCCGTCGAGAACCCGACCGGCCACGCCCCCTGGGCCATCACGTCCACCGGCCTGGAGGCCGAGCCGTCCGACGGCACACGAAACACTCCACCGTGGGCCGACTGACGCCATCGACGTAACGGAAAGTGTCTCCATCACTACAAGTCGACACCATCCGCCCACCTGGAGCCTCCAACTGCCCCACCCGACCGAAGAGGTGACGGAGCGGCACCCCCCCTCTCGCCGCCCACTCCACCAAAGAATCGTTTACGCGTTCGATTCCAGTCGCCTACCTGGGCTGATGAGGCTAGAGTAATCGAACGAGCGTACGATGAACATATCGGGCGTACCACTGAAAAGGGGTGGAGGGATGGAGGTGCGGCATGACGGGCTTCGCCCATCTGCACGTCGCGTCCGGTTACTCCGCCCGCTACGGCGCCTCCCACCCCGAGCAGCTCGTCCGACGGGCGGCCGAGCAGGGCATGCCGGCGCTCGCGCTCACCGACCGGGACACGGTCACCGGGGCCGTGCGGTTCGCGCAGGCCTGCGCGAAGGACGGGGTCCGGCCGGTCTTCGGCATCGACCTGGCGGTGGAGGCCCTGGCACCTCCGCCGCCCGACCGGCGCCGCCGCACCCCGGCGCGCGGTGGCGCGCACGTCGTCGAGCCGCCACTGCGGTTCGCACTGCTCGCGCAGAACCGGGAGGGATGGGCACGGCTGTGCCGCATCACGTCCGCAGCCCATGCCGGTGCCGTGTCCGGCACACCGCCGGTGGTGCCGTGGCAGGCGCTGCGCGAGTACGGCGGCCCGGGCCTGACCGTGTTGCTCGGTCCGCTCTCGGAGCCGGTGCGGGCGCTGTCGGTGGGCCGGGAGGACGTGGCGATGAGGCTGCTGGCGCCCTGGACGGAGATCTTCGGGAGGGATGTTCGATTGGAAGTCGTCGCGCAGAAACGTTCCGGCACCGGTCCGGGATCCCTGCGCCTGGCCGCCCGCACCCTCGCGCTGGCCGACCGCACCCGTGCCACCGCCGTGCTCTCCAACGCCGTCCGCTACGCCGACCCCGACCAGCACCGCCTCGCCGACGTCCTGGACGCCGCCCGGCTGCTGAGACCGATCGACCGGCGCCGGCTGGACAGCGGACAGCGCTGGCTCAAGGACGAGCGAGGAATGGAGACCGTCGCGCGAATGATCGTCGAATGCGCCGGAGGAGACATCCGCCGGGCCCGCCGGCTCCTGGCGGACACCGCGGACACCGCGACCGCGTGCACCGTGGATCCGGTGTCCGACCTCGGGCTCGGCGCTCGGCACTTCCCGGAACCGTCGCTCTTCGGCGCCGAGCCCCGAGCGGGCGGAGCCGCACAGCTGCTGCGCGGGCAGTGCGAGGCCGGCCTGGCCAGGCGCGGTCTCGACCGCGACCGTACGGCGCTCGACCGGCTGGACGAAGAGCTCGAGGTGATTTCCGAGCTGGGCTACGACTCGTACTTCCTCGCCGTGGCCCAGGTCGTCGCCGACATCCGGGCCAAGGGCATCCGCGTCGCCGCCCGCGGCTCCGGTGCCGGCTCGCTGGTCTGCCACGCGCTGGACATCGCCACCGCCAACCCGCTCGACCACCGCCTCCTGTTCGAACGCTTCCTGAGCACGCGCCGGGCGTCCCTGCCCGACATCGACATCGACGTGGAATCCGCCCGCCGGCTGGAGTGCTACGACACGATCTTCGAACGGTTCGGCAAGGAGCGGGTCGCGGTCACCGCCATGCCCGAGACCTACCGGGCGCGCAGGGCGCTCAGGGACACCGGCCTCGCTCTCGGCATCGCGCCGGCCGAGATCGACCGGATCGCCAAGAGCTTCCCGCACCTGCGCGCCTCCGACATCACCGGCGCCCTCGCCGAACTGCCCGAGCTACGACAGCTGGCGGGCGAGGCACACCGGTACGGCCCCCTGTGGGAGCTGGCCGAAGGCCTCGACTCCCTGGTCCACGGCATGGCCATGCATCCCTGCGGCGTGGTCATCAGCGACGCGACCCTCCTGGACCGGCTGCCGGTGCAGCCCACCCCGCAGGGCGACTACCCCATGGCCATGGCCGCGAAGGAGGAGATCGAGGCGCTCGGCAACATCAAACTCGACGTCCTGGGCGTGCGGATGCAGTCCGCGATGGCCCACGCCGTCACCGAGATCGAACGGACCACCGGCAACCACATCGACCTCGACAACCCCCGGCAGGTGCCGCTCGACGACGTCTTCGCGTTCAAGCTCATCCAGGCCAGCCAGACCCTGGGTCTGTTCCAGCTGGAGTCGCCCGGCCAGCAGGACCTGCTCTCCCGGCTCCAGCCCCGCGACGTCCAGGACGTCATCGCCGACATCAGCCTCTTCCGCCCCGGCCCGGTCGCCGGCGGCATGCCCGAGCGCTACATCGCCGCCCGCCACGGCGGCACACCCGACTACGCCCACCCCGACCTCGAACCGGTCCTCTCCGACACCTACGGCGTGACCATCTGGCACGAGCAGATCATCGAGACGCTCTCGGTGCTGACCGGCTGCGACCGGGCCTTCGCGGAGATCACCCGGCGGGCGCTCGGCGACAAGGAGCAACTGCCCAGGATCAGGGACTGGTTCCACGAGCGGGCCCGCGCGCGTGGCTACAGCGCGGCCGTCCGGGACGAGGTGTGGAAGACCGTCGAGGCCTTCGGTGCGTACGGCTTCT
This sequence comes from Streptomyces sp. NPDC054813, assembly GCF_053611365.1. Taxonomy (NCBI): domain Bacteria; kingdom Bacillati; phylum Actinomycetota; class Actinomycetes; order Kitasatosporales; family Streptomycetaceae; genus Streptomyces; species Streptomyces sp. NPDC054813. Next base: position 91,565 of record NZ_JBSHAF010000002.1, on the reverse strand, counting down.
GCCGCGCCCATGCGGTCGCCTTCGCCGTACCCGCTCTGCAGAGCGCCTGGCTCAAGGCGCACTATCCGGCGTTCCTGCTGGCGGGCCTTCTCGAACACGACCCCGGGATGTGGCCCAAGCGGGTCCTCGTCTCCGACGCCCGTCGCCGTGGGGTCCCCGTCCTGCCCGTCGACGTCAACCACTCCCAGGTGAAACACACGGTGGAGAAGGCCGACGGAGACCGGTGGGGTGTGCGGCTTGCCCTCTCCGCGGTGCACGGCATCAGCGAGGACGAGTGCGCACGGATCGAGGCGGGGCAGCCGTACGGATCGCTGTCGGACTTCTGGCAGCGGGCACACCCCAGCAGACCCGTCGCCGAACGCCTCGCCGAGATCGGCGCGCTCACCTGCCTGCACGACGGCCGGCTCACCCGGCGCGACCTGCTGCTCCAGATCGCCGAGCTCCACCGCCAGTCCCGCAACCGGACCGCGACCTCGGGCCAACTGCCCATCGACACGGACGCCGTCGGCGGGGCGGAGCCGAGCGGCCTGCCGGAGATGACCGGCCGCGAGGCCCTGAGCGCCGAGCTGAGCACTCTCGGCATCGACATCTCCCGGCACCTGATGGAGCACCACCACCGGCTGCTGCGCGAGATCGGCGCGACCGACGCGGCCCATCTGGCCGGCATGCGCGCCGGTCAGCAGGTCCTCGTGGCCGGGGTGCGAGCCTCCACCCAGACCCCGCCGATCGCGAGTGGCAAGCGGATCATCTTCGTCACCCTGGAGGACGGTTCCGGCCTGGTCGACCTGGCGTTCTTCGAGGACTCCCACCCGGCCTGCGCACACACCGTCTTCCACAGCGGACTGCTCCTCGTCCGCGGCACGGTCCAGGTGCGCGGCACCCGCCGTACCGTCGTCGGCACCATGGCCTGGGACCTGGACGAGATCGCCGCCGCCCGCCGCGACAACGGCCCCGAGGCCGCCCTCGCCCTCCTCGGCGCCGGCCGCCCGCACCCGACCCCCGCCCAGCCGCACCGCACCCTGACCGACGGCACCGCGGGTGCCCGCCTGCACCCCTACGCCGACCTCCAGCCTGCCGGCACCCGCTCCGCCGACCTGAAGAAATTCGGCCACCGAAGCCCAGGGAGCGCGGGATGAGCGGGATGAGCACACGCCAGCGGCACATCGCCCACCTCCATCTGCACGCCTCACTGACCGAGGATCAGTACGCCCAAATAATCGAACTGGTGTCCGGAATTACGCCTCACGTCCAGGTCATCCCGCCCAACGCCGTACAACTGGACCTGACGTCGGCACTCAGATACTTCGACCTGTCTCCTTACGACGTGGTCCAGCTGGCGAAGCTCAGACTGAAGGCCCTCTACGACATCGACAGCAGCGCCGGACTCGCGGGCAACCGCATGCTGGCGGCCATGGCGGCCGACGCCTCCGCGCCAGGAGAGACCACCTGGGTACCCACCGCCGACGCGGCCGACTGGCTGTACCCGCGACCGGTCACCGCACTCCCGGGGGTCGGCCGCGCCACAGCGGACACGCTCAGCAGATACGGCCTGCACACCATCGGCCAGGTCAGCGATCTGCCCGCCGGGACGTTGCAGCGGCTCCTCGGTGCGGGCCCCGCCCGGCTGCTGGCCGAACGCGTCCGCGGCCGCGACCCCCGCCCGGTCACCCCGATGGAACCGTCAGAGCATCTGACCGCCGACCTCGTACTGGAACGGGACTGCCTCGACCCTGCACAACACCACCGGGCGGTCCTGGGACTTGCCGACCAGATCGGCCAACGCCTGCGCGGTGAAAGCCAGATCGCCGGTCGGCTCGCCCTCACGGTGCGATACGCCGACCGTACTTCCACCACGCGCACGCGCACGCTGCCGGAACCCACCGGCCACTCGCCCGCCCTGGCCACGACCGCCTTGGGTCTGTTGACCGCGCTCGGGCTGCAACGGGCAAGAGTCCGTGCCTTCGCGATCCGTGCCGACGGTCTGTTGCCGGCCGACAGCGCCTACTGGCAGCTCTCTCTGGACGCCGGTGATACCCGTGCCCGTGCGGTCGAAGCCGCCGCGGACCGCGCCCGTCGACGCTTCGGGCCAGATGCCGTACGCCCAGCCGCTCTGGCGGCGGACTGACTCTGTGCGTCGATCAGCCGGTGGGGAGGACGAGAGCGGTGTCCTTGCTCCCCCGCGTCAACGCTTGCACGGGGACTTCTTCTTCGGCACTGATCACCACGGTCAGAGCGGGGTGCCGCTCGCGGACCTGTGAGGCCGAGGCGGCCGGCACCGGTTCCGCCCCGTCGCGGTCGGGTACGGCGTACACCACACACAGCACGCTTCCGCGCCGGGCCGCCTCGTCCGCGGCCAGGTCCAGGGCTCGTACGGAGAACAGTGATCCGGAACCGGCTCGCACAGCCGTCCGGCACGGCAGACCGACGGAGCTCCAGGAGAGTGCCCCCGTCATGCCGTCGGAGGCGCATCTCTGGCGGTACGGCGGGGCCTCGCGCAGCGTGGTGATGAGGGACGGCCGGCCGACGGCGTACGTGCCGCAGGAGAGGTGGGACACATGGGCAGCGAAGTCGCCGTGCCGAAGGTAGTGGTCGGTGTCGACGGATCCTCGTCCTCGTACGGGGCCCTGCGGTGGGCGGTGCGCTACGCCGGTCTCGTCGGCGGCACCGTGGAGGCGGTCGCCGTGTGGGAGCTGCCGGGTCTGTCCGGCTGGTCGGGGCCCGCGGTGGACATGGACATCGACGAGGAGGAGGCCCGGGAGCGGATGCGGCGGGAGCTGACCGACGTGCTCGGCGCGGACGAAGCCGGGGCCTTGACGACACACCTGGTGCACGGCAACCCGACCGACGTGTTGTTGCGGGCCGCGGAGGGGGCTGAGGTCCTGGTCGTCGGCAGCCGGGGCAGAGGCGGGTTCGCGCGTGCGCTGCTCGGGTCGGTCAGCATGCACGTCTCGCAGCACGCGAGCTGTCCGGTGGTGATCGTGCGTCCCGAGGGACCGTGAGCGCTGACCGGCGAGTGCCGAACCGCGGATGCCGTTTTGCACGGCGCAACCGGCACTGGCGAACAGGCTGGTGAAGGGGCCGTCCTCCGGAGGCTGCTGCGGCGGCCATCGGCCGATCGGGTTGCCCCTGTGTCTGGCCATGGACGCACCGTGGTCGTCGGACGCCGCACCGGCAGGCTCGCCGGAGGGGCGTGAGCGCCCGGGGGTCTGGGTGGGCGCGTAGTCCCGCCGGCTCGGCTCCCCGCACGGCTCACTTCGCCGGACGGTCCCCCGACTCCGGTTGCTCCAGGTGCGAGGCAAGTACCGCGGCCTGGACCCGGCGCTGGACGCCCAGCTTGGCGAGCAGGCGGGAGATGTGGTTCTTGACGGTCTTCTCGGAGAGGTAGAGCTTCTTGCCGATCTCGCGGTTGGTGAGGCCGTCGCCGATCAGGGCGAGGATGTCCCGTTCGCGGGGGGACAGGCTCGCCAGCTCGGGCGGCATGGAGGGGGTCTCCGCGGGGTCGGCGCGCAGGGAGCGCATCAGGCGGCCCGTGGTCGCGGGGTCCAGCATCGACTGACCGGAGGCGACCGTGCGTACCGCCGAGACCAGGTCCGAGCCCTTGATCTGCTTCAGGACGTAGCCGGACGCTCCCGCCATGATCGCATCCAGCAGGGCGTCCTCGTCGTCGAACGACGTCAGCATGAGGCAGGCCAGCTCCGGCATCTGATCGCGCAACTCCCGGCAGACCGTGATCCCGTCGCCGTCGGGCAGGCGGACGTCGAGGACGGCGACGTGCGGGCGCAGGGCGGGGCCGCGGGCGAGGGCGTGCTGGACGGTGCCGGCGTCGCCGACGACCGAGATGTCGGGCTCCGCGTCGAGCAGGTCCGTCAGACCACGCCGGACGACCTCGTGGTCGTCCAGCAGGAACACGCGGATCGGGTCCTGTTCCGTGAAGGTGCGCGGCTCGGCCATACGACGTCCCCTCGTTCCCCGGATGAAGGGCAGACTGCGGGCTGCCCAGGACGATCATCGCCCGCCGGGGCCGCTTGTACTAGGGCCGACCGGCCCCACTTGCCTCGTCCGGACGGTCGGCCGACAGCTCGAATTCCACGTCCACCACTCCTTCGACGGCCCGGATCAGACGCGCCGCCACGGGGACGAGGGACGTGTCCCGGATCCGGCCGACGAGCTTCACCACTCCCTCCTGGACGTCGACGCGCAGCGCGGAGGAGGGCGGTGGGAAGAGGTAGGAGACGACCTCGCGCCGTACCTCCTCGGCGATCTCCTCGTCATCGCGCAGGAAGACCTTGAGGAGGTCGGCGCGGCTGACCACGCCCTGGAGCGCACCGAGGTCGTCCACCACGGGGAGCCGCTTGACCTTGGCCCGTGCCATGGTGCGGGCGGCCTGCGCGAGGGTGTCGCCCGGGTGGACGGTGAGGGCCGGTGAGGTCATCAGCTGTTCCGCCGTCACCGCGCCGGCCTTCGTCACGTCGGAGAGCCTGCGCAGTTGCGTGATGGGGGTCCCCCCGGTCGAGCGGAGCCGAGACTGGGGGAGGTCGGGGTCGCCGTCCCGGAACTCCTCCTTGTGCAGGAGGTCCGCCTCGGAGACGACGCCGACGACCCGGCCCTCGCCCTCGACGACCGGCAGGGCGCTGACCTGCCAGTCCCGCATCAGCTGCACCAATTCCTTGAAAGGAGCCTGCCGCCCGACGCTGACGACGGTCTGCGTCATGACGTCACTCACGATGTGCGGTGTGCCGTGCATGGTCACTCCCAGGAGAGCCGTGTGGTCCGGGACCGCGTCAGACGCTCGCGCCGGCGCCGTACGGGGCGTACAGGTCCAGCAGCCGCGTCCGTGCCGCGCGCAGGCGGTGGGCGAGTACCTGGCCCACCCACTGACCGACGGCGTTGCCCAGCGCGGGGTCGTCCTGGCACGTGGACCGGACGGCCGTGGCGTCGAACTCGTAGGCCCGTACCGGTGTGGTGGCCTCGGCGCCCATGTGCCACACATGGGGTGCGAACAGCCAGGACCAGCCGATCAGTTCGTTGGGCCCGAGGTTCTCGATGACGGCCGCCCGGCGGCCGGGCACATGCATGTCGAGTTCGACCCGGCCGGAGCGGATGATCCAGAACCGGTCGGCGCGGCCGCCTTCCTCGAAGAGCCGGGTTCCCTGCGGGAAGGAGACCTCGCGGGCGAAGCGCATCAGCCGTTCCCGGTGATCGGTGGGAAGCCCGCGCAGCATGGTGGTGGTCGGAGTGGTGTTCATGGCGTACCTCCCGGGTGCCGCGTACGGACAACTGCCTCCAGCGTGCGGCGGAGGCCTCGGACCTGCCATGGGCCGGGTGGGCCCGGCTGCCCGGGACCTTCAGTACGTCTCCTGAGCCCGTACGGCCGCTCCCCGCACCCCCGCGTGGCGCAGAACGATCAGTCCCGCACCGGCTAGTCATCCGCAGCGCCACGCACAAGGAGCACAGTCATGTCCACGACCCCGACGAGCGGGAAACGAGCCGCCCCCATGGCGGCCCTCGGCCTCCCCGCCGCCTCCGCCCTCGTGATCGGCAGCATCATCGGCACCGGCGTCTTCGCCCTCCCCCTCGGCACTGGCGCCGTACGGACCGATCGCGCTGGTCGCGTTCGGAGCCGTCACCCTCGGAGCGCTCGCCCTGGCGCTGACCTTCGGCTCGCTCGCCGGGCGGACCACGGCCAGCGCCGGGCCGTACGTCTACGCCCGCGAGGCCTTCGGTGAGTTCGCGGGGTTCCTGAACGCATGGTCGTACTGGATCACCGCCTGGGCCGGCAACGCGGCGATCGTGGTGGCCTGGGTCGGCTATGTCGAGGTCTTCGTCAACACCGGCCACCGGATATGGCTCGCGGTGCTCCTCGCGCTGGTAGGGCTCTGGATCCCCGCGGCGATCAACCTCACCGGCGTACGGAACATCGGAGCCCTCCAGGTCATCACCACCGTGCTGAAGTTCGTCCCGCTGGTCTTCATGGCCACCGTAGGACTGTTCTTCGTCGACCCGGACAACTTCGGCTCCTTCAACGCCAGCGGCCAGTCGGCGCTGGGCGCGATCTCCGCCGCCGGGGCCATCGCCCTGTTCAGCTACCTGGGCCTGGAAGCCGCCTCGGTCGTCGCCGGCCGGGTCCGGGAGCCGGGACGCAACGTACCCGACGAAGTGATGGCGGAGATCGAGAAGTACCGGGACTTCATCACGACGGCCGGCGGCGGAGTCACCCTCACCGGCGGCGAACTGGCCCCCACCCTCAGCTTCGCCACCCGCCTGGACCGCCTCGGCGTCCCGATGCGGATCCGCTACGTCCTGGTCCCCGGCTGGACCGACACCCGGGAGCCCATCGACAGCGTGGCCCGCTTCGTCGGCGAGCTCCCGGCGGTACTGCGGGTCGACGTCCTGCCCTTCCACAAGCTGGGCGCGGCGAAGTACACGGCACTCGGGATCCCCTTCGCGTTGGCGGACACGCCCGGTCCGTCGGCGGAACTGGTCGAGCGGGTGCGTGGGCAGTTTCGCCGGCAGGGCGTCGAGGCCTACTGAGGGATTGTGTTTCCGAGTCCGGGGCGGCGCTCTGGACCAGCGTTCGCAGGGGGATTGTCGGTCCGTCGGGCTGACGTCCTGCCATGGATCAGGCCCACGAACGCCGTGACCATCACGCGGGCCGGAGAGGACAGGGCCGAAATCTGCCGGACGGAGTGACCCTGCACCCTGGTGAAGGCCATCCCTTCTTCTTGGGCGTCCCCTCCCGGTGAGGTCGGGAAAGTCAGTCAGGACTTCTCGGGGTGGTCTGCCAGCCACTCCCGGTACGCCGAGACCGTGGTCGGCAGGGTCGGGAAGATCCGGTCGCCGCCCACGGCGTCGGTGAGGCCGTAGGTGTTCAGGCTGTCCAGGAGGTTCTGTTTCACCCGGGCCAGGGCGAACACGACGCCGCGGGTGGTGAGTTCACGGCGGAGTTCGTCGACCGCGTCGAGGGCGGTGATGTCGACCTCCACGTTGGCCTCGGTGTTGAGGACGAACCAGCGGACGGGTTCGGTCTGTTCGTCGACGGCGGCCAGGGCGCGGCGGTGGAAGTCCTCGGCGTTGGCGAAGAACAACGGTGAGTCGTAGCGGTAGACCAGCAGGCCGGGGATCGTGCGGGCGGAGGGGTAGTCGTCGATGTCGTGCATGCCGGCCACGCCGGGCACCAGGCCCTCGATCGCGTCGTGCGGGCGCGCCACGCGCGTGAGCAGTTCGGCCACCGACAGGCCGACAGCGACCAGCACGCCGTAGAGGATGTCCAGGGTGAGGACTCCGGCCAGGCAGCCGAGCGCGAGCAGCAGTTCGCGGCGGCGGAAGGAGGCCAGGCGGCGGAAGCCGGCGAGGTCGATCATGCGGATCGCCGCGTAGACGACCAGCGCGCCGAGCACCGCGGCGGGCGTCCGGGTGAGGAGCGGGCTGAGGAACAGTAGTACGGCCAGCACCAGGGCACCGGCGAACAGAGAGTAGGCCTGGCTGCGGGCGCCCGCCGAGGCGGCCAGGGCGGTGCGGCTGGCGCTGCTGCTCACCGGGAAGCCGTGCAGGGCGCTCGCGCCGAGGTTGGCGGTGCCCAGGGCCAGGAACTCCTGGTTCGCGTCCAGTCCGGGGCCGTCGTCCGGGCCCCGGCCGGTGAAGGCGCGGGCGGTGAGGATGAAGTCCGTGTACGCCACCAGGAGGACGCCGAGCGCGGGCAGGACCAGGTGCGGGATCTCGGTGAGGTCCGGCACGGCGAAGTCGGGCAGTCCTGACGGGACTGTCCCGATGACCTTGATGCCGTAGCGGTCGTCGAGGTCGAAGGCCACCACGGCCGCCGTGCCCAGGACCACTGCAAGGAGCGGACCGGGGAGCATTCGGACGTATCGCGTCACGAGGAGGAGGAAGACCAGCGTCACGGCCGAGAAGACGACGGTGGCCGGATCGATCTCTCCCAAGTGCGCCAAGAACGACCAGAGCTGGGGGAAGAACTCGGCTCCCGTGATGCGTACCCCGGTGAGTTTGGGCAGCTGGTCCACCATCATGATCAGGGCCACGCCGGCCAGGTAGCCGATCAGCACCGGGCGGGAGAGAAGGTCCGCCAGGAAGCCGAGGCGTACCGCCCGCGCGATCAGGCAGAGCAGACCGACCGTGGCGGCCAGGCCGGCCGCCAGTACGGCGTACCGGCCGGGGTCGCCGCTGGCCAGCGGGGCGACCACGGTGGCCGTCATCAGGGCGGTCGTCGACTCCGGGCCGACCGACAGCAGCCGTGAGGAACCGAACAATGCGTACAGGGCCAGGGCCGGCAGGATCGCCCAGAGACCGGCGACCGGAGGCAGGCCGGCGACTCCGGCGTACGCCATGACCTGCGGCACCAGATACGCGGCGACGGTCACTCCGGCCAGCAGGTCACCCCGCAGCCAGGCACGCCGGTAGCCGAGCAGCGAGGCGAGTCCGGGCGCGAGCCGGTGCCAACCCGGGTGTTCGCCCCTGCCGTCGGTCATACGCCGCCTTTCGCCTGGTGCTCCCAGCATCCACCGGACCGCGCCGGGCCACGGCACAAACGCCGTACGCATGTCGAACAGGCCCTGCAGACAGGGCCGTTCAGCCCAACGGGTGCGGACCTTCGGCATCCGGCACGGGCGTTCGCGCAGCACGAGAGTAAAGGGCGTCAGACAGCGAACGGCCCCTCCCCCGCCTCCCTGAAGGGATCACCACCATGGCCGTGCACGAGCACTCTCACCGTGGCTCCGGCTTCCACCTGCCGTCCTTCCTCCGGCCTCGGACCGCCTCAGGCTCCGACACCGCGGTGGCGGCGGTGACCGACACGCACACCGCGCGGGCCTATGTCTTCGGCTCCCTGCGGCTGCTCACCGGGTTCGTCTTCCTGTGGGCGTTCCTCGACAAGACCTTCGGCTTCGGTTACGCCACCCCGTCCGGCAAGGGCTGGATCGACGGCGGCTCGCCGACCAAGGGCTTCCTCAGCTCCGTCGCCGCCGGCCCGCTGGCCTCCACCTTCCACTCCTGGGCCGGGGACAGCTGGGCCGACTGGCTGTTCATGCTCGGCCTCCTCGGCGTCGGCGTGGCCCTGACCACGGGCGTCGCACTGCGCCTGGCCGCCGTCGCGGGCACCGCGATGATGGCGCTGATGTGGCTGGCCGAATGGCCGCCCGCCCGGCACCTCTCGGACGGCTCGCTGAGCATGTCCAGCAACCCGTTCGCCGACTACCACCTCATCTACGCCGTGGTCCTGATCGCCCTGGCCGTCGCGGCCGTCGGCGACACCCTCGGCCTGGGGCGGCTGTGGGCACGGTCGCCCTTCGTCCGCGACCACAGCTGGCTGCGCTGACGGCGGGCCAGGCGGCGGCCGTGCGCCACGCCCTCGCCGAGCCCGCTGCCGCTGGGCCGGACCGCGGCCGGCATGGGTCGGTCGGTCCCGTCCCGGGACCACCGGCCCATGTCACTGACCGCTCCTCGGCCCCACGCTGGAATCGGCCCCCTCGCGCAAGGACCGCTTGCCCGAGGCCCCCCGCTCCGCAGGAGGTGGAGATCATGCTCCGCACGGTCATCGCAGGTCTCGACGGCTCGCCCGAGAGCAGGGCCGCCGCCGAATGGGCCGCCCGCGAGGCGGGGCTGCGCGGCCTGACCCTGAAGGTCGTCCATGTCCGGGAGCCGGCGCCGACCCCTGTCGGCCAGGCGCCGCTGGTAGGGGCCGAGACCGCGCAGAACTGGACGGAGTACCTCCCGCGGGAGTCCGCCGAGGGCCTCCGCCTCCGCCACCCAGGCGTCGAGGTGATCACCGAACTGCTCACCGGTCGCCCCGGGGAACTGCTGGCCCAGGAGGCGGACGCCTCCGAACTGCTCGTCCTCGGCTCCCGGGGCCTCGGCGGTGTCGGCGGCTTCCTGGTCGGCTCCGTCGGGCTGCACGTCGTGGCCCACGCCGAGCGGCCCGTGGTGCTGGTCCGGGCGGGCGAGCAGGCCGCCGACGAGCATCTGATGGACCCGGCGGGCGTGCCGTCCGCGGCAGCACCTTTCCGGCCCGTCGTCCTCGGACTCGACACCGAGGACCCGGATGAGAGGCTGCTCGGCTTCGCCTTCGGCAGCGCCGCCCTCCGTGCCGCGAAGCTGCGGGTCGTCCACGGCTGGAGCCTGCCCCCGACCTACGAGTACGGCATGGCCGTCGGCTACGACCCCCGGGACACGTTCGGGCGGCACATGGCGGCCGAACTGGCCGAGGTTCTGCGGCCCTGGCGGCAGAAGTTCCCGGACGTCGAGGTGGCCGAGGCGAGCCGGTACAGCAGTGCCGCGTCGGCCCTGGTTCACGCGTCCCTTGACGCCTCGCTGGTCGTCGTCGGCCGCCGGATCCGCCAGGGGGGCCTCGGCCCGCACATCGGCCATGTCACCCACGCCGTCCTGCACCACTCCGCCGCCCCCGTCGCCGTCGTCCCGCACGGCTGACCCATCCTGAGGAGAGAACAGATCATGAAGGCAGCGGTCGTACGAGCGTTCGGCGAGCCCCTGGTCATCGAGGAACGCCCCGACCCCGAGCCCGGCCCCGGCCAGGTCCGTGTCCGCGTCGAGGCGTCCGGGCTGTGCCACACCGACATCCACGCCGCGCACGGCGACTGGCCGGTCAAGCCGAACCCTCCGTTCGTACCCGGACACGAGGGCGTCGGCATCGTCGAGGAACTCGGCGAGGGCGTCACCCATCTGACGGTCGGACAGCGGGTCGCGGTGCCCTGGCTGGGCCGGGCCTGCGGGCGGTGCGAGCACTGCCTGTCCGGCTGGGAGACCCTGTGCGAGCAGCAGATCAACACCGGCTACGGCTGCGACGGCGGGTACGCCGAGAAGATGCTGGCCTGGGCCGACTTCGCCCAGCCGGTGCCCGACGGGGTCACCGCCGTGGACGCCGCCCCGCTGACCTGCGCCGGCGTGACCACGTACAAGGCACTCAAGGTCGCGGGCGTCCGGCCCACCCAGCTCGTCGCGATCTCCGGGATCGGCGGGCTCGGCCACCTCGCCGTGCAGTACGCGAAGATCGCCGGGGCCACGGTCGCGGCCATCGACGTCACCGACGAGAAGCTCGAACTCGCCACCACGCTCGGCGCCGACCTGGTCATCGACGCCCGCAAGGACGACGTCGGCGAGATCCTCAGGCAGCACGGCGGCGCGCATGCCGCGATCGCGCTCGCCGTGAACGACGTGGCCTTCGAGGCCGTCAACTCCGGTCTGCGACGCGGCGGCAAGCTCGTGATGGTGGCGCTGCCCGCGCACGGTACCGTCCGGGTCCCGATCTTCGACACCGTGCTGAACGGCACGAGCCTGATCGGCTCCATCGTCGGCACCCGGCAGGATCTCACCGAGGTGTTCCAGCTGCACGCCGCCGGACAGACCCGGGTCATCTGCGAGACCCGCCCGCTGACCTCCGTCAACGAATCCATCGACGAGGTGCTGCGCGGCCAGGTCAAGGCCCGGATCGTGTTCGACCTCGACGCGGGGCGGTGAGCACCATGGACCTGTCGGTCGTCGTCGGAGTCGACGGCTCCGAGTCCAGCCTGCGGGCCGTCGAGTGGGCGGCCGACGAGGCCGCCCTGCGCGGCCGGCCGCTCCGGCTGGTGTACGCCTCGCTGTGGGAGCGGTACGAGGGCGAGTCGCTCACCGACGACCTCACCAAGCCGTCCGACGAGCTGATGGCCGAGGACGTCGTCGCCGTCGCCGCTCGGCGGGCCCACCGCCGGCAGCCCGGCCTGAAGGTCACCACCGACGTCCTTCCGGAGGAACCGGAGTACGCCCTGGTGCGGGAGAGCAGCGACGCCGAGGCGCTGGTGCTGGGTTCCCGGGGGCGCAGCGGTTTCGTCGAGATGCTGCTCGGCTCGGTCGGCCTGGCCGTCGCCGCGCAGGCCCACTGCCCGGTGATCGTGCTCCGTGGCAGTCACGACAACCAGGTTCGTCCCGGGGGCGGTGGCCGGATCGTGCTCGGCATCGGGGGTCAGGAGGCCGTGCGCTTCGCCGTCCGGGAGGCCGGGCTGCGGGACGCCGAGGTCGACGCCGTACGGGCCTGGCGGGCTCCGGCACACGAGAGCACCGACCACCCGTTGGTGTCCGGGGAACCCGCCCGGCTGCACGAGCAGCGGGCCCTGGACAACCTGGAGGAGGCGCTGCGCGACGTACCGGAGGAGGTGCGCGTGCACCGGCAGACCGTCGAGGGCCCCGCCCGCCAGGTACTGCTGGCCGCCTCCCGTACGGCCGACCTGCTGGTGGTGGGCGCCCGGCGCAACACCGGGCACCTCGGGCTCCGGCTCGGCCGGGTGGCCCACGGCGTCCTGCACCACGCCGCGTGCCCGGTCGCCGTCGTACCCGAGCGGACGTGACCGCGATGACCGGCTGCTCAGAGAGTCGCCGCGTGGTCGGGGACGTAGGTCTGCAGATCCCGCGGCGGGCGCTCGTAGCCGGTCGACGGCGGCCGTTTCGGGAGCTTCAGCACCGGCGGCGGCACGTCGTGGTACGGGACGGTCGACAGCAGGTGGGCGATCATGTTCAGCCGCGCCCGGCGCTTGTCGTCGCTCTCCACGACGTACCAGGGCGTCTCGGAGACGTCGGTGTACACCAGCATCTCGTCCTTGGCCCGGGAGTAGGCCTCCCAGTGGGTGATCGACTCCAGGTCCATCGGCGAGAGCTTCCAGCGCCGCAGCGGGTCGTCGAGACGCTTGCGGAACCGCTCCTGCTGCTCGGTGTCGCTCACCGAGAACCAGTACTTGCGCAGCAGGATCCCCGACTCGACCAGCATCCGCTCGAAGATCGGGCAGTGCCGCAGGAAGAGCTGGTACTCCTCCTTCGTGCAGAAGCCCATCACATGCTCGACGCCGGCCCGGTTGTACCAGGACCGGTCGAACAGCACCATCTCCCCGGCGGCCGGCAGGTGCTCGACGTACCGCTGGAAGTACCACTGCGTGCGCTCGCGCTCGGTGGGCTTGGGGAGCGCCGCGATCCGGGCGATGCGCGGGTTGAGGTTCTCCGTCACCCGTTTGATCGTGCCGCCTTTGCCGGCCGCGTCCCGCCCCTCGAAGATCACCACAAGACGTGCACCCGTGGCCCGTACCCACTCCTGCAGCTTCGCCAACTCGGCCTGCAGGCGTCGCAGTTCCGCTTCGTACACCTTGCGCGGCAGCTCCGCCGCCTTCTTGCCGGCCATGCCGCCTCCACCGCCCGATGACTGACTCACGGAGCCATCTCATGTCCAAGGTCGAACACCAGGACGCCACCGTACTTTCCGACGACGAACTGCGCACCCTGGACGCCCACTGGCGTGCCGCCAACTACCTCGCGGCGGGGCAGATCTACCTGATGTCCAACCCGCTGCTCACCGAGCCCCTGCGGCCCGAGCACATCAAACCCCGGCTGCTCGGCCACTGGGGCACCTCGCCGGGCCTGAACCTCGTGTACACCCACCTCAACCGGGTGATCAAGGCCCGCGGACTCGACGCGCTGTGCGTGTGGGGGCCGGGGCACGGGGGTCCGTCCGTGCTGGCCAACTCCTGGCTGGAGGGCAGCTACAGCGAGACCTACCCGGACGTGTCGCGCGACCGGGAGGGGATGGGCCGGCTCTTCAGGCAGTTCTCCTTCCCCGGTGGTGTACCGAGCCATGTGGCCCCGGAGACGCCCGGCTCGATCCACGAGGGCGGCGAGCTCGGCTACTCCCTCGCGCACGCCTACGGCGCGGCCCTCGACAACCCGGACCTGCTGGTCGCCTGCGTGATCGGCGACGGCGAGGCGGAGACCGGGCCGCTGGCCGCCTCCTGGCACTCCAACAAGTTCCTCGACCCGGTCCACGACGGCGCCGTGCTGCCGATCCTGCACCTCAACGGCTACAAGATCGCCAACCCGACCGTCCTCGCCCGCGTGCCCGAGGCCGAACTCGACTCGCTGCTGCGCGGCTACGGCCACGAGCCGATCCATGTCACGGGTGACGACCCGCGCGAGGTCCACCGCGCCATGGCGGCGGCGATGGACGACGCGCTGGACCGCATCGCCGTGATGCAGCGCTCGGCCCGCGAGGACGGTGTCATCGAACGGGTGCACTGGCCGATGATCGTGCTGCGCACGCCCAAGGGATGGACCGGCCCGGCCGAGGTGGACGGCGTGCCCGTCGAGGGGACCTGGCGGGCCCACCAGGTCCCGCTCGCCGGAGTCCGCGAGAACCCCGAGCACCTGCGGCAGCTGGAGGCGTGGCTGCGGTCGTACCGGCCCGAGGAGCTCTTCGGACCCGACGGGCGGCCGGTCGCCGACGTGCTCGCCTGTGTCCCCGACGGTGCCCGGAGGCTGGGCGCGTCCCCGTACGCCAACGGCGGCCTGCTCGTCCGCGACCTGCCCCTCGCCGACCTCGACGAGTTCGCCGTCCCCGTGGACAAGCCGGGCACCACCCTGCACGAGCCCACCCGGGTCCTCGGCGACCTCCTCGCCCGGATCATGAAGGACACGCGGCTGCGCCGGGACTTCCGCATCGTCGGCCCCGACGAGACCGCCTCCAACCGGCTCCAGGCCGTCTTCGACGTCAGCGGCAAGGCCTGGCAGGCCGAACTGCTGCCGGTCGACGAACACCTCGAACACCACGGCCGGGTGATGGAGATCCTCTCCGAACACCTCTGCCAGGGCTGGCTGGAGGGCTATCTGCTGACCGGCCGGCACGGACTGTTCTCCTGCTACGAGGCGTTCGTGCACATCGTCGACTCCATGGTCAACCAGCACATCAAGTGGCTGAAGACGTCCAGGGAGCTGGCCTGGCGCGCACCCATCGCCTCGCTCAACTACCTGCTCACGTCCCATGTCTGGCGCCAGGACCACAACGGCTTCTCGCACCAGGACCCCGGCTTCGTCGACCATGTGCTGAACAAGAGCCCGGAGGTCGTACGCGTCTACCTCCCGCCGGACGCCAACACCCTCCTCTCCGTCGCCGACCACGCCCTGCGCAGCCGCGACTACGTGAATGTGATCGTGGCGGGCAAACAGCCCTGCTTCGACTGGCTCTCCATGGACCAGGCCCGGGTGCACTGCGCCCGCGGTGCCGGGATCTGGGAGTGGGCCGGCACCGAGAACGGCTCCCGCGAGCCCGACGTCGTCCTCGCCTGCGCCGGCGACGTGCCCACCCAGGAGATCCTCGCCGCCGCCCAGCTGCTGCGCCGGCACCTGCCACAGCTGGCCGTGCGGGTGGTGAACGTCGTCGACATGACCCGGCTGCTGCCCAAGGAGGAACACCCGCACGGGATGACCGACTTCGAGTACGACGGCCTGTTCACCACCGACAAGCCGGTGATCTTCGCCTACCACGGCTACCCCTGGCTGATCCACCGCCTCGCCTACCGCCGCACCGGCCACGCCAACCTGCATGTCCGCGGCTACAAGGAGTCCGGCACCACGACCACGCCGTTCGACATGGTCGTCCGCAACGACCTGGACCGCTACCGCCTGGTCATGGACGTCATCGACCGCGTCCCCGGACTCGCCGTACGCGCCGCCGCCGTACGCCAGCAGATGGCCGACGCACGCACCCGCCATCAGGCCTGGATCCGCGAGCACGGCACCGACCTGCCCGAGGTCGCCGACTGGACCTGGGCGGGCTGAACACCCGTGCACCGGAAAGGAGTTCGTCACCGCGACCGTACGCGTCGGCACCGGCTCCTGGACCTGACGGCCCTGGTGGCCGAGGACTGATCCGGGCTCCGGAGTCATCTCGTCCTGCCCTCGTCGGCCGACCGGACCCCCGGTCGCCGGCGGGGGCAGTCGCGCTCAGCGGCCTCGGCTCCCACTCGGCCTCCTGATCAGGGCCGATCGGCCCCCACCTCGCCCCGGACAGCCCATGGGACCAGGCCCCGCCGAGCTGGATGCTCGAAGTACCAACCGGTACGGAGGAGACCCGCGATGACCGACGACCTGCTCGAACGAGCCCCCGCCCACGCGCTGCTCGCGGACGGCACGACCGGGTGCATCCGGCCCGTGGCGCCCGGCGACCACGACCGGCTGAAGGGTCTCTACGACGCGATGTCCTCGGAGAACCTCCGCCTCAGGTTCTTCTCGGTGAGCCGGCGCTCGGCCGCGATGGCCGCCGACCGGGGCGTGTGCCCCGGCCCGCCCCGGCTACCGGGCGCTGCTGGCCGAGGCGCAGGGCCGAGTGCTCGGCCTTGCCGGGCAACCGCGTCGCCATCGTCACCAACGCGGGCGGCGCCGGAGTACTGGCCGCCGGCGCCTGCGCCGAGGCGGGGCTCGACCTGCCGCCGTTCACCCCGACGATGATCGACGAACTGCTCGCCGTGCTGCCCGACGGAGCGGCCATCGGCAACCCGATCGACGCCACCGCCGCCGTGACCGAGGAACAGCTCACGGACTGTGTCGACGCGCTCATGGAGTATCCGGGCATCGATGCCGTCCTGGTGGCCCTGGTCCCGACCGCCCTCGCCACCGCGACCGGCGACAACTTGGTACGGGCCCTCACCGGGGCCCCCGACCGCAGGCCCAAGCCGGTCCTCGCCGTACGCCTGGAGCAGGACCTGCCGGTCCGGCTGCTGCCCGCCGCCGACGAGGGCGGCACCATCCCGGCCCACGCCGAACCGCAGGCGGCGGCACGCGCGTTGGCCCACGCGGCCGACCGCGCGGCCTGGCTCGCGCTGCACGGCGCAGCCGACGACTGGCTGCGCGGACTCTGAGAGGGGACCGTCCCATGACCGGCACTGTGTTAGTCACCTACGGCACCAAGAACGGATCGACGGCCCACATCGCCGAAACGATCGCCGACACCCTGCGCGAGAACGGGCTGACCGTCGAGACCATGCGGGCCACGTCCGTGCCCTTCGTGGACCGGTACGCCGCGGTCGTGGTCGGCGGCGGACTGTACGCCGGCCGCTGGCACAAGGACGCCCGGACGTTCATCCGCCGCCACCGCCACGACCTCGCCGAGCGGCCCGTGTGGTGCTTCAGCAGCGGCCCGCTCGACACCTCCGCCTCCGAGCGGGACATCCCGCCCGTGCGTGGGGTGCGCCGCACGATGCAGTCCCTGCACGCACGGGGCCACGCCACCTTCGGCGGCTGTCTCGACGGCGACGCGGACGGCTGGCTGGCCCGCAGGATCCTGCGCTCCGAAAAGGGCGGGGACTTCCGGGACTTCAAGGCCGTGGAGGCGTGGGCGTCCGGGATCGCCGGGGAGTTGAAAGGCTGACAGGACTCGCCGCGCCTCAGCCTCGACCGAAGCCGCAGACCATGAGCCCATTTCGAGCGGGCCCCGCCAGCTGGTCCTGGCGGGGCCCGCTCGAGCCATACGAGTGTGGGCGGCGTGATGACGCCGACGATGTGAACTCCGCGGTCCTCGGCTACCGATCCGCCGATGTGATGCGGCGGCCAGTGAGGCTTCGGGGCCGGATCGACACCCACATCGCGCGCTCGCCGCCCGCCCATGGAGTGGCGTGGGCGTACTGAACGAGCCTGCGTACCGCCTCGGGTTCCGTCACGATGCTTGCCCGCCCGAGGGCGAGTACGCTCCAGCCCACGCTCAGTGCATCGTCCACACGGTCGACCTCGAAGGCGACCTCCTCGTCCACCACCGTCGCGGTGACGGACTCCGGCGCGGTCCGGAAGACGATGGCGCCGTCGATGACGTCGTAGTTGACCGGGACGACCGCCGGGTGACCGTCCAGCGTCGAGACCGTGACGCGTCCGACCCCGTGTGTGGAGAGCAGGGCCCGGCATTCCTCCGGGGCGAGGTCGCGCAGCCGTGGGTGGAGCAGCGCGTGGCCCTGGCCGGGCGGGAGGTCGACGCCGGCGCCGTACAACGCGCTGACACTGGTGCCCAGTGCCTCTGCCAGCCTGATGACCGTCCCCAGGGCCGGGGCCGTGGGGTGCTGCTCCAGACGGTCGAGGTATTCGGGGGCCATGCGGGCGCGAGCGGCCGTCACTTCTCGGCTGAGGCCCCGCCGTCGCCGTTCCGCGGCCACCCACCGGCCGAAGTCTCCGGGACTGGCCGCCCCGCCGGATGGCAAAGGCGGGGACCAGCTCTCCGCCTCACCCGTGTTCCCCGGTGATTCGTGCGGGGGCCCGGGCGGTCCGTGCCGCAGATGGTGGATGTGCGCGTCGGGCCCGGGAAAGACGAGCGTGACCTCGCCCGAATCCGACCAGCGCACGTCGTAGGGGGGTGTGCCGTCCTCGTGGTGGAGGCCGATGATCTCCCCGTCGCGCCTGGTGGCACCCGTGGCCGGGCTTTCGATCACGAGTTGGTCGCCGAGGTGAGCTCGCATGGTCGCCGCCCTCTCCTCAGAGTGGTGCTGTCTCCACCCTGCCACGCGGGACACCGCACAGCGCGGGCGGGCACGGCCACCGCGTCGCGGCACACCTGCGTGCCGTCGGTGATGTCGGCGGTGGCGTTCGGATTGCTTCAGAGGTGACGGCCAGTCGTCTGAGAGCTGCCGGGCCAGGTCGTCCATGGCCCGGCCTGCCTCCGGCTCGTCGCCGATCTCCGGCGCAGGGGGCTTCACGGGTCTTGCTCAGGGTGAAGGCGCCCACGAACGCGCACTACCGATCAGCCGACTGTGCCCTGGGCTCTTCGGCCCGGAAACCCTGCGTCCCCAGGCGTCTGCACGCCGGCGAGGCGACCTGGCCTCAGGACGGTACGACAGCCACGGCGCACGTGCCTCGCCGCAGCAGGGCCCGAGCGGCCTCTTCCCAACCGATGGTTCCTGAGTCACGGAGGACCACGACCAGCCCGGCGCGCTCGGAGCAGTGCAGCAGTGCCTCCGCGGGACCGAACAACCGGACGTCCGCGAGTACCTGCACGGCGGGGAACTTCTCGCACCACGGGCGCAGTGCGTCGTCCAGTAGCTGGGCCTCGTGGTCCTCCCAGGTCGCGCGATCACTCTCGGGTACGCCGAAGGGCCGGTCGGCGGCATCCGCGGGCAGCGCCCAGGCGTGCACGGCGTGCAGGCGTACGCCTCGGAGCCGGGCGCTGTCGAAGGCGAAGCCGAGGGCTGCCTCGGAGGGGTCGCGGGCGTCGACGCCGAGGATGACTCCCGCCCGTTGCCGAGAGGTGGCGAGACGGTGGGGGGACGAGTACGACAGGGCAGCGGGCGGCGCCGACGAGCATGGCCGGAGGGGAGCCGGAGCCCGACGGGACGGCGGCGTCGTCCCGGCTCACGCCGCAGACGATCAACGATGCTGGGCCGGGCTCCCGCACCGGATTGTGCGCCACCCGCAGCACCGCACCCCGCAGTCGGGCCTCGTCGGTTGCCCAGTCGGTCGCGGCCCGGCTGGGTGCCGATGTGCCGGTATGAGTGAGGAACACGGGTTCCATCGCCGTTCGCCTCCCGAGCAGGTGTGGGTTCGAGGGGGCCTGATCTCAGCCGGTCTTGTGACCCCAGCGAGGTCCGACGGCGTTCCACTCGCGATCCCACAGGTCGAGCCGCCGCTGCTCCAGCCGCCACCGGGCGACCGCTCCGGCCCCGAAGACCGCCCCGGCCAGCGCACAGGTCCGCACCTCCTCCTTGTCGTGGTGACACCTCCGACGGTGGCAGCCGCCCGAGTACCGGGACATGGGCCGACCAGGGACCACCATGGGGCCGCCCGGGACCGACTCCGCTGCTGACAAGGGCCGTTCGGCCCACGGCGGGAGAGAGGCAGGCGACCGCGAGGGAGGCTGGTCCCGATAAGTCCTTGCCGCCGAGGGCCTCGCTGAGGCCGGGATACAACTCGAAGGCGCCACTCAGGCCCGTGCAGTGCAGCAGCCGCAGGAAGCCGCCGCCGGGCACGACCAGCCGGAGTCTGCCGATGCGGGACCGGACCCGGTTGCGGGCCCGGCACAGCAGGCTGAGGCCGGTGCAGTCGATGAAGGAGACGGGGCTCAGGTCGAGCACCAGATCGGGCTCCGCACCGGCCGTCAGGGCGTCCAGGGCCGCGGAGAGGACCGGAACCGCGAGGAGATCGATTTCGCCGTGCAGGGTGACGACGGTGGTGCCGCCGTCGGTACGTGCCGTGTGGTACGCCGCGGACCTGGTGTGGTTGTCGTCCATGGATACACACAAGTGCAGTCGGCGGGCCGTACGGAAGGGCCGTTCGGCCCTCTTGGAACCATGGCGGCAGGATCCGAACAGCACGTGTTCCGGTGCTCCCGCGCGCAGGGCCGTCCGGCGGGGGGACGGAGTCCAAACGGCCCAAGCGGACCGGTTCGGGACAGGACAAGCTGGATCTGCGGGGCGATACCGGCAATACCCGGGCGCCCGGCCGGCACCCGCCGTCGACGCTCGCCGACGCCGCGCCCCGCAGCGGACCAAGGACGGTGAGTGACCCCATGAAGGCCTTCGTCTTCCACGGCCCCGGGCAGTCCGCCTGGGAAGCGGTCCCCGATCCCGCGATCAAGGAGCCCACCGACGCCGTCGTGCGCGTGGACGCCGTCACGATCTGCGGGACGGACCTGCACATCCTCAAGGGCGACGTCCCCGAGGTGCAGCCCGGCACGATCCTGGGTCACGAGGCCGTCGGCGAGATCGTCGAGGTCGGCAGTGACGTACGGACGGTCCGGCCGGGAGACCGTGTCCTGGTCTCGTGCATCAGCTCCTGCGGGCGCTGCCCCTACTGCCGGGAAGGGATGTACGGCCAGTGCCGGGGCGGCGGAGGCTGGATCCTCGGCCATCTGATCGACGGCACCCAGGCCGAGTACGTCCGCGTCCCCTTCGCGGACCTGTCCGTCCACGCGCTGCCCGCCGCCGTCGACAGCAAGGACGCCGTCCTCCTCGCGGACATCTTCCCGACCGCCTACGAGGTGGGCGTCCGCAACGGCCGGGTGCGCCCCGGCGACACCGTCGCCGTCGTCGGCGCCGGCCCCATCGGCCTCGCGGCGATCACCACGGCACGGCTGTTCGCGCCCGAGCGGATCGTCGCCGTGGATCTGGCTCCGGCCCGTCTGGAAGCGGCCAAGAGGTTCGGCGCGGACGCCGTCGCCGACGCCCGCGAGGCCCCGGAGCAGCTGATCGCCGACCTCACCGACGGGCTCGGCGCGGACGTCGTCATCGAGGCCGTCGGCGTACCCGAGACCTTCGAACTGTGCACCCGCATGGTCCGGCCCGGCGGACACGTCGCCAACATCGGCGTGCACGGCAAGCCTGCCACCCTGCACCTCGAAGACCTGTGGATCAAGAACGTGACCATCACCACGGGCCTGGTCGACACCCACTCCACCCCCACCCTGCTGCGAATGGCCGCCGCCGGGCGGCTGCCCACCGCACAGCTGGTCACCCACACCTTCCCGCTGGACCACATGGCCGAGGCGTACGACGTCTTCGCCCGGGCCGCCGACACCGGCGCGCTCAAGGTCGTGCTCGGCGGGGAGCAGCACGAGGTAGCCGTCCGCGGGACCTGACCCACGAGAGGACGTGACCGGTCATGACCGAACAGGTACGGCCGAACACGGCAGAAGCACCGCCGCTGGGAGACCTGGGGCGCCGCCTGGCGGCCCGCCGCAAGGAACTCGGCCTCACCCGCGAGGAGACGGCCGAACGGGCCGGCATCGCGCCGGGGTACCTGCGGTACCTGGAGGAACGCCCCGAGGCCACGCCGGGCACGGGCGCCCTGCTCAGGCTCGCGAACGTGCTGCACACCACCATGCCGCACCTCACCGGAGGCGACACCGAAGCCCCGTCCGGCCGAGCCAGGGCGGGGCACCACCCCCGGTTCACCGAGTTGAACCCACCCGAATGCAGGGCGCTGCTCGGTTCGCACGGGGTGGGACGTCTCGGAGTCGGCACCGCGTCGGGCCCTGTCGTCGTGCCGGTCAACTACACCGTCGTCGACGGCGCGATCGTCTTCAGGACCGCCGACGACGCCACACCGGCCATGGCCCCGGGCTGCCAGGTGGCTTTCGAGGTGGACCGCATCGACGACGCCTTCAGCCAGGGCTGGAGCGTGCTGGTGCGCGGACCGGCACGTCGCGTGAGCGACACGGAGGAGGTGCGCCGGCTCTCCGCGTCGGTCCACAGCACTGCGTGGGCGGGCGGCGAGCGTGACCTGTGGGTGCGCATCGAGCCAAGCTCCGTGACCGGGCGTCGCATCACGGTCTGACCCGGGCCGCGCCGTGCGACGGAGCAGCCACACACCAACGCGGGACGAAGCGAGAGACGAGACGGCCGATGTATGCCAACGACGGATTCTGTGAACTCGACCGGCGGGAGTGCCTGAGACTGCTCGCCCGGGTGCCGGTCGGCCGGATCGTCCACACCCGGCACGCGCTGCCCGCGGTGCTGCCCGTCAACTTCACCCTGGCCGGTGACGGAGGGGTGTTGCTACGGACGTCCGCGGCCTCGGAACTGGTCCGCGCCATCGACGGTTCGGTGGTCGCGTTCGAGGCCGACGAGTTCGACGACGCCACCCACTCCGGCTGGAGCGTCGTCGTGACCGGCACCGCGACCCTGGTGAGCGACCCGGGCGAGCACGAACGGCTGGTGCGTCACGGCCCGCGTTCCTGGGTTCCGTCCCCCCAGGAGGTCTTCGTGCGCATCGAGCCGGAGCTGGTCACCGGACGTCGACTGACCGGCGGACGAACGATGTACGGCCTGGACCCTGTCTCCTGAATTTCCGTCATTGGCGGCACCAGGGTCCGATGGGCCCACCGCGAGGACCTACGGTCCCGCCTGCCGCGAGCAACGCCTCCCTGGTGGTCGTCGGCCGCCGGGTCCGCCGGGCCCCGCTCGGCTCGCGCATCGGTCCGGTCACCGACGCGGTACTGCGCCACGCGGCCGCGCCTGTGGCGCTCGTACCGCACGACCGACCGCCGGACTGCGCCCCCTGAGGCCGTCGGCTCAGCGGGGGGCCGCCCGGCCGTCGGCTGTGAGGACGACTCCGGTCACCAGATCGGGGTGGATGCGGACCGCGTGTTCCATGGTCCGGTCCGACCAGGGCTGCAACAGCGCCTCGTAGCGGGCCAGTTCGAGCGGGTCGGTCACCAGGTGGGCGTAATCGGTGACCACCACGCTCCAGCCGAGGTGCGTGACCGGGTCGATGTCGTCCGCCTCGTAGGCGACGACGACCCCCGAGCCGTCGGTCTGCCGGGTGTGCGAGGTGAGCGCGGCGCCCTCATGGGTGCGGATGACGATGACCCCGTCGACGAGGACATGGTTCACCGGACGGACGGTGGGGAGCGCCTGCCGGGTGAAGGCGACCCGGCCCAGCGACACGCTGCCGAGCAGACGCAGTGCCTCGGCACCGTCGAGTTCGATGCTCCTTCGCGCGGCCGGCGGGGCACACGCGCTGTCGTCCTTGGCCATGGCGGGCTTCCGTGGGTGAGTGGCGCTCGCGGCCCAGGGGGGCGGCCGTTGCGCGCGTTCTTCGGTCGACTCGGTGACGAGCGTGGTGGTGCGGGCGGAGCGACACCGCGGGGGATCGGTGCCGCTCCTGATTCCAGTCTCGCCGGGGCCATGGTCCGGAGCAGGTGCCGATGGTCACCTGTTCGGGACCGGTCGGCCCTTATGCGTAGGGCGGTGTGCCGTCCGTGGACTGTCCCAGCCGGCGCCCGGCCACGGTCTCCAGCGCGGACAGATGGCGGGAGACCTCCTCGGACATGCCCTCCGGCTCGTCGCCGGTGGCCAGGTAGGCCCGGCAGGCCTCGGTGGACAGGGTGAACCCGGGCGGGACCGGCAGCCACAGCCGGGTCGTCTCGGCGAGGTTCGCGCCCTTGCCGCCGAGCAGGCCGGCCATCTCGCGGCCGCCCTCCGTGAAGTCCTACACGTAATGGACCATGACGCGGTCTCCTCCGTCGCACTGCGGTGTCGGTGCGGTCCCAGCGTCGAACGACGGGGCATCACGGAGGCAGGTGCTGCGTCCCCCGGTAGGGCCGATCGGTCCCACCGGGGGACGCTGACGACTTGGCCCGATCCAAGTGTCCACCCCGGTCGCCGCCCATTACGGTGGCACTGACCGGACCTGCCGGTGTACGGGTCGACGGGATCTGGAGGACCACGGTGGAGAGCCCCGAGGCTGCCCGCATACGGTTGCCGCAGCTCAGGCTGGACGAGCTGCTCGAAGAGCTGCAGGCGCGGCTGGACGCAGCGCGCGGTACCCGCGACCGGGTGCACCGCCTCCTGGAGGCGGTCCTCTCGGTCGGCCGGGAGCTGGACCTGGAGCAGGCCCTGCGCAGCATCGTGGAGGCGGCGGCCGTGCTGGTCGACGCCGAGTACGCGGCCCTTGGCGTGATCGGGCCGGACGGCAGGCGGCTGTCAGCGTTCCACACGGTCGGAGTGAGCGAGGAGCAGATCGCCGCGATCGGGCCGTACCCGGAGGGACACGGCATCCTGGGAGAGCTGATCCGCCATCCGGAGCCACTGCGCCTGGCGAAGATCTCAGAACACCCGGCTTCGTACGGCTTCCCGTCGAACCACCCGCCCATGAACACCTTCCTGGGCGTCCCGATCCGGGTACGCGACCAGGTCTTCGGCAACCTGTACCTGACCGAGAAGCGGGGCGGGGCGCAGTTCGACGAGGACGACGTGTCGGTGACGTCGACGCTGGCCGTAGCGGCCGGTGTGGCGATCGACAACGCCCGGCTGTACGAGGAATCACGGCTGCGCGAGCGCTGGCTGCGGGCGAGCACGGAGATCACCCACAGCCTGATGTCCAGCAGTGAGATCGCCGAAGCCCTTGGGCTGATCGCCGAGCAGGCAAGGGAGATCACCGGCTCGGCACTGGCCGCCGTCGCGACGCCGATGCCGGACACCGACTCGCTCACCGTGGAGATCGCCGTCGGCATGGACGCGGACGAGCACCGGGGGCTGGTGCTGCCTCTCGACCAGACCCTGATGGGTCTGGCGTTCTCCCGAGGTGCTGCGGTGACCAGCGCGGATGTCGTCCACGACGAACGGGTCTCGCCCGAGCCGCCGCGTTTTCGAGGGCTCGGCCCCGCCGTGGCCATCCCCATCGGCAGGGGCGAAGCCGGTGTGCGCGGTGTGGTGCTGCTGGCGCGCGAGGCGGGCCGACCACAGTACACCGGCAAGGAGACCGAGTCGCTCCAGGTCTTCGCGGCCCAGGCGGCCATCGCGATGGAGCTGGCGGAGCGACGGCGGGACGCCGAGGAGATCGCGGTGCTGCAGGACCGCGACCGGATCGCGCGGGATCTGCACGACCTGGCGATCCAGCGGCTGTTCGCCACCGGGATGACCCTGCAGAGTGCCGGGCGCTTCATCGAGCACACGGAGGCGTCCGAGCGGGTGCTGCGGGCCGTGGACGACCTGGACGAGACCATCAAGATCATCAGGTCGACCATCTTCGGGCTGCGGGCCCGCGAGGGCACCTCCGGCGCCGGCCTTCGGAGCCGTGCCGTGCGGGTGGCCGGCGAGGCGGCCCCGACGCTCGGATTCGCGCCGAGCGTGCGCATGGAAGGGCTGATCGACACCGACGTGCCCAAGGAGATCGCCGATCACGCCGTCGCCGTTCTCTCCGAGGCCCTGACCAACGTCGCCCGGCACGCCCGCGCCGACCGCGCCGAGGTCGTTCTGACGACCGACGGACGCGAACTGGTGCTGACGGTCAAGGACAACGGCATGGGCATCCCGCCCGAAGGACGTCGCAGCGGTCTGCGCAACCTGGCGGAGCGGGCGGAGGAACTCGGCGGCCGACTGGAGTGGGACTGCCCCGAGGGCGGCGGTACGACGCTGGTGTGGCGGGTGCCGGTCGCGAAGCCGTAGCAGCCGCGCGGACCTGCCTCCCGGTCCCGGCCGGGGACGACCGGGACCGGAGGGGGACCGTTAGGCCCATGTTTTTCGCGGACGGGTGACCGAGTCTGAGGGTGTCGGACTACGGCAGCCGAACCCTGGAGGTCGCCATGACGGGCACTCCACACGTCGTGAGCGACGTGATGACCCACACCGTCCTCGCCCTGCGCCACGGCGCGGCCTTCAAGGACATCGTGAAGGCCCTGCAGCAGTGGCAGGTGAGCGCGGCTCCTGTCCTGGACGGCGACGGGCGCGTCGTCGGCGTCGTCTCGGAGGCCGACCTGCTGCGCAAGGAGGAGGCCCACGGCGATGCCCGGGACCGCCGGCTTCACCCCGCCGGCACCAAGGCCGCGGCGCTCACCGCCGAGGAGCTGATGACCGCTCCGGCCGTCACCGTCCGCCTCGAAGCCACGCTGCCCGAGGCCGCGCGCACGATGGCCCGGCACAAGGTCAAGCGGCTTCCGGTGGTCGACGTGGACGGCCTGCTGAAAGGCGTCGTGAGCCGCGCCGACCTGCTGAAGGTGTTCCTGCGGGACGACGAGGAGATCGCCGAGGAGATCCGGCGCGAGATCGTCCCGCATCTTTTCGCCGACTCCACCGAACCGGTTGGCGTGCAGGTCAACGGCGGTGTCGTGACCCTCACCGGCCGTGTCCCGGACACCACGCTGGTGCCGGTGGCTGTCGGATGGGTGCGGAGCGTCGGCGGAGTGGTCGCCGTGGAGTGCGCGCTGGCCGGCCCGCGCCACCGTCCGGACCTCGACCCCGATCTTCCCGACGCCGAGCGCTTCCCACCGGACCGGGGCCACCGATGACCGGGGGAAGTCGTGGGTCGCGGTGCGCTGGCCCACCGCCGACGGCCTCTCGACCACCGG
Source organism: Streptomyces sp. NPDC054813 (assembly GCF_053611365.1). Taxonomy (NCBI): domain Bacteria; kingdom Bacillati; phylum Actinomycetota; class Actinomycetes; order Kitasatosporales; family Streptomycetaceae; genus Streptomyces; species Streptomyces sp. NPDC054813. Next base: position 64,987 of record NZ_JBSHAF010000002.1, on the reverse strand, counting down.
CCAGGCCCAGGCCTTCAGCAGTGAGGAGAGGGCCGACCAGAACCGGGGCAGGGCCGGTCCCCCCACGGCTGCACCAACGCCCTGACGCGAGGCTGGAGATGAGAATCCGAGAGGAAGAAGCACACGAGTGGCATGCGCGAGCGGCTGCGCGGCTGGCCGATGCTGCCCGACGACCTGTCCGGCTGGGCCGCCGAGTCCGGGCTTCCCTGGTCTGCGCGGCATCCGCGTGGAGGAGGAGTTCAAGGACGCCGAATACGTGCTGTGGGCCGAACTCCCGGGCGCACACCGCCGCGTCGAGTCGTCAACGGGCGCGGGACGGCGGTGTTTCCGTACGCCCAGGCCTGTCAGCGCGGGTCGTTCCGCGGGGACATCGGCATGAGGCAGCAGCGGACGTCGACCACGCCCTCGACTGCGCGGGCCAGTTGCTCGGCCACCCGGGCCAACCCGTTGTCGTCGACCCACCCGGTGAGGCTGACGACACCTTCCGCAACCTCGACCTGAATGTGGTCGGCGGAGAGCGGGAAGAGGCGGTCGACGACTTCGTGCCGGACCTCTTCGGCGAGTTCCTCGTCGTCCCGCAGGAACACCTTCAGCAGATCCGAGCGGCTGACGACGCCTTCGAGCACGCCCTCGGCGTTGACGACGGGCAGCCGCTTGACCGTGCGCTGGGCCATGATGCGCGCCGCCTGGGCGAGCGTGGCATTCGGATGCACGGTCACGGCGGGCGTGCTCATCAGCTCCTCGGCGGTCACCGCGCCGGCCTTCGCCAGGTCGTCGAGGCGCTGCCGCTGGGTGAACCGGTCCGGGTCGCTGTCCCGGAACTCCTCCTTCGGGAGCAGATCGGCCTCGGAGACGACACCGATCACCCGGCCCTCGCCCTCCAGCACGGGCAGGGCGCTGACCTTCCACTCCTCCATCAGGGTGACGACGTCCTTGAACGGGGCGTCGCGGCCGACGGCGGCGACCGAGCGGGTCATCACGTCGCTCACGGTGTGCGGTTTGCCGTGCATGATCTCCTCCTCGGGAGGATGGGCGGGGCCGAAGGGTCCCTGACCCCAGGGTGTGCCCGGCCAGGACCCGGCGCCACGGGCCGCCCGGACCTGGCACAGGGTCGTTCGGCCCTCGGCGCGGGCATTTCGCGCACAAGGCCTCCCGAGCGCACGGCACCTTCCCCACACCCCCGCACGCCGGAGACCCGCACTCCGTCGCCTCCACCCGACGTGGCACGACAGGGCGGGAAGGGCGCCACCCGCCTCTCGCGGATCCTGATTGCGTGGTGCGCGGCCTTCGCCGACCGCCCGCCCGCGTTTCTTGCGGGTCCGTCCCGCCGCATCAGGCAGCACATCACGAGGGATGTGCCTCGCCCCCCCCGCCACGGTGATGGGCCTGGCTGTCAGGTCTGGTCATCCGCGGATCACCGACCTGCCCCCACCGACCTCCGGCTTGCTTGGTCGGCAGAGTCGCGCGACCGCCGGATCGCGGACCTCCTTGACCTGGCGAACAGCATCGTGCCGTCAGCGCCGCCGCGCACCACCATCACTCCCGCCGCCGGCTGAAGGCCGTCACGCACGGCAGTCCTTCCTCCTTGCCGGGCGCCGAGCTGTCCTTTCACCCAGATGACGCTGTCGGTGTTCCTTTAGGTGGGGAATTCCTGGCAGAGACGCCGGAATCGGCTGGGTGGCTTTGCTGGACGGCCGGGCGTTGGACGGTTTCGGAGTCGGTGGCCTCGCAGCAGACGAGGCCCCGCCGACCGCTCGTCCCGGGTGCGTTGGTGCTTGCTGTGCACGCCTCCTGCCCGCTTGCGGCAGTCCGGGCACCGGTCTGGGCGAGCAGTGGACACCGCCTCCTCGACCGGCTGCTGGTCGCCCTTGGCCTGCCCGCGCCTGGGGTTGCCGCACGAGGCGCTTGCCGAACCTCAGCCGCCTGCGAAGAAGTCGAGGTAGGCCTGGGCCAGGGCGGTCGGGTTCTCCAGCGCGATGTTGTGACCGGACGCGGGGATGACGGCGCCGCGGACGTCACGGGCCACTTGCGCGAGCTGTCTGGACACTTCGTCCCCGAGATAGGCCTGCGCGCCGACGGCCAGGACCGGGCAGCTGATCGGGTCGGCGTAATGCGGGCGGTTCTGTTCGGCGTCGGTCTGGCGGGCGCGGTACATCTCCAGGATGGCCCTGGTGCCGCCCGGCTGCTCGGCCGAGTGCACCATGTCGTCGATGTCCTCCTCGGTCAGCGCGCTGGGGTCCCACATCTGGCGTCTGGCGTAGTACGTCCAGAAGGGCCGTTCCCTTCCGGCCAGCAGCAGTTCGGGCAGGTTCGGCAGGCTGAAGAAGCTGAAGTGCCAGCCGGTGCGGCCGTCGTCGGCGGCGAGCGAGGGGTCGTGTTCGCCGCCCGGCAGTCCTGGGCCGGCCGGCAATCCCGGTAGGAGCGTTTCCTGGAAGACCAGTTGCCGCACCCGGGGCCGGTGGAAGGCGGCGACGGCGTAGGCGATGGCCGCACCCCAGTCCTCGCCGGCGACGCGGAACCGGTCGAAGCCCAGGTGGGTGGCGAGTTCGGCGACGTCACCGGCCATCGTGGCGGTGTCGTAGCCGGTGAGGGGGCGCTGGGAGCCGCCGAAGCCTCGGTTGTCGACCGCGACGACGGTGTAGTGCGGGGTCAGCAGCGGCACGACGTGGCGCCAGTACGACATGGTCTTCGGTACGCCGTGCAGCAGGAACACCGGCTCGCCGGCGCCGCCGATCGCGTAGTGGATCTCCACGCCGTTGACCTTGGGCTTGCCGTGTGTGAGCCGGACTCCGGCGTGGTCGGTGAGGTTCATCTCGGCGAACTCCTTCTTCGCTTCGGCCGTGCAGGCGCCGACCGGGCTGCGGATCTTCCGGAGTGGCATCTCTTTTCTGCCGTTGGGCCCGCGCCCACGGTCGGCATGGAAGTTCCGCCCCGTACAACCGCGCCTCCGTCGCCGCCGATGTCGCCTGCGTCGCGTCTGCCTCAGATGGAGTCCATCTGGCGATCAGATGGTCGCGGCATGAGCGCACCCGCAGCCGCGCCACTTGCGAGTCGACAGGGCCGCGTTGGCCGACAGGCGTCGGGTCAGCTGCCCGCGTGGTGGATACGCAGCAGCTGGTCGGCGAACCGCCGTGCTGCCGGGCTGGTCTCGCCCACCGAGGGCAGCATCAGGTAGATGTGCCTTTCCAGACGCACGCCCTCGACCGCGATGAGCCGCAGAACGCTGTCCGGTGCGGTCAGCACCGGGTACTGCAGGCCGACCGGAGCGAAGCCGATACCGACGCCCGCGCTGACCAGCTCGAGGAACAGTTCCCAGTCGCCGACCTCACAGGCGATGCGGCGCGGTATTCCTTCGCCGGCGAACGCGGCGTCACTCAACAGGCGAGCCGTCCACCCCGGGGGTACCTCGACGAACCGCTCGTCGGCGAGTTCTCTGATGTTGACCTCGGCCCGCTCCGCCAGGCGGTGATCAGCACGGCAGACGAGGTGCAGCTGCTCTCGCGCCAGGCGAGTCATCCGGACGCCCGGGACCTGGCCGACCGCCGGTCCGATCACGCAATCCAGTTCTCCCGTCTCGACCATCGAGATCATCGTCAGCGCGGGCGCGTACTGCAGGCGCAGGTCGATGCCGGGATGATCGCGAGTGAACTCACCGAGATAGGAAGCGAACGGCACCAGATGCTGAGCGGAGAGCGAGACCCCGAGGCGCAGGGTGCCGATGAGCACGTCACGGGTGTGGTGCACGGCCTCTTCCGCCTGCGCTGCGCTGGCCACGGTCCGGCGAGCCGGGCCCACCAAGGCCTCGCCGGCCGCGGTGAGCCGGACGGGCCTGGTTCCGCGGATGTAGAGGGGCGTACCGAGTTCGCGTTCGAGGGCCTGGAGCGAGTTCGACAGGCCTGACTGCACGATGAGCTCGCGCTTGGCGGCTCGGGTGATGCTGCGTTCCTCGACCAACGCCAGGAAGTGACGTAGCTGTCTGAGTTCCATCGGCCACCGCCTCCAGGACTGAATCACAGCACATCCGGCCATCTTTGATCTGCCAGACAGATGCACTGTATCTGTACGCACTGCCGCCGGATCGCCATCGAGGTTCCGACGGGCGTGGTTGACGCCGACGAACCAGCAAGGAACACAGTCAGGACAGGAGATTTGCCCATGGCGGACCACTCGACGGATGGCACCGCGCCACTGCCGACTGCCGGCGGCTCGCGGCGGGCCGTGTCTGTCATCCCGCTGATCTGCGCCGCCCAGTTCGTGCTGCAGCTGGACTTCAGCATCGTGAACGTGGCGCTGCCGTCGATCCAACGGGAGCTGAGCATGCCCGCAGCGGAATTGCAGTGGATCGTCACCGGGTACGCGCTGGCGTTCGGGTCGCTGCTGCTGGCGGGCGGCCGCATGGCGGACCTGCTCGGCCGGCGACAGGTCCTGGCCGTCGGCCTGGCCCTGTTCGGGATAGCGTCGCTGGCCTGCGGGCTCGCGCAGTGGCCGATCATGCTGATCATCGCCCGGATCGTGCAGGGCGCGGCCGGGGCGATGGTCTCCCCGGCGGCGTTGTCGCTGCTGACGACGACCAACGCGGAAGGGGCCGCGCGCACCCGGGCGCTGACGATCTGGCAGGCCACCACCGCGGCGGGCGCGACCGCAGGGATCGTGGCCGGCGGGCTGCTCACCCAGTACTTCGGCTGGCGGGCGGTGTTCCTGATCAACCCGCCGGTCATCGCCATCATGCTCGCGCTGGTCCCGCGGCTGCCGGCCGGGAAGCGGTCCGGCAGCGGCGGGAGCGTCGATGCGCGCGGGGCGCTGCTCGTGACCACTGGCATCGCGGCGCTGATCTTCGGGCTCAGCAGCGGGCAGCAGCACGGTTTCACCGCGCCAGCCACCCTCGTCGCGCTGGCTCTGGCAGTGCTTCTGACCACGGGCTTCGTGTTCGCCGAAAAGCGGTCGGCGGCCCCGATGCTGCCCCTGTCGATCCTGGCGGAGCCGGCCCGGCGGGCCGCGATCGCGGCCATGCTGCTGATCGGCGCCATCCTGGCCGGCTACGTCTACTTCGCGTCGCTCTACCTGCAGAAGGTGCTGGGGTTCAGCCCGCTGGAGACCGGCCTGGCGCTGGTCCCGTCGACCGTCACCGTCGTGCTCGTCTCCGCCCTCGGTACCCGCCGGCTGCTGGCCCGGTTCAGCATCAAGGCCGTCCTGCTTGCCGGGCTGGCCTGCATGGGCGCCGGGCAGCTGTGGCTTGCCCAGATCACCGCCGGGGCCGGCTACCCCGCGGCGGTGCTGCCCGGCCTGGTGCTGACCGCGGCCGGGGTCGGGCTCGCCCTGCCGACCGCGTCGATCGCGATCACCAGCGGAGTCCGGGCCGGCGACCAGGGACTGGCCGGCGCCCTGTTCACCACCAGCCAGCAGACCGGCGCCGCGGTCGGCCTCGCGATCCTCGCAACCGCCGCCGCGGCCACCTCCGGCCACAGCGGCTCTCTGGTGGACGGCTACCGCCTGTCGTTCCTCATCGCGACCGGTCTCGCAGTCCTCGCCGCGATCATCGTCGCGCTCCAGCTCGGCTCGAAATCCCACCGCGTTGAACCCGAGCACCAGCAGACCGCCCCCGACGGACCGCCCGCCGCACCGACCGCCCCGGCGCAGCTGGACAAGGGGTGACCGGAAGCGTCTACCCGGCGAGCTGCTCGCCGGGCCGGCCGCCGTCGTCCGGGTCCGGGTCCGGGCCGACGGCCTCGGCCGGGGTCCTGGCGATGCCGCTCACCTGGAAGGTCCCTGCGACGCCCCCGCCGCGGTCGTGACCGGCGGCAGCATCGGCGCGGGCACGGTTGCGGGCCGCGCGGCCCGCAACACCGCGACAACGCCCGGCTCAGACCGGCGTGACCCGGCGACGGCGCGAACCGGCGGTGCGCGGTCTACGGCCACTGGCGACGGCGGTCCGGGGGCGGGAGGGCCTGTTCGGCCCACACGGTCTTGCCGTCGGGCGTATGGCGGACGCCCCAGTTCTGTGCGAGCTGGGCGACGATGAACAGGCCGCGCCCCCCTTCGTCGGCGGTCTTCGCATGGCGCAGCCGCGGTGCGAGGGAGTTGCTGTCGTGGACTTCGCAGGTGAGGGTGCGGTCCTTGATGAGCTGCAACCTGGCGGGCGGGGCGCCGTAGCGGACGGCGTTGGTGACCAGTTCGCTGACGATCATTTCGGTGGTGTAGGCGGTCTCCTCGTCGACGCTCCACCGCACGAGCTGGTGGCGGGCCTGGCCGCGGGCCGTGGCGACGGCCTTGGGGTGGTGGCCGAGATGCCAGGTGGCGACCTGGTCGGCGGGGAAGGGGTGGGTGCGGGCGAGGAGGAGGATGACGTCACTGTGACGGCAGTCGTTCCGCAGCCGGTAGAGCACGTCGTCGCACAGGTCCTGCAGCGGCCGCCCGGGGTGGGCCAGCACCCGTCGCAGGGTGTCCGGGGCCGGTGAGGCGTGCAGCAGGGCCGCGGTGTAGAAGGCGAGGACGCTGCCGTCGGCGACGGAGACCGTGGTGGCGGCGAAGGGCGGGCCCGCGGCGCTGCCCAGGGGAGGTCCGCTCGGCAGGTCCAGGATCTCGGTGGTCCCGTCGGGATGGGCGATGACGGGTGGGGGATGCCCGGCCAGGGCGACGGTGCAGGTCTGGGCGAACGGGTCGTGGACCGCGTACAGACAGCTTCCTGTCAGAGGCACGGGGTCACCGGGCGGCAGCGCCACGCGTTCCTTGGCGAGGCTGAGGGCGGTGTCGTTGAGGCGGGCGAGGAGTTCGTCGGGCTCCAGGTCGAGAGCGGCCAGGGAGTGGACGGCGGTCCGCATCTGTCCCATGGTGATGGCCGCGTGGATGCCTTCGCCGGCGACTTCCCCGACCACCAGTGCGGTGCGGGCACCGGACAGGGCGAAGGTGTCGAACCCGCCGCCCCCGCCCGCCTCGGACGGCACATGCAGGTACGCGGTCTCCATGGTGCTCTGCGGCGCGGGCTGGGGTGGCAGCAGGTGCCGCTGGACCGTCAGGGCGATGGTGTGTTCGCGGGTGTAGCGGCGGGCGTTGTCTATGCACAGCGCGGTGTGAGCGGCCACTTCGAGGGCGAGGGTGACATCGCCCTCGTCGTAGACGTCGGATTGGTCGGTGCGGTACAGGCTCAGCAGTCCCAGCACGGTTCCGCGCACGGTCAGGGGTGCCGTGATGAGGTGGCGGGCACCGGAGGCGCTGATCGCCTCGGCGCGCGGCGGGTCGGCCGCCAGCCAGGGCGTGTCGGGGGTCAGGGTGACGAGGCGGGGCTTGAGGTCGGTCAGCGTCTGGGCGTAGGGCGTGGGGAAGGGCAGGGCGCGCACGTCGCCCACCGGATGTGCCTGGATCTGCTCCTCGCCGCCGCCGTGACGGTAGGCGGCACGGCGCAGCGGCACCTCCGGTCCCAGCGGGCTCAGCGGAGGTTCCTCGCCGCGTATCACGGCGTCCACCACTTCCACCACGACGATGTCGGCGAGGTCCGGCACCACGGCCTGGGCCAGTTCCTCGCAGGTGGCGACCACGTCGAGGGTCCGTCCGACGTGCTCGCGCACGGAGCCGAGGACCCGCATACGGAGACCGACCTTTTCGCACTCGGTGACATCGAGCATCTCCGTGAGCACGCCCCAGACCTTCCCCTGTGCGTCCTCCAGACGGGACACCGAGACGGAGAACAGGTACTCCGGCCCCGGTGCGCGCTTCCGCCGCACTCCTACGAGTCGCCCCCGCACCGGTTCACCGCTCTCCAGCACGCTGCGCAGCATCGCCTCCACCTCACCGGGTGCGGAAAGGTCGTACACGTCGGTGATGTACCGGCCCGCGACCTGTTCATGGGGCGCCCCGTGCAGATCCGGTCTGGTGCGGTTGATCCGCAGGATGCGCAGCTCCGTGTCCAGGACCAGCAGGCCGGTGGGCGACTGGTGGAACAGGGCTTCCAGCACTGCGGCACCCTTGCCCGGCGAGACGGCTTCGTTGTGCGCCACGGCAACCCACCTCCCTAGTCCAGCCTGCACCGAGCCCCGATGAGCCGCTCCCTCGCCCGGCTGACGTGTCGTGTGCACGGCAGGGCGATACCGGCCTGCGCCCACGTCCGGCGGACGCCGCCCGGTGCGCGGCATGGAGATGCCCCGCCCCCGGACGGGGGCGGGGCATCTCGGGGATTCGGCGTGGGTCAGCCGATCTGGGTGCCGGTGGCCGACAGCGCCTCCGTCACCGGCTGGAAGAACGTCTCCCCTCCGGAGGTGCAGTCGCCGCTGCCGCCCGAGGTCAGGCCGATCGCGTTGCTGCCCGAGAAGAGCGAGCCGCCGCTGTCGCCCGGCTCGGCGCACACGTCGGTCTGGATGAGCCCGCTCACCGTGCCCTCCGAGTAGTTCACGGTGGCGTTGAGCCCGGTGACCGTGCCGTCGTGGACCTGGGTGGTGGAGCCGCTGCGGGTCACCTTCATGCCCACGGTCGCCTCGGCCGCGCCCGTGATCTGCTGGGTGGAGCCGTTGTAGAGGTCGACCTCGCTCGGGTGGTCCACCTCGGAGGTGTACTTGACCAGCCCGAAGTCGTTGCCCGGGAAGCTGGACTGGGCGTTCTGGCCGATCACGTTGCCGGAGGAGTCCGACCAGCTGGTGATGGCGTCGGTGCAGTGCCCGGCGGTCAGGAAGTACGGCTCGCCGCCCTTGACCACGTTGAAGCCGAGCGAGCAGCGCCCGCCCGACCCGCTGATCGCGTCACCGCCTGCGATGAAGGGCTTGAACTCCCCCTTCGAGTGCCGGAGTTCGACCTTCTCGCCGAGCCCGTCGACGACCTTGGTGAGCTTGGTCAGCGCGGTCCCGGCGACCGTCTTGTCGGCGGTGACGACGACCTTGTTGGTGACCGGGTCGGTCGCCCACGAGGTGCCGGGGATGGTGGCGTCCTGCTTCAGCGTGGTCCGTGCGCCGTCGAGTTCGGCGAGGGAGTTGGCGACGAGTCTCGCCTTGGCCCCGGCCGCCTCGACGGTCTGCGCGGCGGTGTCGTCGAGCACGTTGACGACGAGGCTCTTCGCCTTGGCGTCGTAGTACGTGCCGGCCGCGTCGGTGCCGAGGTCGGCGGCGAGCGTCGAGGCGAGCTTTCCGGCCGCGGGTGCGGACAGGATCTGCGGTTCGGCGGCCTTGGTGGGCTCGCTGGCGTTCGCACTCTGGAAGGTCACTCCGGCGGCGACGAGCGCGGCTACTCCCGCGCCCGCCAGGGCCGCCCGGCGCCTGGGTATGCGTCGGTGCTTCAACTCATGTCCTCCTGTGGGGGGTCGGCCCGTGAGGTTGTGGGGACCTCGGGGGCCGGAAGGCTGGTTGACGGGCGCCTACTATTCCGACACCCACAGGGAGCACACAAGGTCGACTTCAGGACGCGCGTGCGCGGATGTTGTGCGCCCCCTGCGCCCGGGCCGTTCACAGTCACCCCAGGAGGGTTCGCACTGCAAACACTACGGGCGAGTAACCCTCGGCGGAGAGTGACCCTCACCCCTGGCCGGAATTGGCCCCTCCAGGCTCGCCAGGCTCGCCTTTGGCCCTGTTCACCGCGGACCCGTCGGCCCCGGGCGGCAGTTGCTGCTGGGCCCGCTCCAGGAACCGCAGCAGTTCCACCGGGAACGGCAGCACCAGCGTCGAGTTCTTCTCGGCGGCGACCGCCACCACCGTCTGCAGCAGCCGCAGCTGGAGCGCGGCGGGCTGCTCCGACATCTCCTTCGCCGCCTCCGCGAGCTTCTTGGAGGCCTGCAGTTCGGCGTCGGCGTTGATGACCCGGGCCCGGCGCTCCCGGTCGGCCTCGGCCTGCCGGGCCATCGACCGCTTCATGGTCTCGGGCAGCGAGACGTCCTTGATCTCGACGCGGTCGATGGTGACGCCCCACTCCACGGCCGGGCTGTCGATCATCAACTCAAGGCCCTGGTTGAGCTTTTCACGGTTCGACAGCAGGTCGTCCAGCTCGCTCTTGCCGATGATGGACCGCAGCGAGGTCTGCGCCATCTGCGAGACCGCGAACCGGTAGTCCTCGACCCGGACGACCGCCTCGGCCGGTCCGGTCACCTTGAAGTAGACGACGGCGTCGACGCGGACGGTCACATTGTCCCGGGTGATGCCCTCCTGCGCGGGCACGGGCATGGTGACGATCTGCATGTTGACCTTCTGGAGCCGGTCCACGAACGGGACGATCATGGTGAACCCGGGCTCGCGCACCTCCGGTCGCAGCCGGCCCAGGCGGAACACCACGCCTCGCTCGTACTGTCTGACGACCCGTGCCGCGGCCAGTGCGTAGACCGCTCCGACGGACACGAGAGCGGCTCCTGCCGCCACCAGCGCCTCGACCATGCCGGCCCCCAGGGGGTGACTCCAATGGTCCTTCGACGGTAACTCCGGCACCCCGTCAAAAGGGAGCCCCCGCACGCCGGTTGCGTACGGGGGTCCACTGGGAGAACGGATCCGGGAGGATCGTCAGCCGACGCTCACGCCGTAGTAGCTCAGCGCCTCGGTGACCGGCTGGAAGAAGGTCGTACCGCCGGAGGTGCAGTCGCCGCTGCCGCCCGAGGTCAGACCGTAGGCGACGGAACCGCCGTAGAGCGGGCCGCCGCTGTCGCCGCCCTCGGCGCAGACCGTGGTCTGGATCATGCCGTAGACGATGTCACCGCTGCCGTAGTTGACGGTGGCGTTGAGCGCGGTGACCCGGCCGCTGTGGGTGCCGGTGGTCGAACCGCGGCGGTACACCGTCGTCCCGACGCTGGGCGTGGCCGCGCTGGAGATGGTCTGGCTGCCGACCGCGCTCGGGTGCGCGATCGAGGTGTTGGTGTAGCGGACCAGCGCGAAGTCGTTGGTCGGGAAGCTGTAGCTGACGTTGGTGCCCAGGACCGTGGTGTGGCCGGAGTTGCTGTACCAGGTCGAGGCCACCTCACCGCAGTGTCCGGCGGTCAGGAAGTAGTACGTGCTGCCGCTGTGCACGTTGAAGCCGAGCGAGCAGCGGTAGGCACCGCCGTAGATCGCGTCGCCGCCGGTGATCAGCTTCTTGAAGGTGCCGGGGGTGCGCTTGACGGTGATCGCGCCGGCGTCGGCGCCCGCCTGCCGCTTGATCTTGGCGATCTCGGCGGCGGAGACCGTGGAGTCGGCGGTGAGGACGACACGGTTGGTCTTGCTGTCGACGGCCCAGGCGGTGCCGGGGACGTCCGCCTTCAGAACGGAGCTGTTCACGGCCTTCAGTTCGCTGGCGCTGAAGGTGTGGACGGGACTCGCGCTCGCGGTGGGGACGGCGAACGCTGCCGCGGCCAGGAAACCGGTGCCCACGGCGATCAGCCGGGTCCGTCTCGAGATACCGCTGCGGGGGGTCGTGCGCTTGATCCTCACTTTTCGTTCCCTCCCAGGGGAATCAGGGGGCCCGCGTGGGGTCGGGGCCCGTGAGGCGCAGCCAGGGACGACGTCCGGGTTCCGGACACGTAATGCCCCTGACAAGCGCTGAGGGGGAGTATTCGGGCGAGCGACCGGTTCCCGCAAGAGTGCCTTTCGGCCGTGCGACTGTGTTCGAACCATGCCGACTTTGTGTGATCTCGTCGCGGTCCGGGCGAGTTGACTCCTGGTCACAAATCCCGCGAAACCCTCAGGCCACTGTGCGCTCCCCCGCCTCGACCGCGAGGCCCAGCCTGTTCCCCGGCGGCGGGAAGGGGCAGATGAAGTGGTCCGCGAAGGCGCAGGGCGGCAGCTGCGCCCGGTTGAAGTCGACGGTGGTGGAACCGTCGGCGCCCGGGGCGGCCGAATAAAGGAACCTGAAACGGTAACTGCCGGCCCCGCTGGAGGCGTCGGCGAACACCGCCCACAGCCGGCCGTCGGCCTGCTCGGCGACCTGGAGTGTCAGGGCCTGGTCCGCCAGGGTGAAGGCGAGTTCCCCGGCGAGCACGAGCGCGCGTTCCACTCCGTCCGCGGTGTCGACGCGGACGGTGCGCCGGTCTTCGTCGTACGGCGTGAAGCGACCCGGCACCGACCAGCGCGGGTCGTAGGGAGTGGCGTCGATACCGAGGAAGGTACTGCGGGCCGGGGCGGCCGGGTCGTAGTCCCGTACGCCCCAGACGCCTTCGCGGACCAGCACGACCAGCCGGCGCTCGCCGAGGGTGACCCGGGCCGACGGTTCGCGGTCGGCGGCGAGCCGGGTCTCACCGGCGAAGGGCTCGCCGTCCAGGGCCAGGCCGTCGGCCGCCGTCGCGGTGAGCAGCACGGTGTCGCCGTCCACCGCCCAGATGCCCGGGGCTCCGGGGAGCCGGCCGTCCGGGTGGTCGTCGATCCAGTGGGTGCCGGTCAGCGCGAGCGGCCCCCAGGGGGCCGACACCCTCTCCACGCGGTGTTCGTGCCAGCGCTTCCAGTCGTCGTTCGCGTCCTCGGTCATACGATCAGCCCTTCCCCAGCTCTCGGCATGGTCCACCCCATGTCTCTCATATGCACTCAACCCGTCGACAACAGCCGGGAGCCCCTGGTTGTTTCAGGGCGCCGCGAACTGGCCGGCGGGCCGGGCCAGGCCCAGGTGCTCGCGCAGGGTGCTGCCCGGGTAGAAGGTGCGGAACAGCCCGCGGTGCTGGAGCAGCGCCACGGTGCCGTTGACCAGCCGTTCCAGATCGCGGCGCGGTTCGGCGGGGACCAGGTGGAAGCCGTCGGCGGCGCCCTCGCCGTGCCAGTCGGCGATCAGCTCCGCGAGGTCCACCGGACCGCCCCGGTACAGCGGACCCTGCACGGTCTGCCGGGGTCCGCCGCCACCGTGCCCCGGCTCGGCCGCGCGCTCCCCGTCCCCCAGATCCACCAGCAGACTCACCAGTACCCGCAGCGCGTCCGGCTCCCGCCCGGACTCCCGTGCCCGTCTCCGTAGTTCATCGCGTGCGTCGGCGGCCAGCGCGGAGCTCGCGGCCCGCACCAGGACCACATCGGCGTACCGGGCCGCGGTCCGCCGGGCGGCCCCCTCGGTGGCGTCGGCCACCCGGACCGGATGCCCGGGCGAGGGCCCCGGCGCGTCGCTCCACCAGCCGGCCCGGCCCCGGCTGACCTGGTCGAGGTGGGCGAGTGCGGTCTGCGGGGCGGTCACCAGCGGCACCAGCCCGATCCGCCGGGTGGCGGGGGCCACCTGCGACAGCACGGCGAGCGGGTCGGTCTCCGCCCACCCGAACCGGCCGTCGAGCGTGACGAAGTCGAGGCCCCCGCTCTCGGCGAGCCGCACCAGCTCGACATAGCGCTCCGTGTCGAACACGCCGATCTGGTCCACGGCGGCGGCCAGGTGCAGCAGCCCCCGGCCGTACGAGCCGGTCATGACAAACCATCCTCTCCGCACATCACAGCACCTTGGAAAGAAGTGCCCTGGTCCGCTCCTCCCGCGGAGCGTCCGGCACCTCCGTCGGGGGTCCGGCGTCCGCGACCCGTCCGCCGGCCAGGAAGACAACGGTGTCGGCGACCTCCCGGGCGAACCCGGTCCCGTACGTCACGGCGATCACGACGTCGGCTCGTCGAACAGAGGGACGTCCTGGAACACGAACCCGGTCCGGGTCCGCTGCTTCAGCACCTCCCGCTCGGGCAGGCCGAATCTCCTGTGCACGGAACTGATGTCGACCGTGACGCTCATGGAGTGAGTCCCTCTGGAGAAGTGGTGGGAGGCGGACTAGGCGGCGGCCCGGCCCGTCAGGTCCCGCAGGAAGGCCAGTGCCGCCCGCGCCGTGGCGTCGTTCTGCCGGAACGCGGGCCCTCCGGTGCGCGGCCGGGTGAACGCGCCTGGAGTACGTCCGTCGGTGAACGGCCCGAGCGCGAACCGCCGGGGGTGCGGCCGCCCGCCCTCGTCGAGAACCCGCCCGTCGGCGGGGTCCACCCTGAGCAGCCCGTCGGGCGTCTCGGCGGCCCCGTCGCCCTGCAGCTCGCGCAGCAGCGCGTCCCGGGCCCGCCGCACGGTCGGTTCGGGCAGCCGCGCCTCGACCAGCGCCCGCGCCTCGACGGAGAACCCGGGCACGGTGTCCGCGGACGCCCGGAACACCCCGTCCCGCGCCGTCACCTTCATCCCGGCGCCGACGAACCTGACCACCCCCGCCCGGGACAGCGCGAGCAGCTGCCGCAGCCGGGGCCCGGGCGGCCCGGAGGCGAGATAGCTGAAGAACCCGTGCCACCAGGACCCGATGTCCCCGAGCCGCACCAACTGCCCGTAGACGGACAGCAGTCCGAGGAAGACCGCCAGATCGGGGCTGTGCTCCGGGTCGTGACGGCGGCTCAGGTCGCCCTCGACATAGGCCCGCAGCCCCTCCTGGAACTCCTCGTGCGACCCGTACCGCACCCCGTCCAGCGGGCGGTCCAGCGCCGCGAGGTCGAGCCGGTCGGCCGGGTCCGGTACGGCGGCGGCCACCAGCGCCCGCACCTCGGCGTCGCCCTCGGCGGCGGCGTACTTCTCCTCGAAGTCCCGCCAGGCGACGGCCGTCCGCTCGGGGTGGACGGCGAACAGCCGGTGGTAGTGGGCGAAGCCCAGCTCCTTCTCCACCAGCGGCCACACGTCGCGACGGAAGTCGAACCCGCCCGGCCGGGCGCGCAGTTCGTCGACCTCGCCGGGTCCGAGGAACCGGGGCAGCGGCGGGCGTTCGCCGGTCCAGTCGTAGCCGATCTTCGAGTGGTACGGCACTCCGCGCCGCGACCCGACGTACAGCACCGGCTCCTGTCCGGACGGCACATAGGTGTCACCGTCGTACCGTCCGCCCCGGCCCTCCGTGAGCAGCACCATCAGGTCGACGAAGGCGAGCCCGAACCCCCGCACCAGCACCGGTTCGCCGGGGCTCAGGGCGGACAGGTCACTGTCGGCGGTGAAGTCCGGCGGCAGGTGGACCAGGCCGTGCGTGTCGGCGTACGCGGCCAGGGCGGTCTGCTCGGGGTCGAGTTCGGCGTCCAGGTGGCCGAGGGCGAGGACCACGAGGTCGGCGAGGAGCGGGCGCGGCCGGCCCTCCAGCCAGACCTGCTGGCGCCCCTCGCGCGGCCCGCTCACCCGCACGGCACGGCGGGGGTGGTGGTGCACCGTGACGCCCTCGGGCAGGTCGGCCAGGGCGCGGTCGTAGACGTGCCGCAGATACCGGCCCTGGATCTGCCGGTCGGCGAAGGTGGAGCCGTCCAGGCCCGCCCACTCGTGCAGGGTCGGTCCCTCGCGCACCGGGCCGGTCATCCGCACCGTCTCGTCGGTGAACATGGTGACGTCCTCGGCGTGCGAGTTCATCCACAGCAGCGGCGACTGGGCGGCCCGCCAGATACGGCCGGCGCCCGGTGGATGCGGGTCGACCAGATGGATGTCGAGGCCCGAACCGGCGTACAGCTCGGGCGCGTTGGCGGCGATGCGCTCGAGGAGCCCGGTCCCCCGCGGACCGGCCCCCACGATCACCAGCTGGGGCCTCATCGGGCCGTCCCCGTGCCGCTCAGGACGGAGCCCGAGGTGAAGCGGCCGGCGACGGCGGCCGTCCACCGCCCGTACCGGCGCTGCGGGACGGCTCTCAGGACGTCCGCGGGCTCGGGTATGCCGGATGCTGCGGGGGCTGGGGCGAGGGTGTCGGATGACATGCGAAGGCTCCGTGACGGATCGATCGAACACGGTGGACGCGCGCACGGTGGCGCGGCGGATGCCTTCACACGGAACGCCGCTGGGCGGCGCTCTTACGGCCGAGCCCCTCAGCAGGGCCGTCCGTCGACTCTACGGGGCCGTTTCCCCACTCTGTCAAGGGTGTCCAGACTGTGAGCAGCGCGTCTCAAGTCAGTTGACGGAAAACCGGAGACCTGTTCCACTTGGCCCATGCATCCACAGCAGTGGCTGGTCACCCGCTCCCACATCGACTTCGGTCGCGTGTGGTCCTGTTCCTGTTGAGCTGACCCACTGCGCGCCCCGCCGACGGCGGGGACTCTTCGCGTTCTCCCTCGCACTCCTCGTTTCGCCTTCACACGCGCCCCCTCCCCTCGCGCCCGCGTTCCAGCCGGCTGTGAACAAACTCGTCACCGCCAATACATACGACCGAATTCCGAAGAAGCGGGGGACGACCGCGCCGGCGGTCGGCACCTCCCGGATCTCCCCGCCTGATCCGAAGAACTGACAGTACGTCAGGGCCGATACGACGCTGAGCTGTGCTGTCGTATCGGCCTACTGTCGGTTCGGCGCCCGCCGCCGGTTCACCCGGACGCACCGCCCATCACCCATACGCCCGGAACAATCATATTTCACTCACAGTCAGCAGCCGTGCGAGCTACGGCCCTTGGCACACTTGGGCTCTCGACGTATTCGCTCTGCACCAGTACCGTCACAAACCCCCCGCGCGGCGTCTATCCACTTGGCGCGCCATCCGCATCATGGACGACCATAGGGATGCGGAAGCATGAAAGACCGCTGTGAGAGGAGGCGTCCATGGGATCGGTACGCAAGGCGAGTGCCTGGCTTGGCCTCGTCGACGACAACGATGACGAGCGCTACTACGACGACGACTACTCCGAAGGGACCGAGCAGCCCGGGGATGCCTGGGTCACCGACCCCCGGGTCAAGGTGGCCTCGGACACCGCCGAGGAGAAGGGCCGCCGGATCGGCACGGTCACCCCGGACAGCTTCCGGGACGCCCGCGCGATCGGCGAGCTGTTCCGCGAGGGCGTGCCGGTCATCGTGAACCTCACGGCCATGGAGGCCGGCGACGCCAAGCGGGTCGTCGACTTCGCGGCCGGGCTGATCTTCGGCCTCCGGGGTTCGATCGACCGGGTGTCCAACCGGGTCTTCCTGCTCTCCCCCGCCAACACGGAGATCGTCAACGGTGAACCGGCCTCGCGCCGGGAGGACGGTTTCTTCAACCAGAGCTGAGGCAGGGCCGCTCGCCGGCCCTGCCCCCGCGCAGGGGTCACCGGAAGGCGTCGAGCCCGGTGAGCGCCTTGCCCAGCACGAGCTGGTGCATCTCGACGGTGCCCTCGTAGGTGAGCACCGACTCGAGGTTGGTCGCGTGCCGCATCACGGGATACTCCAGCGAGATCCCGTTCGCCCCGAGGATCGTCCGTGCCGTACGGCAGATCTCGATCGCCTCTCGTACGTTGTTGAGCTTGCCGAAGCTGACCTGCTCGGGACGCAGGCGGCCGGCATCCATCCGCCGCCCCAGGTGATGGGCGAGCAGGATCCCCTTGTGCAGTTCGACCGCCATGTCGGCGAGTTTGGCCTGGGTGAGCTGGAAGCCGCCGATGGGCCTGCCGAACTGCTCCCGCGACTTCGCGTAGTCGACGGCCGTCTCGAAGCAGGTGCGTGCCGCACCCATGGCGCCCCAGACAATGCCGTAGCGAGCGTGCGACAGACAGCTGAGCGGGCCCTTGAGGCCGGTGACCTCCGGCAGTACGGCGTCGGCCGGCAGCCGTACGTCGTCCAGGACCAGCTCGCTGGTGACACTCGCCCGAAGCGACCACTTGTGCTTGATCTCCGGCGCCGAGAACCCGGGCGTGTCGGTGGGCACGACGAACCCCCGGATCCCGTTGTCGCTCTGCGCCCACACGACGGCCACGCCGGCCACCGAGCCGTTGGTGATCCACATCTTCCGCCCGTTGAGCACCCAGTCGCCGCCGGCCTCGCGCTTGGCGTACGTCCGCATGGCGGCCGGGTCGGAGCCGTGGTCGGGCTCGGTGAGGCCGAAACACCCGATGACGTCACCGGCGGCCATGGGCGGCAGCCAGCGCTGTTTCTGCGCCTCGCTGCCGAACCGGTGGATCGCGTACATGGCCAGCGACCCCTGCACGGACACGAGCGAGCGGATGCCCGAGTCGGCGGCCTCCAGCTCCAGACAGGCGAGCCCGTACTGCACGGCGGACGCGCCCGCGCAGCCGTACCCGGTCAGCGACATCCCGAGGGCCCCGATGCCGCCCAGCTCCTTGGCGAGCTCCCTGATACCCGGCAGCTCCCCGCTCTCGTACCACTCGGCGACGAACGGCAGCACCCGGTCCGCCGCCCAGCTCCGCACGGTCTCCCGGACGGCGAGATCCTCCGGCTCCAGAAGATCGTCGATACCGAGCGGATCGCCGGCATCGAACGGAGGCAACTTCCCGGACGCGGACATGAAAACCCTCCCAAAACTAGCACCGCTAGTTACAACAGGTTACGCGGAGACTGCCGCTTCTCCCACCCACCCGCACGGGCAGTGCGCGGGAGATCGTCGGGTCACGCGGAGACGCGGGACATCTGGGGCTCTCTGGGGGCCGGGACCTCCACCGTCGGCTCCTCGCACTGCATCGCCCGCGGCAACCGCAGCGCCATCACCGCGCCCAGCAGCAGCAGTCCCGCGCTCACCAGCAGCGTCACATGCAAACCGTGCACGAAGGAGTCCCGCGCCGCCCGGCGCAACGCCGCCCCCGTCGGCCCGCCGAGCCGGCCGGCGACCTCGTAGGCCTCGCCCAGCGAATGCCCCGCCGCGGCGGACGCCGACTCCGGCACCCCGGGCACCCGGGACAGCCCCGGCGCGTACGCCGCGTTCATCACGCTGCCGAGGAGCGCGATCCCGATGCCCGCCCCCAGCTGGTACGAGGTCTCGCCGATCGCCGCCGCCCCGCCGGCCTGCGCCGCGGGCGCCTCGCTCAGCATCGACTCGTACGCACCGAAGAGCGTGGTCTCCAGGCCGAAGCCGAGCAGCACGAAGCCGAACAGCAGCAGGCCCGCGTTGTCCACGCCGCCCATCGCGGTCAGCGTCAGCACCGCCGCCGCGGTCAGGCAGAAGCCGAAGCACACCATCCGGCGCGGCCCGAAGCGCCGCAGCAGCCGCGCCCCGGCCAGCCCGGCCGCCATCGCGGCGAGCGTCAGCGGCAGCAGTCGTAGCCCCGTCTGCAACGGTGAGAGGCCCAGTACCAGTTGCAGATACTGCGCGGCGATCAGTTCGAGACCCACCAGCGCGAGCATCGCCAGCACGATGCAGCCCACCGCCGTACTGAACGCCGGCCGCGCGAACATCTTGAGGTCAACCAGCGGGAAGGTACGCCGCCGTTGCCGTCGTACGAACAGGAACAGCAGCAGCGCACCGAGCACCAGCGGCGCCATCGTGAGCGCGTCGGCGGCCGGTTCGCCGCTGCCCAGCCGCTTCACGGCGAACACCACACCGAAGAGTCCGGCCGCCGCCATCAGGGCGCCCACCACGTCCCAGGGGCCGTTGCGCTCGCCGCGCGACTCGGGGAGCAGAAGCCGCCCCACCGGGAGACTGACCAGCATCAACGGGATGTTGACCAGGAAGACCGAGCCCCACCAGAAGTGTTCGAGCAGGAAGCCGCCCAGCAGCGGCCCGACGGCCGCGCCGACCGCCGCCACCGCGCTCCATACGCCGATGGCAAGGGCCCGTTCACGGCGGTCGGGGAAGACCTGCCGGAGGATCGACAGCGTCGCCGGCATGATCATCGCACCGCCGACGCCGAGCAGCGCCCGGGCCCCGATCAGAGCCTCGGCCGTCGGCGCGACGGCCGCCGCCGCCGAGGCGACCCCGAACAGGGCGTACCCGAGGAGCAGGACCCGCCGCCGGCCCACGCGGTCGCCGAGCGTTCCGAAGAGGATCAGCAGCGAGGCGCAGACCAGCGGGTAGACGTCGACGATCCAGAGCAGTTCCATGGCGCCGGGCTTGAGGTCCTCGGTGACGGCCGGCACCGCGACATGCAGCACGGTCGCGTCGAGGGCGACCAGCAGCAGGCTGACGCAGAGGACGACGAGAACGACCCAGCGGTTGGCACCGGCACCGGCCCCGGTCGCCCGACGGCGCGGCCGTACGGCTGCCGTGGTCGTCCCGGACATGTACGTACCTCCCAGATGATCCCTCGCGTGCGGCGGATCGGCGGGGCGGGGACTCCCCGTCGTACGGCCGGAGAGGAGCGGGGTCTCCGGCCCGCGCATACGAACGCGAGTGACACGTCAGCGTACGCGAGTTCGTTCCGGTGGCACGTGGCGGACCTCTCACACGCTCCACGGAAGTCGTGTGGCGTACGCCACTGGCCCCGCCTCGCACCACGCCGCGACGAGCCCTCCGGTTCCGTGTCCCCCCGATAATCGAGCCCGTGACCGATCTTGAAACGCCCGCGGCGGTACCGCGCGCCCCTACCCCGCGCCGGGCGGCGCCGGCCCTGCTCGGGTACGCCGCCGTGCGCGCCCTCGGCCTGCTGGCGCTGGCCGTGTGGAGCGGGGCGCGCGGCAAGAGCGCGTACACCTTGTTGACGGCACGCTGGGACTCGCTGTGGTACACGCGGGTCGCCGAGCACGGGTACGGCTACGAGGTACGGCTGCCGAACGGCGACGTCCACTCCAACCTGGCCTTCTTCCCGCTGCTGCCCTGGCTGGAGCGCGTGCTGCACGCGCTCACGCCCCTGTCGTACGCCGGCGCGGGCTTCACGGTCGGTCTGCTCGCCTCGCTCGCCGCGGCCTGGGGGATCTTCGCGGTCGCCGACTTCGTGTACGGCCCGCGGGTCGGCCTCTGCGCGGTGCTGCTGTGGGCCGTGCTGCCGGTCGGGATCGTGCAGTCGATGGCGTACAGCGAGTCCCTCTTCACGGCGCTGGCCGCCTGGTCGCTGTACGCCGTGCTGACCGGCCGCTGGCTGAGCGCGGGCACGCTGGCCGCGCTGGCGGGGCTGACCCGGCCGGTGGGGCTCGCCGTCGTGGCGGCGGTGTGGACGGCGGGGGTGGTCTCGTTCGTGCGGGATCGGAGCGGGGGCGTGCTCGACAGGGGCGAGAAGCGTGCACACGGCGCACGGGACGACGGACGCGCCCCCGAGCCGTCCAGCGCCGCCCGCGCCCGGCGCGTTCCGCGAACGACCGGCGCGCCCCAGACAACACGCGCCCCGCACACCGCGAGCAGCGCACGCGCCTCCGGCGCACCCACCTGGCGCCGCGTCCTCGGCATGCTCCTCGCCCCCGCCGGCGCCGCCGCCTACGTCCTGTGGGTCGGCCATCGCACCGGCAAGGGCCCGCTCGGCTATCTGGACGTCCAGGCGGGCTGGCGCAACGGCTTCGACGGCGGCTACGCCTTCGCACGCTTCGTCGCCGGCAAGTTCGCGTCATTTCCGTCCGCCCTGGCCGGAGCAGGTTTGATCGCCGCTGTCTGCCTGCTGCTGTGGCTCTACGTGATCGGCGTCCGGCAGCGGCAACCGCTTCCCCTGCTGGTCTACACGGGTGTCGTCCTCGCGCTCGCGCTGTGCGCGTCGAGCTACTTCGGCTCCAAGCCGCGCCTGCTGATGCCGGCCTTCCCGGTACTGCTGCCACTGGCCCGGGTCCTCGCCCGGGCGCGCACCAGTAGATCGATGCTGGTCATGGCGGGTGTGGCGGTGGCCTCGGCGGTGTATGGCGCGTTCTGGCTGAACGGCTCCGGGCCACCATGATCATCGGCATGGCGACGGTGAGCGGCCGGAGGATTCCACACCACGCTTTGGTTAACGAATTCATAAGTGCCATAAAACGGCCGCCCGGCATGATCAAAGGAATTGAAGGACGGACGCGCCGAGGATTACGGAATCCTTAGAATTCGGAGACCTCCTGAGAGGTTTCCCACATCACATCGTCATCACAAAGCCGCAGTTTCGACCGGGAACAGAGCTCACTCGCTGTAACGTCGATTGGGTGCGTACCGAACGAAACCTCACCCGTCTGGACCGGGTGTTCGCCAGGCTGGACCGTGAGCCGGAACGACCGGCCCACTTTGATCTGCCGAAGATGAGCCGGCACCGGGTCGTGTTGTTCACCGCGACCCTCGCCTTCTACCTGGCGATCGTGTGGGCCGTCGTGATCACGTCCTGGCTGGTCCGGCTCGACTGGCAGGTCATGTTCTTCCGGCCGTACCAGCAGTGGGCGGGAATCCACTGGTTCGTCGACTACTACGTGGTCCTCGGCCAGCGCGGCCCGACCGCCGTGATGGTCGCGGCCTGGCTGGGCTGGCGCTCGTGGCGACAGCACACCCTGCGCCCGCTGCTGACCCTCGGCGCCTCACTGCTGCTGCTCAACATCACGGTCGGCGCCGCCAAGCTCGGCATGGGGCGCCTCGGACCGCACTACGCGACCGTGATCGGCTCGAACGAGATGGGCCTGGGCGGCGATATATTCCCCAGCGGCCACACCGCCAACGCCGTGGTGACCTGGGGAATTCTGGCGTATCTGGCCTCCACCCCGAGAGCCCGCCGCTGGCTCTCCGCGGCCTCCGCGGTCACCTCGCTCGGCGTCGGCATGTCCACCGTCTACCTCGGTACGCACTGGCTGAGCGACGTGTTGCTGGGCTGGGCCGCCGGGCTGCTGATCCTGCTGGCGCTGCCGTGGTGCGAGCCGTTCATCGCCCGTGCCGAGACCTGGGTCTTCGACCTGCGCGACCGCTGGCGCGCCGGCCGCGGACGTACGGCCCCCGTGCCCGTGCCCGTCCCGGTCCCGACGGCGGTGCTCAAGCCGCGTACGGCGCCCGCCGAGGACGCGCCCGCACCGGAGCGCGAGCCGGTCTCCTCGGCCCGCTCTCCCCGGGCCCCGATCCATCTGGCCCCCGGCCCGCACACGGCCCGCTCGGAGCGCACCCCGGTGACCCCGGTCGGCAGCCGCCGCCCGCAGCACCCCGAGCGTCAGCCGCGCGGCGGCGCCACCCAGCCGGCCCGCCCGCTGACGGGCGGCTGACGGCCGAACGGAGACACGACAGCGCGGGAGCCCGGTACGCACAGCCGGCCCCCACGCCGAAGGCCCCGGTTCCCCACTGCGGGAACCGGGGCCTTCGCCGTCGTACGGTCAGCCCTTCCAGGCACGTGCCACGACGCCGTCCCGTACCTCGAAGTTGAGCCGGCCCATCCGGTACTCCATGGTGATGATCGCGCCCGGCGGCAGCGAGCGGACCGTCGGCCACCCCCGCTGCCGGGCGAGCCGTTCCGCGTCGCCCGCGTCGAGGCCTACGTACCCCTGCGGGCTGTCCTGGGGCTCCTTCGGCGGAGCCGGATTCGGTGCCATGCGGCCACGCTAGGCCGCTTCCGGCGACGACGGAAGTCGAGAACGGCCGGCGAAGTCCGCCGTCCGTCTCCGGTCACGCTTCTGTCACAGAATCACGACACGCGTTTCGTTCGAACTCTGTCACACGTACGGGCGGTTCAGTACGCCTTCCTGGCGCATTCTCGTGCAATTCTCTGATGCCGGTAGGGTCTTCCGAAAAGCCAGCCGGAAAGAACCGGAAGTAAGGATCAGGGGCGCTCAGGGGAGCCCATTCCATTCCGAATCCGCGAGCCGCCGCCGAAGCTGACACCGCATAAGAGTTTCACCGCTTCGACACAGAACCCCCGTACGGTCCCGGGCCCGAGCCGGTGCCGGCGGCGCGAACTCGAAGCCGGTCGGCATCACATGAATCACCCTCACAACGCACCGGGCCCCGCCCGGTCGGACCGGGCGGGGCTTGGCGGTGCGGGGCAGGGGCGCGCGTCAGAGCGCGAGGCGCTGCCCGGGCACGATGAGGTTCGGGTCGTCGCCGATGACGGCCTCGTTGGCGGCGTACACGCGCTGCCAGGTGGTGCCGTGGCGCTCGGCGATCTCGCTCAGGGTGTCGCCCTCGCGGACGGTGTAGTCGCCCCGGGCGGAGCCACGGCCGGTGTGGGTCGTCGGGCGCTGCGCCTTCTGCTGCGCGGGGGCCGACCTGGTGGCCGATCCTCCGGTGGACCTGGTGGCCGGCTCGGTGCTGCTCCTCGTGGTCGCCGAGGCGCCCTCGGGCGCCGAACCGGTCGCACCGGCCCGCGCCGAGCAGACCGGCCACGCGCCCCAGCCCTGGGCCTGCTGAACCTTGGTGGCGACGGCTATCTGCGCTTCCCTGGAGGCCTGGTCGGCCGTCGAGGCGTAGGCGGAACCGCCGTACGCGCGCCAGGTGGAGGCGGAGAACTGGAGTCCGCCGTAGTAGCCGTTGCCGGTGTTGATGTGCCAGTTGCCGCCGCTCTCGCACTGGGCGATGCGGTCCCACACTCCGTTGTCCGCCGCCTCGGCGTTGCCGGTCGCGGCCAGCAGGCCCAGCGGGGCGAGCAACGCCGCTCCGGCCAGGACCGCCGTCGTACGGCCCTTGCGGGAGCCGTTCTTGGCGACGGTCTCACGGGTGGTATCGGCACACTCGGACATGTATTTCCCTCTCCACGTACCCGGGATCCCCCAGGCGGGACGCGGTCCCCGCGCGATGGACGCGGTTCGTCGCGCTCGCCCCGTCCGCCGCGGCCGGTACTGCGATGGTGCTCTGCCTGGTGCCGGCCGGCGGACGTACCCGAGCGGTGCTCGTTGCACACGGCGGAGGAATCTAGAGATCTGGAACGCCCGAAATCAACCAACTCCCCGTCGGGCCAGGCCAGTTCGGCGTTACCGTAGGTAGCAGCGATTTTCGGACACCCGCTACATTCCCTGATTTCATGATTTGTCGACCATAGGATCGATGGATCTGTGATTCACTTCACCACGTCAAATTCCTTTGGCTTGCGAAGAGTTGACGGTGAGTGCCGGATTCCGCACGCCGAGTGACCCTGTGCGATGGATGGTTGGATCCCGATCCCCCGGGGGCGTGACCACCACCACAGATCACCCGTTGTCTTCTTCATGAGCCCGCAACCCCCTGGGGCTCACGGACCGGGATCCGCCCGGGCCTTCACGTACCGCATCCCGAGGGAGCCACCGTGCCGCGCATGCTCGACGTCAGCGACGAGGTACGCGCCGAGATCGGCGACGAAGAAGCCGACCGGCTGCTCGCCGGAGACAACGCCCCAGGCAGTTACGACTGCACGTCCTGCCGTACCCCGGGCGACTCCGAACAGGAGCGCACCAGCACCGTCCTGTTCATCGGGGACGAGACCGCCGTCCTCGCCTTCGCCCACGCGGGCTGCCTGCCCTCACAGGTCGTCCAGGTCACCGAGGAGCAACTGCAGGGCGCGGTCCGCTCCATCAGCGGTGACGGCGCGCCCGGCGGCCGGGCGCAGAAGTCCATGCCCGAGCAGGCGGTGCTCGGTGTGACCAGCGGACTCGTACTGATCGCCGGGGAACTGCACCCCGCGCTCGTCGTCGAGCCGACCTCGCCGATCGTGCGGCCGGGCACGGACGGGGTGGGCGACGACTTCCTGCCGCTCCTCATCGAGCAGGGCTTCATGCCGGTGACGGAGCTGGCCGCGGTGCCGCCGGTGCTGCACGGCTGGTCGGTGCTGCTGGCGGTGGGGCAGCTGCACGCGGTGCTCCAGCCGGGGAACAACGGCGGGCAGCCGGTTGCCTGGTGGCAGGCGCACCAGCCGTTGCAGGTGACCGACGGCTGGCGGGCGGCCGCCAACAAGCACCAGCAGGTGCTGATGTTCGCGGCGCCGGTCGGGTCGATCGGGCGGCAGCCTCGGGAGGACCTGCTGCGCGATGCGCTCGACAAGGCCGCGGCGAACGGAAAGCTGGTGGCGGCGGCGTTGCCTCTTGCGGGTGTCTGAGGGTCGCCCAGGGGGTGGAAGATGCCGGTCCCGTCGGCGGGTGCGGGTGCATCGTGGCTGGTCGCGCAGTTCCTCGCACCCCTAACAGGGCGCTGCACAGCCGCATCTCTTTGGTGACCCGGTCGTTTGGACATACGTGCACGCATACGACTTTCCGCCCCGCCGGCCGTCCTTCTCCGCTATTCCGTCCGCTCGGGCAGGACAGGAGAGTCTGGCCGCGCTCTCGGCCACGCCGATCTACGACTCGCTCTACGCGGAGTGGGTCAAGGCCTTCCGTACGCTGCCGGGTGACCGCAGCGGTGAGGAGGGGCTGGGGTTCGTCGCCTTCGGGACGACCCCCTTCAGTACCGGCAGCACGCACGGTCTGGGGATGTACGGAGGGAACTCGTACAGCGCGTACAGCGCGGGCGCCTACAGTGCCCGGAACGGCGGTGACCAGCCGCAGCCGCCCCAGTGGCAGCGGATCGGGACGCTCGGGCGCTCCCACGACACCGGGATGCTCCCCGTACCGGCAGCGCTTCCGCCGGGACCGCGCCGGGGTCAGTGACGGATATGCCTGAGGGGCGGGCCCCCGGGGCGGGGGGCGCCCCCCAACGCGGCCGCCGGGGGCGGGCGGTTGTAAAACCCGAAGGTCGCCCCCCGCGCGGCCGCGGGGGTGTTCCCCCCCCAGACCCCC
>NZ_JBSHAF010000002.1:30317-38883 GCF_053611365.1 Streptomyces sp. NPDC054813 | reverse complement strand
CGGTCCCCCCCCGCCCCCCGCTCGGGGCGGCCGGGGGCGCGGGGGGGTGCGGTCGGGCGTTGCGGGGGGGGCGGCCCCCCGGGGCCGCCCCCCCCCCCCCTCAGGCGTACGGCTACTTCTTCCGGCCGCGCTTCTCGCGCACCCGCACGGAGATATGGATCGGGGTGCCCTCGAAGCCGAACTCCTCGCGCAGCCGGCGTTCGATGAAGCGCCGGTAGCCCGCCTCGATGAAACCGGAGGCGAAGAGGACGAACCGCGGGGGCTTGGTGCCGGCCTGGGTGCCGAACAGGATGCGGGGCTGCTTGCCGCCCCGGACCGGGTGCGGGTGGGCCGAGACCAGCTCGCCGAGGAAGGCGTTCAGGCGGCCGGTGGGGACGCGGGTCTCCCAGCCGGCGAGGGCGGTCTCGATGGCGGGGACCAGCTTCTCCATGTGGCGGCCGGTCTGTGCGGAGACATTGACCCGGGGCGCCCAGGCGACCTGGCCGAGCTCGGTCTCGATCTCGCGTTCCAGGTAGTAGCGGCGCTCCTCGTCGAGGGTGTCCCACTTGTTGAAGGCGACGACGATCGCGCGGCCCGCCTCGACGGCCATGGTGACGATCCGCTGGTCCTGGACCGAGATGTTCTCGGAGGCGTCGATCAGGATGACCGCCACCTCGGCCTTCTCGACGGCGGCCGCGGTGCGCAGCGAGGCGTAGTAGTCGGCGCCCTGCTGGAGGTGGACGCGCTTGCGGATACCGGCGGTGTCGACGAACTTCCAGGTGATCCCGCCGAGTTCGATCAGCTCGTCGACCGGGTCGCGGGTGGTGCCGGCGAGTTCGTTGACGACGACCCGCTCCTCGCCCGCCACCTTGTTGAGAAGGGAGGACTTGCCGACGTTCGGGCGGCCGATGAGCGCGATGCGGCGCGGGCCGCCGACCGCCGTGCCGAAGGTCTGCTCGGGCGCCTCCGGGAGCGCCTCCAGGACGGCGTCGAGCATGTCGCCGGTGCCGCGGCCGTGCAGGGCGGAGACCGGGTGCGGCTCGCCGAGGCCGAGGGACCAGAGGTAGGCCGCGTCGGCCTCGCCGCTGAGTCCGTCGACCTTGTTGGCGGCCAGCACGACGGGCTTGCCGGCCTTGCGCAGCAGTCGTACGACCGCCTCGTCGGTGTCGGTCGCGCCGACCTTGGCGTCCACCACGAAGACGACCGCGTCGGCCGCCTCGATCGCGTACTCGGCCTGGGCGGCCACGGAGGCGTCGATACCGAGGACGTCCTGCTCCCAGCCGCCGGTGTCGACGACCTTGAAGCGGCGGCCCGCCCACTCGGCCTCGTAGGTCACCCGGTCGCGGGTGACACCGGGCTTGTCCTCGACGACGGCCTCGCGGCGGCCGATGATGCGGTTCACGAGCGTCGACTTGCCGACATTCGGGCGGCCGACGACCGCGAGCACGGGCAGCGGCCCGTGGCCCGCCGCCTCGATGGCACCCTCGACATCCTCGATGTCGAAGCCCTCTTCGGCGGCGAGCTCCATGAACTCCGCGTACTCGGCGTCGCCGAGCGCCCCGTGGTCGTACTCGTGCTCAGCCGAGTCGCCGGGCTGGATGTGGTCGTTCATGAAGTCCGTACCTCGTCGTTCATCGTGGTGATCGGTGGATAGGCCCCGTATCGGGCCGATCCACTACTTAGTGTCGCCTAGCGTCCGGTCAGACGCCTGGCGTTTTCCAGGTGGCCGGTGAGCTGCTTCTGGATGCGCTCGGTGGCCTGGTCCAGGGCGGTGCGGGTGCGCCGGCCGCTGCCGTCGCCCGCCTCGAAGGGGTCGCCGAAGACGACGTCCACGCGGGCGCGCAGCGGAGGCAGCCCCTTGACCAGCCGTCCGCGCCGCTCGGAGCTTCCCAGCACGGCCACCGGCACGATCGGCGCCCCGGAGCGCACCGCGAAGTAGGCGAGGCCCGCGCGCAGCGAGGCGAAGTCGCCCTCACCACGGCTGCCCTCGGGGAATATGCCGAGCACTCCCCCGGCCGCCAGCACGCCGAGCGCGCGGGTGACCGCCGTGCGGTCGGTGGACTGCCGGTCCACCTTCAGCTGGCCGATCCGGTTCAGGAACGGGTCCAGCGGCCCGATGAACGCCTCCTTCTTGATGAGGAAGTGCGTCGGCCGGGGCGACACGCCCATGACCATCGGGCCGTCGATGTTGTGGGAGTGGTTCACGGCGAGGATGGCCGGGCCGTGCGCCGGCATCCGCCAGGCGCCGAGCACGCGCGGCTTCCACAGCCCGTACATGAGGCCGACACCGATGCGCCGCCCCACCTCGGCGCCCCGCTGCGACGGAATCGACGGTGTCGACGGGTTCGACAGGTTCGACGGGTTCGACGGGTTCGACGGGTTCGACGGGTTCGACGGGTTCGACGGAAGGCTCACTTCCCCGCCCGCTTCTCCTCGACGAGGGTGACGACGCACTCGATGACCTGGGCCAGCGTCAGCTCGGTGGTGTCCACCTCGACCGCGTCGTCCGCCTTGGCGAGCGGCGAGGTCTTGCGGGTGGAGTCGGCCGCGTCCCGCTTGACCAGGGCCTCGCGGGTGGCGTTGACGTCGGCGCCCTTGAGCTCGCCGCTGCGCCGGGCCGCGCGGGCCTCGGCGGAGGCGGTGAGGAAGATCTTCAGGTCGGCGTCGGGCAGCACGGTCGTGCCGATGTCCCGGCCCTCGACGACGATCCCGGTCTCGGTGGCGTTGGCCAGCGACCGCTGCAGCTCGCTGATCCGCGTGCGCACCTCCGGGACCGCGCTGACCGCGCTGACCTTGGAGGTGACCTCCTCGGTGCGGATCGGGCCGGCGACGTCCAAGCCGTCGACGGTGATCGTCGGGTGGGCCGGGTCGGTCCCGGAGACGATCTCCGGCTTGCCGGCGACCGCGGCGATGGCGGTCGGGTCGGTGAGGTCGATGCCGTTGTTCACCATCCACCAGGTGATCGCCCGGTACTGGGCGCCGGTGTCCAGGTAGCTCAGGCCGAGCTGGGCGGCCACGGACTTGGACGTGCTCGACTTGCCGGTGCCCGAGGGGCCGTCGATCGCGACAATCACGGGCTTTGCGGCGCCGTTTTCCACGGGGGGACACCTTCCGGGTGCAGGGTGGTGGGTGGTGTGCGGGGCGCCGTCGCGCCCCGCACAAGGTTACCGGCCCCCACGACCGCCTGATTCAGCCTATTGCCGCAGCGCCCAGCCGCGGTCCCGCAGCGCCGCGGTGAGCACCGGCACCGCCTTCGGCTCCACCCAGATCTGGACGTGACCGGCCTGCTGTCCGGTCGCGTGCTCGATGCGCACGTCCTCGATGTTGACCCCGGCCGCACCGGCGTCCGCGAAGATCCGGGCCAGCTGGCCGGGCTGGTCGTCGATGAGCACCGCCACGACCTCGTAGACGCGGGGCGCGGACCCGTGCTTGCCGGGCACCCGGACCTGGCCCGCGTTGCCGCGCCGCAGCAGGTCCTCGATGCCGGACCCGCCCTCGTGCCGCTTGGCGTCGTCCGAGGACTGCAGGGCCCGCAGCGCGCGCACGGTCTCGTCGAGGTCGGCGGAGACGTCGGCGAGCAGGTCGGCGACCGGGCCGGGGTTCGCGGAGAGGATGTCGATCCACATCCGGGGGTCGGAGGCGGCGATCCGGGTCACGTCCCGGATGCCCTGCCCGCACAGCCGTACGGCCGCCTCCTCGGCGTGCTCCAGACGGGCCGCGACCATGCTGGAGACCAGGTGGGGCATGTGGGAGACCAGGGCGACCGCGCGGTCGTGGGCGTCGGCGTCCATGACGACCGGCACGGCACGGCAGTGCGAGACCAGCTCCAGGGCGAGGTTCAGCACCTCTGTGTCGGTGTCCCGGGTGGGGGTGAGCACCCAGGGGCGGCCCTCGAAGAGGTCCGCGGTGGCCGCCAGCGGCCCGGACTTCTCCCGGCCGGACATGGGGTGGGTCCCGATGTACGACGACAGGTCCAGGCCCCGCGCCTCCAGCTCGCGCCGCGGGCCGCCCTTGACGCTGGCCACGTCGATATAGCCGCGGGCCAGGCCCCTGCTCATCGCGTCGGCGAGGACGGCGGCCACATGGGCGGGCGGGGCGGCGACGATCGCCAGGTCGACGGGGCCCTGCGGGGTCTCGTCGGTGCCGGCGCCGAGCGCGGCCGCCGTACGGGCCTGCTCGGGGTCGTGGTCGGCGAGGTGGACGACGACGCCCCGCTGGGAGAGGGCGAGTGCGGCGGACGTACCGATGAGACCGGTACCGATGACGAGCGCGGTTCTCACTGGGCGATGTCCTTGCGCAGGGTGGCCGCGGCGCCGAGGTAGACATGGTTGATCTCGGTGCGGGGCCGGTCGGACTCGATGTGCGCGAGGATCCGGACGACCCGGGGCATGGCACCCTCGATGTCCAGCTCCTGGGCGCAGATCAAGGGCACGTCGACGATGCCGAGCTTGCGCGCGGCGGCCGCCGGGAAGTCGCTGTGCAGGTCGGGCGTGGCCGTGAACCAGATGCTGATCAGGTCGTCGGCGGTCAGCCCGTTCCGCTCCAGGACGGCGGTGAGCAGCGCTCCGACCTGCTCGTCCATGTGACCGGCCTCGTCCCGCTCCAGCTGGACGGCCCCACGGACCGCTCGTACCGCCACGGCGCTGCTCCTGTTCTGACGTCGGCGCTTGATCCGTCCAGCCTAGTCAGACCGCCGGCGGCCCGCTGCGCGGTGCCCGCCCGCTGAGACGACGGCTCACCGGGACTGCTGCCCGACCAGGTCCTCGACCGAGGCCTGCGGCACCTCGCCCGCGGGGGTCGACCTGTCGACGGCCTGGGGCAGCTCCTGGGCGATCCTGTCCGCGGCCTGCCCCGGACTGACGCCGGCGTGTTCGGTGACCCGCTGGAGGGTGTCGTCGGGCAGGGCCCGCTGGATCCGGTCGCCGGTGGGCTGGTCAGTGCCGGTGCCGACCCAGGAGTCCTTCTGCGCGGTGAGACCGGACCTGGCCAGGCTGTCGAGGAGGCCGTCCAGCGAACCGCCGCCCTGGCCCTCACTGAGGGCGCCGATCAGCGTGGACAGCAGTCCGGCGCCGTTCCCGTTGCCGCCCAGCAGGCTGCCGAGTATGCGGTCGAGATCGTTGCCCGCCATGGCCGCGCCTTTCGGGAGTCTTCTCGGTACCGGTTGTGTCCCGTCGCCAATCTGACCCGGATCGCCCCGTCCCGCTACTCGGGGTGAAACGCCCCGTGGCGGTGCGCCGCCGCCACGCGTTGAGCTATCAGACGTACGAATCGCGCGTTTTATGGCACTCCATCACGACTTGCTTCTTCTTCGGTGCTTTCAGTGCCAAGATG
This sequence comes from Streptomyces sp. NPDC054813, assembly GCF_053611365.1. Classification (NCBI taxonomy): domain Bacteria; kingdom Bacillati; phylum Actinomycetota; class Actinomycetes; order Kitasatosporales; family Streptomycetaceae; genus Streptomyces; species Streptomyces sp. NPDC054813. The sequence goes on along the minus strand of NZ_JBSHAF010000002.1, from coordinate 33,573 downwards.
CTGCTGCTCCGCTCGGAGCGACTCCCTGGCGTCCGCCATCTGGTTCTTTCGCACGTTCGGAGTGACGACATGCCCGACGGATCCACCCGCCGCACAATGCTCACGACGGGCGCGTCGGCGCTCGCCGTGTGCTGCGTGGGATGCAGCAACAGCAACAAGAGCTCCTCCAGCTCCTCCGAATCACCCGCCGCCTCCGAGTCGGCCTCGGCATCCGCTTCCGCCTCGGCTTCCGCCGAAGCGTCCTCGTCCGGGTCGGCGAGCGCGGCCGCCGGGAAGGCGCTGGCGCAGACCAGCCAGATCCCGGAGGGCGGCGGCATGATCTTCAAGGAGCAGAAGATCGTGGTGACACAGCCGAAGAAGGGCGAGTACAAGGCCTTCTCGGCGATCTGCACCCACGAGGGCTGCACGGTGGCGCAGGTGGCGGACGGCACCATCGACTGCCCCTGCCACGGCAGCAAGTTCCACATCGCCGACGGCTCGGTCGCGCACGGCCCGGCCACGAGGCCGCTGCCCGCCAAGTCCATCACGGTGAGCGGAAATTCGATCACCCTGACGTGACCGGCCGCGTACGCTCCCGGGCATGCAGCCCGAGGACCTGGTACGCGACCACACGATCTACACCTGTGTCATGGGGTCGCGGGCCTTCGGGCTGGCCACGGAGGACAGCGACACCGACCGCCGGGGCGTGTTCCTCGCCCCCACGCCGCTGTTCTGGCGCTTCGAGAAGCCGCCGACGCATGTGGAGGGCCCGGGCGAGGAGCGGTTCTCCTGGGAGCTGGAACGGTTCTGCGAGCTGGCGCTGCGGGCCAACCCCAACATCCTGGAGTGCCTGCACTCGCCCCTGGTCGAGCACATCGACGACACCGGCCGCGAACTGCGCGGCCTGCGCGGCGCCTTCCTCTCCCGGCAGGCGTACGACACCTTCACCGGCTACGCCCTGAGCCAGCACCGCAAGCTCGACGCCGACGTCCGGGTGCACGGCGCCCCGCGCTGGAAGCACGCGATGCATCTCCTGCGGCTCCTGAGGAGCGCCCGCGATCTGCTGCGCACGGGCGAGCTGACGATCGACGTCGGCGCCGCGCGCGAGTCACTCCTGGCGGTGAAGCGCGGCGAGGTCCCCTGGCCGGAGGTCGAGACCCGGATCACCCGGCTCGCCGAGGAGGCCGAGCAGGCCCTGCACGGCAGCCCACTCCCGGCGGCACCGGACCACGCGCGCGTGGCGGACTTCCTGCTCCGGGCCCGCCACGCCTCGGCTCTCTCCTCCTAGGCGTCCCAGAGCGCGCCCAGGGCCTGCAGGTCGCCTCGGTACTCGATGCGGTCGGCCCACTCCGTCGGCCAGGCTTCGACGCCCAGCCAGGCGCCCGCGAAGGCACCGGTCAGACAGGCGATGGAGTCCGAGTCGCCGGAGGAGCAGGCGGCCCGGCGCAGGGCCGTCACCGGCTCGTCGGGGAAGAGCAGGAAACACAGCAGCCCGGTGGCCAGGGCCTCCTCGGCGATCCAGCCGGCGCCGGTGGCCAGGCACGGGTCGGCCTCCGGGGAGGCGGTCCGCACGGCCTCCTGGAGGCGGTCGAGTATCGCCAGGCACTCGTCCCAGCCGCGCGCGATGAACGCCTCGGGGGTCGGGTCCTGGCTCCGGGTCCACAGGTCGCCGAGCCAGGTGTGGTGGTAGTGGGTGCGGTTGTCGACGGCGTACGACCGCAACTGCCCGACCAGAGCGGACGGTTCGGTCCCCGTCGCCAGCAGTCGCACGGCACGCGCGGTGAGGTCGGAGGCGGCCAGGGCGGTGGGGTGGCCGTGGGTGAGGGCGGACTGCAACTGGGCTGCGCCGGCCCGCTGTTCGTCGCTCAGCCCGGGCGCGAGCCCGACCGGCGCGACCCGCATGTTGGCCCCGCACCCCTTGGAGCCGATCTGGCTGGCGTCCTGCCAGAGCCGCCCCTCCTCCTTCAGCAGATTGCAGGCCGTCAGACAGGTCCGTCCGGGCGCCCGGTTGTTCTCGGGCGACTGGTACCAGTTGACGAACTCCTCGCGCAGCGGCCGCTCCAGCCGCTTGGGCGCGAGCACTCCCCGGTCCATGGCGGTGCGCAGCCCGTGCCCGACCGCGAGCGTCATCTGTGTGTCGTCGGAGACGAAGGCCCGCCCGGGCAGCTCCATCTCCCGCCACGGCCCGCACTTGGCGAGGATCGAGGGCACGTCGTTGAACTCGGTCGGGAAGCCGAGAGCGTCCCCGAGGGCGAGACCGATCAGGGAGCCGCTGGCGGCACGCTTGTACGCGAGGTTCGAGGTCATGCGGGGCGTCCTTCCCGGGACGGGCGGAGCAGGGGGGGATGGAGCGTGGCGGCGGCGCCCGCGCGGTAGAGCGCGGCGGGCTTGCCACGGCCGCCGGTCAGCCGGGCGGCACCCGGCACCGGTTCGACGAACCCGGGTGTGGCGAGCACCTTGCGGCGGAAGTTGGGGCGGTCCAGGTCGACGCCCCACACGGTCTCGTAGACGTTCTGCAGCTCGCCGAGCGTGAACTCGGGCGGGCAGAAGGCGGTGGCCAGGCAGCTGTACTCCAGCTTCGCGCCGACCCGGTCATGGCCGTCGGCCAGGATCCGCTCGTGGTCGAAGGCGAGCGGCCGCGCCGGTTCGTACGGCAGCCAGCGCGCCTGGGCCGCGTCGCCGCCGCCGTGCGGTTCGGGCGCGTCCGGCAGCAGCGCTGTGAAGGCGACGGAGACGACCCGCATCCTCGGGTCGCGGTCCGGCTCGCTGTAGGTGCGCAACTGCTCCAGGTGCAGTCCCGACACGTCCGACAGTCCGGTCTCCTCGGCGAGTTCCCGCCGGGCCGCCGCCTCGGCCGACTCCCGGGGCAGCACGAAGCCGCCCGGCAGCGCCCACTGTCCGGCGTACGGCTCCTGCCCGCGCTCGACGAGCAGCACGTGCAGGGCACCCGCGCGGAGGGTGAGGACGGCGAGGTCGACGGTGACGGCGAAGGGTTCGTAGGCGTACTTGTCGTAGCCCCGCATGCGCCCGTCCACCCCCTCGATCTCGTTGCTCGTTGCTCGGTACTGGTTGCCCGAACCGACTAATAGTCGCTACGACTATAAAGTTGTGGCAGGTCACCGCGCAAGCCCTCAGCGGCCGCTGGAGCCCCGTTCCCGGATACGACGACGGGGGGGGGGGGGGGGGCGAGGGGGCCCCCGCCCCCCCCCCCACCCCCCCCCACAACACGCGGTGGAGTAGAGATGCGGGGTGGGGTAGTGTGTGTGAGAGGCATAAT
>NZ_JBSHAF010000002.1:8384-30307 GCF_053611365.1 Streptomyces sp. NPDC054813 | reverse complement strand
TAATATTTTGTTGGGCCTCCCCCCCCCCCCCCCCCCCGGGGCCGGGGGGCCCCCCGGCCCCGCACCCGCCGCGGGCGGGTGCGGGCCACCCCGCACCCGCCCGTCAGAAAGCCGCGCAAGCCCCTTCACGGGGTTCACGGGGCCTTGTACGGGTCTTAGAGGTCGACTTCCTTCATGAGCATCCCGACCTCGGTGTTGGACAGGCGGCGCAGCCAGCCCGACTTCTGGTCGCCGAGGGTGATCGGCCCGAAGGAGACCCGCACCAGCTTGTCGACCGGGAAGCCGGCCTCGGCCAGCATGCGCCGCACGATGTGCTTGCGGCCCTCGTGCAGGGTGACCTCGACGAGGTAGTTCTTGCCGGTCTGCTCGACGACCCGGAAGTGGTCCGCGCGCGCGTACCCGTCCTCCAGCTGGATGCCGTCCTTGAGCTTCTTGCCGAGGTCGCGCGGGATCGGGCCCACGATGTGCGCGAGGTAGGTCTTCTTCACGCCGTACTTGGGGTGGGTCAGCCGGTGCGCCAGCTCGCCGTGGTTGGTGAGCAGGATGACGCCCTCGGTCTCGGTGTCCAGGCGCCCCACGTGGAAGAGCCGGGTCTCCCGGTTGGTGACGTAGTCACCCAGGCACTGCCGCCCGTCCGGGTCCTCCATGGTGGACACCACACCGGCCGGCTTGTTCAGCGAGAAGAACTGGTAGGACTGCGTGGCGACGGTCAGCCCGTCGACCCTGACCTCGTCCTTCTCCGGATCGACCCGCTTGCCCTGCTCGACGACGATCTCGCCGTTGACCTCGACCCGGGACTGCTCGATCAGCTCCTCACAGGCGCGCCGCGAGCCGTAGCCCGCGCGGGCGAGCACCTTCTGCAGCCGCTCGCCCTCCTGCTCGGCGCCCGGGAAGGTCTTCGGGAGCTTCACGTCCGGCTTGCCGGCGTACCGCTCCCGGTTGCGCTCCTCGGCCCGGGCGTCGTACTCACGGGAGCTCGCCGGAGCCGTACGGCCGCGCCCGGTGCCCTGGCCCTGCCTGGGGCCGCCCTTGGCGCCGCCGCGTGCCGAGGCGCCACGGCCCGACTTCGGGCCGTCCTGAGTCGCGCCAGGGCCTACGTCGTAGCGCCGCTCCTCCGGGCGCGGCTTCTTCGGCCGGCCGCCCTGCTTGTCGTCGCGGGCGTTTCCGGCGCCGCGGTAGTCACCGCGGCCACCACCACTGCTCCCGCCGCGGCCGCCGCTGTTGCCACCACGGCTCCCGCCGTTGTTTCCGCTGCTGTTCCTGCCGCTGCTGCTTCGCATCAAATTTCCGTCTAGTCGTCTGCGTCGTCTGTACCCGGCGCATCGGGTGCGTCCGGATCGAACGACGGTACGCCCTCCTGGGTCTCGGCCTCGATCGCCTCCGCCTCCGGGAGGAAGGGCGCGAGTTCCGGAAGTTCGTCCAGGCCGCGCAGGCCCATCCGCTCCAGGAAGTAGTTCGTCGTCCTGTACAGGATCGCACCTGTTTCGGGTTCCGCGCCCGCCTCCTCGACCAGACCGCGCTGCAGCAGGGTGCGCATCACACCGTCGCAGTTGACTCCTCGTACGGCCGAGACGCGGCTGCGGCTCACCGGCTGGCGGTACGCGACGACCGCCAGGGTCTCCAGCGCGGCCTGGGTGAGCCGGGCGGTCTGGCCCTCCAGGACCAGCCGCTCGACGGCGGGCGCGTACTCGCCCCGCGTGTAGAAGCGCCAGCCGCCCGCGACGAAGCGCAGCTCGAAGCCGCGGCCCTGGGCGGTGTACTCCTCGGCCAGGGCCCGCAGCGCCTTCGTGATCGTCTGCCTCGGCCGCTCCAGGATCTTGGCCAGGTGCTCGACGGTGGCGGGCTCGTCCACGACCATGAGGACGGCCTCCAGGGCCGGCTTGAGGTCGAGTTCGGCGACCGGGCGCAGTCCGGCCGGCAGCTGGGATGTGTCCTCGCTCACGCCTTGTCCTCCTTGGGCGGCTCGGGCGGCCGGTCGAACTCGTCGGTCACCATCGGCCGGGCCTGGCCGTCCCCGCCGGTCCACCGCACGATCAGATCACCGAGCGCGGTCTCCTGGTCCAGGGCGACGACCTTCTCGCGGTACAGCTCCAGGAGGGCCAGGAAGCGGGCGACGACGGTGAGGGTGTCGTCGGTGTCCTCGACGAGCACCTGGAAGCTGGCCTCGCCCAGCTCGCGCAGCCGGGCCACCACGATCCCGGCCTGCTCCTGCACGCTGACGAGCGGGGCGTGGATGTGGTCGACGTACACCTGCGGCTTGGGCCGGGGCTGCATCGCCTTGACGGCGAGCTTGGCGAATCCTTCGGGGCCGATGCTGATGACGACCTCGGGCAGCAGCTCGGCCAGGTGCGGCTCCAGGCCGACGGTCCGGGGCCAGCGGCGGGCCTCCTCGTCCAGGCGCCGGTTGAAGATGTCGGTGATCCGCTTGTACGCGCGGTACTGCAGCAGCCGCGCGAAGAGCAGGTCCCGGGCTTCGAGGAGGGCCAGGTCGGCCTCGTCCTCGACCTCCGCGGCGGGCAGCAGCCGGGCGGCCTTGAGGTCCAGCAGGGTGGCGGCGACGACGAGGAACTCGGTCGTCTGGTCCAGGTCCCAGTCCGGCCCCATGGCCCGGATGTGCGCCATGAACTCGTCGGTGACCTTGGAGAGGGCGACCTCGGTGACGTCCAGCTTGTGCTTGGAGATCAGCTGGAGGAGGAGGTCGAAGGGACCCTCGAAGTTGGCCAGCCGGACTTTGAAGACACCGTCGGGGACGGGTTCCGGCTCCGGGGTCTCGTCAGGAGCCTCGGCGGGAGCTTCGCCGGCCTCGGCGGGAGCGGCCTCCGGCTCGGGCTCGGGTTCCGGCGTCGGTTCCGGCTCGGGGACGATCGCGTCCGGCTCGGGCTCCCGCTCCACGGGAGCGGCCGGAGCCACCGCGCCCGGCCCCTGCCCCAGCACACGCCGACGGCCGCCGGAGGGGCCGGAAACGGGAGCGTCGGTCGAGGTCATAGCCCCCGCAGGCTACCTCTACCGGCCGCGCAGCCGTCGTACGAGGATGCTCGCGTCCCCTCGGGACTCCAGGTCGGCCAGCACCACGGCGACCGCCTCGCGGACGATCCGGCCCCGGTCCACGGCCAGTCCGTGTTCGCCGCGGAGCACGAGACGCGCGTGCTCCAGATCCATCAGCTCCTCGGCGGAGACATAGACGGTGATCTTCTCGTCGTGCCGTTCGCGGCCGCTGGGCCGCCGCGCGGGTGCCCGGCCGCCGCGCTTGCGGGGCTGGGCCTGCTCGGCGGAGGCGCCAGAACCTTCCTGCGCCGCCTGCCGCCGCCCGGACCGGTCGACCGACGGCGTGACCATCGCCGAGGACCCGGCCGGCGCCACGGCGTGGTTGCGGGACTCCCCGGCGGAGGCAGACTCGGCCTCCGCCGCCACGTGCTCCGCGCCCTCGCCGTCGCCGCCCTGCACAGGCACCGAGTGCGGCGCGTCGTCGGCGGCCTCGGCCGCCGTGCCGTCGCTCTCCGCGGGACTCGCGGGAGCCGGCACCCGGGCCTCGCCGTTGGCCGGGCGCCTGGGTGTGGACGGCTGCAGCGCCATCCCCCCGGTCGTACGGAACAGTTCGTCGGCCCCCGGCAGACTCACTCGGCGTGACACCGGGCGAGCACCTCCCTGGCGAGCTGGCGGTAGGCGGCGGCACCGACGGAGTTGGAGGCGTACGTGGTGATCGGCTCGCCGGCGACCGTGGTCTCCGGGAAGCGGACCGTGCGGCCGATGACCGTGTGGTAGACGTGGTCGTCGAAGGCCTCGACGACGCGCGCGAGCACCTCACGGCTGTGCACGGTGCGGGAGTCGTACATGGTGGCGAGGATGCCGTCGAGCTCCAGCTCCGGGTTGAGCCGCTCCTGGACCTTCTCGATGGTCTCGGTCAGCAGGGCGACACCACGCAGGGCGAAGAACTCGCACTCCAGCGGCACGATCACCTTGTGAGCGGCCGTCAGCGCGTTGACCGTGAGCAGGCCGAGCGAGGGCTGACAGTCGATCACGATGTAGTCGTAGTCGGGCAGCAGCGGCTTCAGGGCGCGCTGCAGCGTCGACTCGCGGGCGACCTCGGAGACCAGCTGGACCTCGGCGGCCGACAGGTCGATGTTGGAGGGCAGCAGGTCCATGTTGGGGACCGCCGTCTTCAGGAGCACCTCGTCGGCTGCCATGCCCCGCTCCATGAGCAGGTTGTAGACGGTGAGGTCGAGCTCCATCGGGTTGACGCCCAGACCGACCGACAGCGCGCCCTGCGGGTCGAAGTCCACGAGCAGCACCCGCCGGCCGTACTCCGCGAGCGCGGCACCCAGGTTGATGGTCGACGTGGTCTTGCCGACGCCGCCCTTCTGGTTACACATCGCGATGATCGTCGCGGGGCCGTGACTGGTCACCGGGCCCGGGATCGGGAAGTACGGCAGCGGGCGCCCGGTCGGGCCGACGCGCTCGCGGCGCTGGCGGGCCGCGTCGGGCGCGAGCGTGGCCGCGTACTCCGGATCGGGCTCGTATTCGGCGTCGGGGTCGTAGAAGTGCCCGTCGGGCAGTTCGTCGTAGTCGGCGAACCGGCTGTGGGGCGCGCCACTTCCGTCGCCGGCCATGGCGTTCACGTGATGGCCATCCATGCTCTGGTGTGCTGTCCGCGTGGTCAGCGAACTCTGATGGGCTGCGAAGGTGCGCACCGCGACGGAGCCGACAGCCTCGAACCCCGCGGGACCCTGGTCCCTCACCGGCATTCCTGGTTGACCACCCCCGGGAGAAAATGTCGACTCATTCACAAGTCGTCTTACCTCCTTGGTGACCAGGAAACTTCTAGACAGGTCAGCGTGGCACCATGCCGACAGTCGGCGACTCTATGGCGTGTCGGGCATCCGCAGCAACACAATCCGCCGGACCCGGCAGGATGTGTCGGCAATGAAACATCCCGCTGTCAAGGGCGTACGGCCGTCGCACAGCAGGTTTCACCGGTGTGCGAATCGGTCGAAGAGTTACGTTCGAGGCGAGTTGACCGAGCGTCGCAAAGTGACCATACACACATCCGGCCGGACCTTGTCGTGCAAGGTCCGGCCGGGTGTACGCGATTGACGCGGCTTGTTGACGTATCGCCTTTACGAAAAGGTGACTTAGCCGCCGCCTCGGCGGAACGGCTCAGTCCAGCAGCGTGTCGAGCTCCACGTGCTCCAGGCCGAGCGCCTCGGCGACCTCGCGGTAAACGACCTTGCCGTCATGGGTGTTGAGACCCCGGGCGAGCGCGGCGTCGCGGCGCAGCGCCTCGACCCAGCCGTTGTTCGCCAGCGACACGATGTACGGCAGCGTGGCGTTGGTGAGCGCGTAGGTGGAGGTGTTGGGCACCGCGCCGGGCATGTTGGCGACGCAGTAGAAGACCGACTCGTGGACCCGGAAGGTCGGCTCGGCGTGCGTGGTGGGGTGGGAGTCCTCGAAGCAGCCGCCCTGGTCGATCGCGATGTCGACAAGAACACTTCCCGGCTTCATGCGGGAGACCAGCTCGTTGGTGACCAGCTTGGGGGCCTTGGCGCCCGGGATGAGCACCGCGCCGATCACGAGGTCGGCCTCCAGGCACGCCTTCTCCAGCTCGAAGGAGTTGGACATGACGGCCTTGACCTTGGTGCCGAAGATCTTGTCGGCCTCGCGCAGCTTGTTGATGTCACGGTCGAGCAGGGTCACGTCGAAGCCCATGCCGATGGCGATCTGCACGGCGTTCCAGCCCGAGACACCGCCGCCGATGACGACGGCCTTGGCGGGCAGCACACCCGGGACGCCGCCAGGCAGCACACCGCGGCCGCCGTTGGCGCGCATCAGGTGGTAGGCGCCGACCTGCGGGGCGAGCCGGCCCGCGACCTCGGACATCGGAGCGAGCAGCGGCAGGGCACGGCTCGGCAGCTCGACGGTCTCGTAGGCGATGGCCGTGGTGCCGGACTCCAGGAGGGCGTCGGTGCACTCCTTGGACGCGGCCAGGTGCAGGTAGGTGAAGAGGGTCTGGTCCTTGCGGAGGCGGTGGTACTCCTCCGCGATCGGCTCCTTGACCTTCAGCAGCAGGTCGGCGGTGGCCCACACCTCGTCGGCCGTGTCCAGGATCTGCGCACCGGCGGCGATGTACTCGTCGTCCGGGATCGACGAGCCGACACCGGCGCCGCGCTCGATGACGACCTGGTGGCCGTGGCGCACCAGCTCGTGCACACCGGCGGGGGTGATGGCCACCCGGAACTCGTTGTTCTTGACCTCGCGGGGGATGCCGACCTTCACGTCGATCACGGTCCTTGGCTCAGAGGGTGTGGGGGCATAACAGCACGTACCCGGCATGCGGGAACACACCAGGAGACACCGCAGGAGAACCGGCGGCAGAGCCAGTTTAATGAAGGCGTTCCGGCTGTCTAGCCTTTCATTGCATCAATCTTCGCCGGACTCGCTACGGATTTCGCAGGCATTATCTCCCTGTTCCGGGCTGGAGTCCTGGTCGAGGGGCTCCTCACTCAGCATGCGCTCGGCGGCGGAGCGGTGCAGGCTCGCGGCGGTGGAGTCGCCGAGGCGCTCCAGCGTGTCGGCGAGCCGCAGCTGGAGCGCGGCCTGCAGCCGGGTGTCCTCGGCGCGGCGCGCCCACTCGACCGCCTCCTGGCAGGTGCGCAGCGACTCCGCGGGCCGGCCGGCGTACTCCTGGACCCGGGCCAGCTCGCTCAACGCCCGTGCCTGCGCGGCCACATCGCCGTTCTTGCGGTGTCCGGAAACGGCCGCCCGCCAGGCCCGCAGCGCCTCGCCGTAGCGGCCCGCGTAGGTGTGTGCACCGGCGATACGGCCGTAGAGCCGGGCGGCCTCGGCGCGCTCGTCCCGGGCGAGGCGCTGGGCGAGAGCACGGCCGAACCAGTCGGCGGCCCGGTCGTAGTCCCCCAGCTCCTGGTACGCGCCACCTACGGATTCCATTGCGCGGCCGGTTGCGTACGGGTCATTTGCACTGCGTCCCGCATCCAAAGCAGACCGATAGCGCACCAGCGCATCCGTGGTGCGTCCGGTCTGCGCGTCCAGGTCGGCGAGGTTCAGCAGCGCGGCGGCCTGCTCGCGGGGCAGGTGACGGCGCTCGGCGACATCGAGGACGAGCCGGTGGATCCCGTACAGGTCGGGCGCGGCCGCCTGGGTGCCGAGGTGTGCCGCCATGGCCTTGACCAGCTGGGACATCAGCCGACGGGCCAGGGTGTCCAGCTCGCCGTCGGCGACCGCGGCGCGGGCCGCGGCGAGCAGGGCCGGGCGCCGGGTCCGCAGCCAGTCGGCGGCGGCCCGGGGGGTGGGGAAGCGCAGCTCGCGGGGCAGGGCCTGGAGTTTCTCGCGAGCCTGCGGGTTGTCGGTCTCGGTGATCGCCCGGCAGGACTGCAGCAGCCGTACCGTGCGCTCCAGCATCCGGGCCCGGGCCAGCTGGAGTTCCCCGGCGCGTTCCTGGGTCTCGGCCAGCCCGCGGAGCAGGGGGTGCAGACAGCCGGGAACCTCGTACTGGGGCAGCGAGGTGGTCACGGGGTGCAGCAGGCCGAGGCGGACCAGCTCGTCCAGGGTGGTGCGGGCGGTGTCGACCGAGCAGCCGGCCAGGGAGGAGGCGGTGTGCGGGTCGACCAGGCCGGCCGGGGCCAGTGAGAGAAGTCGCAGTATCCGGGCGGACTGGGCGGGCAGGTCGTCGTGGACGAACCGGAAGACCCGGGCGAGGGCGGTGCCGTCCTCGGGGTCGGCGTGCAGCCGCTTGGCGAGGTCGGAGACGGTCACCTGGGGGTGTGTCGCCAGCCAGCCGCCCGCCAGGGTGATCGCGGCGGGCTGCCCCTGGCAGACCTCGGCCAGTGCCTCGGCGGACCGCGGGTCGACGGTGATGCGGACCGAGCCGGTGTGCCGGGCGAGGAGTTCCACGGCCGACTTGGTGTCGAGGCCGCCCAGGGTGCACGGGCGGACGTCGGAGATCCCGATGAGCGGGCCGCCGGAGACGGCGACGGCCAGGCAGTCGGGGGAGTCCGGGAGCAGCGCGTCGACGTGTTCGGCGCCCGGCGCGTCGTCGAGGAGGAGCAGCATCCGGCGCGCGGCGAGGGCGGTGCGCAGGGCGTGGGTGAGGTCGTCCTCGGCGGCGCCGGCCGGGGTGGGCAGCCGCAGGGCGGTGAGGAGTTCGCGGGCGGTGCGCTCGACGGGGACAGGGGTGCCGTCGGGCTCGGCGAGGCGGGCGCGCAGCACCCCGTCGGGGTAGTCGGCGGCGACCCGTCGTACGAGTTCCGCGGCGAGGGCGGTGCGGCCGGATCCGGGTCTGCCCGCGATGAGCAGAACCCGGGCGCGCGGTGCCTTGCGGCCGGCGATGGTGTCCAGGCCCGCGCGCTCGATGTCGGCGCGCAGTTCCTTCAACTCCCTTGTACGGCCCAGGAATTGGTCTTCCGTGGCCGCGGGCGCCGGCACTCGTGCGCCGCCTGTGTCCACCGCCTGATCCGTCACGGGCCACACTCCCGTCCCACCGCACACGCATGCCCGCCGGGACTCCGGTTCGGGCCTTTCGGCTCAATCGCGTCGAGCCTAGTTCACGTGCACGGGCGTTCCGGGTGGAGCGCGGCGGGCACATCGCCCGATCGGATCAGGCGATGGTCACACCGGGCCGCCCGATGCGGGTCAGGACTCGAAGGGGCGGGCCGGCCACGGCGCGTCGGCCGGGCGCAGTGTGTCGAGGCCGTCGCCGGTGCGGGCGGCGACCAGCGAGAGGACGCCCGTCACCAGGCAGTTGTTGTGCACGCCGCCCGCGAGTACCAGGCGCACCAGTTCGTCGACCGGCACGCGCGCGTACTCCAGCTCGGTCTCCTCGTGCTCCGTCTCGAAGCGCTCGCCCTCGGCCTCGGAGAGATCGCGGGCGAGGAAGATCCGTACGGCCTCGTCACAACCGCCGGGCGTGGTGTAGAGGTCCGTCAGCACCCGCCAGTCCTCGGCCTTGACGTGCGCCTCCTCGTACAGCTCGCGCTGGGCCGCGTGCAGCGGGTTCTCGCCGGGGACGTCGAGCAGCCCGGCCGGGATCTCCCAGAGCTTCTGCCGGACCGGGTGGCGGTACTGGCGGATGAGCAGCACCCGGTCCTCCTCGTCGAGGGCGAGGACGGCGACCGAGCCGGGGTGGACCTGGTAGTCACGGCGGACCACCGAGCCGTCGGGCATGACCACCTCGTCCGTGCGGACGGAGGTCTTGTTGCCCACGAAGGGGGTCTCCGTCGCCCGGATCTCCCACTCCTCGGGGGTGTCCTTGATCGTCATGCCCTGCCCTTCCACACACGTTTCCGAAAGACCGGCCAAGAAGACCGGCCGGATGAAACCGGGGTGCCCGCCCTTTGAAGGTATGCGCCCCGGCCACCGTACAACCGGTGTGTCACTTCGAATTCGGCTGCTCGACCTCGGCCTGCTGACGGGCGACCGCGGCCTTCACCAGACCCGCGAAGAGCGGGTGCGGGCGGGTCGGGCGGGAACGCAGCTCCGGGTGCGCCTGGGTGGCGACCAGGTAGGGGTGGACGTCACGCGGGTACTCGACGTACTCGACGAGCTTGCCGTCCGGGGAGGTGCCGGAGAACACGATGCCGGCCTTCTTCTCCAGCTCCCCGCGGTAGGCGTTGTTCACCTCGTAGCGGTGCCGGTGGCGCTCCTCGACGTACTCCTTGCCGTCGTACACCTCGCGCACGATGGAGCCCTCGGCCAGCTTGGCCGGGTACATGCCCAGCCGCATGGTGCCGCCCATGTCGCCCTCGCCGGCGACGATGTCCAGCTGCTCGGCCATGGTGGAGATGACCGGGTGGCCGGTGGCGGAGTCGAACTCGGTGGAGTTGGCGTCCGGGACGTCGGCCAGGTTGCGCGCGGCCTCGATCACGATGCACTGCAGGCCCAGGCAGAGGCCGAGCAGCGGGATCCGGTTCTCGCGGGCGTACTTGATGGCGCCGACCTTGCCGAGCACACCGCGGTCCCCGAAGCCGCCGGGGATGCAGATGCCGTCGACGTCGGCGAGCTGCGCGGCGGCGCCGGCCGGGGTCCTGCAGTCGTCCGACGTCACCCACTTGATCTTCACGCGGGCCTTGTTGGCGAAGCCGCCGGCGCGCAGCGCCTCGGTCACCGAGAGATAGGCGTCGGGCAGGTCGATGTACTTGCCGACCAGGGCGAGGGTGATCTCGTGGTCGGGGTTGTGGACGCGGTCGAGCAGGTCGTCCCAGTTCCGCCAGTCCACATCGCGGAACGGCAGGTCCAGCTTGCGGACGACATAGGCGTCCAGGCCCTCGCCGTGCACGGTCTTCGGGATGTCGTAGATCGAGCGGGCGTCCGGGCAGGCCACGACCGCGGCCTCGTCGACGTCGCACATCAGCGAGATCTTGCGCTTGATGGCGGTCGGCACCTCGCGGTCGCAGCGCAGCACGATCGCGTCCGGCTGGATACCGATGTTGCGCAGGGCGGCCACCGAGTGCTGGGTGGGCTTGGTCTTCAGCTCGCCGGAGGGCCCGATGTAGGGCAGCAGCGAGATGTGCACCACGAAGACGTTGTCCCGGCCGACCTCGTGGCGGACCTGGCGGACGGTCTCCAGGAAGGGCAGCGACTCGATGTCGCCGACCGTGCCGCCGACCTCGGTGATGACGACGTCCACCTCGTCGGTGGCCATCCGGCGGATGCGGTGCTTGATCTCGTTGGTGATGTGCGGGATGACCTGGACCGTGTCGCCCAGGTACTCGCCGCGCCGTTCCTTGGCAATCACCGTCGAATAGACCTGACCTGTGGTGACGTTGGCGGAGCCGTCCAGGTCGCGGTCGAGGAAACGCTCGTAGTGGCCGATGTCCAGGTCGGTCTCGGCACCGTCGTTGGTGACGAACACCTCACCGTGCTGGAAGGGGTTCATCGTGCCCGGGTCGACGTTCAGATACGGATCGAGCTTCTGCATCACCACACGCAGGCCACGGGCCTTGAGCAGCATGCCCAGGCTGGAGGCGGTGAGGCCCTTGCCGAGCGAGGAGGCGACACCCCCGGTGACGAAGATGTGCTTGGTCGTCGTAGATTTCGGCGGCATGGCCAAGAGGGTGCTCCCGTGGTCGCGGTCTGTCATGCGGTACGGCCGCCCGCCGGAAGTTTCCGGGGGTGCCGTCGCGGCGGTTCGGGGGTTTCGTGCCCACCGGTCCACGGGCTACCAGGGTATCAGCGCCGCGGAGAGATGGCTTCCGGCCACGCTCCGTACACACATCGGCACAGACGTGGGGCCTGGCTTACCGGGTTTTCACTCAGGGCTCACCCATTCGGACCACACGGGTTGCCCGGAGCGGCACGCAGATCATCTACGTGCGTCGTATCCTGCTCGGACACTCGCTGCCGAGCCGGCCGGAAAACACGGCGCACACCCCCGCCCGTCACACCCGGAACACGAGAGCTTGGCAGTTCGTTGAGCTATGACTGTCGTTTTGCCTCAGGGCGCGGCGGGCTGCTTTGCTTCACCGCTTAACGACGCACAACAACAACCCCCCTTGACCGCACTAGCGACAGCCCCCTTTTGCCTGGGGGTGACGTGGCCGTTCGACTGGAGTTGCACGTGGCCGGGCGCATCGAAGACTACGCACTCATCGGAGACATGCAGACCGCCGCATTGGTCTGCCGGGACGGCACAGTGGACTGGCTGTGCCTGCCCCGCTTCGACTCGCATGCCATCTTCGCCGGTCTGCTCGGCACCGAGGAACACGGCTTCTGGCGGCTCGGCCCGGCGCACGCGGCCGACTCCCAGCCGCCGACCGCGGCCCGCCGCACCTACCGCGGCGACTCGCTGATCCTGGAGTCGGAGTGGGACACCCCGCGCGGCACGGTCCGGGTCACCGACTTCATGCCGCCGCGTGACGGCGCGCCCCAGCTGATCCGGATCGTCGAGGGTGTCACCGGCCGGGTGCCGATGCGCTCGGTGCTGCGGATGCGGTTCTCCTACGGCCGGGTGGTCCCCTGGGTGCACAAGCACGACGGCCGCACGGTCGCCGTCGCCGGTC
This sequence comes from Streptomyces sp. NPDC054813, assembly GCF_053611365.1. Taxonomy (NCBI): domain Bacteria; kingdom Bacillati; phylum Actinomycetota; class Actinomycetes; order Kitasatosporales; family Streptomycetaceae; genus Streptomyces; species Streptomyces sp. NPDC054813. Next base: position 18,299 of record NZ_JBSHAF010000002.1, on the reverse strand, counting down.
CCGACTCTGTGTGGTTCGACACCTCCGCGGAGACCTACGGCAAGGCGCTCACCACCTACGCCGACTTCACCGTCGCCCCCGGCGACCGGATCGCGTTCACCATCTCGTGGCAGCCCTCGCACAAGGAGCCGCCGGCGCTGCCGGAGCCCGAGCAGTCGCTGGAGGCGACCGAGGAGTTCTGGCGGGAGTGGGTCGAGCACTGCACGTACCACGGCCCCTACCGCGAGGCGGTGATCCGCTCCCTGATCACGCTGAAGGCCCTGACCTACGCCCCCACCGGCGGCATCGTCGCCGCGCCCACCACCTCCCTGCCGGAGGACATCGGCGGCGTCCGCAACTGGGACTACCGCTACACCTGGCTGCGTGACGCGGCCATCACCCTCTCCTCGCTGCTGCGCACCGGCTACCGCGAGGAGGCCCGCGCCTGGCGCGAGTGGCTGCTGCGATCGGTCGCCGGCGACCCGGAGAACCTGCAGATCATGTACGGCATCGCGGGCGAGCGCGAGCTGGGCGAGGCCGAGCTGGACTGGCTGCCCGGCTACGAGAACTCGACCCCGGTCCGGGTGGGCAACGGCGCGGCGCACCAGCTCCAGCTGGACGTGTACGGCGAGGTCATCGAGGCCCTGCACCTGGCCCACATGACCGGCCTCGCCCGCAACGACTACGCCTCCCTCCTCCAGCTGAAGCTGATCCGCTACCTGGAGGACCACTGGGACGAGCCGGACGAGGGCATCTGGGAGGTGCGCGGCCCGCGCCGGCACTTCGTGCACTCCAAGGTGATGGCCTGGGTCGCGGTGGACCGCACCATCAAGCTGATCGAGTCCGGGGACGCGGACGGCCCGCTGGAGCGCTGGAAGGAACTGCGCGACGACATCCACCGGGACGTCTGCGAGCGGGGCTACGACAAGGAGCGGAACACGTTCACGCAGTCGTACGGCTCGCAGGAGCTGGACGCGTCGCTGCTGCTGATCCCTCAGATGGGTTTCCTGCCGCCGGACGACAAGCGGGTCATCGGCACCATCGAGGCGATCCAGCGCGAGCTGTCCACGTCGGACGGCTTCATCCTGCGCTACCCGACCTCGGGCGGCGACGAGGGCGTGGACGGCCTCCCCGGTGACGAGGGGGCGTTCCTGGCCTGCTCGTTCTGGATGGCCGACGACCTCGCGATGATCGGCCGCGTCGACGAGGCCCGGAAGCTGTTCGAGAAGCTTCTCGCACTGCGGAACGACCTCGGACTGCTGGCGGAGGAGTGGGATCCGCGGCTGCAGCGGCAGGTGGGGAACTTCCCGCAGGCGTTCAGCCATGTGCCGCTGATCGACACGGCGCTCCGCCTTACGGCTTCGGGGGCGTACGGGGGTTAGAGGGCCGCTGTCGGTCGGCTGCGGGTGCGTGGGGGCTGATCGCGCAGTTCCCCGCGCCCCTTTGGGGCGCTCCTGCCTAGGCTCGTTGGAGAGCAATTCCTCCTTTTCGGAAGGGGACAGCCATGGCTTCCCCGTCTAAGGCGGGCTCGGCGCTTGCCGCGCTTCGTGAGGATCTGGTCGGTGCGGTGTTCGCGCCGGGGGACGTCGGGTACGACGACGCCCGTGCCCTCTTCAACTCCATGATCGACCGGCGGCCCGCCGTGATCGCCCAGTGCGCCGACGCCGCCGACGTGGTCCGCGCGGTGCGGTTCGGCCGGGAGCTGGACCTGGCGATCGCGGTGCGTGGCGGCGGCCACAGCGTGGCGGGCTCGGCGAGCGGCGACGGCGCGCTCGTGGTCGACCTGCGCCGGATGCACGCGGTGACCGTCGACCCGGCGGCTGAGGCGGTACGCGTGCAGGGCGGCGCGACCACGAGCGATCTGGACCGGGCGACCGAGCCGTACGGCCTCGCCACCACCGGCGGCCGGGCCCCCACCACCGGCGTCGGCGGCTTCGTGCTGGGCGGCGGGACGGGCTGGCTGGACCGTGCCTTCGGCCTGGCCGTCGACAACCTGCTCGGCGTCGAGCTGGTCACCGCCGACGGCGAGCTCACGCACGCCAGCGCCGACGAGAACCCGGAGCTGTTCTGGGCCCTGCACGGCGGCGGCGGGAACTTCGGCGTCGCCACCGCCCTCACCCTCGAACTGCACGAACTGCCGGCCTTCTCGGTCGCGCTGCTGCTGTATGCGCCGCAGTCCGGTCCGGACGCTGTGCGCACCTTCCGCGAGGTGATCCGCACCGGCCCCGACGAGGCGGCCGGCCTGGTGCAGTACCTCACCGGCCCGCCACTGCCGTTCGTACCGGAGCACCTGGTGGGCAAGCTGGTGTGCGTCGCCCTGGTGACCTACGCCGGCGGCGAGGAGGGCCTGCGGAAGGTCGCCGAGCCGTTGCTGGCGCTGCCGCACGAGGCGGAGGTGGTCGGCCCGATGCCGTACACCGAGGTGCAGTGCATGCTCGACTTTCCGTCCGGGCTGCGGAACTACTGGTCGGCCGAGTACCTGGCCACGCTGCCCGACGAGGCGGTGGACGCCTACTGCGCCTGCGCGGACGGTATGCCGGTGCCGACCGGCACCCAGCATGTGCTGTTCCCGCAGGGCGGGGCGATCGCGGCCGGGCCGGCCGAGTACCCGGTGCCGTACCGGAGCGCGTCCTGGGCCGTGCACCCCTTCGGCATGTGGGCTCGGCCCGCGGACGACGAACGGGCGGTCGCCTGGGTGCGGGACGTCCGGACCGCCGTGCGGCCCTGGTCCACCGGCGCGGTCTATCTCAACTTCATCGGCGACGAGGGCCCCGAGCGGGTGCGGGCCGGTCTGGGCACGGCGAACGCGCTGCGGCTCGGCAAGGTGAAGCGGACCTGGGACCCCGACAACGTTTTCCGCTTCAACCACAACATCGAACCGCTCTAGCGGAAGGTGCCGGGAAGGCGTTCGCCCAGGTAGCGTCCGCTCCATGGACAGCGGTACGGGCAGCGGATTCGACACCCAGGGCGGGATCACCGTGCAGCGGGCGCTGGAGCTGCCCGGGCTGCGCAGCGGGCTCCCGGAGATCCTGGCGGGCGCCGACCGACTGGGCCGGACCGTGCGCTGGGTGCACGCCGGCGAGGTGCCGAACATCGCCTCGCTGCTGAAGGGCGGCGAGCTGCTGCTCACCACCGGCTACGGGCTGGGCACCCGGCCCGGCGACCAGCGGGCGTTCGTGCGCACGCTCGCCGAGCGGGGCATCGCCGCCCTGGTGGTGGAGCTGGGCCCGCGTTTCTCCCGGCTGCCCGCCACCCTCGTCGACACCGCCCGGGCGACCGGACTGCCACTGGTCGCGCTGCACCGCGAGGTGCCCTTCGTGACGGTGACGGAGGAGATCCACACCGAGATCGTCAACCACCACTACACGCTCCTCCAGCGCGCCGAGGAGGTGCACCGCCGCTGCACCGAGGCCCTGCTGGGCGGTGGCGGGGTGCCCCAGGTCCTCGCGATCCTCGCCGACTTCTGCGGCAACCCGGTCTTCCTGGAGACCACCGACGGCCAGCTGCTGTACGCCGCCGGATCGGGACCCGAGGGCGCGGATCCGCTCCAGGTGTGGGAGGGGCTGCGCGGCCAGCACAAGCACGCGCCGCCGCCGACCGGGGCCGTTCTGGTGGACGTGCCGGGCGGCGGGCCGGGGACCGGCTCGGTGCGCGCCCGGCTGGTGCTGCTCCCGGTACGCGGGCCGCTCACCTCCGTGCACCGCATCGCCGCCGAGCGGGCCGCCGGCATCCTGGCCGTCGTCCTGATGCAGGCCCGTCAGGAGGAGGAGCTGGCGGCCCGCGGCCGCGGCGACTTCCTGACCGACCTCGCCGAGGGCCGCATCACCGCGGCGGACGCCCCGGCCCAGGCCCGCGTCCTCGGCTTCAAGCCCGGCAACAGCCCGCTGCTGCCGGTGGTCATGCGGGTCGGCGACTCGCTGTCCCCGGGCGGGGGCTGGGCGGTACTGGCCCGGGCGGTCGGCGAGGAGCTGGCGGCCGTGGGCGTGCCCGTGCTCCTTGGGGTACGACCGGTGGAGGGCCGGGTACCGCTGCTGCTGGGCCTGCGCTCGGAGGCGGAGCGGGCGACGGTCGCGGACCGGGTCGCGGCGGCGCTGCGGGCGGGCGTGGAGCGCGCCGGCATGCGGCGTCCCGGGTCCGCTCCCCCGGTCGTGGTGGTCGGGGTGGCCGGCGGCTGGGCGGCCGCCTCGGCGGGTCTGCGGCACGCGGCCGAGACGGCGACGGCGGCCCAGGGCCTGTCCGACCGCCCCTGGTACGACGCCCGCCGCCTCGACATCGACCTCCTGCTGTGGCGGCTGCGCGACCACCCCGACCTGGCGGCCTTCGTCGACCGGGCGATCGGCCCGCTCCGGGACCACGACAACCGCTCCAGGCCGCCCCTGCTGCCCACCCTGGAGACCTATCTGGCGCATGCCGGCCGCAAGGCGGAGACGGCCCGTGAACTCCACCTCAACCGGCAGACCCTCTACAACCGCCTCGCCCGGATCGGCGAGTTGCTGGGCACCGACCTCGACGACCCCCAGGTGGTACTGGCGTTGAGCCTCGCCCTACGGGCCCGCCGACACGCCCCCTAGCCGCTACAGCGGCCGGGGCTGGGTCAACTCGTCGTACACGCTGAGTACCTGGGTGACCGTCTCGTCCTCCGTCGGCCAGCTCGCCGCCTGCCGGGCGCCCTTCTCGCGCAGTTCCTCACAGCGCTCCGGGTCGCCGAGCAGGCGTAGGACGGTGTCGGCGAGGGCGGTCGCGTTGCCGTAGGGGACGAGTTCGGCCGCGTCGCCGACCAGGTCGGGGATACCGCCGACAGCGGTCGCGACGAGGGGCACGCGCGCGTGCAGGGCCTCCTGGGCCAGCACCGAACGCGACTCCCAACTGCTGGGCAGCAGCGCCAGATCTGCGGCGGCGAGGAGTTCGGTGACGTCGTCGCGGCGGCCGATGAGCCGGGCGGGCAGCTCCTCGTCCTCGATCCGCCGCTGCAGCACCGCGCGCAGCGGCCCCTCCCCCGCGATGACGAGCAGCGGTACCGGATCGAGCCGGCACCAGGCACGCGCCGCGTCCAGCAGGACGTCATAGCCGCGGTGCCGGTCGAGGGAGCCGACGGCGATGAGCAACGGCCGTCCCATGGCGCCGAGTTCGGCGCGCACCTTGGGCCGCAGCCGGTCCGCCTCCTCCTCCACGGGCCGCCGCAGACCGGGCAGCGTCACGGCGGCGAGCCGCGCGTCCCGGGCGCCGGTACGGCGGGCGCGGTCCACCAGGTCGGAGGTCGTGCCCAGCACCACGGCGGCCGTGCGCACCACCCGCCGCTCCAGCATTCGCAGCAGATGCGCCCGGGCGCCCTCGGCCTCCGCCCGGTTGTGCCAGGTGACGATGAGCGGGGTAGGGCGGCCGCTGAGCGCCAGCACGGCGCGGAAGGAGGCGTGCAGACCGTGTGCGTGCACCAGGTCGGCGTCGGTACAGGCGGCACGCAGCGCGGCCACCGACCCCGGGTCACTGCTGCGCGGTACGTGGACGTGGTCGGCGCCGACGCCCGAGAAGTCGTAGGCGCGGTCGGCCTCGACGGGGGCGCACACCGTGACCCGCACGCCCCGTGCGACAAGACCGGCGGCGAGCGAACGCACGTGCGCACTGCTGCCGGCGTTGCCACCGCCCAGCACCTGCACGGTGCGCAGCGGCGACTGACCGTGCGATGCGTTGCTGCTCACGGGGCTCACGCAGCCGGGCTCCTGTGTTCGGCGTCGGGGCGGTCACGAGGGTACGTAGAGAAGGTATCGGCCGAGGGGGGCACTGCGGGGCTCCGAGGAGGGGCATACCGGGGCGGGCCGGGGCACGCGCCGGAGTGTGTCACCCGTGAGAGTGACAGTACGGCAAGCCGAGGGGGCACGGGCGCGGGCTCGCGCACGGACGGGTGGGCGCGTGGTCGCGCCCACCCCGCGGAGCCCCCCCCCCCCCGCGCGGCACCGCGCCTACGGAGCGGGGCGCGGGGGGCTTGTGTCCCCCCGTGTCGCTCGCGTTTCCGGACCGCGGGGGGGCCCGGGGGGGGGCGGGGCGCCGGGGGGGGGGGGGGGGGGGCCCCCCCCCCCCGGCGGAGCCCTCGCCCGCCGGCGCGGCACCGCGCCTCCGGAGCGGGGCGCGTCAGGCGTCCGCTCTCGCGGTGGCGAGCAGTTCCTCCGCGTGGGCCCGTGCCGTCTCCGAGTCCTCCTGGCCGGCCAGCATCCGGGACAGCTCCCGGACCCGCTCCTCGCCCTCCAGGACCTTCACGCCCGAGCGCGTGACCGAGCCGTCGTTCGTCTTCTCGACCAGCAACTGCCGGTCGGCGAAGGCGGCGACCTGCGGGAGGTGCGTGACCACCACCACCTGCGCCGACTTGGCGAGCTTCGCCAGCCGACGGCCGATCTCGACCGCTGCCTTGCCGCCGACGCCCGCGTCGACCTCGTCGAAGAGGTAGGTCGGGACCGGGTCGGTGCCCGCGAAGACGACCTCCACCGCGAGCATCACCCGGGACAGCTCACCGCCGGAGGCGCCCTTGGCGATCGGGCGGGGCGGAGCGCCGGGGTGCGGGGCCAGGAGCAGTTCGACCTCGTCGGCGCCCGATGGGCCGTACGAGACCGTGCGTCCGCCGACCTCCACGCCCTCCGGGTCCTCGGTCTGGCGGATGTCGAAGGACACGCGCGCGTGCGGCATCGCGAGGGAGCCCAGCTCGGCGGTGACGGCGGCCGCGAAGCGCGCGGCGGCCTCGGTACGCGCGTCGGTCAACGCCTGCGCGAGCCCGCTCAGTTCCGCACGAAGGGCATCCCGTTCGGCGGTCAGCTCGTCGATCCGCTCGTCGTCGCCGTCGAGTTCGGTCAGCCGCGCGGCACCCCGTTCGGCCCAGGCCAGCACCGCGTCGATGCCGTCGCCGTACTCGCCGTACTTGCGGGTGAGCGCGGTGAGCGCGGCGCGCCGCTCCTCCACGGCCGCGAGCCGCAGCGGGTCGGCGTCGAGGTCGTCGGCGTATCCGGCCAGCTCGCCCGCCACGTCCCCCAGCAGGATCCCGACCTCGCCGATCCGGTCGGCGAGCGCGGCCAGTGCCGGGTCGTGCGACCGTACGGCCTCCAGGGCGCGGTGGGCGCCCGCCACGAGGGTGGCCGCGTCGATGCCCTCGGGGTCCTCGGGGTTGCCCGCGAGCGCGGAGTGCGCGGCGGTCGCGGCCGACGACAGCGCCTCGGCGTGCCCGAGCCGCTCGGCCTCCTCGGCGAGCTCGACGTCCTCGCCGGCCCGCGGCTCCACGCCGGCGATCTCGTCGAGGCCGTAGCGCAGCATGTCGGCTTCCTGGGCCCGCTCACGCGCCCGGGTGACGATCTCCTCCAGCTCCACCGCCACGGCCCGCAGCCGCCGGTAGGCCTCGCCGTACTTGGCGAGCGGCACGGTGACCCCGTCGCCCGCGTACCGGTCCAGGGCCTGCCGCTGCCGGGACAGCTTCAGCAGGCCCTGCTGGTCGGTCTGCCCGTGCACGGCCACCAGGTCGTCGGCGAGTTCCGCGAGCAGCCCCACGGGCACGCTCCGCCCGCCGAGGTGCGCCCGGGAGCGGCCCTCGGCGGAAACGGTACGGCTGATCAGCAGCGCCCCGTCGTCCAGCTCGGCGCCTGCCTCCTCGGCCCGTACGACCGCGGAGGTGCCAGGTGGCACGGTGAGCCGTCCCTCGACGACCGCCTTCTCGGAGCCGATCCGCACGAGTGCGGGATCGGCCCGCCCACCGAGCAGCAGCCCCAGGCTGGTGACCACCATGGTCTTGCCCGCACCGGTCTCACCGGTGACGGCGGTGAACCCCGGCGACAACTCGACGACAGCGTCGTCGATGACCCCGAGCGACCGTATCCGCATTTCTTCCAGCACGGAGAAGACCTTACGAGGTCCGGCCGACGAAGTGCGAGGCCCCCTGTCACCCGGGCGAGTGGAGAAACCAAGGAGCGCGGCAGCCAGTCACGCGGGCGAGCGGAGAAACCAAGGGGCGCGGGGAACTGCGCGAGCGACCACGAACCACCCGCAGCCGCCGAAGCTCCCCAGCCGCCCCCCGACGAACCGCTACTGCGGCGCCCCCCGCCATCCGGAGACCGGCAACGCGAACTTCGCCACCAACCGGTCCGTGAACGACGCGTGATGCAGCCGAGCCAGCCGCACCGGCACCGCCCCCCGCCGCACCTCGACCCGCGCCCCGGGCGGCAGCTCGACGGTCCGCCGCCCGTCGCACCACAGCACGCCCGGCTGGATGTGCGGCAGCACCTCCACCGCCAGCACCGAGTCCGGCGAGGTCACCAGCGGCTTGGCGAACAACGCATGCGCGGAGATCGGCACCATCAGCAGCGCCTCCACCTCCGGCCACACCACCGGTCCGCCCGCGGAGAACGCGTACGCCGTGGACCCGGTAGGCGTCGACAGCACGATCCCGTCGCACCCGAACCCTGTCACCGGCCGCCCGTCGATCTCCAGCACCACTTCGAGCAGCTTCTCGGCGCCCGCCTTCTGCACGGCCGCCTCGTTCAGCGCCCAGTCGGTGTGCACGATGTCCCCGTTGCGGTGCACGACGACGTCGACGGTCATCCGCTCCTCGACCTCGTACGCCCTGCTCACCACCCGGTCCACGACCTTGTCGAGGTCGTCCCGCTCGGCCTCCGCGAGGAACCCGACGCTGCCGAGGTTGACGCCGAGCATCGGCACCCCGGAGGCGCGGGCGAACTCTGCGCCGCGCAGCAGCGTCCCGTCACCGCCGAGCACGATCAGCAGCTCGCAGCCGTCGAGGCTGTGCGGCGAGGCCTCCTCGACGAGTTCGACCTCCTCGGGAAGCGGCAGGTCGCGGGCCTCGAAATCCAGGACCCTCACGCCGACTCCGGCCGCCAGCAGCCCCTTCACCACAAGCTCGGCGCTGCGGATCGCCGCAGGCCGCCCGGTGTGGGCCAGCAGGAAAACAGTACGAGCTCGGTTCTGTGTCAACGCGGCCCCTCCGCCACTGCACGGTCAACGTCGGCCGGGTCCAGTCGGGGTGCCCCGGCCCGCAGCCACAGAAAGTACTCGACATTGCCGGACGGCCCGGGCAGCGGACTGGCGGTGACACCGTTCACCCCGAGTCCCAGCTCCCACGCCCTCTCGGCGACCCCCCGCACGGCTTCCGCCCGCAGCTGCGGACTCCGTACGACTCCCCCGCTGCCCAGCCGTTCCTTGCCCACCTCGAACTGCGGCTTGACCATCATCACCAGGTCGGCGTCCGGCTTCACACACCGCGCCAGGGCCGGCAGCACCAGCCCGAGCGGGATGAAGGACAGATCACCCACGACAAGATCCACAGGCTCCCCATCGATCGCTTCAAGCGTCAACTCGCGTACGTTCGTACGGTCCTTGACGGTGACGCGTTCATCGCTCTGCAGAGACCACGCGAGTTGGCCGTATCCGACGTCGACGGCGACGACATGCGCGGCGCCCGCGCGCAGCAGCACATCGGTGAAGCCTCCGGTGGACGCACCCGCGTCCAGCGCCCGCCGCCCCTCGACCACGAGCCCCTGCGGGACGAACGCCGCCAGCGCCCCCGCCAGCTTGTGACCGCCCCGCGACACGTACTCGGGGTCGCTGTCGTCGGACTGCACCACGATGGCCGCGGCGGTCTCCACCTGGGTGGCCGGCTTGGTCGCGAGGGTCTTGCCGACGGTGACCCGCCCGGCGGCGATCAGCTGGCTGGCGTGCTCGCGCGAGCGCGCCAGCTTCCGGCGGACCAGCTCCGCGTCCAGACGGCGGCGTGCGACTCCTGCCACGTTCGGTTCAGCTCCTGCTCTGGTGGTACGACGATTGCGGCGCGGGCCCCCCCGGGGGGCGGGCGGTGGGTTGGCGCGGGAGTTTCTCCGGCCCCCCACGACCGCTGATCGTCTACCACTTCATGTACGGCAAGCTGCAGAGCAGCCCCTGCCCGATGTGCAC
>NZ_JBSHAF010000002.1:0-8374 GCF_053611365.1 Streptomyces sp. NPDC054813 | reverse complement strand
GGGTGTCTCTCTGTCGGGCGCGAACAGCGCACTGAGCCGGGGGGGGGGTGGGGCCCCGCGCGCCGGGGGGGCCCCCCCGCGCCGGAGGCCCGGGGCGGGCGTCGAGCGCGGTGAGCGCGTCGCGCAGCCCCCGGTGTACATCCTCGTACACCTCCAGATGCCCGTCCGTGGCGAGGTGGTCGGCGTCGCCCAGCCGGTCGAGCTGGGCGTCGACCTCGGCGTCGCCGGTGGGGGTACGGGGGACGTTCAGCGGGGCGGGGGCGGCGGGGTCGTACTCGGGCTCGGCCGGTACCGCTTCCGCCGCCTCCGCCACCCGGCCCTCGGGCACAGAGTCGGTCATGCCCCGACGCTACCCCGAACCGCTGGGGTACCGTCGATCGCGATGGCCACGATCGAGGAGTGCCGCGCCGCACTCGACAAGCTCTCCCACACCATGGGCGGCGCCGAGGGCGATGTCCGCGCGGCCGCCGCCATGGACCGCACCGTCAGCTGCCACATCACCGACCTGGACGTCACCTTCGCGGGCCGGCTCACCGGCGGCCGGATCGAGGTGGAGGAGACGTTTCCCGGGCCGCCGCGGGAGAAGGCGCAGATCGGGCTGGCCATGGCCGGCGACGACCTGGTGGCCCTGGTCGACGGCGAGCTGAACTTCGCCGGGGCCTGGGGCTCGGGCCGGGTGAGACTGGACGCGAACCTGCTGGACCTGTTCCGGCTCAGGAAGCTGCTGTGAGCCGTGTCTTCCGGGCGGCCGGCACCACCAGCGGGGTGCCCGTCTCCGGGTCGTCGATGATCTGACAGCGCAGCCCGAAGACGTCCTCGACCAGCTCCGCGGTGACGATGTCGTTCGGGGCGCCCTCGGCGATCACCTCGCCGTCGCGCAGCGCGATGAGGTGGGTGGCGTACCGGGCCGCGTGGTTGAGGTCGTGCAGCACGGCGACCAGCGTCCGGCCCTGCTCCTCGTGCAGTTCGGCGCAGAGGTCGAGGACGTCGATCTGGTGCTGGATGTCCAGGTAGGTGGTCGGCTCGTCGAGGAGCAGCAGCGGGGTCTGCTGGGCGAGCGCCATGGCGATCCACACGCGCTGCCGCTGACCGCCGGACAGTTCGTCGACGTACCGGTCGGCGAGTTCGGCGACACCCGTCTGAGCCATCGATTCCTGGACGACCCGCTCGTCCTCGGCGGACCACTGGCGCAGCAGTCCCTGGTGCGGGTAGCGGCCGCGGCCGACCAGGTCGCCGACGGTGATTCCGTCGGGCGCGATGGACGACTGGGGCAGCAGACCGAGGGTGCGGGCGACCTTCTTCGCCGGCATCGACTGGATGACCTGCCCGTCGAGCAGCACCCGGCCCTGGCTGGGCTTGAGCATCCGGGACAGCGCGCGCAGGAGCGTCGACTTGCCACAGGCGTTGGGGCCGACGATCACGGTGAAGGAGTTGTCGGGGATCTCCACCGACAGCTGCTCGGCGATGACGCGCTGGTCGTAGGCGAGGGTGACGTTCTCGGCGGACAGGCGGTTCACAGCGTTCCTCTTCTTGTTCTTGCTCTCCGACTCGGGGTTCGTGCTCAAATCCGGCCCGCCCTGCGTTCTCTTGTCCGGGCAGCCCTGCGTTCTCTTGTCCGGGCCGCCCTGCGTTCTCTTGTCCGGGCCGCCCTGTGTGCTCATATCCGGGCCGCCTTGCGTTCGGTGACGAGGAGCCACAGCAGGTAGACCCCGCCCAGGACTCCGGTGACCACGCCCACGGGCAGCTGGTCGGCGCCGAAGGCGCGCTGGGAGGCCCAGTCGGCGGTGACCAGCAGGGTGGCGCCCATGCAGAGGGAGGGCAGCAGGTTGGGGCCGGGCGAGCGGGTGAGACGGCGGGCGAGTTGCGGGGCGGTGAGCGCCACGAAGCTGACCGGGCCCGCGGCGGCGGTTGCGGCCGCGGTCAGCAGCACGGCCGACACCATCAGCAGCAGCCGTACCCGCTCCACCCGCACGCCGAGGGCGTTGGAAACGTCGTCGCCCATCTCCATCATCCGCAGGCCCCGCGCGTTGGCGAGGGCCAGCGGGACGAGGACGGCGCACAGCGCGAGCAGCGGCCAGACCTGGCTCCAGTCCCGGCCGTTGAGGGAACCGGTCATCCAGACGACCGCGCGGGTCGCGTCGACGAAGTCTGCCTTGGTGAGCAGATAGCCGTTGACCGCGGTGACGACCGCGGAGACTCCGATACCGACCAGGACCAGCCGGTAGCCGTGCACACCCTGCTTCCAGGCGAGCAGATAGATGGCGAGGCCGGTCAGCAGACCGCCGACCAGCGCACCGACCGTGACCTGGGTGGCACCCCCGGACGTCAGCACGATGACGACGAGCGCGCCGGACGTCGACCCCTGGGAGAGGCCGAGGACGTCCGGGCTGCCGAGCGGGTTGCGGGAGATCGACTGGAACAGCGCGCCGCCGAGGCCGAGCGAGGCGCCGACCAGCAGACCGACCAGAACGCGCGGCAGCCGCAGTTCGTTGACGATGAAGTCCTGGCCCGCGGTGCCGTTGCCGGCCAGCGTCCTCACCACGTCGCCGAAGGAGATCGGGAAGTCGCCGGTGCCGATCAGCACGACACTCGCGGCACACGCGGCCAGCAGCAACGCGGTCACGACGACCAGCGCGCGCAGATCCGTCCGCAGGGAGAGCCCGCCGGGGGTGCGCAGAGTACGCGTGTTACGCGTGTTCTTCACAGCGGTGGTCTTCACAGCGGTGGTCTTCACAGCAGCGTTCCTCACAGCTGGGCCGTCCTGCGCCGTCGTACGAGAAGAATGAAGACCGGGCCGCCGATGATCGCGGTGACGATGCCGACCTGGAGTTCCGAGGGGCGGGCGACGATCCGGCCGACGACATCGGCGCCGAGCAGCAGTACGGGCGACAGGATCGTCGCGTAGGGCAGGATCCAGCGCAGGTCGGGGCCGGTGAAGGAGCGCACGACGTGCGGCACCATCAGGCCGACGAAGGCGATCGGGCCGCAGGCCGCGGTGGCCGCACCGCACAGTACGACGGCGGCGAGCATGGCGAGGGCCCGGGTGCGGCCCAGGTTCGCGCCGAGGGCACGGGCGGTGTCGTCGCCCATCGCCACCGCGTTCAGCGGCCGGGCGAGGCCGAGGGCGAGCAGGGTGCCGACCACGAGGAACGGCAGTGCCTGCATGATCGTCGAGTCGTTCGCGGCGGCCAGCGAACCGACCGTCCAGAACCGCCACTTGTTGAGCGCCGCGCCGTCCGTGATCATCACGGCCTGGAGGTAGCCGTAGAGCGCGGCGCTGATCGCCGTGCCGGCCAGCGCCAGCCGGACCGGGGTGGCGCCCCGGCTGCCGCCCAGGAACCACACCAGGGCGCCCACCGCGGCCGCCCCGAAGAAGGCGAACCACACATAGCCGTCGAGGGTGGTGACGCCGAAGTAGGTGATGGCGGTGACGACCGCGGCCGACGCGCCCGCGTTGATGCCGAGCAGTCCGGGGTCGGCGAGCGGGTTGCGGGTGAGTGCCTGGAGCACCGCCCCGGACAGGCCGAGGGCGGCACCGGCCAGCAGACCGAGCACGGTCCGGGACAGCCGCTCGTCGACGACCACGTCGCCGTACGTCCCCGTGTTGTGGAACAGGCCGTGCCAGACCTGGTCCAGCGGCAGCTCTTTCGCTCCGATCGCGATGCTCGCCAGGGCGACGAGCATCAGTATCGCGACGGAGACGAAGAGCCCAAGGGTTCGTATCGCCCGGCGGGTTGGGGGCGCGGGGGCGGTCTCCGCGCACTGTTCGGGAGGACTGTCGACCAACACCCGGTTAGGTTAGCCTACCCTCCCCTTTGCTCTCGATACGCCGTCCCGGTGAGCGTGGACTCAGAGCCCGAGCCGGGCCAGCGCCTTGCCTCCGTCCAGCTCGCAGGAGCCCTCCCCGGCCGCCGTCCAGGCCGCTGCGCACAGTGCCCGCAGCCCGTCGAGGGCCTCGCCGTCCCCCTCCAGTTCCAGCCCGTTCGCCCCCGCTGTGGCCGTCCAGCCACCGCACCGGAAGCCGTCGCCGTCCGCCGCGACCTCCGGCTGGCCGGTGAGCAGCCCCCGCAGATCGGCGTCGACGTAGGTCGGCCGATGCTGTGGCGGCGCGGCGAGCAGCTGGCGCCCGTCGGTGACGCCGGTCAGGACGAGCAGCGAGTCGACCCCGCCGTTGAACGCGCCCTCGATGTCGGTGTCCAGCCGGTCCCCGACCACCAACGGCCGCTTCGCACCCGTCCGCAGGACCGTCTCCCGGTGCATCGGCGGCAGCGGCTTGCCGGCCACCTGGGGCTCGGCACCCGTCGCGATCCGGACAACCTCCACCGCCGCGCCGTTGCCCGGGGCGATCCCGCGCCCGCTGGGAATCGTCAGATCGGCGTTGGACGCGAACCACGGCACCCCGCGCGCGACGGCGTACGACGCCTCGGCGAACCGCCCCCACGGCAGATCGGGACCGCCGAACCCCTGCACCACCGCCGCCGGATCGTCGTCCGCCGACTCCACCGGCTCAAGCCCCCGCTCCCGCAGCGCGACCCGCAGCCCCTCCCCGCCGATCACCAGCACCCGCGCCCCTGCCGGCACCTGCTCGCTGATCAGCCGCGCGACCGCCTGCGCCGAGGTGATGACGTCATCGGCGCCGGTCGGGATCCCCAGTTCGGTGAGGTGCCCCGCGACCGTGTCCGGCGTCCGCAGCGCGTTGTTGGTGACGTACGCCAGATGCATCCCGCCCGCGCGGGCCGCCGCCAGCGACTCCACTGCGTGCGCGATCGCGCTGCCGCCCGCGTACACCACGCCGTCCAGATCCAGCAGCGCAGTGTCATACGCCGTGCTCAGAGCCTGTCCGCTGCCCTCGGGACCCGTCCTGACACCCTCGCTCATTCCCCATCGCTCCTCGTCACTCTTCGTTGTCCCGCCTTTCCCCATCGATCATCCCGCACGCCACTGACACACGTACGATGCCGGGATGAACACTGCAGGTCACTCGGAAGCAACGGAGCGCCGAGGCCTGGAACTCAACCCGTTCCGAGGCCTTCGCTACGACCCCGACCGGGTCGGCAGCCTCGCCGCCGTCACTTCCCCGCCGTACGACGTCGTCGTACGCCCCGACGGCGTACACCACCTCCAGTCCGCCGACCCGTACAACATCGTCCGCCTGATCCTCCCCCAGGCCGGCACCCCCAGCGCCGGCACCGAACAGGCGGCCGACACCCTGCACCGCTGGCAGGCCGAGGGAGTCCTCACCACGGACCCCGAACCCGCCCTGTACGTCTACGAGCAGCACGACGGCAACGGCATGCTCCAGCGCGGGGTCATCGGCGCCCTGCGGGTCTCGGAACCGTCGGAGGGCGTGGTGCTGCCGCACGAGGAGGTCATGCCCCCGGTGGTCGCCGACCGCGCGGCCCTGATGCGCGCGACCTCCGCGAACCTCGAACCCCTTCTCCTGACCTACCGGGGCAACGGCACGGCCGCCGAGGTCGTCGAAGCGGCGGCCGACCGCCCCCCGCTCCTGGCCACCACCACGGAGGACGGCTTCCACCACCGCCTCTGGTCGATCACCGACCCCGCCGAGGTGGCACGTGTCCAGTCCGACCTGGCGCACCACCAGGCCCTGATCGCCGACGGCCATCACCGCTGGGCCACTTACCTACGTCTACGCGCGGAGCACACCTCACCCAGCCCCTGGGACTACGGCCTGGTGCTCCTGGTCGACACCGCCCGCTACCCGCTGCGTGTCCGCGCCATCCACCGCCTGCTGCACGGCCTGCCGGTGGCGGACGCCCTGGCGGCCGTACAGGACCACTTCCGGGTACGACGGCTCGACGTCCCCCTGCCGCAGGCCCAGGAGGCGCTCGCGGACGCTGCCTGCGCCGGCAACGCGTTCCTGCTGGCCGGTGACGGCACCTTCCACCTCATCGACCGCCCGGACCCGGATCTCCTGGCCCGCACGATCCCGGCCGACCGCCCGGCCGCCTGGCGCACGCTCGACGCCACCGTCCTGCACGCCACGCTCCTCGACCACGTCTGGCGCATCCCCGAGGACTCGAACGCGCACATCGCGTACATCCACGACACGGCGGCGACGGTCGCCAAGGCCGAAAGCGCCGGCAGTACGGCCGTCCTCCTGCACCCGGTCCACGAGGAGGTCGTCCGCGACCTGGCCCGCCAAGGCGTGACCATGCCCCGCAAGTCGACGTCCTTCGGCCCCAAGCCGGCGTCGGGGCTGGTGCTGCGGGCGCTCGACATCTGAGACCGACGACGACAACGAGAAAGGGCAGGCTCCGGTCGGAGCCTGCCCTTTGTCGAACGCGGTGATCAGTCCTTGTCGGCCTCGGAGTCAGACACGGGCTCGGACTCAGACACGGCTTCGGTCGCGGCCTCGGAGTCAGACACGGGCTCGGACTCAGACACGGCTTCGGTCGCGGCCTCGGACTCAGACACGGGCTCGGACTCAGTGGCGGTCACGGGCTCGGTGGCGGTCACGGGCTCGGTCGCGGCCTCGACGCGGGTCTCCTCGGGCTCGTCCGCGTCCTCGTCCGTCTCCGCGTCCGTCTCCGCGTCCTCGTCGTTCAGGGCGTCGACGAACTCGACCCCGTCCATCTCGGCCAGCCGGTCGGAGGCGTCCGTGCTGCCGTCCCGGTCGGCCTCGACGGCCTTGGCGAACCACTCCCGCGCCTCGTCCACACGGCCGGCCTCGAGCAGGGCGTCGGCGTAGGCGTACCGCAGCCGCGCGGTCCACGGCTGTACGGAGTTGGACGCAAGCTCGGGGCTCTGCAGCGTCACGATGGCCGCGTCCAGCTGCCCCATGTCACGCCGGGCACCGGCGGCGACGAGCCGCATCTCGACCTGGCCGGCCTTGTCGAGCTTGTGCACCTCGGGGGCGCCGGCCATGTCCAGCGCCTTCTCCGGCCGCCCGAGCCCACGCTCGCAGTCGGCCATGACCGGCCACAGGTCCACGCTACCGGTCATCCGCCGCGCGGCCCGGAACTCGGCGAGCGCCTCGCTGTACTTCTGGTTCGCGTACGCGGCGAACCCGGCGGCCTCACGTACGGCGGCGACACGGGACGCGAGGCGCAGCGCCACCCTGGAGTAGCCGTACGCGCCCTCGGGGTCCTCGTCGATGAGCCGCGCGACCATCACCAGGTTCTTGGCGACGTCCTCCGCGAGCGTCTTGGGCAGGCTCTGCAGCTCCTGCCGTACGTCCTTGTCGATCTCGTCGCCGGTGACGTCCTCCGGGATCGGCAGCCGCTTGATCGGCTCCCGGTCGCGGTCGCGGTCACGCTCGTCACGGCGTCCGTAACCACCGCCGCGCCGGTCGTCGCCACGCCTGTCGTCACGTCGGTCGTCCCGGCCGCGGTAACCGCCGCCGCCACGGTTGTCGTCCCGACGGAAGCCGCCTCGGTCGTCTCGGCGGTCATCGCGGCGGTCGTCACGCCGGGGGCCACGCTCTCGGTCGTCGCTGCGGGGGCCACGGAAGCCACCACGGCTGTCATCGCGCCGGTCGTCCCTGCGGTCGTCCCGGCGATCGTCCCGGCCTCGGTAGCCACCGCCGCTCCGGTTGTCGTCCCGACGGAAGTCACTCCGCCCGCCGCGGTCGTCGCGCTCATCACGACGGAACGCCGGACGGTCACCACGGTCGTCACGACGGAACGCCGGACGATCACCACGGTCGTCACGACGGAACGCCGGACGATCACCACGGTCATCACGGCGGAAGCCACCCCGGTCGCCACGGTCGTCCCGCTGGAACGCCGGGCGGGAACCGCGGTTGTCATCACGCCGGCCGTAGCCACCACCACGGTTGTCACCACCACGGTTGTCACCACCACGGTTGTCACCACCACGGTTGTCACCACCACGGTTGTCACCACCACGGTGGTCATCACGCCGGTTGTCATCACGGCGATTGTCGTCACGGCGAACGTAACCGCCACGGTCGTCGCCACGGCGCTCGTCACCACGACGGTCGTCCCGACGGCCGTATCCACCACCGCGGTTGTCGTCGCGGCGACCGTAGCCACCGCCACCACTGCCACCGCGGTTGTCGTCGCGACGGCCGTAACCGCCGCGGTCTCCGCGGTCGTTACTGCGGTCGTTGCGGTCGCCGCGGTATCCGCCACGGTCACCGCGGTCACCACTGTCCCGTGGCCGCTGGTCGCGCTCCGGTCGCTCGTCGGGAGAGTTGGTGGACATGGTGACTCCTGTCTTCGGTACCACAAGCATTGTAAAAACAAAAGGACCCCTGGTCCCAGCTGAACGCTGGTGACCAGGGGTCCTCAAAAATTGTTCGGCGGTGTCCTACTCTCCCACAGGGTCCCCCCTGCAGTACCATCGGCGCTGTAAGGCTTAGCTTCCGGGTTCGGAATGTAACCGGGCG
>NZ_JBSHAF010000001.1:739600-777608 GCF_053611365.1 Streptomyces sp. NPDC054813 | reverse complement strand
CCACTCCTACGGCATGAACTTGACAGCCATACCCAGGGCCCCCGGGCCTCCCGATCGTACGAGTGACCGGAATCAACCCACCAACAACGTAAGGAGATTGAAAGCGTGATGTCGGCCTCCCGGAGGCGACCTCAGTGACGCGGCTCGGGGTCCGCTCGCGGCGTTGGCGTCCCATAGGGTTGGGCTGTCAGGCCCTCGCGTTTTCCGTTGTCTGTGGCTGGAAGAAACCGTGACCATCGCCGCTCGTCTCATCGCCACCATTGCTGCTCCGCTGGACCCAGGGGCGGCAGAGGCTCCGCAGGTGCTGTGCTGGCCGAACCGCACGCTCCTGGTGCAGCGTGGTGACACTGAGGTAGTGGCTGTCGATGTTGATCAGCCTGATGCCGGTCGCGGCGCTGAGATCCGCTTCCCAGCGCCCTGGCCCCGCCGCTTTGGGACGGTGACTGTGTCACCGGAGCGGGATGCAGCGGTGTTCGCTGGCGTCCACGCAGTACGGTCGGTGGGGACGACCGGTGCGATGCGGTGGGAAGTGCGCCATGGCTGCTGGGGCGGCTGTCCTCGGCTGCACGCGTCGTTCCACGAGTACGCGGACGACAAGGACCACTTGTATACGGACAGCGGCTCGGCCGCCGTCAGCACAGACGGCGAGCTCGTCTGGGCACACGTCCGCGGGCCGCTGGCCAGCGACGGGAACACAGAGGACGACCAGGAACAGTGGGTGGTTCTGGACGCCGTAGCCGGAAGGGCCGTGGGCCGTGTGAACACCGGGACCGTGGCCTCCAGTTCCGAGCACATGTCTCACCCAGACCCTTCGCAGATGGGGCTTAGCCTCGGTGAGGGCGAAGAAGGGTCGCCCGTGCTGTGGGGACGATGGGACGGGCAGCAGTTGACCGCCGAGCCAATTGGTATCGAGCGGATCCTCCTCGCGGTGAGCCCGTCTGGTCGGCGGCTCCTGACTGTTCCCGTCGGGCAGTGGTCCCTCTCTCTTCACCAGTCGGAGCACGGCTCGAAGGTCGCGCGGAAACTGGACGCCACGGATGCCGTGCCGACGCACCCGCAGAACAGCGGCAACGACAGGGTCTACTGGGACTTCGAAGCGGCCTTCGTTGATGAGGACACCGTCGTTGCTGGAACCTCCGAAAGCGATGCCCGGCATGGATCGGTCCGTCACTGGCTGGTCGACGTACAGGGAATGGACCTGCTTGGCGAGATCTCCTACCCCGTCCCCGTCTGGGGACCTGCGCGCGCAGCTGGGGGCGGCAGGTGGCACACGATCTCGAAAGACGGGACTACCGTGCACCTGTGGGGGCTGGCCCAGGAGAACTGACGTTGGGCGGCTGACGCTCGCGCCATTAAGGGAATAGCGCCTGCCAGCACCCAGTACTCCTGGGGCGTGAGATACGCGCAGGGCGGCGGGCTGACCGACGCCGAGAGGGGCAAGCGGGAGCGACTGCGGCTTCAGGCCGTGGAACGCTTCGAGACCGGACAGAAGAGCGCAGAGGTCGCTGCAGCACTGCGAGTAAGCGTGCGGTCGGTGGAGCGATGGCGCCGGGCCTGGCGCGAACAAGGCGAGGCGGGGCTACTCTCGAAGGGCTCGCCGGGCCGGTCGAAACTCAGCGAGACCCAGGTCGTCAGGCTGGAGCAGGAGCTGGAGCGCGGTCCGCTCGCCCACGGCTGGGCAGACCAGAGGTGGGCGCTGGCACGAATCAAGACACTCATCGGCCGGCTGTTCCCACGTCTCCTACACGGTCGAGGGCGCGTGGCAGCTGCTCAAGCGCCACCGCTGGTCATGGCAACAGCCCGCCCGTCGCGCCAACGAGCGCGACGACGATGCGGTCGAGATCTGGAAGAAGGAGACCTGGCCGCGGGTAAGAGCACCGCGGCGGAACGCGGCGCCTGGACCGCCTTTGAGGACGAAGCCGGGCAGTCGATGACTCCGCCGCGCGCCAGGACCTGGGGCAGAATCGGCCAGACCCCGGTCGTGCGGGTCAGGGGCCGCGGCTCCGGACGGGTGTCGATGGCGGGTATGACCTGATGTGTGGATGAGCCGGCCTGGGTCGGGCTTGTTTTGTTAGTCGCCCGTCAGGTCCTCCCCGCGATACGCTATCCATCGGTATCCAGGCTGGAACACTTCGTAGTCGGAGCTCAGGTCAAGTTCCGCATGCAGCTCTTCGCAGAGCACGAGCCCGTGGATGCTGCCATCGTTCAGTTCATCTGACCACTCGCACCCGAGCTCAGCAGGGTCCACGAGTGATTCCGGATCCCAGCCGACCTTCGCGGCGACATATCCATGGAACTGCGCGAGCAGTTCGTAGAGTTGGTTTCCCAGTTCGCTCAGCTCTGCTGCGGTGAGCTCGAATCTGGGGAGGCTGCCGTCCAGGCCACAACCCCAGCTGACGGCCACGGGCAGGATCGAGAGCTCGATGTATGAGCCCACCTTCGCCAGCATCGGCCGGTGGAGAGGGATGCGGTGGGCGCCCGCGCGAAGCACCCGCGGCTTGGGGTCGATGCGGGCGGCAGTCTGTGCTGCCTCGACGTCATCGCCGAAGTTCACCACGAGCTCGAAACAGATCGCCACGGTTCTTCTGCCTCCCCAGCCCCACGGCCTCACGCAGCCCGCGTTTCAGTACGTTCGACGAGGATGCCATTCTCGAACCTTGCGCCCGCGCGGACCAAGGGCACCAGGTGGGATCCGGTGATCGCCCGCCACCGGGCCTGGGCGGACTCGACGAGCTTGAACACCATCGCAAGGGCTGCAGCCGGGCTTCCGGCGCCGCGGGTGACCTTGGTCCGGAGCTTGACGGTGGAGAACGTCGACTCAATCGGGTTCGTGGTTCGCAAAAGGACCCAGTGCTCGGCAGGGAAGCCGTAGAACGCCAGCAGCTCGTCCAGGTCGTCGGTGATCTTCGCGACGGCTTTGGGTCATTTTATTCCGTAGCCCTTCGCGAACGCGCGGGCCGCCTGCTCTGCATGGGCCCGATCCTCGGCGTTGTAGATCTCCTGCAAGGCTCTGCGGGCCCCGGTGTGCACGGACTTCGGCAGGGAGTTGATCACATTCCTGGTTTTGTGAACCCAGCACCTTTGATGCCGGGCCTGCGGAAACACCTCCGCCAGAGCCCGCCACAGGCCCATCGCCCCGTCCCCGACCATCAGGGCCGGGTCCTTCATTCCCCGCCGCCGGCAGTCGCGCAGCAAGTCGGCCCATGATTCGGTGGACTCCCGCAGACCCTCCGCGAGCGCGATCAGTTCCTTGGTGCCATCGAGGCGGACGCCCATCAGGACCAGGACGCAGGAGTGGGCCTGGCCGAGGCGGACCTTGGGGTGGACGCCGTCGGCCCACACATAGACGTAATCGGTGGCGGACAGGTCGCGGTTTTGGTGGATCGCCTTTCGGGCGACCAAGCCTATTCGCGCATTACTGTTACCCACGGCCTGTGGCCGTGACCAGAAACGTGACCAGATATGCAATTAGAAACGCGATAGGAAACGCTGACGGTTCCCGCCTGATTGCTGCCTCCGTGACACCTTCGGTTGTTCTGTTGGCGGCCGGCCCAGATGTGGGGCGCCCGCGGGGCCGTTCGGCCAGGGCGAGAGTGTCCCGCAGCGGACCGTCCACAAGCAGGGGTCCACGGTCAACGGCCGGCCGGTGTCAGCCGCCAGGGTCAGCTTCAGAGCGTTCCAGCGACTGAGCGCAGCTCAGATCGATTTCAGGCTGGCCAGAGTTGATCCAGGCGCAGCCTCGTGGAGCCCATGACGGGCACCAGAGCGCAGCGTGAGCGAGCATTGCCGAGGCCGCCGCGCGAGCCCCAGACCTCTCCGGGCGCGAGCGCCCCCAGTAAGCCCCCTCGCGCGCCCTGGCGCCCCGTACGGCGAGCCGGACAGGTGGCCGCCCGCTCACGGTCTGGCAGTAGCCTGATGACGTGACTGCCGCTCTGTACGACCGTCCGAGTCTGAGCCTCTAAAAAAAGCCGCTCCGGATGTCGTGCGCATGGCGAGCTTTCGAGGCGGCCCGTGGCACCCGCGAGATCAACTCCGGGGGCCACACAAAAAAGCCTCCGGTCGTGACCTTATTGCAACGTCTGGCATGTGCTCGCTCCGCAATGGATCAAGTACACAGTCCGTGAATTCCTCGGCATATGCCCGCCTCAGCACGCACCGGACGGCTTCGGCTCTCGACTCGAAGGCGATCCTGCATGCTGCCCCTCGGCGTATCCAAATGGCTCCTCGGCGCCGCTCGCACGCTCCCCCTGCTGCTGATCGTGGCGTTGTCCACCCCCGCGTGGTTGGCGTGGCCTTTCCTGCCCACGGACCGGCGACAGGACGTGTTGGAGATGGTGCGCACCTTGTCGGCGTGGGCGTCCGGTACAGCGGCCGCGGAGGTGCCCCCGCTCCCGGGCCAGCCCCGACTCCCCGACGCCGGCGAGGCGCAGCGGGGGGCCGGGGCTGGCCCGGGAGCGTCCGTTAGGCAGCCGCGGCGCCGTCGGCGGAGTCGGGGGCGCCCTCGGGGACGAGGGCAGCGTGCTTGAGGGCCTGGCGGGCAGCGATGGCTTCGGGGCCCTTGAACTGCTTCCAGTACTCGTGGCACGACACCGTGGCCGCCGCCTCGCGGAGCGCCTCCCGCAGCCGGTCGTTCTCCGCGGCCGCGTCCTCGTCCCACCCCTTGGATGCCTTCCGGCCGGGGTGCTTGCGCCCGTGCTCCTCGATCGGCTCCCAGCCCTCAGACGCGGGGGTCGACACCTGCGTCCCGTGTGCCGTTCGGAAACTCGTCGCCGCCGGTCAGGCTGCGTATCTGTACTCGTTGATCACGCCGCCGAGTACTCGGGTGCGCAGGAGTCGGTGGGCGGTCAAATTGTTCACAGACACCGGCTGTTCCTGGGCGAGGGGCGGGAGCTGTCCCCGAGCCTGGCGCGGGCGGTGACCGTTGTAATGCCGGGCATAGGCCTCGAGGACCTGCCGGGCATGGAACTCGTTCCAGATCAACAGGTGGTCGAGGGCCCCGCGGCGCAGGGTGCCGATGACTCGTTCGCAGTGAGCATTCATCCGAGGAGCCCGCGGAGCGTTGCGCAGGACCCCGATGCCCTCGGCCGCGAAGACCGCATCGAAGGACTCGGTGTACTTTGCGTCCTGGTCGCGGAGCAAGAAACGCAGCGAGTCGATCCGAACACCCAACTCGATGGCGAGGTTTCTCGCCTGCTGCACCGTCCAGGGCCCGGTGGGATGAGCGGTCACTCTCGCGATGTGCAGTCGGCGTGTGCCGTGCTCGAGGAACACCAGCGCGTACACGCGGCGTAGGTCGACCAGGTCGATGTGGACGAAGTCGCAGGCGATGACGCCCTCGGCTTGCGCGGTCAGGAACTCGCGCCATGTCGGCCCTCTACGGCGTGGGGCTGGATCGATGCCCGCCGCGGTGAGGATCTCCCAGACCGTCGTCGATTCGACCGGGTATCCGAGTCGGACAAGTTTCCCTTGGATCCGACGGCAGCCCCACCGCGGATTCTCCCTGGCGAGCCGCAGCACCAGAGCCTTCAGCGCACTCGCGGTCGACGGTCTCCCGGGCCGCCTTCGGTGCTTGCTGTAGTCCCATTTTCGCGCGACCAGTCTGCGGTGCCATGCCAGCAGCGTCGCGGGCGTCACCGGGAAGACTTGCGCCCACCGGCGCCGGGGAATCAGGGAGGACAGCGCCGCGAACCACAGGCGATCCGCCGGCTCGTACTGCACCGGGCTCGACAGCTGCCTCCGCAGCACCGTGTTCTCGTGGTGCAACACGAGCAGCTCCGCATCCTTGACTGCGTCCCGGCGTGGCAGCACCGTCGGGACCGCGAGTAGCTTCCGAGCCACCTGATACACCAGTGAGAGGGGCACTCGAACAGGCTTCCAGCAAGTTTCAGAGGCGTGCCAGACCCACTCCAGGCAGCAGCGATGAGTTTCCGAACGGCACACGGGTCGCCCGGCGTTCTGGCGATCCGTCGCCGACCTGCGGACAAGGCTTAAACGAGCCGCGCACGCGCGCAGGTGTCTCACATCGTTCACGGGCCGCATTGCAGTTACTTGAACTTCAGCTGCGTGCCCTTGGGCACGATCTGGATATCGAGTTCGACCTTGATGTTGGAGCCAACGACTGCGATGCCACGGGCCAGCATCGTCTTCCAGTTGATGGTGTAGTCCTCACGGTGCAACTCGGTGGTGGCGTTGACGGCCACGCGGGTCTCACCCTCCATGCCGACGCGGATACCGCCGTAGTTGGCGTCGAGGGTCACCGTGCGGGTGACGCCGTGCAGCGTGAGCCCACCGGTGATCGCCCAGGTGTTTCCGCCGCGGTGCACGAAGCGGTCGCTGTAGAACTCCATGGTGGGGTAGTGCTCCACGTCGAGGAAGTCCGCGGACCGCAGATGGTCGTCGCGCATCTGCACATTGGTATCGATCGAAGCGGCGTCGATGACGACATGCATCGCCGAGTCCTCGATGGTGTTGCCGATCCGGATCGCGCCGGCGAAGTTGTTGAAGCGGCCGTGGACCTGGGCGAGGCCGATGTGGCGTGCGGCGAACCCGATCCGGGTGTGGGCCTGTTCGATCTCCCATTCGCCGGGGTCGGGCAGCGGAAGCGGTGGGGCTGTCTGGAGTGTGATGTCTCCGGGGCCGGCCAACCCCCCGTCATCGGTGACCGGAATGTTGTCCCGGTAAGGGGCGAAACCCTCGGCGGAGACGGCCAGTCGGTATTCCCCGAAGGGAACCATCGCCACGACTAGGCCGTAGGGATCGGCCTCACCGCTCACTACCTTGCGACCGTGGCTGTCGTTCACCGTGAAGTCGGCTTGGCCCAGGGGCTCGCCCACGGGGTCGAGGACCCGGCAGATGAGGAGACCCGCGCCGGGCGGGACGGTGAGTCCGGTGAGTGGGTTTCCCCTCCGTTGAGAGGCCTTCCGTCGGCCGAGAAGGCGGCTGATCATGGTGTGCGTACCCCTATGCGGTCGCGCTCCGCGGGCCGCGCACAGCGCGACGTCGGCCGGCGACCCATGACGGATATGCATTCGATTCCTGCCTGTTCGATGCAATGTACAGGCAGGTGGAGGCTCTGCCTCAGCCGCGGTTGAGGAGTTCTGTGAACATGTTGAGGAGTCCTGTGAAAACGGGTCTTCAGGCGTCGCTAGCAGATGACGGCCATGCCGAGGGTGAGGAACGCTTCGTGAATGTCGTCGCGGACCTCCCAGCGTATGCGTGGGCGGCGGAACCAGTACAGGAGGGCGTCCACCGCTTCGACGCCGCTGGGGTCGGCGCCGTGCCCGCCGCCTGGTGGTCGTGAAAGCCGGACGCCTCAGATGGCTGCGATGACGTCCGGTCGCGCCCGGGCGAGGGGAAGGGGGACCAGCAGTGCAGATCGCTCACGGAATCGACTGAGGCACCGTACCGGCGGGGTTCAGCGCCATTCTCAGCAGTGGCTCGGTGCTGCTGGCACTCCACAGCATCCTGCGGGACCGAAAGACGGCGGAGCAGTCCGACGCCCTGCAGGCAACGTGGTGGCGGCCATTACCACGGCCGGCAACGGCGCGTACTGCTTCACGGACCTCGCCGCAGGCGAATGCACTGTGATCGCCGGCGTCTACCCGCCGGTCGCGGCGTCCGTCGCGCTCGACGGCAGCGGCGAATTGGGCTTCGACGTCACGCTCGTCCACCTCGAGGACCGAGACGAAGCAAGGGCTGGGCTCGCGTCGCTGCAGTGCGAGGCGGCCCAGCCCTTGTCGGTCGGGCAGCGCCGCCGTCAGAAGGCGCCGGTGCCGTTGGGTGTGCCGAGTCCGGTCGGCCCGTCGTATCCCGGCCGTGCGGTGCACAGGTAGCTGCCGCCGCAGGAGCCGTTGCTGCCCGACGTGACGTCGTTGAGCGCCGATGTGTGGCGGTACGGGTACGAGCCGTTGACGACCGGAGAGACGACACCGACACCGACGACGACCTTGACCGCTGGGCCGCCGGCCTTGGCCGCCAAGAATTCTGGACGATCGTCGGCAACTTCCATCCCATGGAAATCAGGGTCTACCAAGAGCAGGTGTGATCACAGCCGCGAAGCAGCCTGCCTGGTGGGGACGGGGTGGGAGCTCAACCACTGCTGCAGTTCGCGGTGGCGGAACTGGTAGGCAGCGCCAGCCAGGCGCATCAATCCGGCGGCACATGCCCAGTCGAGGAAGGTTCCCAGCCGCAGTGGGAGTTTCCCGCGCGAGCACAGGAGGAAGACCAGATGTCGGCGTCCCACCCCAGCGCCAGTGAATGCGAGCCCGGCCGCGAGCCCAGGTGCGAGACCTAGTGCCAGCGCGTATTCCAGTGAACCCAGAGGTCCGTCTGGGAATCCGAATGCTGCCCCCGTCAACCCGACTGCGAGCCCGACTGCCAGGCCGCCCATTAGCCCGTACACGAAATCGCTACGGACGATCTCGCGTGGTTTCGTGGCCGCCGTCGGCTCGCCCGCGAGCCCGTAGACCAGTCCAATAGACGTAACCGCGATGCCGACTGCAATCCCTGCCGACAGCCCGTATACGCGCTCATTGATTTTGGACTCGAACCCGACAGATATGACCAGATACTGAGCTACACACCCCATGACCAGGGCGCACACGATCCCGATTGTGAGGGCGATGAGGGGTCGACGGCGGTTGGTCGGGGTGCGCAGGCGTCGCAAGTCGATGCGCCTGGGTGTAGGTAATTGTGACCGTGCTGAGAGACAGCCGGCAAGGACAGCCAGCGCTGCCTTGACTCCGGCTATCGGCAGCGGTGCGAAGGTGGTCCATGCGAGGGGGAGCGGCAGCAGGACCGCGAGTGCGGTGAGCAGGGCATCGACGGCGCGTACGCGGCGTCGGCCGGCCAGTGGCCAGAGTTGGTGGGGAACAACGTCGGTTCCCGGCCCGACGTCTGTCGTCGGTGACGCCCTTGGGACGTGGGCTGGGACGTTGAGCTGGGTAGCCAGGTGTGCCAGCCAATGGTGCACATCACTGGTGTCGTAGCGGTGATGCGGGCGCAGGGCAATCGCGGCGGGGATGAAGCGTGCGAGGAGGTGTTCGTCGAGATCGTGCGGGGTGGCATGGTTGAGCAAGTCAGCAGGATCGCCGTCGCGTGCGTACACGGTGGCAGCCAGACACAGCCGCCACGGAGTAGACAACGTCGTGGCCAGCGCTCCGGACGGGTAGCGGTCAAGGATCTCCAGCACCGGCTGCCAGCGCACGGGATCGACAACGCGCTGGAGAAGATAGGCC
The DNA here is from genome assembly GCF_053611365.1 of Streptomyces sp. NPDC054813. NCBI lineage: Bacteria > Bacillati > Actinomycetota > Actinomycetes > Kitasatosporales > Streptomycetaceae > Streptomyces > Streptomyces sp. NPDC054813. Next base: position 768,372 of record NZ_JBSHAF010000001.1, on the reverse strand, counting down.
TTGGCAGCAGGCGCGGCGACGGCGTCGATGTCAATGCGCGCCGCGTCCAGTAAACGCGTCGGTCCACTCAGGGCTTCGTAATGAGCGGTGCGGCAGGTCAACACCACTGGACCGGCCGCGCGGCCCTCCTGGTAGGCGTTCAGTGTGTCAAGGACGGTCCGAGCGCGCGGGGCGACGGGGGACGGTGCCCCGCTGGGCTGGGTGCGGTCCATCTCATCCAGGCCGTCCAACACCGGCAGCACACGGTGCTGACGGACGAGTCCGGCGGCCATGTCCTCCGGCCAGTCGTAAACGTTCACCAGGTGCCGGACAAGCCAAGCCTGCAACGGCACCTCGGTGTCCCACTCGGTCAGTGACAGGCGAACTGGCACCGGGTCGTCCTCGCCCCGCCCATCGGGCAGCGCCAGTATCAATTCCAGGACGAGTACGGTCTTCCCCGCGCCCGCAGCGCCGGTGACCACGAGGCGTCGAGGTCGGATCTGGCGGTAGAACGAAATTTAGGGTCTGAACCCGCGCGTTCCGCGGGGTGATCGGCGTCCTGCCACGCGAGAACTGGGTGGCAACTGAAGGTCCAGCCGGACCTGCGCATCGGGTTGCTGCCCGAACATCTCGAAGCGGTGAAGCGCTGGCTCGCATCGGCCGGCCCTCCGCGGTCGGCGCGGCCCAATCGTCGCGCCGCTACCGCTCCGCCTCCGCCAGCGCGAGCAGCCGCTCAACGGACACGGACGTCGCGTCGAACGTCTCCTTGTCGCCGCCGATCGGCATCTGCACGTCGCCGAGGAACACCCCGTGCCCTTCCGATCCTGAGTCGGCGGATCACGCTCTGCTCAACCCTGCGCCTGCCGAAAATCCCGTCCATGCAGATCAAGCGGCACGTTGGTACTCATGGAGGGTGCCGCCGAGTCGGTCGTGCCGGCGTATGTCGAGGTGGGCGATTCGGGAAGGATCGGTGATCGGTTCGGGGGTCGTGCGCAGCGGCGCGGCCTGTTCCATGGCCTGGTGGGGCCGGTGCCCGTTGTGGTGTGCCTCGAATTCGCGTAGGGCGTGCCGCAGGTGGTTTTCGTTCCAGACAAGTGTGCGGTCAAGGAGTTCGTGGCGGCAGGTCTGCACCCACCGTTCCACGATCGAGTTCATGCGCGGTATCTGTATGCCGCTGAGCACGACGGTGATGCCGGAGTCGGCGAGGACCTGGTCGAACGTGGCGGGGAACCTCGCGTCCCGGTCGCGGATGAGATACGCGGTGTTGGCGCTCGCGTCCTCCAGGTCCATGGCGAGGTTCTTCGCGGCTGGGTGACCCAGGCCGCGGTCGGATGGGCGGTGGTGCCAAGGATGCGGATGCGGCGTGTGGCGTGTTCGATGGCGGCGAGGATGTACTGGTGCTGCCCCGGTCAGGGTGACGGTTTCGATGAAGTCGATGGCCGGCAGCGCGTCGGCCTGGGAGCGCAGGAAGGCGGCCCAGGTGGTGGAGGCTCGGTCGGGTGCGGGGTCGATGCCGAGAGCCTCGGGATGCACGCGGGGTTCTGGTTCGCCGTGATCGCTACCACTTTGGCCCTCATCGCCGCGGCCGTCGTGCTCCCCTCGTCTCCGGGGCGTCCGGCACAGCCGATGGACGTAGTGGGGAACATTACCCAGCCGCCGGTCCGCCTGTTGGCCGTGAGCTGTCTGCTCTCCCTCACGGCCCTGCTGACCTTCGTGTTCGCCCACGACGGCCTGTGGGAGGTGTTCGTGACGATGGCCCTGGCCGGACTCGGTGTCGGCGTCAACTTCGCGGTCACGCCGGGGCTCGTCGTCGGAGGCGTCCCCGCGCACGAAACAGGGAGCGCCATGAGTTTCAATCAGGTCGTGAAGTACCTCGGTTACTCGGCCGGCAGCGCCCTCAGCGCCGTGATCCTCCAGGCCGCCACCACGCCCGGGCAGGTTCTTCCCCCCCCGAGAGCGGTTACCGTACCGCTGGGCTGACAGGCTGCGCGGTGTAGGCCGCCACCGCCGTGGTGGCGTACGTCCTGATCCGGTCGGCGCGCGCGGTGCCTCGGCGAGGATCCGGAGTGGGCATCTCGCACTCTCGGCCGACGGCGGCTCGGCCCCAGCCGACGAGGGTCTCGTCCCGGGCACCGGGGCGGAGCGGTGAGCGGCGAGGCGCCGGGGCGCCGGGGCGACGCGGCCCGTAGCCGCGAACTCCTGCTCACGGCGGCGAGGATCTGTTCGCCGCGCGGGGTTTCGACCGCACCACCATCCGCGACATCGGTGAGCGCGCCGGAGTGGACCCGGCACTGATCGCACGCTACTTCGGCAGCAAGACCTTGCTGTACCTCGCCGCGTTGCACGCCGAACAGGGCGACGTGGCCCTGGCCGGTCTCTTCGACGAGCAGCGGCCGCGCGAGGTCTTCGACAGGGCCGACCGGCGCGGCCCCGTCCCGCTGCTCCAGGTCGCGGTGCAGCCGCTGAGTGACCCGGCGGCGCAGGACGCCGCACGGGCGGCGCTGCACGCGCGACTCGTCGAGCCGCTCCACGAGCGCTTCGCCCGTGAAGGGGTGGACCGGCCGCGACTGCGCGCCGAGTTGGTGGCGGCGGCCGTGGCCGGGATCCTGCTGGGCCGGCACTCCGGAGCCTTCGAGGAACTGGCACGGGCCGATCCCGGCGACCTGATCGAGCAGCTCCGGGGCACCCTCCTGAGCGAGGACTGACCGCTTGCCGCGGAGCGGGTCAGGGCACGGTCAGGATGATCTCGCCGTGAGCCTGGTGGCTGCGCATACGGTCGGCGGCTTCGTGGGCCTGGTCGCATGCGTGGACGCTGTCGATAGCGGGGTGGATGCGGTTGTCCGCGACGGCGGGCATCACCTCGTCGCGGAGGGCAGCGATGACATGGCCGAGGACTTCGGGGCGGCTGAAGCCTGAGGAGACGCCGCGTACGTGGAGGTGGCGGTAGGACAGGGTGTCGAGGTCGATGGTGGATTCGGCCTGGTCCAGGCGTCCGATGTTGGCGAGGTGGCCGTCCACGCGGGTGGCGGGCAGGGGCGCGCTGACCGCCGCCTCCCCAATGCCACCCGTGGCCGGAGTGTCCTGTCCTCGCTGCTGGGTGAGCTGTGTCTCAGCCGGGCAGCGAGGCTTGTCTATGCAACGAGTTGCATAGAAAGCTGGGAGGTATGGCGCTCGAACACGCGATCCTCGTCTCTCTGCTGGAAAAGCCAGGCTCCGGCTATGAGCTGGCCCGGCGGTTCGAGCGGTCCATCGGCTACTTCTGGACCGCCACGCATCAGCAGATCTACCGCGTCCTCAAGCGCATGGAGATTGACGGCATGCTCGCCGTCCGCGAGGTGCCGCAGCAGGGACGGCCGGACAAGAAGGAGTACTCCGTCGCCGACCCCGGACGCGAGGCTCTCTCCCAGTGGCTGCACGAGCCGATCGAACCAGAGAGCCTCCGTCACGACCTCGCAGTGAAAATCCGCGGCGCGGCCTTCGACGACCCGGCCACGCTCATCCGCGAGGTCGAGCGGCACCAGCAGGTGCACAGCAGCCGGCTTACGCAGTATCTCGCCGGGGAACTGCGCGACTTCACCGGGCCTGACGCCCCCACACCGCTCGATGCCGGTCAGGAACTGCAGCACGTCGTGCTGCGCGGTGGCATCGCGTACGAGCGGATGACGATCGCCTGGCTCGACGACGTTCTCACCACGCTCCACGGCCTGGGCGTGACACCGCCGCACGCCTGAGCCGCATCATCCCGTCCCTCCGCGCACCCGGCAACAACCTTCGACTCCCTATCCTCGGAAGGCGAACCCTCATGGCCACCCCTTTGCTGTTCAACCCGCACACGTACGACCCTGCGCACTTCGACCCCGAGACGCGCAGGCTGCTGCGCGCCACCGTCGACTGGTTCGAGGACCGCGGAAAGCGCCGCCTGATCGAGGACTACCGCACCCGCGCCTGGCTGGGAGACTTCCTCGCGTTCGCCGCCAAGGAACGCCTGTTCGCCACCTTCCTCACCCCGGCCTCCGCCGGCGGAGAGGAGGGCCAGCGCTGGGACACCGCCCGGATCGCCGCCCTCAACGAGATACTGGGGTTCTACGGTCTTGACTACTGGTACGCATGGCAGGTGACCATCCTCGGTCTCGGCCCGGTCTGGCAGAGCGACAACGCCACCGCTCGCAGCCGCGCGGCCGAACTCCTCTCCCAGGGAGAGGTCTTCGCCTTCGGCCTGTCCGAGAAGACCCACGGCGCCGACATCTATTCCACCGACATGCTCCTGGAGCCTGACGGCAACGGCAGCTTCCGCGCCAGCGGCTCCAAGTACTACATCGGCAACGGCAACGCCGCCGGCCTCGTCTCCGTATTCGGCCGCCGCACCGACATCGAGGGCCCGGACGGGTATGTCTTCTTCGCGGCCGACAGCCGCCACCCGGCGTACCACCTGGTGAAGAACGTCGTCGACTCCTCCAAGTACGTCAGCGAGTTCCGCCTGGAGGACTACCCGATCGCCCCCGACGACGTCCTTCACACCGGCCGCGCCGCCTTCGACGCGGCCCTCAACACCGTCAACGTCGGCAAGTTCAACCTCTGCACCGCCTCGATCGGCATCTGCGAACACGCGATGTACGAGGCCGTCACTCATGCCCACAACCGCATCCTCTACGGCCGCCCCGTCACCGCCTTCCCGCACGTGCGCCGAGAGCTGGGCGAGGCGTACGTCCGCCTCGTCGGCATGAAACTGTTCAGCGACCGTGCCGTCGACTACTTCCGTTCGGCCGGTCCCGAGGACCGCCGCTATCTGCTCTTCAACCCGATGACGAAGATGAAGGTGACCACGGAGGGCGAGAAGGTCATCGACCTGATGTGGGACGTCATCGCCGCCAAGGGCTTCGAGAAGGACAATTACTTCTCCCAGGCCGCCGTCGAGATCCGGGGGCTGCCCAAGCTCGAGGGCACAGTTCACGTCAACCTCGCGCTGATCCTCAAGTTCATGCGCAACCACCTGCTCGCGCCGATCGGCTACCCCGCCGTGCCGACCCGCCTCGACGCGGCCGACGACACCTTCCTCTTCCAGCAGGGACCGGCCCGCGGCCTGGGATCCGTACGCTTCCACGACTGGCGCGCCGCCTACGACGCGTACGCCGAGGTACCGAACGTCGCCCGCTTCCGCGAGCAGGCCGACGCCCTGTGCGAGTTCGTGGCCACCGTCGCCCCCGATGAGGAGCAGAGCCGCGACCTCGACTTCCTGCTCTCCGTGGGCCAGCTGTTCGCGCTGGTGGTGCACGGACAGCTGATCCTGGAACAGGCTCGCCTGACGGACCTGGACGAGCCTGTGCTCGACGAGCTGTTCTCCGTGCTCGTCCGCGACTTCTCCGGACACGCCGTCGAACTGCACGGCAAGGACTCCGCCACCGAGCAACAACAGCGCTGGGCACTCGGCGCGGTCCGGCGACCTGTCGTCGACGAAGCACGGTCGGCGCAGGTCTGGGAGTGGGTCGAGGCACTGTCCGGGGCATACGAGATGGCGCAGTAACAGCACAGCCCAGCGATCCAGCGCGCCTTCGGTGCGCGCCGGGGGCGTGGTAAATCCCGTCGCGCGCGGAGGTGCTTCTTTCTCCCGGCCATGGACCAGCCGCGCGGGACTGCGCGACCCTGGTGGTCATTCTCCTGGGTCACGCTGCCAGGTGTAAAGCAAGGCGAGCGAGGTGGGTGGTTCGGGTGCGGTCGAGGGGTGGCCGTTCCACCAGGCGTGGAGTCGGATCACCCCCCTGCCCTGGGGTTGTCAGAACCGCCAGTGGACGGCTGCTGCTGTCACTGGCCAGGTGAATCAAAGATCTCGACATCGCCGAGAGGGATCACCGCGCCTCATCGCTCCTCGAAGACAAGGGCGCCCAGGTGTACCGGATGCGCACTCCGTGGTCGTGGAGCCAGGTGGTCTCGCGGTTCCGGAGTTCGTACGCGGACTCCGGGGCGATGGCGCTGGGCCAGCGGACGAGTACCGCGGCGACGTGGCCTGTCTGTACCAGCTCCCTCACACGCTGCCACCCTCTGCGCCGGGCCGGGTCGGGCTCACCGTACGTGTCGGTGACGACCTCGGCGATCGTCAGTCCGCGCTCCTGGGCGAACGCGTGGCCTTCTGTCTGCGCGCACTGCGTGGCCGCCCCGCGCGCACCCGGGGCTCGGTCCGCGCATACGTACAGCACGACGGGAGGAGCGGTTTCGCTGTGGGGGGTCATGGGCGCCTTCTGCAGGTCGATCGAGGAGGAGGAGTTCCTCGCCGCGTGAAGGGGACGTAGCGGGGCCGTGCGGTGCCGACGGCGGTCTCTGCCGTTGGACGGGGGGAACTGGCCTGCTGCGCAGCAGGCCGGGCCTGGCCTGGCCACGCCACATCCGGGCTGTCGCTGCCGGGGTTGGCGCCACATTCGGCGCCGGCCGGTGCCCATGGTGTCAGGGGCAGGCCGTCAACTCTGCCCAGACGACCTTGCCTTCGGCTCGCGTCGAGCGTGCGGAGCCCCAGCGGTCCGCGAGTTGCTGGACGAGTAACAGGCCTCGCCCGCTCTCCTCGCCGGGGCCCGCGCGGGGCTCGTGCGTGCGGACCGGGGTGCGGCCGTCGTCGTGGAGTTCGATACGCAGGCGCCGCTCGTCGGCGGTCAGCGTGAGGCCACACAGGACATGACCGCTGTCGGTGTGGAGTACAGCGTTCGTGGTCAGCTCGGAGACCAGCAGCACCGCGTCTCAGCATGTGTCGCCAGGCACCTTCCACACACGGAGCCGGTCGCGCACGGTGTCGCGGGCGGATCTTGCGCTGGTGCGCAGGGCGCGCAGGCCGAACCAGTACTCCCGACGAGGCACGGTCGTGGCCAAGGCGGGGGTCAAGGCCGGGGCTGAGGGCGTTGGCAGAGTCACGGATGTCGCCTTCCAGTGCCGTCCGGGGGGCGGGCGCGCTGTGGGGGTGCGGGCTGCAGCTCGAGCGGTGAGAGGCAGGCGCTGTGCGGTGGGTTGCCGACGACGGCATCAGCAGCACGCGTCCCGTCCGGGCCGGATGCTGCGTCAGAGCTGTGACCTGACCGCTCACATGTCGACTATGCGCGTGATCGTGCTCACGCTGCAACCGACTCCCTGATAATTTCAGAAGTCGGTTATCACCCTGGCGGCCTCATCAAGTCACTGTAAGAATCGTGTTGTTGATGATCCCTCGGGAGGTTGGGCGTGAGTGAAGCCCGTTCCGGCACCAGCGCGCCGACAGTCCTGCGCATGATCCTCGGCCGCCGGCTGCAGGACATGCGGCTCGGTGCCGGTATCTCGCTGGAGGACGCGGCAAAAGCACTGGGCGTGAAGACTCTGACGATCCGTCGGCTGGAAAAGGCCGAGGTCGCGCTGAAGCCTCTCTACGTGGAGAAGCTCCTGGAGACCTTCGGCGCGGACCGCCAGGAGATCGACGAGTTCGTCGACCTGGCCGAGCAGGCCAACGAGCCCGGCTGGTGGCACTCCTACCGCGACGTCGTCCCCAGCTGGTTCACTGCCTACGTCAGCCTGGAGACCAGCGCCAAGACCCTGCGCACCTATGAACCCCAGTACGTCACCGGCCTACTGCAGACTCCCGACTACGCGCGCGCCGTGCTGCGCGGCGGGTTGCCGAACGGCAGCGAGGAGGAGCTCGTGCGCCGCGTGGAGCTGCGGCTGCGCCGCCAGAGCCTGCTGGAGCGGGAGGACGCCCCCACGTTGTGGGTGGTCATGGAGGAAGCTGTCCTGCACCGGGCGGTGGGCAGCCCTGAGGTGATGCGGGAGCAGATCGAGCGGCTCCTGGACGTGTCCCAGCTCGCTCATGTCAGCCTCGACATCGTGCCCTTCGCCGCGGGTGCGCACGTCGGGGCGTGTGCTCCGTTCACGTATTTCCGGTTCGAGGAACCCGAGCTGCCTGACATCGTCTACAGCGAACTCCTGTCCGCCTCCGTCTACCTGGACCAGCGCGCGGACGTCGTCGCCCATCTCGAGGCGCATTCCCGTATGGCGCTGCTGACGTCGTCCGAGGACAGCAGGGCGCTCTTGAACCGCATGCGCAAGGAGTACTCATGACGATCACCGACGAGGGCATCTACAACGGGATGCCGGCCCGCAGTCTCGGGGAACAGGGCTGGGAGCGGCCCTGGAGCGGGCCGAACGGTGGTCAGTGCGTCGAGGCGAAACAACTCGCCGACGGCCGCGTGGCCGTACGGCAGTCGACCGACCCGGCCGGACCGGCGCGGATCTACACGCCGGAGGAGATCGCCGCGTTCGTCCGCGGGGTCAAAGAGGGCCTGGCCGATCACTTGGCCGCCGGGTGAACCGGCGGCGGGCAGAAGGGACGACGACACCGGTCCCGTTCCTGGCCTGCGGGCCGACAGACACACGCATGAAGGGGAGAACATGACCACCAGTCAGGCCAGCCGGAATCTCGACACGAGCAGGGCGCACTCGGCCCGGATGTACGACTACTTCCTCGGCGGCAAGGACCACTTCGAGGTCGACAAGGAGGCCGCCCTGGTCGCCGCCAAGGCCCACCCCGGCCTCCCCGTGACCGCGCGCGAGAACCGGGCGTTCATGCACCGGGCCACCCGCGTGCTGGCGCAGGAGCACGGCATCCGCCAGTGGCTCGACATCGGCACGGGCATCCCGACCGAGCCCAACCTGCACCAGGTCGCCCAGTCCGTCGCGCTCGACGCCCGCGTCGTGTACGCCGACAACGACCCCCTCGTCCTCAAGTACGCCGAACGCCTCATGCGCAGCACGACGCAGGGACGCACGGCCTACATCGAAGCCGACGTCACCGACCCCGATGCGCTGATGAGCGCCGTGGAGGACTCCGACATCCTGGACTTCGACCAGCCCATCGCCCTCTCCCTCAACGCGCTCATGCACTTCGTCACAGACCCGCACGACCCGTACGCCATCGTCCACCGGCTGCTCGACCCGCTCCCGACGGGCAGCGCCCTTGCCATGAACCACTGCACTCCCGACTTCGATCCCGTCACCTGGAACAAGGTCGCGGAGGCCTACACCAACTCCGGGTCTCCGGTGCAGTTCCGTTCGCACAGCGACGTCCGCCGTTTCTTCGACGGGCTCGACCTGATCGAACCCGGCATCGTCTGCTGCCACCGCTGGCGGCCCGCCGGACCCGCCGACGGTACGGAGATCGCGGACGCCGAGATCAGCCTGTTGGCGGGCGTAGGCATCAAACGCTGACCGGGGTCAGGCCGACAGTCCGGCCGGCTGGGCACCTGCGCCCGCAGCGCAGTTGACCAGGGGGAGCTATGGGAGCTCGACTCACAAGGTTTTCCTCGGGGGCAGCGCGTAGTTCCTCGGGCCGCTGGGCGAGCCGTATCGGGTGCGGCCCGCCTGAGTTGTCGGGCGTGGCGCCCACCTTGGTGACGACGAGGGTGTCGTCCTCGGGGACGCTGCGCCTGCCGAAAACCTCATCCGTCGAGGTCAGGCGGCATGTTGGTACTCGTGGAGGATGTCGCCGAGTCGTTCGCGTCGTCGTATGTCGAGGTGGGTGATCTGCTCCGGTTCGGTGACCGGCATTGGCAACGGGTGGAGCGGGCGGGCGTTGGCGATGCCCTGATGCGGCCGGTGGGAGTTGTAGTGCTCTTCGAACTCCCGTAGTGCATGGAGAAGGTGCCGCTGGTTCCAGATCAAGGTGCGGTCCAGCAGTTCGCGTCGGCAGGTCTGCACCCAGCGTTCCATGATCGAGTTCATGCGCGGCATCCGCACGCCGCTGAGCACCACCTCGATCCCCGCATCGTTAAGGATGGTGTCGAACAGGGCGGGGAACTTCCCGTCCCGGTCCCGGATCAGAAACCGCGCCCGGAAGCCGGCGTCCTCGAGGTCCATGACAAGGTTCTTCGCGGCCTGGGTCACCCAAGATGCGGGCGGGTGCGCGGTGGCACCGAGTATCCGAATCCGGCGGCTGGCGTGCTCGATCACCGCGAACACATGCAGCCGCGCCCCGGAAAGGGTGATCGTCTCCAGGAAGTCGCACGCCAGCAGGGCGTCAGCCTGGGAGTGCAGGAAGTCCGCCCAGGTGCTGGAGGCCCGCTCGGACGCCGGGTCGATCCCGGCCTCCTTCGGGATCTCCCAGACAGTGGAGGCCGCGACCTGGATCCCGAGAACGAGGAGTTCGCCATGGATGCGGCGGTAGCCCCAGCTGGGATTCTCCCGGGCGAAGCGGAGGACCAGGGCGCGGATGGAGTGCACGGTCCGCGGTCTTCCCGGGCGCTTGGGCCGGGAGGCGGCAGCGTGGCGGCGTGCGACCAGATCGCGGTGCCGGCGCAGCACCGTGTCCGGCCGCACCAACAGTCGCACCCGGCGCAGCACCTCCACCGGAAGCCGGTTCAGCAACGCCGCAAGGAACGCCCGATCGCTCGGGGTGAACCGCACCTTCTCCTTCCCGAGTTGGCGCTGCAGGACCGTGATCTGGTGACGCAGGGCGAGGATCTCGGCGTCCTTGTCCCGGTCGCTCATCGGCAGCAGGCGCAGCAGGGCGAACGCGTTCGTCACGGTGAGGTAGGTCAGTCGCAGCAGCACGACGGACCATCATGCCGGGGCAGTCACCAGCCGTACGAGACGCCCCCTTGCGAGCACCCGAGCCCCCGACCCCGCGCACCCCCCACCAGGGCTCCCACCAGGCCGGATGAGGTTTTCGGCAGGGGCAGCGTCATTCGGGCTCCGGCCGCGAGCCGTTCGACGACGTATCCCGGCCGTCGGCCGGCGCAGCCTCGTCCGGCCTTTCCCAGACCAGCCTGAGGCGGAAGTTCCCCTCGCCCGATGTCTTGGCGATGATGACGCCCGCCTCCGCGCTGATCTTCACGCCCAGCTCCAGTTCGATCGTCTTGGGCCGCACCGGGAGCCTGGTGAGCCGCCCCACCAGTGACTCCGCCGTGGCGCGGACGTGGTCGAAGCTTTCGTCCAGCGTATGGGCGGCCGTCGCCACGACGTCACCGGGGCGCGCCGCCCGAACGATGCCGGAGCTGGAGGGGTCCGTCTCCAGCAATACCTCGATGCCGTCGCCATTCACGGAGGCGTCGAGCGGAACGCGAATGAGCTGGGTGTCCTGGGGCATGCATCCCTCTCTCGGGGTCGGGTGACTGACGGGGCATCCCTACGGGTGTGGACACAAAGGCTTACGGTAGGCCGCAGGAGGCAGCTTCTGTACGGCGGCGGGCGGCAGCGTCTCGTCGCCCAGGATCTGGCAGAACCGCTCCATCCAGCGTCGGGCCCGGTCGGCCGGTACGGGTGCGGCGGAACCAGTGGCGGGCACGGGGATCTTGCCGACCGGGTCGCCGCCGGCCGGGGTTATGAAGCCGTTCATGCCCTGCCCGTCGGTGAGGAACACCGTGGGGCGGCTGGCCGCACCGAGCAGTGTGAGGTCCCGCCAGGGAGTGGACACCTGGACGATGCCGGGCTTCGCCGAGCCCCGACCGCCGAGTGGGATGTCGCCGATGGCCTGGTAGGCCACGGTGCGCGAGCCCCGCGCGGTGACGGCGACACCGGTGACGGTCTGATCGTCGGGCAGGTGCCGCTGGGCCAGCCGTCTGCCGCCGGGCAGCGCGTACGTGGTGACGGTGGTGTGCGTGTGGAACCCCTGCGTGTGAGTGGTGGCCGTGGTCAGGACGGCTCCGTCCGGGCTGATGTCGTAAGGGGCTGCGCCGTCCAGTCCGTCCAGGGTGAACAGCGTCCGGCCCGCCGAGGGCGGCTTGTTCAGATCCCACGAGCGCACCGACATGACCAGCGAACCGGACATGCCCTCCGTGAGGTCCTGGCCGACGACGACGAGGCCCTGTCCGTCCGAGGTGAAGGAGAGCCGGCTGACCTGTGTGTCAGGGCCCGGCAGAATCTTCTCGATCTTGCCGCTGGGCACGTCCCACACGATGAGGCGGCCGCCCAACCCCATGACTCCCGTCAGTGCCACCATCCGCTTGCCCGTGGGGTCGAAGGCGAACTGCGCGTACTGGGTCGGGATACGGGTCCCGGTGGGTACGGGGACGCTCGGCAGTGAGGGGCCGCCCGATGGCATGGTCGGCCACGGATCACCCTGGTCGGGGCGTTCCAGCAGGCGCACGACCCGCCTGGCCCGTACGTCGTACAGTTCCACGGTCGGCCCCCTTGGGTCTGGCGGGCCGGTGGGGGTGGACGTCAGGGAGAGGGGTCCCGCCACCATCGCGATCAGTGATCCGTCGGGGCTGACGGCCATGGTGTCGGCCCGTTTGCCGATGGCCTCCCTATCGACGGTGTTCCCGATGCCTGTCCACACAGTCGGCTTGCCGTCGGCCGCCCACGAGGCGACCACCCGGCCGTCGGCGCTCACCGCCGGCCGGCCGTTCGCCGTGATCGACGTCCCCGACGGTGTGTATAACGGCACCAGAAGATCGGCGGAACCGAATCGCCGGTACATCTCGCCGAGCAGCGCACGCGTGTCGGGGTTGTCCTGGGTGCGGTAGGCGCGCAGGGCGAGCAGCAGCGCGGTGTACCGGTCGCCGTGGTCCGGGTTGGACTCCAGATCCCGCGACTGCTGTGCCAGGACGCCCGCGGCCACGGCCGCCGACTGCCGTGCCGTGTGCGCCTCCGCCCCGTATCGCCACGCCCAGGTGCCCACACCCGCCGTCAGCATCATGACCACGGCGACCCCGGCAGCGATGATCCGGCGATGGCGGGCACCGGAGATGCTCGCGGTGATGAAGTCGATCTCCGCGGAGCCGAGTTCGTCGGCTCGGGCCCGCCGCCAGTTCCGGGCGTCCCGCAGGTCGGCGCCGCGCAGCAGGCGCGTACCGGTACGCTCGTCCCCCTGCCACAGCCCTACCCGGCGTCGCAGGTCCTCCTGCCAGCGGCGGAACCCCTGGTCCGCCGCGGCGAACTCGGCCAGTCGTGCCCAGCGGGACAACAGCGCCTCGTGCGCCAGTTCCACGGTCTCCACGGGCTGCGCACCGCCCTTACGCAGCTCCTCAGCCGGCACGAGAAGACGCGTGGTGAGCAGGCGTTGGGCGATCCGCCACTGAGCCGGGGGCAGTTCCGTACGAGCGACCACTCGCCGGGTCGGGGAGGTGCGGGCGCCTCCGGGAAGGACGAGCTGGACCAGCAGGGCGCGCGCCTTGCGCCGCTCCTCCTCGTTGAGTGCCGTCCATACCTGCTCGGCGTGGTTCGCCAGGGCCGCGCCGACCCCGCCCAGTGACTGGTAGTGGGCGTGGCCGATGACGCCGTGTTCCTTGCGCTCCCAGAGTTTGGTGAGGGTGAACTCCAGCAGCGGCAGTCTGCTGGGGTCCGGGCCCAGGTCGGTGAGGAGCCGGTTGACCAGTCCCTTCTCGTAGCGCACACCGACGCCGCTGAGCGGCTGTTCGACGGCGGCGCGCACTTCGTCGTCGCGCATCGGTCCCAGCATGAACAGCCGGCTGTCGTCGAGCAGCGGTGCCAGTGCCGGGTGGTTGAGGGCGGGGGCGAGGAAGTCGGCGCGCAGGGCGATGACGGTCTGCAGGCCGGCTCCGGGATCCAGGCAATGGCCCAGTGCGGCGGCGAACGCGTCGAGATCCGTGTCCTGCTGTCCGTTGACCGTGCGGACCAGCGCTTCCTCGAACTGGTCGGCGATGACCAGGAGCTTGCTCTTGCCCTGCTGTTGCAGGATCCGCTCCACCACGGCCGGCATCCGGCCGTCGCGCAGCAGCTGTGTCAGCTGGGGCACCTGGGCCATGCGGGCGGTCTCGCCCAACCGCGGTTCGAATGACGGGAGAAGGGCCACCGCGAGCGCCTCGAGCGGGGCCTTGCCGGGCCGGAACCGCACGATCAGGAGGTCCTCGCGGCCCCGGAGGCGGGGTAGTACACCGGCGTTCAGCAGTGAGGACTTGCCGCACCCGGAGGCGCCCACCAGCGTGACCCCCGTGGCGACATCCAGCCGGTCCACGATCCGGCCGGCGGGCTCGTCCCGCCCGTGGAACAGCTCCGCGTCGCCCTCCTGGAAGGGGCGCAAATCCCGGAAGGGGCACGGTCCCTGTGCCGCCTCGCGCAGGGGCGGCCAACACTCGTGAAGCCTCTCGGTGGGGATCAGGTACGCGGCGCGCCGGCCGGGCCGCTCGTCGGCGGTGACGACCATCCCGACCACACCGCCGAGGGCCAGGTCCCAGACCGGGGCCCCGGAGAATCCGCGTCCGACCTCGTATTGGCTCGCCGGGTCCGTGTCGTATTGGAGCCATCCGGTTGCCTGCCGGCCCTGCAACACGCCGACGCTCCAGACACCGGCGTCGTAGTCCGCCGGGAAGCCGAAGGTGCGCACCTGGCGGCCTGGTGCGGCTCCGTCCTCGACCAGCGATGCCGCCACCGCGCCGGGCGGGGGTGCGGTGAGCAGCCGGAGGACCGCGATGTCCCCGGACTCGTCCGGCTGTGTGGGCGTCCACTGCTCGACCCGGGCCTTGAGAACCCTGCCGCGTGCCACCAGCGGGAAGTCGAGCCTGACAGGGGCGTCCGGAGGCTCCACGGCGTCCTCGGGTAACCTCAGGGCGGCGGCGACCACGTGGGCGCATGTCAGCACATCACGTTCCGCCGTCAGAAATCCGGAACCGACCGGCTGGCCCTGCGCGTCGAGGATCCGGACCACCGCCGCGTCCGTGGGCACCGCACTGTCCGCCTCCACCGGCACCCCCGCCTCTGCCTTACCGCAGCCAACTCCTTTTGAATCTACACGAGTTCAGAAGTGGACGGATGGGGCTGGAGCGCTGCTCCACCCTGTCTTCACAGCTCTGAGGTTCCTCAAGAACGAGCCCGGCGCCGCGGATTTCTACTACGGCGAGATGCAGACACTCCGCCTGGACACACGACGTCCCCTTCGGCGAACGTATCCTGCTGTACGCCTCCTGGCTCGTCTCCGGCTACGACCTGCTCGCCTCCCGCGGCCAGGCCTGTAGGGTTCCAGAAGTGACGTACAGCATCTGACCAGGCACTTTGCGACTCCTGGCGATCATGACAGGCTCGGACCGCAGGGCACTGCGCATGCTCTACCCGGTCTTGCTCCGACTTCTCGGACTGTTCCTGCTGCCCTGCCGCTCGCAGCAGACCAAGGACGCCGAGCTGCTCGCGCTGCGCCACGAGAACGCGGTGCTGTGCCGCCAGCTCGGCGTCCGGCCACACCTCGCCTGGCCGGACCGCGCCGTGCTCGCCCGGCACCTGCCCTCCCTGCTGCGCCGATACCTTTGGGGCTCGGAAAGTCATCGCCGCAGGTCAAGTGGCGTACCGGTACTCGTTGATGGCGCCACCGAGGATGCGGGTGCGCAGAGTCTGTGGCCGTCGAGGTCGTGGACGGTGGCGGGCTGCCCGGAAGAGTGAGGGGGTCGTTGATCTCGGGCCCGGTGAGGTCGGTGCGTGTTGTAGCGGTGTTCGAAGTCGGCCAGGACTTGCCGGGCGTGGGCCTCGTTCATGAGCAGGACGTGATCGAGCGCCTCGCGGCGGACGGTGCCGATCACCCGCTTGCAGTGCGCGTTCATCCGGGGCGCCCGTGACGCGCTGAGCAGCACCTCCATGTCCTCGGCTTCGAAGACGGCGTCGAAGGACGGGTCGTACTTGGCGTCGCGGTCGCGCAGCACGAAGCGCAGCGACTCCATGCGCATGTCGAGTTGGTCTGCCAGATTGCGGGCCTGTTGCGTCGCCCAGGCCAGAGGGGGGGCGGGCGGTGCGGCCGCGGCCGGACCGGCGTGGCGCCGGTCGGCGGTGATCTTCGTGTCCCGGTCGCGGATCAGGTGAGTGGAGCCTGATGCGCGGTGGCCGAGTTGCCAGAGCAGTTGGCGGGGTTGCTGGGTGGCCCAGGCGGCGGTCGGGTGCGCGGTGACGCCCAGGATGTGGACGGTTCGGGTGCGGACCTCCATGACGAACAGCGCGTACAGCCGCTGCAGGCTGATGGTGTCGACGTGGAAGTAGTGGGTGGCGAGCAGGGCGTGGGCCTGGGCCTTGAGGAAGGTGGTCCACTCACCGTGCACCGGATGTCGGCGCGGGGTCGGCCTGAGGCCGGCGGTGCGCAGGATGCGGCGGACGGTGGCCGGGCTGACCTTGTGCCCGAGGCGGCGGAGTTCGCCGTGAACGCGTCGGAAGCCCCATCGTGGGTTCTCGGCGCCGAGCCGGATGATCAGGTCGTGCAGCTTGTCGGGTATCGGTGGGCGTCCCGGTGAGGCGGGTTGTGTCCACTTGTTCTTGATCAGACGTTGGTGCCAGGCCAGGAGGGTGCGCGGGGAGACGAGCCGATGCCGGCGTAGTGCCCGCGGGAGGAGCCGGGTGAAGGCGGTGAGTGGTGCCCGGTCGGGCCAGGTGGGTATGGGGGCCGCGACCTGCCGACGCAGTGACGCGATCTCGTGTCGCAGGATCGGTATCTCGGCCTCCTTCACCGCGGAGGATCGGGAGAGCAGGACCAGCCACGCGAAGATCCGCGTGGCGATCAGGTAGAGCATTCGTACGAGCACAACGTCCGATGGTGCCCGATCGGCCCGCGGAGCGTCGTCCCAGGTCACAGGCTGTGCAGCCCTTCTGACGCGGTACGGGTTTTCGGCACCCGCAAGGCCAGGCGCAGCAGCACGACAGATCATGATGCCGTCAGCGTCTGTGCGCGTGAAGACACCGGAGTTGTCGGTGAGCGCGGCCTGAGGAATCAGTCGATCAAGGCCACCACCTGGGTGGATGATTAACCGGCACCCGCATCCTTCGGTCCTTGCGGCTTCCGTACTGGCCCATACGAATGATTCGCCGGCGCCGGAGGGTGAACGACGGCACTGTGTGCCCCGAGTCGGCGGCCGGGCGGCCGCTCGCGACCATACGTTGACTCATGTGCCGCTGAGCTACGCCTTTGTGAACCTGAAGCCCGGGGTGGGAAAGACGACCAGCGCAGTCTGGTTGGCCCACGCGCTTCACGAGTCGGGTCTCCCACCGCTGCTGGTCGACAGCGACCCCGCTTCCTCCGCGCTGCGCTGGAGCGAATTGGCAGGTGGCTTCCCGTTTCCTGTGGTCGCTCTTCCGGTGGGCGATGTGCACCGGCGCGTGAACGACTTCCTGGGCGACCGGCAGGCCGTCGTATTCGACGCTCCGCAACTGGAGGACCACGCGCACATCGCCCGCAGCATCATGAGGTACGCAGGCGAATGGATCGTGCCGGTGACTCCAGCTCCCATCGAGCTGGATCGCATGGCGCCCATCGGTGGCGAGATGGGTGACGTACAGTCCTTGCGCGTCCAGCCGGCCCACGCCGCCGTTCTGCTGAACCGAACAAATCGTGCCGAAGCCACGCGTACCGGCCCTGACGCCGACGCCCGCGAAGCTCTCACCGAGCGGGGATTCGACGTGTTGTCCACCCACATTCCGCGGCTCGACTTGTACGCCCAGTCATTCGGAAGTCCGGTGGAGGTCAAAGGCTCGGCGTACATGGACCTCGCGGACGAGCTCATCAAGCGACAGGACAAGGCATGAATCAGCGGAAGGACACCTACCGAGCCGCATTGCAGCGCGGACCGGACGCCGTCGTACCGCGTCCTGTCAAAGTCACTCAGCTGCACACCCGATACGTGCGGGTGACCATCGAGCTCGACTCCGGCTTGCCGCGTGACCTCGTGCAATGGGCGGGGTCAACGGTGTCCGCGATGGTGCGGGCCGGCGCCGCTGCCCTGCGACCCCCGAGAAGCGCCCCGTAAACCGGGTGACGCAGTCGTGCGTGAACCGGCCTCCGCTCGCCCACTGGCCTGACTGCGTCGGGTGATCTCGCTGGTTGGCGGAGGCCCGGAAATTTGCGCCCGCTGGATGCCGGTTCTCATGGGGAGGCAGCGAGGGCACCCCGCGGATCTTGGAGCTTGAGCCGCTCCTGCGCGAGTACGAGCGTATCGTCAGCGATCAACTCGCCCTTCGGACACAAACCATGAACACCACTTTGTGCGGGTCGAGCCGAGTCTCGGCCCGCACAAGCTGTTGTGCGGGGTGGTCAGGTCTCGTGGCCGAGGCGACGCTGTCGACATGGATTGCTGTCCTCCACCGACCCAGGGCTGTCCGGGTAGCTGATCCCGGCACGGCGACGGCGGGCTCTTCGCCCTCGCTGAGCGGCTGTTCGCCGACTGGGCGGAACCCCGCTCCGGCCGGGTGGCCGCCACCGGATCAGGGCGCGGCCCCGGATCCGGCCGTTGACGGGCTGGATCCGGGGGCCTGGTGCGATGGTGGTCAGGCGATCTGCAGTAACCGCGGGACGATCACCTGTCGGACGTGGTCCTGGACGGTCTGCATCGGGATGCGCTGCGCTTCGAGGACCACGGTGCCGTGCGGAGCGGCGTGCTGACGCACCGGCGGACGGGACTCCCACTCGACGCCGCTGCCGACCAGGACGGCGATGAACCGGCCGGTATCCAGCAGTGAGAAGGCCTCCTCATCGCGGGTCACGCCGACCGCGTTGAAGCCGTTTGCCTCGATGATGTCAGTGGAGGCGTCGACCAGATGCCGCTCGCGGCCGAGTACCAGGACGTTCTTCTCGTTGCTCATGCCGTCACCTCGGTGGGCTCGGTGCTCACGGCGGCCGTGTCGGCGGGCCGCGAGTGCTTGGGCAGGGTCAGGAAGCCGGCGGCGGCGATCACCAGGATGCCGGCGTCCAGTAGCAGGACGGTCCGGAAGCCCGAGGAGTAGCTGACCGAGTCGGCGCGGGCGATGGCCTCGCCGAACGCGGCGGCGGCCTTCGGGTCGCTCTTCAGGCAGCTGGCCGGGACTTTGCTCGGGTCGACCGAGTCGGCGCGCTCCCGCACGCAGGTGCGGAAGTCGCCGAGCAGCTGGTCCTGGGAGGCGACGCCGGCACCGCTGAGGGCGGACTTCAGTACCGGGGTGGCCTCGGCGGTGGCGTCGCCGGCCGAGGTGCCGACCTGGGCGAAGAAGATCACGCCGGTCAGGGCCACGCCGAGCGCCATGCCGAGCTGCTGGACGGTGTTCAGCAGGCCGGAGGCGTTGCCCGCCTGCTCACCGGGGACCTGGCCGAGCAGCAGATCCAGGGTCGGCGCGACGATCAGGCCGAAGCCGATTCCGGAGACGACGTGCACCGGGATGATCTGCCAGGACGCCAGGCTGTGGCCGTAGTGGGCGACCAGGACGGCGAAGGCGATGAAGCCGATCGCGTTGACGATGCCGCCGGCCACCAACACGTTGCGGCCGAACTTGGGGACCAGCTTGTCGGGGGCGTTGCCGGCGCCGATGCCGACACCGATGGCGAAGGTGGCGGCGGTCAGGCCGGCGTGCATCGGCGTCCAGCCGAGGCCCTGCTGCAGGAAGAGCGTCCAGACGAAGAAGAAGCCGCCGACCGCGATCCAGAACAGGAACCACATCGCCATGCCGACCGAGAACGACCGGGAGCGGAACACCCCGAACTCGACCAGTGCGGAGCCGACCTTGGCGAAGCGGCGCCTCTCGTAGGCGAGGAAGACCGCGAGCAGCACGAGGGCACCGGCGAGCATGCCGTAGGTCCAGGCCGGCCAGCCCAGGCGGCGGCCCTCGGTGAGCGGGTAGACCAGCAGCACCACGGCGGCGAGGGCCAGCGGCATGCCGAGCAGGTCGAGCTTGGGGCGCTGCGGGGCGCGGGACTCGCGGATCACCAGGGCGCCGGCGATCAGCGCGGCGATCCCGACCGGGACGTTGACCAGGAAGATCGGGCGCCACTCCCAGCCGAAGAGGTCCCACTGCACGAGCAGCCCGCCGAGGGCGAGGCCGAAGACGGCCGAGGAGCCGGTGACAGCGCCGAAGACGGCGACCGCCTTGCCCCGCTCCCTTGGCGGGAAGACCACGTGCAGGATCGCCAGGATCTGGGTGACCATCAGGCCGGCCGCAGCACCCTGGAGGAACCGGGAGACGATCAGCATCTCGGGATTGACCGCGACGCCGCACAGCAGTGAGGCGACGGTGAAGCCGGCCATGCCGATCAGGAAGACGCGCTTGCGTCCGAAGATGTCGCCGAGCCGGCCGCTGAGGATCAGCAGAGCGGCGAAGGAGAGCACGTACGCCGCGATCACCCACTCGATCTGGGCGTAGTCGGCGTGCAGGTCGCGCTGGATGCTCGGGACGGTGACGTTGACGACCGTCGTGTCGACCAGGTCCATGAATCCTGCGATCAGGACGACCGCGAAGGCCAGCCGGCGCTTCGGGTCGGGTGCGGCGCCACCCGGAGTTTCCTGCGGCGGGGCGCCGGGCGTGGTTGCGGAGATGTCTTGAGTCACGGAGACCAGTATGCACTTCGAGTGACTATCCCTCAAGGTGATAATTCAGCGGGGGTATCATGGTGCCCGTGAGTACCCAATTGCTGTTCGACCACCCCGCCTGCGTGATGACCCACCTCAGCGCCCACGTGCAGGAGCAACTAGTCGACGTGCTCGCGCCGCTGGGCATCCACCCCCGCCAGTTCGGCCTGCTCAACCTGCTGATCGAGGAGGACGGCCTCAGTCAGCACCAGCTCGCCGGCCCGCTGAACGTGCACCGCAACGTGATGGTCGGCCTGGTCGACGAGTTGGAGCGGCGCGGACTGGTGGAACGCCGCCGGCATCCCACCGACCGCCGCGCCCACGCCGTCCACGTGCTCCCGGCCGGCCGCAGCCTGCACGCCGACGCCGAGGCCCTGGTCAGCGGCTTCGAGGACCGGCTGCTCGGCGGGCTGGAGCCGGACGAGGCGCAGACCTTCGTCACCCTGCTCAAGCGGGTCTTCATGCACGCCGGACTCGACCACGACCTGCACCCCGGACTCGTCGCGTCCGGTCCGTCCCTCACCGAGCGCCGCTGACGTCACCGGTTCGCGGGCCCGGTGGTGCCCGGACGAACGCGAAGGGCCTGCCCGGCGGATCGCCGGACAAGCCCTTCTCCCGGTCAGGCGCGGCCGGTCAGCCGGTCGGTGACCAGGTCGGCGGTGCGCAGGGTGTAGGAGTTGATCAGGTTGAGGCTGGTGTGCGCCTCCCTGGGGTGCACCTCCAGCGTGTGCCGGCCCGACCAAGCCCTGTCGAGGTCGTACAGCCCCTCGATCGGGAAGATGTCGTCCAGCGCGCCGGACACGCTCAGCACCTCGGTGGCGGGCGCCGGACCGGGCTCGATCGCCAGCTCGTCGAAGCGCGGCTGCAGACCGGTGCCCGGCCCGACGTCGAAGGCGAACCGGAAGTTGTCCTTGAGCCGACGCGGCAGGCCGTCGAACTTGGCGAGCGCGGGCCCGCCGCCGAAGTTGACGACGCACCGGAAGTGCTCGCCGAGTTCCCGGGCCACCCGCAGCGCCAGGTAGCCGCCGAAGCTGATGCCGGCGAAGGCCAGCCTGTCGGCGGCGATCCCCGGCTCGCTGCGCAGCTTCTGCAGCAACTCGGCGACCACCCGCTCCATCTCGACCAGCACCGGGGTGCGTCCCAGCCGCAACCCCTGGCCCGGTCCTTCGAAGAGCACCGCGGCGATGCCGCGCTCCAGATAGGCCTCGGCCAGCGCCACCACCTCGACCTCGGTGGCCGAGTCCAGGCCGTTCGAGAGCACCACCGCGGGCAGCGGCTCGCCCGATGCGCGCATTGCCTCGGTGCGCAGCACCCAGTAGCCCGCGCCGGTGCCGGGCAGCGACCCCTCGGTGACCTCGAGGTCGGTGCCCGCCAGACTGCCCAGAAAGCAGTCCCGGATGCGCTGCCGCAACCGCTGCTTGACGACCCGGTCGTCGAAGTACTGGAACTCCGCCCAGTGGTAGGCCGCCGCGGCGCCGCGCAGTGCGCGGCCGCGTCCGGCCACCGTGCCGGATCCCTCGGCGAGGGCGGTGTAGCCCTCGGCCCGGGCGGTCCAGCGCTCGCGCCAGAGGTTCCAGAACCCGGCGGAGGCGAGGTCCAGGTCGTCGGCGGGGAAGTCGTCCAGGGCCGCCGCGATGTCGCCCCAGTGCACCTGTGGGGCGTAGCGCGCGTTGAGGAACATCAGCCGCGGGAAGAGGTAGCCGAGCGCCCGGTACACGTGCTCGGGCACCCGAAGGCGCTCCGTGGTCTCATTCATCGGAGCCGCCCTTCAGCAGCACGACCCGGGCCGGGTCGACGGCGGCGGCCACCTCGCCGCGCATGATCTTGCCGTTGGCGCTGCGGGCGAACGGCTCGGGGGTGGCCCAGATCCGGTCCGGCCACTTCTCCGGTGCCAGCGCGCCACGCAGTTCGGCGGTGACCAGCTCGCGCAGCTCCTCGTCGCCGCGCAGGCCGATCGGACCGCACAGGCAGGCGACCGGCAGCTCGTGCGGGCCGTTCGGGTTCGGCAGGCCTGCCAGCACCACCTCGTCCGCGCCCGGCGTGCCGGCCAGCACCGCCTCGATCTCCTCGGGGTAGATGCGGTGGCCGTTCTCGCTGAGCAGTACCCCGGCGAGCCGGCCCTTGAGGACCAGGTCGCCGTCGGGGCTCCACTCGGCGAGATCGCCGGTGCGCAGCCACCCGCCGACCGGCTGGACCACACCGGTGGCGACGTCCACGTAGCCCTCCATCACCGAGTCACCGCGGACCAGGATCTCGCCGACGCCGTCCGGGTGGCCGGCCACCGGCTCCAGGCGCACCTCCAGGGAGTCGTCGGGCCGGCCGATGCAGTAGACGTGCTTGAGGTAGCGCGCCTCGGCATGACCCTGCTCGGCCAGGAAGCAGAACGGGCCGTAGGTCTCGGTCAGCCCGTAGCCCTGGATCCAGTCGCAGCGCGCCAGTTCGCGGCCCTGTTCGAGCACCGCCCGGGGAACGGCAGCCCCGCCGTAGGAGACCACCCGCAGACAGGACAGATCGTCCTCGCCCGAGGCCGCCGCGGACACGAACTGCTTGAGCGCCACCGGGCGCAGCGCCAGGTGCGTGGCCCGGTGGCGGGCCACCTGGGCCGGCCACTGCCCGGGGTCCGGGGTCTCCGGGAAGACCACGGTGCCGTCGTGCAGCAGCGCACCGAAGGTGTTGATCACACCGGTGGTGTTGTTCATCAGGCCGGTCATGAAGATCCGGGCGGTCGGGCTGTAGCCCATGGTGCGGGTGACCCAGCCGATCCGGGCGCAGATGTGCGCCTCACTGATGCTGATCGCCTTCGGCCTGCCGGTGGTACCACTGGTGAACAGCACCAGGAAGTGCTCCACCGGTTCGGGGTGGAGCAGTTCCGCCTCCGCCTCGGGCGCCTCGCCGGTGGGCAACGGCAGCTCCACTACGGTGGCGCAGCGCTCACGCAGCACGTCCAGTCCGGCCCGGTCGCGCTTGAAGTGCAGCACCACGTCGGGCTCGGCGGCGTCCGCGATGGACAGCCATTCGGACAGCGCCGCCGCGTGCAGGCCGTACGGCATCAGCAGGTGCAGACCGAGCGAGCTGGCCGCGGCGAGGAAGAACACCGCCTCCGGCCCGTGGTCGAGCAGCGCCAGCACCCGCCGGCCCGGGACCAGGCCTCGATCGAGGAGTTCGGCCTGGGCCCGGGCCACCTCGTTGCGGACCTGGCGCCGGGTCAGCGAGCGTTCGCCCGCTACCATGCACACCCGGTCGGGCTCGGCGTCCGGCGCGAGGGCGAGGCCGGCCAGCTTCCGCGTCGGGTTCATCGGCGCCGCACCACCGATGCCGCGTACGCGCACGACGCCTCCATGGTGGCTCGGCTGTTGGCGCCCAGGGTGTCGCGGACGTGCGCGCATGCCTGCTCGAAGGTGGTGCCCGCGCCGAGTGTGACCGGAACCGCGGCCGGGTCGACCGCCACGGTGTGGTGGGAGACGATCGCGGTGCCGCCGGCTGACTTCTCGAACTCCCACAGACCGCTGTGCCCGGACAGCAGGGCGGGCAGCACGGTCTGCTTGTAGGAGATCCGCTCGCCGGGCACGCACAGCCGGATCGAAGCGGTGGTGTGGGTGCGGCCGTCGGAGGTGAGGGTGTCCATCTCCATCACCTGCACGCCCGCCGGGTCCTCGGTGAGGTCGACCCGGCCGACGTGCGGCAGGCGCTCGGGCCACAGGTCGCAGCGGTGCACGAAGTCGTACACGTCGGCCGGGTCCGCGCCGGGCGCCACCACCCGGTCGCTGAAGGAGAAGACCAACTGGTCCAGCGGATGCGGGCGTTCGGCGAAGTCGCCGAGCGCGGTCAGCTCCTCGACGCTGTTGCGGTCCACCGCCCGGGCGATCCACTCGAGCGCCTGAGGGTCGTCGTCCACGGCGCTGAAGGCGTGGGTCAGCACGATCCGGGTCCGGCGGTCGTCGGCCGGGCGGAAGGACCAGTCGCCGGACATCGCGGCGACCGGCGCGGTGGACTGGTCCTGCCGGAAGGAGATCCGCAGGGCCCGGGGGTCCAGGGAGCGGCGGGAGGTCCAGGTCGCCATCGTGCCGTTGGTCCGCGCCCACAGCTCGATCCGCTCGTCGGCGCCGTGCTGCTCGATCTGCCGGGCCCGCACGCACGGACCGAGCAGCACCGGCCAGCGGCTGACGTCCGCGACCAGCGCGTACAGCCGGTCGGCGGGGGCGCGCACCACCCTGCTGTGCTCCATCTCTCGGGTGAGCGGGCTCATGCGGCCGCGGCCTCCTTCGCGGAGCGGACCAGTTCGGCCAGCTCGCGTGGTGTGCGGGCGCCGAAGAGCAGTTCGTCCGGTATCAACACGCCGAACTCGCTCTCGATCGCGGTGGCGGTCTCCATCAGGGCCAGCGACTCGTAGCCGAGCGCGTCGAAGGAGGTGTCGGCGAAGTCGGCCTCGGAGACCCCGGATTCGGAGGCGCCGGCGCTGGCGACGATGACACGGCGGATTTCGTCCACGGTGATGTTCACAACTGTCTCCTCAGGCAAGGTCGTTGGTGGCATCGGCGTCCCAGGCGCGGACGACGACAGCCGAGTTGAAGCCCCACAGGCCGCGGGCGACCACGAGCACGGTGCGCACGTTCGCCTCTCGGGCCCGGTCGCGGACCAGGTCGATGCCGTACTCGGCGGGCACCTCGCGGGTGCCGGCGGTGGGCGGGATCACGCTGTCGCGGATCGCCAGCAGGGCGATGGCGGCGTCCAGCGAGCCACCGCCCGCGTAGGTGCGGCCGGACGCGGCCTTCGGCGCGGTCACCGGCACCGAGCCTGGGCCGAAC
The DNA here is from genome assembly GCF_053611365.1 of Streptomyces sp. NPDC054813. NCBI lineage: Bacteria > Bacillati > Actinomycetota > Actinomycetes > Kitasatosporales > Streptomycetaceae > Streptomyces > Streptomyces sp. NPDC054813. The sequence continues at coordinate 743,351 of NZ_JBSHAF010000001.1, read as the reverse complement.
ACCTCGCGCAGCGCGTCCGCCTCAGCGCGGTCCAGCTCGGGCACACCGACCGCGTCGGCGAGGACCAGGTCGACCTGATCGGCTGTCACCCGGGCGTCGGCGAGCGCCGCCTCGATGGTGCGGCGCAGCGCCGGTGGACGGCCGGAGCCCGGCGCGGGGTCGAAGCCGCTGGCGTAGCCGGCGATCTCGCCGAGGATGTCCGGGGCGCCGCGACGCAGCGCCGCCTCGGAGTCCTCCAGCACCAGCAGCGCGCCGCCCTCGCCGGGGACGTAACCGTCGGCTTCCCGGTCGAAGGGCAGGTAGGCGCGGCCCGGATCGGTGCTGGTGGACAGCCGGTGGCTGGCGATCTGCGAGGCCCATCCCCAGGGGTCGAGCGCGGAGTCGACGCCGCCCGCGACCACGAGCGGGGTGCCGCGGCGCACGGTCCGCCGGGCATGGCCGATCGCGTCCAGGCCGCCGGCCTGCTCGGTGACCAGGGCGCTGGAGGGGCCGCGCATGCCGTGCCGGATGGAGATCTGACCGGTGTTCACCGCGTAGAACCAGGCGAAGGATTCGTAGACGCTGACCGTCTGCGGGCCTCGGGTCCACAGCTTGTGGAACTCCCGGTGGGTGAACTCGAAGCCGCCGAGGGCGTTGGCGGTGACCACGCCCATGTCATAGTCGACCAGACTGGCCGGGTCGACCTTGGCGTCCTCCAGCGCCCAGCCGGCCGCGACCAGCGCGTACCGGGTGGAGACGTCGGTCTGCGGGAGCAGCCGGTCCGGCAGGTGGTCGGCGACGTCGAACCCGCGGATCTCGCCGGCCAGCTTGGCCGGGTACTTCGTCACGTCGAACCGGGTGAGCTCGGCGAGGCCGTGCCGGCCCTCCCGGGTGGCGGCCCAGAAGTCCTGGGTGCCGAGGCCGTTGGCGGCGAGCGCGCCGATGCCGGTGACTACGGTCCTGGTCATTCCTTCTCCCCGGTCGGGTGCTGCAACACCATCGCGGTCTGGAAGCCGCCGAAGCCGCTGCCGACCGTCAGCACGGTCCGCACGTCCAGTTCGCGCGCGGTCAGCGGCACATAGTCGAGGTCGCACTCGGGGTCGGCCTCGTGCAGGTTGGCGGTGGGCGGCACCACGCCGTTCTTGATGGCGAGCGCGCAGGCGGCGATCTCCACCGAGCCGATGGCGCCCAGCGAGTGGCCGACCATCGACTTGATCGAGCTGACCGGCGTGCGATACGCGTGGTCGCCGAGGGCGCGCTTGACCGCGGCGGTCTCGTGCCGGTCGTTCTGCTTGGTGCCGGAGCCGTGGGCGTTGATGTAGTCCACGGCGGTCGGGTTGACGCGGGCCTGGTCCAAGGCGACCCGGATCGCCTCGGCCATCTCCCGGCCGTCCGGCTTGAGGCCGGTCATGTGGTAGGCGTTGCAGCGGGTGCCGTAGCCGGAGACCTCGGCGTAGACCGGGGCGCCGCGGCGCCGCGCCGACTCGAGCGTCTCCAGGACGAACATCGCGGCGCCCTCGGCGAGCACGAAGCCGGTGCGGGAGCGGTCGAACGGGCGGGAAGCGGTCTCCGGCTCGTCGTTGCGGGCGGTGGTCGCCTTGATTGCGTCGAAGCAGGCCACCACGATCGGGGTGATCGGGGTATCGGTGGCGCCCGCCACGATGACGTCGGCGGAGCCCTCCTGGATCAGCTGCAGGGCGTGGCCGACCGCGTCCAGGCCCGAGGTGCAGCCGTTGGAGACCAGCGACACCGGTCCCTCCGCGCCGACCTGCCACGCCACCTCGGCCGGCATCACGCTCGGCGCCAGGTAGTCGAACATGTGCGGCGACAGCCACTCCTCGCTGTCCACCAGCCAGTCGCGGCCGGAGTCGGACAGCACCAGGTACTCGCGCTCCAGGCTGCTCGCCGCGGCCACCGCGCTGCCCAGGGTGACTCCGATTCGCGCCGGGTCGATGCCCGCGAAGTCCAGGCCGCTGTCCCGTACGGCCTCCTGGGCACAGACCACGGCGAACTGGGTGGCCCGGTCCATGCGGCGGATCTCCCGCTGGCTCAGGCCCTCCCACACCGGATCGAAGTCGGCCTCGCCCGCGATCTGCGACCGGTAGGACGACGGGTCGAAGAAGCTGATCCGCCGGGTCGCGGTACGGCCTGCGGTGAGCAGGTCCCAGAACTCCTTGCTGCCCCGGCTGCCCGGAGCACGCACGCCGATGCCGGTGATGACCACTCGTCGGCTCATCACAACCACCTCTCTCAGAAACCGTCGTGGTCGACGAGCCGCTCCTGGTTGTGCAGCCGCCCGTCCTCGCGGACCAGGACGTCGCGCACCACGCAACTGCGGACCATCTCCGGACCGTTGCCCGGCCGGGTGGTCAGCACCAGCGCGTAGCAGGTACTGCGGAGCCTGCCGTCCGCCAGTCGCTCGACGTCGACCATCGTGAACATGTGGCGCCGCTGCTGCGGATCGGCGGTGAACCGCTCGCGCACCTCATAAAGGTCGGACAGGATGCCGGCCCGGGTGCGCGCCGGCTCACGGCCGGGCGTGTGGCCGAACACCGCGTCCTCGGTGAAGGTGGCGGCGTACTCCTCCACCTTGCCCGCGTCCAGCGCCTGCATCTGGCGCGCGTAGTACTGAAGAACCTCTGCGTACAACTCGGCGCTGATGCCGGTCGACTCCATCTCCTCGGACTCCTTCACGCGGCCGTTGAATGCGCTCAGTCTTCAATCGCGTCCAAGAGCCGTGGTCGAGGCAGGCTCAACGCCCGCGCCGCGGGGCTGGAGCGGGGCTCGACCGGGGCGCGAGCCGCCGCGGCGACGGTGGTGTGCATGAACACATCCACTTCCACCGAAACCGAGCGCAGGGTCGCGCTGGTCACCGGTGCCACCAGCGGCATAGGCCACGAGATCGCCCGTACGTTGGCCCGCCAGGGCTACGCCGTCTACCTGTGCGCCCGCACCGGCAAGACCCTCGAGGACACCCTCGCCGAGCTGCGCGCCGAGGGCCTGGACGTCGACGGCAGCACCTGCGACGTCACGTCGTCCGAGCAGGTGCGGGCGCTGGTCGCCGCCACCGTCGAGCGCTACGGGCGGCTCGACGTGCTGGTCAACAACGCCGGCCGGCCGGGCGGTGGCGCCACCGCCGAGGTCCCCGACGAGCTGTGGCTCGACGTCATCAACACCAACCTGAACAGCGTCTTCCTGGTCACCAAGGCGGCGCTGACCGACGGCGGCATGCTGGAGCGGGGTACCGGACGGATCGTCAACATCGCCTCGACCGGGGGCAAGCAGGGCGTGGTGCACGCCGCGCCCTACACCGCCTCCAAGCACGGCGTGGTCGGTTTCTCCAAGTCCCTGGGCCTGGAGCTGGCCAGGACCGGCATCACCGTCAACGCGGTCTGCCCGGGCTTCGTGGAGACCCCGATGGCCGAGCGGGTGCGCGAGCACTACGCCGGGATCTGGGGTGTGGACGAGCAGGAGGCGCACAGCCGGATCACCACCCGGGTGCCGCTCGGCCGCTACGTGGAGCCGAGCGAGGTGGCCGCGATGGTCTCCTACCTGGTCTCCCCGGGCGCCGCGGCGGTCACCGCACAGGCGCTGAACGTCTGCGGCGGCCTGGGCAACTACTGATCGCCCCTGCCCGTCCTTCTGCGTTCTTCCGTTCTTCTCCGTCCTTCTCCATGTACGACTCAGGGCGGGGGGGGGGGGGCCGCCGGGGGGGGGGGGGGGGGGGGGGTGGGGTCTCGCGGGTGCGGGTCTGTATAAAAGTGTTCGATCC
>NZ_JBSHAF010000001.1:716838-739590 GCF_053611365.1 Streptomyces sp. NPDC054813 | reverse complement strand
GCGATTTTTTTGTTGTATCTCCTCTGCAAGCTCAGACTAACTCTCCACGCCGCGGCGGCCCACCCCCTCCCCGCGCCCCCCCCCCCCGCCCTGAGTCGTACGGTCGACCGGGTCAGGCCTTGAGTACCTGGTCGACCCAGCCGCGGGCGGCCGGCTCGAACTGCAGCGCCACGTGGGTGGAGATGGCGGTGACGTCCCGCCAGAGCCGCTGCATCGAACCGGAGACCGCCTGCCCGCGGGTGCCGGACTGTCGGAAAAGCCGGTCCACCGCGGTCACCGACAGATCGACGGCAAGGGCGCAGTCCCGCAGGTTGCGGGTGGTGTCCAGCGGGTGGGTGGCGGCGCCCTCGTCAGCGAGCCGGGCGGCCCGCTCCAGCAACAGCCGGGCCGCGTCCACCTCACCGGCCGAGCGGGCCAAGGCCTGCTCGGCGGAGCCCCGAACGCCCTGCACCCCGGTGGTGCCGGGCAGCTGCGGGGCGTGGCCGACCTTCTCGGCGAAGTACGCCGAGAAGGCGCGGACCATGCCGAGCGCGGCGCCGACCGCCGGCGCGGCGAACATCAGACCGTTGACCGCCTGGAGCGGGGCGCGATGGCAGGGCGCCGCCACCCCGCCCCAGGCCTCGCTGGTGCGCCCGGCGAACAGGTCGGCCCGGTCGAAGGAGAGGTGCTCGGGCACGAACACCTCGTCAAGGACCAGGGTGTTGCTGCCGGTGGCGGCCATGCCGACGCTGTGCCAGGTGTCCTCGATCCGGTACGCGGGGCGTGGCAGGGCGAACAGCCGTGCCTCGCTGCCCGTCCCGGACTCCACCAGGCCGCACATCAGCGCCCAGTCCGAGTGGGCGACGCCGCTGATGTACGGCCAGCGGCCGGCGACCAGCCAGCCGCCGGGGGCCGGCCGGGCGGTGCCGAACGGTGTCACCGACCCCACCAGCACCGCGTCCGGGCCGGCCGCCCAGATCTTCGCCTGGCCCTGCTCGGGCAGGAACGCCCCCGCCATCCGGGCGATCGAGGCGATCAGCGAGGCGCACCAAGAGCTGGCGGGGCACTCCCCGGCGATCACTTGGACGGCCTCCACCAGTTCGGTGAAGGAACCAGCGGTGCCGCCGACCGCTGCGGGGGCGAAGTGCCGGGCGAAACCCGCCCGGACGATCTCCTCCAGCACGGCGGGGTCGAGTTCGCGGGCCCGTTCGGCGGCCTCGGCACGGTGGCCCGCGGTCGCGGCGATCGCGGTCGCGGCGGTGCACAACCCGGCGGTGGGCATCTGTCTTCTCCTCACTACTCCGGTACTGCTCGGGTGCTGTCAGGAGGCGGCCGGCAGCCGGTGGAAGGTGTTGCGGAAGAAGGTCAGCGGCCCCTCCTCGCGCTGCACGGCCAGGTCGATCACCTCGCCGATGACGATCACGTGGTCGCCGCCGTCCACCTCGCGGTCGATCCGGCACTCCAGGTAGGCCAGCGCGTCGGGGATCACGGGCACGCCGGTGATCCCCGGCCGGGTGTCGGCCTTCGCGGTGTGCCGGGTGTGCCGGCTGGCGAAGGACCGGCACAGCTCCTCCTGGTCGGCGGCCAGGATGTTCACCGCGAAGGCGCCGGTCCGCCGCAGGACCGGCAGTTCGCCCGAGTCGTTGTGGATGCAGACCAGGATCAGGGCCGGGTCGAGCGAGACCGACGTGAAGGAGTTCACGGTCAGTCCTGCGGCCCGCTCCGTGCTGCCGCTGGTGATCACGGTGACGCCGGTGGCCCAGTTGGCGCAGACGCTGCGGAGCGCCTGCGGGTCCACCAGGGCCGGGTCCGGCTGCAGCAGGCTGGCCGCGCGACGTTCGCTCATGCCGCACCGTCGAGCAGCGGGTCGACGAACAGGCCCTGGCTGCCCTCGGAGATGTCCTCCGCCTGAGCCAGCGTCAGCAGTACCTGCCCGGTGTGCAGGCCGTCGCTCTGCCAGTCGTCGGGACGCAGGCTGATCGCGTACGGGTTGACCGGCACCTCCGGATCCGGAGTGACGCCGAGTCCGCGGGCGGCCCGGTGGAAGATGGCGACCGCCAGCGCTTCGGCGACCCTGACATCGCGGGAGATCTCGGCGGCCAGTTCGTCGTCGGTGTAGTCGACGACCAGGGTGGCGTGGCTGTCCTTGATCGCCTTGGCCGGCACATAGGCGTTGGCCGGGCCGTCGGTGACCACCTTCTCCAGCTCGTTCCAGTCGCGGAAGATCTGCTGGATCCGGTCGTTGACCGCGTACAGCTTCTCGATGTCGTCGCGCACCCGCCGCATGAACGCGTAGTCCAGGAAGCGGTCCTTGACGAAGACCAGCACCACGCCGACATGGTTGAGCATGGCGTCCCAGCACAGCTTCGGCACCATCACCGCGGGGTTGCCGAAGGCCGGGTAGTGGTCCTCGACCTTGGAGAGCACGAACTGGAAGGTACGCAGGTGGAAGTCGTTGTAGAACTCCAGCCGCTCGGCGATCTCCTCGCCGGCGAAGTCCCGGGTGACCAGGTCGGTGGTGACGCTGTTGCCGTAGCCGATCATGTCCGAGCCGGGGGAGTAGAAGGCGTCCACGAAGGCGCCGGCCTCGCCGACCAGCATCCAGCGATCCGGCGAGTACACCCGCTCGGTGCTGAAGGCGAAGTCCTTCAGGGTGATGAAGTCCGCGATGTCGCCGGTGCGGCCGTCGACCACCTCGGCCAGTTGCGGCTCGTTGGCGCGCAGCCACTCCTGGACCTTCTCGAAGGTCTGGATCTCCTCGTACGGGTGGATCCGCGGGTCGGCGCAGACGCCGACCGAGATGTGGTCCGAGCCCAGCGGGATCAGCCACACCCAGTAGCCCTCACCCATCAGGTGGTTGGTGGAGAACTTGCGGATGCCGGTGCGGTTCATCCGCTCCATCCACCGCGGGTCGTCCTTGCCCCACTCCTCCAGGTCGATGCCGCCGGTGAGGCGGAACCAGGAGGCGTTGATGGTGTGCGACACCTCGCGGGACAGGCCCAGCTTGCGCTTGACGAAGTGGGCACGGCCGGCCGCGTCGACGAGCCAGCGGGCGGTGATCGAGCGCCGCTTGCCGCCCTGCGTGTAGGACACCGTGTGGTCCTCGTCGCCCTCGCGTAGTTCCACGTCGGTGATCGAGGCGCCCTGGCGCAGGTCCACGCCGGCGTCCAGCGCCATCCGGGTCAGCTCGTTCTCGAAGCGGCCGCGGTCGATCTGGTAGTTGTTGTGCGCCGGGAAATCCCGCGGGCCGAGCTCGATCCGCTTGGTGAGGTCCTGGTTTCCGCCCGCGGGCTGGAAGAACCGCAGGCCGTTCTTCTTCAGGTGGAACTTCTCCAAGTGCTCCTTCATCGCGACGACCTCGGCGAAATAGTGCGCGCCCGCAGGCACCGTCGACTCGCCGACCTTGAACGCCGCCTCCGGCGCCAGGCCCTCCCGTTTGTCGAGGATCACCACGTCCGTCTCCGGACGGGCCTTCTTGAGCTGGACCGCGAGCGTGAGACCCGCGAGCCCGCCGCCGAGGATCACCACATCGGTCGTAGCCTGATCCACCATCGCTCCTCCTGCTGGTAACAAGTCGTCAAGAAGTCTGTGGGGGCGCTCTCGCGGCCCGCTCAAGCCCGCGTGGAAGCGGCCGGCCGAGGGTCAGAGCACCTCGGCGACCACCTCGAACAGGCCCGGATTGGCCGTGGCGTACGGCGGGTTGACGGCCTTTCGGGCCTGGAACTCCGGGTCGGCCTGCAACGCCTTCCACACCTCGGCACTGGCGTAGTGCGCGACGTTCACCAGCGGCAGCGAGGCATCGGCGACCGCCCGGTGCATGCGGAAGTCGACGAAGCCCGGCGACTCGCTGGCCCGCTGCGCCCGGGGCCGCCACGCGCCCAGGAACTCCTCGACCCGCTCGTTCGGCAGCTCGAAGGCGTTGACCATGGTCACGCCAGCGCCGTCCGGCCGCTGCTCGGACGCGACTTCGGCGATCACCCGGTACACCCCCCGGTGGACGGTCTTGGCGTACTTCTCCGCACCCGGGCCGTCCTGCTCGCGGGCCGCCGCGGCGGCCAGGTCCGCGGCCGTCGCCCAGTCGGCCACCGCGACCAACTGGAAGCGGTGCTCGGCGCGCAGCGCCCGGTGCAGGCGGGCACCACGGAAGCCGGGCGCGGTGCGCAGCAGCTCCAGGTGGGCGCGCCAGTCCTCGATGAACACCTCGGTGTTCTCGACCGGCGCTTCGAGTACCGCGATCAGGGTGACCGGGCCGCTCTCGTGTTCCGTGCTCACGTGTCCGTCCTCTCCCCGTGGGACATCCCGCGGGAATCGTTGTGTATGTCGTCAGGCGTGACAGGCGGGGAAGCCGCCGTGCAGCTCCGCCATGCCGCGGACCATCTCGTCGACGCCGGCGAAGTCTTCCGGGCGTCCGCCGCGCAGTTCGCCGTAGGCGCGGTACAGGTTGGGCACCAGCCGTTCGGCGTCCAGGAACCCGGCGAACTCGCCGAGGTCGGCGGCGCGGGCCGCCGCCAGCGGGTCCAGCCTCTCGGCGAGGCCGGCCTTGGCCAGGTCGAGCAGCCCGGCCAGGTAGCGCTCGGTGGTCGCCAGCAGCTCCGGGCCGCCGACCGGGCCGTGTCCGGGCACCACGGTGGCCGGTTCGAGGGCCTGCAGCCGGGCCACCGCGTCGCGCAGGCCGCTGACCGAACCGGTCAGCACGAACGGGGTGACCGCGTTCATCACCAGGTCGCCGGCGAACAGCACCCGACGCTCCGGCAGCCACACCACCGTGTCGCAGGAGCTGTGCGCCGGGCCGAAGGCGCGCAGCCGCGCCTCCTGCTCGCCGATGCGGAGCGTGAGTTCCTCGGCGAAGGTGATCTGGGGCGCCGCCGGTTCGACCGCGCCCCAGTCCACGTCGGGCCACAGGGTGGTCAGATGCAGTCCGGTGCGGACTGCCTCCTGCCGGGTCCGCTCGGCGGTCACCACCACCGCTTCCGGGAAGAGGTGGTTGCCGAAGGTGTGGTCGCCGTGCGCGTGGGTGTTGACCAGCAGCCGCGGGAGCTGCGGCGCGGTGTCCGCGACCAACTCGCGCAGCCGCCTGGCCCGGGCCTCGGTGGCGGCGGTGTCGATCAGCAGCGCGGTGCCGCCGTCGACCACCAGCCCCGCGTTGTTGAGGCACCATCCGCCGTCGGGTTGCAGGAAGGCGTGAACCCCTTCGGCGATCTCTTCGAGTCTCGGTGCACCGGTGAAAGCTGCCATACGGCCACTGTCATCCGGTGCGCTCGACGGCCGCTCGAAGCGGCCCTGATCACGGGGCGGGGCGCCGTCGGTGTTCGGGCCGGGCATCACCGGGATCTGCCGGATCAACCCGCCGGCGCGGGTGTTGCGCTGGAGATCCCGCCCCCGGTTCTCATTGCTGACGGGTCCCGGCCGTTTCCTGGGCCTGGGTGGGGACTTCGGCCGGGGACAAGCCGCCTCCGAGGGGCTGCGAGAGCCGGTCGAGCCGCAGCAGACGCAACAGCGGATCGGTCGCCACGGTGGTCACGAGGGTCATCACCACCAGCACCGCGAAGAGCCGGGAGTCGATCACTCCGAGCGACAGGCCCACATTGAGCACCACCAGCTCCGTCAGGCCGCGGCAGTTCATCATCACGCCGAGCCCCAGGGACTCCCGGTGGCCCTCACCGGCCAGCCGGGCCGCCGCGAACGTCCCCCCGATCTTGCCGGCCACCGCCACCAGCAGCACGAGCGCCAGCACACCCAGCGCAGACAGCGAGAAGACCGACTGCAGCCGGGTCTGCAGGCCCACCGCGGCGAAGAAGAACGGCAGCAGCAGCCACAGCGCCAGGCCCTCGGTCTTGTGTGCGAAGTCCATCACCGTCCGGGAGGATCGCGGCATCACCACGCCCGCCAGGAAGGCGCCGAAGATCGCGTGCACCCCGAGCATGTTGGTGACCACCGCGCAGATCAGCACGAAAGCGGTGATCAGCGTGCCGATCGGCAGCACTCCGCCGCGTCTGCTCTCCAGCAGCCGCAGCACCTGCGCCAGCGCCGGACGCACCACGAACCACAGCACCGATGTGAAGGCCACCACCTCGGCCACGGCGACCAGCACGCCCAGCGGCGAGTCGCTGCGCACCTCGGCGACCACCACGCCCAGCGCGCACCAGGCGGTGACGTCGCCGACGCCGGCCATCGCCAGGCCCATCGCGCCCAGCCGGGTGCCGATCAGCTCGCGGTCGGACAGGATCCGGGCCAGCACCGGGAACGCGGTGACCGACACCGACAGCGCCACGAACAGCAGGAACGGTGCGGTGCGCACGCCGTCGGGCTGGTAGTCGCCGCGCAGCCGCAGGGCGACGAACATGCCCAGCAGGAACGGCACCGCGAGCGCCGCGTGCCCGGCGGAGAGCACCTTGCCACCGAGCCTGCGCAGCATGGTCAGAGGCATCTCCAGCCCGATCAGGAACATGAAGAAGACCACGCCGACCTGCGCCAGGTTGTTCATGACCGGTGTCACCGCCGCGGGGAACACCTCTTTGGAGACACCGGGTGCCAGTGCCCCGAACACCGAAGGACCGAGCAGCAGGCCCGCCAGGATCTCGCCGACCACGGGCGACTGGCCGACCGCCCGGGCCACCAGGCCCAGCAGACCCGCCGCCGCGACCACCACGGCCCCGGCCACCAGCACCTGGCCGACCAGGTCGGCCGGCTCGGTCGGCTGCGGTGCTCCGGCGGTCTCTTTCACCGGGTGACTGACGCCGAATCTCAGCAGCAGGAGTGCCAGCGCCACCGGCACCAGGACCAGCAGGCCGTAGCTGACCACCGTGCGTGCCGTGCCGCGAGAGCGGGGCGGGCCGCCCTCCGGTTCTCCCTCGACGGACAAGGATGGATCATGCGCCATTGCCAGGGTTCTCCTCACAGGACGATGACTGTGTCGCCGCCCGGGAAGAGGGCGGCGCGGCGGGTCCGCGGGCAGCCGCGGGCGGCCCGGGACGGAGGGGTCGCTCCGTCCCGGACCTGTCGGGTGGGTGACGGCGGGTCAGCCGGTGCGCAGCAGGGCGGTCACCGAGCCGCCGTGTACGCCGTTGAGCACCTCGGCCTGCAGCCGCTGCACGTCCGGGGTCGGCTCCAGGCCCAGCTCGGTCTTGAGTACCTTGCGCAGGTCCTGGTACGCCCGTAGCGCCTCGGCGCGGTAGCCCGCCGCGCGCAGCGAGTCGATCAGCTGGGCGTGCAGCCGCTCGTTGAGCCGGTGCTCAGCGACCAGCGACCGCAGTTCGGGGATCAGCTCCTGGTGCCGACCGAGCCGGGCGTCCGCCTGGATGCGCAGCTCCAGCACGCGCAGCCGCAGCTCGCACAGGTGCGCTTTGTGCTGGGTCAGCTCCGGCCCGAGGTTGATGTCGGCCAGCGCCTCGCCGCGCCACAGGCCGAGTGCCTGCCGCAGCCGTTCGGCGGCCTCGGCGACGTGGCCCTGGCGCCACAGGCAGCGGCCCTGTTCGGCCAGGGTCAGGAAGCGCTCGGCGTCGGTCCGCACTGTGCGCAGTTCGTAGCCCGGTGCCTTGGTGACGATGTCGGAGCGCCGCTCACCCTGCGGAACGGAGTCCAGGATCCGGCGCAGCTGGTAGACGTAGGTCTGCAGGGTGGTGGCCGCACTGCGCGGCGGCCGGTCGTCCCACAGTTCGGCGAACAGAGTGTCGGTGCTGACCACCCGGTTCGCGTTGAGCGCCAGCAGCGCCAGCACCGCCTTCACCCGTGGTGCGGTCGGTGCCAGGTCGCGCCCGTCGGCGATGACCTCCAATTGCCCGAGCACATTGAACGTGATCACGATCTTTTCCCCCGTTCACAGTTTTCCCGTTCACCTCGAGGCGGAATCGATTCACTTTCAACAACTTGCCTACCGAGTCCGCGGAGACAACAATGCCCTTCTAGTGAGCCGCGCACCACAATCTCCCAAGCCCCCCTCGAGCCTTGCTTGAGTCCTCGGGAACACCGAAAGGAGTAGGTCGAATACTCCTTTGGATATCACGGTCGCGAAGCCCCACCATGAGCAAGTAAAATCAGGTACACCAATTGTGAATTCCTTATTACCGACCCGTCCGCCCGACAGGAAAATCAGCTAAAGGGGAAATATGGGGTGGTATGTCGAAATTGCACCGAGAGTTGACGTGCAGGGACTCCCTGTCTGTCGTCGGTACGCAGTGGTGCCTCTTTGGGAGCAGTGTTCAGGCCACCCGTGGCGGTTCACTGGCCGCGCCGCGCCGCCGGGGGCTGGATGACCAGAGCGTTGATCGCCTTGTTGACCGCGTCGATGCGTGAGGTGGCGCCCAGCTTCGTGAAGATGTTGCGCAGGTGACGCTTGACCGTGGCCTCGGTGATGCCCATCCTGGCCGCGACCTGACGGTTGGTCAGCGCCTCGGCCACCAGGGTCAGCACCGCCAGTTCCCGCGCCGACAGCAGGTCGGAAGGGGGCACGTCCCGGGCCGGCTCCGCGCTCCGCTGCGGCACCGCGGCCTCCGCCCGTGCGGAGCCCGACGGCACGGTGATGGTGACCGTTTGCTGCTTGGTGCCCGCGATGTCGCGGACGGTCGACAGCAGCAGGCCCTGGCTGACGCTCTTGTGCAGGTAGGCGCGCACGCCCAGGTCCAGCAGTCGCTGCATCAGCAGCAGGTCGCTCTGCGTGTGCAGCACGACGATGCCCACCGGGTGGCCGCAGTCCAGCAGTTCACGCACCGTCGACGTCGGGTCCGGGCCAGGCGTCCCGATGTCCAGCAGCACGACGTCCGGCCGGCGCTCGGAGACCGCCCGCACCGCGGACGGGCCGGAGTCGACGCCGTGCGCTTCCAGGTCCGGCTCGGAGTCCAGGACGTGGCAGAGGGCTTCGCGTGGCAGGCGATGGTCGTCTACGACGACTATGCGCACAGGTTCCGGAGTCACCTACCCTCCGAAGGTGTCCTCGGTGAACCGGTGAGCGCCCGGAATCCGCACCGGCCTTGACGCCCGGAAAAACGGAAAGGTGAATTCCACCTCGGCCGGCGATTGCCCGTTGTGCCATCGACTTTCACATCTCCCCCTGGATTCCGGTAATCCGGGTTTCAAAGTCTACTGCAGTCGCAACTACGGGAGCCTGCAGCCGCAGTCACGGCAGCCGGTGGGCCGCGCCGTAGACCGGCCTGACGACGAGCGGTATGAACAGGTACTGGATCCCGTGGCAGGACAGCGGGACCAGCGCGTTCGCGGCGGGGCTGCCGACGTGTTTCCACGACTGGGCCGTCATCGCCCTGGCCGGGCCCGGCCAGGGCTGCCACGGGCCGCTGACCCTCCGGACCGCTTCTCCGGCGAACTCGCCCGGCGCCGCCGCTCATCATCCCAACGGATGCCGTTGACCAGGCTGGTGCAGGTCGCTGGATGCGGACGGCGGATGGAAGAAACCTGGCTTTGCGCCTTCGTGCCGCGCCCGGCCAGAGCTGTGCGCAGCTTCGGGTTGCTGCCGTGGACCTCGTCCCCGGCGACCGGCCGACGTGGGGCCCGACCCCGTGCCGGGCGACGGTGCCCGCAGCGCCGAGTTCGGTCGTGCGCGGGGTGATCGAGGCCCGATCGACCTGCCGGCCGCACGGTGCGCCGGTCCGTCCGGGCCGCTCGTCGAACAGCGTGTACTCGGTGTGGGCGCCGGTCCAGGCGTCCGTCAACGGTCGTCCGTCAACGCCAAGTGCCAGGCGCGGGACTGGATGATCTCCGCATCACCGGACCCCAGCAGGTGACCGCCGTACGCGCTGCCCGCGGTGTCGAAGCGCAGGGCGGTATGGCTCGCCGCGCAGTGCACGTCACGCCAGATGCGCTGGAGCGGGTCGTCCTGCGCCTGCGCGCCGCAGCCGGCCGAGCGGAACAGCCGTTCCACCGCGTCGACCAACTGGTCCGCGGCCAGCGCGCAGTCCCGCGGTGCACGAGCCGGTTCGCCCTCGTCGCCGAGCCCGTCGTCGCCGGTCTGCGCCACCCGGCGCAGCAGCAGGGCCGCGCTCTCGATCTCGCCCTCGGCCCGTGCCAGCACGCCCCGCACCATCGGGTTGTCCCTGGGAGCGAGCGGCCCCCGGGCGGGCTTGCCGGCCAGCCGCGCCGACCAGGCCCGTACGGCCGCACGCGCCGCTCCGAGCGCGGGGGCGGCAAACAACGTGCCGCTGATCGTGCGCAGCCGGGCGGTGTGGCACGGTGCGTCGGACCCGACCGCCCGGCCCTGCCAGATGTCGCCGCGCGCGACGGTCCGGTGCTCGGGGACGAACACCCCGTCCGCGACCAGGGTGTTGCTGCCCGTGGCCCGCAGACCGACGTTGAACCACGTGTCCACGACCCGGTAGTCCCGGCGTGGCACGGCGAAGAACCTGGCCACCGTCCGCTCCCCTCGGGGCACCAGCGCGCACACCAGCGTCCAGTCGGCGAAGTCCAGACCGCTGACCAGCGGCCACTCCCCGGTGAGCCGCCAGCCACCGGCGTCGGGGGTGGCGTGCCCACTGGGATTGAGCGCGCCCGCGATCACGGTCTCGGGGCCGGCGGACCACAGCTCGCGCTGCCCTTCTTCCGGGAGGTACACGCCCATCCGGGCGGCACCGGCGATGACCGCGGCGATCCAGGCGGCGGAGGTGCAGCCCTCGCCCACCGTGGACACCGTGTGCAGGAGTTCCCCGAAGCCGCCCGCCCGGCCGCCCCAGCGAACCGGCACGAAGTGCCGTGGGAAGCCCGCCGCGACCAGAGCGGCCACGACCTCGCCGGGCAGCCGCCGCGCGCGGTCCGCGGCCACGGCGTGCCGGGCGGCCAGCTCGGCGGCCTCCCGCACCTCGCTGGCCGTGTCGGTGGGGGTGAGTACGAAGCCGGACATGGGCGCTGCCTCCTTGCCGCTGGGCTTTGGTGTGACACCTCAACCTCGCTGGAGGCGCTGGAGGAGGCTTGGGGAACTCCTGGAGCGACCCGGTTGGAATGGCCTCGGATGGACTCGACGACGCAGTCCTGTTCGGCAGCGCGCGGCCGCGCCGCTTCGGTGACACGGCTGCCCGCCGGATCACCGGGCGGGCGGACTGGCGAGACCGGGGCCCCACTGAGGATCGCGTGGTGCGGTCGCTGCAGTCGGGACGTGCTCTGGACACCGAGTTCGTCGCTGAGCCTGCCGCGGACCTGGCGGAACACCTCCAGCGCCCGCCGAGCGCGCCCGCCCGCAGAGGTGTCCGGTTCCGTGCTCAGCGGCGCGATGAGCGCCGTCCCGATCAGGTGCTGCCCTCGGCCGGCAACACCCGTGTCACCCGATCCACTTCCCATGGGCAGCCACCGCGGTATTCGGAGTTCCACCGGTCGCGTCCGGGGACGGGTCAGCGAGAGAGGGGTGAATCTCGGGCCTGTCGCCCGCTCGAACGGGCCTCCGTCCGGACAGTTGACGATGGGTGAGATCGAAGATGCTCCCCAGGAGGTCGGTCAAGGAGGTGTGTTCGCCCATGTCCAGCCCGACGGAGGCCGGTGTCCCGACAACGCGGGCTTGATCGTCTCGGGCGTCCGGTCCACGCGGGTGGACACCGCCGCGACCGAGTTCCGTGCCCGGGCGCCGCGCGCCGTGACGGGCCCCGTCGTCGGCGGCGGCCCGTAGTCCGTGGTCAACGCCCAAAGACACGGGGGACACCGGAACCGTACCTTCGGCAAGTTCGTCTTCCCCGAGCCGGTGGTCGTCGGACACGAGGAGGTGCACGCGGAGAGGGCGACGATCGGCACGCGTCCGACCGGCCTGTGGCCTGATGTCCGCTCGGGCGACCTCCAACTGCGCCTGACCGAACCCGCCTTCGGCGGTCGGCCCATCCCGGTCGCAGACTCCCTGCACGCACTGACCGCATTGCGTGCGCTGGGTCCCCGTAAGGTCCGCACCGGCCACGGGCCGGTGGCGGGGCCGGAGGCCGTCGACGAGACCGAGGAGGGCCTGCGCCTGCTCCGGCGCCCGGCCCGGGCGGGCCTCGCCGCCGCCGTACCCACCCCGCTGGGCATCGCCCGCGAGAGGCCCCTCGGCCCCGAGGCCGGCCGGCTCGACTCCGAAGGCCTGATGCCGAATCGGCACCGTACCTGTGCGGAACTCCGGGGAGCGGTCCCCGGCAGCCCCGTCGGCATGGGCGCACCCTTCGCCGGCATGGTGGCGTTCCACGGACGGCTGCCGGTCCACCCCGCCCGACCCGCCCGTCGTACCCGCGGCGAAGGACTGACTCCGCTTCATGCGCGCGCCGCCGGCTCAACGGCGCTGTCCGAGGCACCGAACACTCCCCGCGGGTACAGCAGCGGGCGCCGGGGGCCGACCCCGACCCGTTCCGTCCGTCCCAGGAGGCACATCGACAACAGGGGCGGGCTGGCACAGACCGTGCTGAGCGCGTTGGGGAGGAAGTCCTGCGGTTCGCCACGGCTGGCCGCCGTCACCACCGCCACGCCGGGCGTCACCGATCCGAGGAATTCCTGGAACGCCGTCACGCCCATGGGCATGTCACCTCCGCAGCATCGCGTCCGCCGGGCCACCCCCGGTGGCCTCAGATACTCGTCCCGGATGCTGGAGGGCGGCTTGATCTGCGGTCGACTCGCCCTGCGCGCTCAGCGGAACCGCCCCCCGCCACCTCCTGCCTCCCCGGTGTCCGCCACGGGTTCCTGGACGGGAGGCCGGGTCCGACGGTCCCGTAAGGTCGTGCAGCTCACCCAAGGTGGTCGAGAAGCGTCTGGGCGTGCCGCGAGTCGGCCGGTGCGATCGGTACGCGGACCATCGTCGAGTTCGGTATGGACGTGTCCCGGAGCCACCCGCCGAGCACGCTCCGCCGACAGCAGCAGAACGGCGAGCCCAACTTGTGCAGAGTCGTAGGCGGGCCTCCCACTGGCGATCACTTGGGCTGCCTTCGCTGTCAGACCTGGCGGGCGTAGGACGCGAGGCGGTCGGCGAGCGCGACGACGAGGTGGCGCAGTTCGTCCGGGCGCTCGACGACGAAGGGCCGGTCCAGTGAGGCGAGTACCGGGGCCAGCCAGTCGAGCCGCTCCGCCCGTAGTTCGACGCGCAGCCATCGCTCGCCTGCCCCGGCCTGGTCCTCCGCAGGCTCGTACTCCTCCAGGCTCGCGACGGAGGCGGGAAGGCGGGCGCGGATCTGCTCGACCGTCCCGTGGATCCGCAAGGTCACCTCGTACCGGTACTCGGCCGTCGCGAACCCGGACAGCACGCGCTGTGCCGGACCTGGACCCGGGGGCGCCTCGAAAGAGCCGGGCAGGGTCCTCGCGTCCGCGATGCGATCGAGCCGGAAGGTCCGGTCCTCGCCGATCCGGGCGTCCTGGCCCGTGACGTACCAGCGGCCCGAGTGGGCGACGATCCCGTACGGGTGCAGCATGCGTTCGCTGCGCTGTCCTTCGCGGTCGGCGTAGCGGATCGAGACCGGTCGGCGGTGACGCACCGCATCGGCGACGGTGAGCAGGACACCGGCGTCCGGGATGTCGAAACCGCCGGGCTGCTCCGTGAACTCGAGAGTCTCCAGGAGCGCGTCGAGCCGGCGGGCGATGTGCCGGGGCAGCACCCGCCGGATCTTCGCCGACGCCGTCTCGTTCGCCGTGCGCTCCGCCGTCGTCAACCCCGCCCGGCGGCCGGCGACCAGACCGAGCAGCACGGCCAACGCCTCGTCGTCGCTGAGCATGAGCGGAGGCAGGCGGTACCCGGGGGCGAGCCGGTACCCGCCGTAGCGGCCGCGCACCGATTCCACGGGCACGTCCAGGTCGATCAGCTGGTCCACGTACCGCCGCACGGTGCGCCCTTCGACGCCGAGCCGGTCGGCGAGTTCGGCCGTGGTCCGGGTGCCGCCCGACTGCAGCAGCTCCAGGAGGGTCAGCACGCGGCCGGTGGGGCGAGGCATGCTCACAATTTAGCGCGAATACCGGACCGATTCTGTCCACTATTTTTCCTAGCCTGCGCAGTGCACGCCTTCAGCACAGCAGCCAAGGAGATCCCATGGAGTTCGTCTCGATCCGCATCATCACCGGCGACGTGGCGCGCCTCGTCGAGTTCTACGAGCGAGCCACCGGGGCGCGGGCGACGTGGGCCACCGCGGACTTCGCCGAACTCCGGACCGCGGGCGCGACCCTCGCGATCGCCGGCACCCGCACGGTCCCGTTGTTCGCCCCGGGCTCTGCCCGCCCGGCGGACAACCGCAGCGTGATCACCGAGTTCCTCGTCGACGACGTGGACCGCGTGCACCGGAACCTGACCGGCTTCGTCACCGATTTCGTCACCGAGCCCACCACGATGCCCTGGGGCAACCGGTCACTGCTGTTCCGCGACCCCGACGGCAATCTCGTCAACTTCTTCACCCCGGTCACCCCGGCTGCCATGGAGAAGTTCGCACGCTGACGCCACCCGCAGCGGCTCACGCGGGAGCCCTGGGATCCCCGTTCCACCGAATACGTCCCTTACTGTGAGTTTTCGTGTCATATCTCGCGTGCCGAGGGACGGGATGGAGTGGGGAGCGTGGCGTTCGCGGAACCGGCCCCGTCGTCCGGGCGCCGGTCCTGGGCGCCGCTGCTGGCGGTGTGCGCCGGGTATTTCATGGTGATCCTGGATGTGACGGCCATCAACGTCGCCGTGCCGGTGATCGGCCGGGAGTTGTCGGCATCCCTTACCGGCATCCAGTGGATCACCGACGGGTACACCCTGGTCTTCGCCGGGTTCCTGCTGACCGGCGGCGCGCTGGGCGACCGGCTGGGCAACCGCAGGGTCTTCTGCTCGGGCGTCGCCGTCTTCACGCTGTCCTCGGCCGCGTGCGCGCTCGCGGTGAACACCCCGTTCCTGGTCGCGGCCCGGCTGGCGGAGGGGCTCGGGGCGGCTCTGATCGTGCCCGGTTCCCTGGCCCTGCTCCAGCAGGCATACCCGGCGCCGGCCGCACGCTCGCGGGCCTTCGGGCTGTGGGGTTCGATGGCCGGCACCGCGGCCGCCGCCGGCCCGCTGCTGGGCGGGCTGCTCGTCTCCACGCTGGGCTGGCGCTGGGTGTTCCTCATCAACCTGCCCGTCGGCGTGGCCTGCCTGGTGCTGACGTCGCGGCACGTGGCACGCTCGCTCCGGCGCGCCGACCGGGCCCTGGACTGGCCGGCGCAGTGTGCGGTGGTGGCGGCCGTGGCGCTGCTGACCGCGGCGCTCAACGAGGCCGGACGGCGGGGCTGGTCCGATCCGGCCGTTCTCGGCGGGGTGGTCCTGGCCGTGCTGGCCGCCGCGGCGTTCGCGGTACGTGAGCGGCTGGCCCGCTCTCCCGTCCTTCCGCCGAGCCTGCTGCGGTCCCGCGCGATGAGCGGTGGCGCCGCCATCGGCCTGCTGTTCAACTTCGGTTTCTACGGCATGGTGTTCACCGCCAGCCTGGAGTTCCAGCACCAGCGCGGTTTCAGTGCTCTCGGCACCGGGCTGGCGCTGTTCCCGGCGGTGGTGATGACCATGTTCGCCTCCGTCCTGTCCGGGCGGCTGACCCGCCGTACCGGTGACCGTCCGCTGGTGGTCGCCGGCATGCTCCTGGCCGCCCTGGGGCTGGCCGGCTGGGCCGGGGCGGGAGCCGACCCCGGCTACCCGCTGCTGGTGGCCCCGATGATGGCCGCGGGGTTCGGTACCTCCTTCGCCCTCACCGGTTCGACCGCCACCGTGATGGGTGCCGCGCCTTCGGCGTACTCGGGCGCCGCCTCCGCCCTGTTCAACACCACCCGCCAGATCGGCAGCGCCACCGGCGTCGCGCTCGGCGGCAGCCTGCTCGCCACAGCCACCGACTACAGCACCGGGCTGCGTACCAGCATGGCCATCGGCGCGCTCGCCTACCTCGTCGCAGCGGGCCTCGCGTGGCGGTGCGTTCCTGCGCTGCCGAAACGGACCTGAGAACGCCCACACGCCGGCCCGGAGATCCGCTGCTGCTGGGACTTCCGGCCATGTGTCGCGGACATGACATCCGTGATTTGCGGGCTTTGGCCAGAAACTTGCAGAGACTTGCATGATTCATTCTTTACTTCGTCAGAATCTAGCGGGCTGCAGGAGGGCTCTGTACGGTCGGGGCGCCAGTTCCCCACACACCGTTGAGGAGCTCCAGATGCTGACGATCTTCAGACCCCGGCGGCTGGCGGTGGCCGCCGTCGCCGCGGTCGGCGCGATGTGCGTGTCCGTATTACCGGCCGCCGCCACACAGGGGGCGCCGCCGTCCAAGGCGCCCCGGCAGGCGCAGGCGCAGGCGCAGGCCGCCGCGGCGGCGGGCGCGGCAACGCCGTTCTCGGTCTACGAGGCCGAGGCGGGAACGCCGGCCGGGGGCGCGGCCGTCCGGTCGCTGACCTCGGCGCCGACGACGCAGTACTCGAGCGCGGCCCTGGAGGCGTCGGGCCATTCCTATGTCCACCTGGGCGACACGGGCCAGTCGGTGCAGTGGACGAACACCACCGGGCAGCCGATCTCCTTCCTCAACGTCCGCGCCAGCATCCCGGATTCGGCGTCCGGCGGCGGTGCCACCGGGACGCTGAACCTGTACGTCAACGGGGTGTTCCGGCAGGCCCTGAACCTCAACTCGCGGCAGAGCTGGGTGTACGAGGGCAACGGCAACTACAACACGAGCGACAACCAGAACCCGGCCGACGGCGACCCGAGGGTCTTCTGGGACGAGTCGCACACCTTCGTCACCGGGTCCCCGATCCCGGCGGGCGCCACGTTCTCGCTGCGGAAGGACTCCGCCAACAGCGCGTCCTTCTACGACGTGGACTCCGTCGACGTGGAGAACCCGCCCGCGCCGCTGACACAGCCGGCCAACTCGATCTCGATCACCAGCTGCGGCGCGGTGGCGGACGACAACCCGACCAACGGCGCGGCCGACGGCCAGTCGGTGGACAGCCGGGCCGCCATCCAGAACTGCATCGACCAGGCCCAGCAGCAGGCAAAGACCCTCTGGATCCCCCAGGGCACCTTCTACGTGAAGGGCACCGCGGGACTGAACGCGCAGGGGATCACCATCGCGGGCGCGGGCCTGTGGTACAGCACGGTCTACCGTGACGTCCCGGTCCCCAACAGCACGCCGCTGGCGGCCCTGTTCGACCTGACCTCCTGCACCGTGCGGAACTTCCACATCGACGCCAACGCCGTCAGCCGGAGCACCATCGGCGGGGACGGCGGCGGGATGGACACCACCGGCACCGACTGGCTGGCCGACGGCATCTGGACCCAGCACACCATGTCGGGCTTCTGGGCCTCCGGCACCGGCGGGACGGTGAGGAACAGCAGGCTGACGTCGATCTGGGCGGACGGGATCAACGTCAACAACGTGTCGCTGGGCGCGGACACCGGCCACGACCTGACGGTCACCGACAACTTCGTCCGTGGCACCGGGGACGACGCGATCGCCATCAACTCGGTGAACTACAACACCAACGGCGACGGTTCCAAGACCTACTACAACCCGATGACCAATGTCACCGTCAGCGACAACACCTCGATCGCGCCGTGGGGCGGCAAGGGTGTCGGGATCTACGGGGGCAGCGGCCACCAGGTCAAGGACAACTACATCAGCGACACGGCCCGCTACATCGGTCTGG
The DNA here is from genome assembly GCF_053611365.1 of Streptomyces sp. NPDC054813. Classification (NCBI taxonomy): domain Bacteria; kingdom Bacillati; phylum Actinomycetota; class Actinomycetes; order Kitasatosporales; family Streptomycetaceae; genus Streptomyces; species Streptomyces sp. NPDC054813. Next base: position 722,058 of record NZ_JBSHAF010000001.1, on the reverse strand, counting down.
GAGCCGGCCGCTTCGGCGTCAACGGCAGCGACCTGCTGTCCGCGACCGTCACGGGCAACACCGTGGTCCGCTCCGGCGGCAACGCCTACAGCCAGGGCCAGCCCGCCCTGCACATCGGCAACGGCGGCGACGGACAGAACACCGGGATCGTCGACAAGGTCACGGTGACCGGCAACACCGTCAGCGACTCCCTCTACGACGGGATCGGCTTCTCCACCTCGACCAACACCCTGCTGCAGGACAACACCGTCAGCGATCCCGGCCGCAACGGCATCGCGATCTCGCCGTCGTTCTACCCCGCGCCGACCGGTTCCGCGACGATCACCGGCAACACGGTCACCGGGCTCAGCGCCGGTGCCTCGGCCTTCGTCAACAACTCCACCGGGTTCGTCGCCACGCTGAGCGACAACCACTGGCCGCCGGCCGCTCCCGAGGGTCCCTACGGCGGCACCCCGGCCGCCGTACCCGGCACGGTGCAGGCGGAGGACTACGACACCGGCGGCCAGGGGCTGGCCTACAACGTCACCTCCGTCAACGGCAATGCCAACGCCTACCGCGCCGACGGGGTGGACCTGGACAACACCTCGGACACCGGCGGCGGCTACAACCTGGGCTGGACCGGCGGCGGACAGTGGTTCCGCTACACCGTGGACGTCGCCACGGCCGGCACCTACACCCTCGGCCTCCGCGTCGCGGCCCCGTCCGCGGTGACCGGCGCGCTGCACCTGTCGAACGCCGCAGGCACCGACCTCACCGGAGCCGTCGACCTGCCCGCCACCGGTGACTGGCAGACCTGGGCCACCGTGACCACCCACGTGACCCTGCCCGCCGGCCGGCAGACCCTGACGCTCGACCAGGACACCGGCGGCTGGAACATCAACCACCTCGTCTTCGCCGCGACGACCGACACCCCCGGGACCAACCTCGCCGCCGGCAGGCCCACCAGCGAGTCCAGCCACACCGACGTGTACCCGTCGTCGAACGTCACGGACGGCAACCAGAACTCCTACTGGGAGAGCGCCAACAAAACGTTCCCGCAGTGGGTCCAGGTCGACCTGGGCGCGGCCCGGACCGCCTCCCGCGTGGTCCTGCAACTGCCCGCCGCCTGGGGCGCCCGCACCCAGACCCTGACCCTCGGCGGCAGCACCGACGGCACCACCTTCACCACCCTGAAGTCCTCGGCCGCCCACACCTTCGACCCGGGCACCGGGAACACCGTCACGCTTACCTTCCCCGCCGCCACCCGGCGCTACTTCCGCGTCACCGTCACCGCCAACAACGGCTGGCCCGCGGGCCAGGTGTCCGAGTTCCAGATCTGGACCTCCTGACCCCGTCCTCCGCCGGTGCCGGGAGTAGCCCCAAGACGGCACATTAGATCTTGCGGGCTGGATTTTTATTGTTGCAATGCTCTGTCTAGTTCTTGCGTGTCCATGTCGAGGATATTACGGTCCCACTCGCGTCGTTACCGCCTCCTGTCTCCCCCCTCTCTCATTGCGTCCCGTCCCTCCCTTTCTGGCGGTGTCAGCGGCACAGTTCCGGCATTTCGTGATCAAAGGAGTGGCAAGTGTTCCATTCCATCCGAGATCTGAGACGAGCCCTCGTCTGGGCGGTCAGCACCGCGATGCTGACTGTCGTCGGCGTCTTCGCGCTCGCCGTCCAACCGGCCGCGGCGGCGACCGCCGCCACCGGTGGCAGCGGTGCGAGCCTGCCGTACGTCGAGGTGCAGGCGGAGAACTCCGCCGGCAACGGCACGCCCATCGGACCGAGTTACGCCCAGGGCCAGCTGGCCGACGAGGCGTCGTACCGCAAGGCGACGACGCTGCAGGGCACCGGCCAGTACGTCACCTTCACCACGCCGGTGGCGACCAACTCGATCAACTTCCGGTACAGCATCCCCGACACCTCGGGCGGCTCGGTCTACACCGCCGCGCTGTCGCTGTACATCAACGGCGTCAAGCAGCCCGACTTCACCCTGACCAACGCCTACAGCTGGTACTACGGCAGCTACCCCTTCACCAACACTCCGGGCAGCAACCCGCACCACTTCTACGACGAGGCCCACCGCCTGTTCTCCACCACCTATCCGGCGGGCACGACCTTCAAGCTCCAGGTCGACGCGGGCGACACCGCCTCCTCGTACACGATCGACTTCGCCGACTTCGAGCAGGTCGGCGCCGCCCTGGCCGCGCCCTCGGGAGCGGTGTCGGTGACCAGCAAGGGCGCCGACTCCACCGGTGTGAGCGACGCGACCAGCGCGTTCAACGCCGCGATCAGCGCGGCAGGACCCGGCGGCACCGTCTGGATCCCGCCGGGCACCTACAACATCCCCGGGCACGTCAGCGTCAACAACGTCACGATCGCCGGCGCCGGCATGTGGTACTCGACCGTCACCGGCACGGCACCCGGCTTCTACGGCAACTCCGCACCCTCGGCCAGCACCGGCGTGCGTCTCCAGAACTTCGCCATCTTCGGCAATGTGCAGGAGCGCAACGACAGCGCCCAGGTCAACGGCATCGGCGGCGCGATGAGCGACTCGACCGTCTCCAACCTGTGGATCGACCACATGAAGGTCGGCGCCTGGATGGACGGGCCGATGGACGGACTGACGTTCACCGGCATGCGCATCCGTGACACCACCGCCGACGGCATCAACTTCCACGGCGGCGTCACCAACTCAAAGGTGACCAACAGCGACATCCGCAACACCGGCGACGACGGCATCGCCACCTGGGCGGACTCAGGTATCGGCGCCGACGCCAACGACACGATCTCCAACAACACCGTGTCCCTGCAGATCCTCGCCAACGCCATCGCGATCTACGGCGGCCACGACAACACCGTCAGCGGCAACCGCGTGGTGGACACCGGCCTCGCCCAGGGCGGCGGCATCCACGTGGGGCAGCGCTTCACGTCGACGCCGGTCGGCACCACCACGATCTCCGACAACACCATGGTCCGGGCCGGCAGCCTCGACCCCAACTGGCAGTTCGGCGTGGGTGCGTTGTGGTTCGACGGCAGCCAGGGCGCGATCACCGGCCCCATCAACGTGACCAACGCGCTGATCCAGCAGAGTCCGTACGAGGCGATCCAGTGGGTCGAGGGCACCATCAGCGGGGTCAACCTCAACAACGTGACCATCGCCGGCACCGGAACCTTCGCCCTCCAGGAACAGACCGGCGGTGCCGCCAAGTTCACCAACGTCACGGCGACCGGTGTCGGTAACTCGTCCCCCGTGTACAACTGCTCGGGCGGCAACTTCGTCATCACGGATGGCGGCGGCAACTCCGGTATCAGCGGCACGCCTTACTGCGGTGGCTGGCCGGCTCCGGTCTTCCCGCCCTACCCGTCCGAGGGTGTGACGGCCACCCCCGGTGCGCTCAACTTCGGGTCGGTGGCGACCGGTTCGACCAGCGCCGCACAGACCGTGACGGTCTCCAACCCGACCAACACCGCCGCGGCCGTCTCGTCGATCTCCGCCGCTGGCGACTACTCCCAGACCAACACCTGCGGCTCGTCGATCCCGGCGAACGGCTCGTGCACCGTCAGCGTGAAGTTCACGCCGACGGCGACCGGCAGCCGTAGTGGATCCCTGACCGTCAACGCGGGCGGGACCACCAGCACAGTCAGCCTCTCCGGCACCGGCACCGCGCCGGGCCCGGTCCTGAACACCGACCCGGCGAGCCTGTCCTTCGACGGCACGGTGGTCGGCTCGTCGGCCCCCGCGCAGACGGTGACCGTGACGAACTCGGGCACCGCGTCGGCGACCGTCTCGGGAGTGTCGGCCTCCGGCGACTTCAGCCAGACCAACAACTGCGCCACCCTCGCGGTCGGCGCGTCCTGCACGGTGAACGTCGGGTTCAAGCCCACCACGGGCGGCACACGCAACGGCAACCTGACCATCACCAGCAACGCCAACAACAGTCCGACCGTCGTCTCCCTGACCGGCAGCGGCATCGACAGCACCACCAACATCGCTGCCGGGCGGCCGGCGACAGCGAGTTCGAGCAGCAGCCCGTACGTCGCCTCGAACCTCACCGACCCGGACGCCTCGACGTACTGGGAAGGCACGAACGGATCGTTCCCGCAGTGGGCCCAGGTCGACCTCGGCCAGAACTACGGCGTCGGCAAGGTCGTGCTCAAGCTCCCGCCGGCGACGGCGTGGTCGGCCCGCACGCAGACGCTGTCGGTGCAGGGCTCCACGGACGGCTCCAGCTTCTCCACGATCAAGGCATCGGCCGGGTACACCTTCGACCCGAGCACCGGCAACACGGTGACCATCACGTTCAGCGCCGCCACGGCGCGATACGTGCGGGTGAACATCACCGCCAACACGGGCTGGAACGCGGCCCAGTTGTCGGACTTCGAGGTGTTCCCCAGCGGCGGCGGCTCCTCGCCGGCGACCTTGTCGGCCAGCCCGACGTCGTTGTCGTATCCCACCCAGGCGCTCAACACCTCCAGCAGCGCGCAGACGGTCACGGTGACCAACACCGGAACCGCGGCCGCCACCGTCTCGGGCATCACCGTCACGGGCGACTTCTCGCAGACCAACAACTGCGGTACGTCGATCGCGGCGAACGCCTCCTGCACGGTGAACGTCACGTTCAGGCCCACCGCGTCCGGCACCCGCACCGGCGACCTCAGCATCGCCAGCAACGCGTCGAACGGCACGACCACGGTCGCGCTGACCGGCACCGGTGCGGGCGCGACCAGCCGGAACCTGGCAGCCGGCGCGGCCACCACCGAGTCCAGCCACACCGACGTCTACCCGTCGTCGAACGTGACGGACGGCAACCAGGGCACCTACTGGGAGAGCGCCAACAACGCCTTCCCCCAGTGGGTCCAGGCCGACCTCGGCTCCGCGCAGAGTGCGAGCCGCGTCGTCCTCCAGCTCCCCGCAGGCTGGGGCGCCCGTAACCAGACGCTCTCCCTGTCGGGCAGCACCGACGGCTCCAGCTTCACCACCATCAAGCCGTCGGCCACGTACACCTTCGACCCTGCCACCAACAACACGGTCACCATCACGTTCACCGCGACCACCCAGCGCTACGTCCGGGTGAACATCACGGCGAACAACGGCTGGCCGGCCGGTCAGATCTCCGAGTTCCAGGTCTGGAACACCTGACCCGACCTGACGGTGGCCCCCCGCCCCGGCCCCCCCCGCGGGACCGCACCCCCCACGGCCCACCACCACACGTCTGCACATGGGGGTGAAACCCCCAG
>NZ_JBSHAF010000001.1:704028-716828 GCF_053611365.1 Streptomyces sp. NPDC054813 | reverse complement strand
CAACCCCCCCCGACGCGGGCCGCCCGGCCTCTTTCTTCTGCGGGGGGCCCCCCCCCACCCCCCCCCCCCGGGGGGGGGGGGGGGGGGGCGCCCCCGCCGCCCCCCCCCCCCCCGACCGCCGAAGGCCACTCGACCAGAGGAGTCCAGATGGGTGTCACACGCAGAGTCTTCCTAAGGGCCGCGATCGCATCCACCGCGGTGGGAACCGTGGGAGCCACCGGGACCGTGCTCGCCCCCACCGCGTCAGCGGCCAGTGCGCCGGGTGACGTGGTCGGCAAGATCAGCGTCGGCTACCAGGGCTGGTTCGCCTGCGTCGGCGACGGCGCCCCCATCAACGGCTGGTGGCACTGGAGCCAGGACTGGGGCCGGTCGCCCTCCCCGTCCAACACCGCCATCAAATGCTGGCCCGACGTGCGTGAGTTCACCAAGACCTATCAGACCTCGTACGCGAGCCTCGGCAACGGCCGGCCGGCCACGCTGTTCTCGTCGTACGACCAGCAGACGGTGAACACCCACTTCCTGTGGATGCAGCAGAACGGCATCGACACCGCCGCCCTGCAACGCTTCAACCCCACCGGCGGCGAGGGCCCCACCCGCGACGCCATGGCGACCAAGGTGCGCAGCGCCGCCGAGTCGTACGGCCGGAAGTTCTACATCATGTACGACGTCTCCAACTGGACGAACATGCAGTCCGAGATCAAGACGGACTGGACGAACAAGATGTCCGCACACACCGCGTCCTCGGCGTACGCGAAGCAGAACGGCAAGCCGGTCGTCTGCATCTGGGGCTTCGGCTTCAACGACCCCAACCACCCCTTCACCGCCGACGCCTGCCTCGACGTCATCAACTGGTTCAAGAGCCAGGGGTGTTACGTCATCGGTGGCGTCCCGCGCGAATGGCGGACGGGTACCGGGGGCTCGCAGCCCGGCTTCCTGGGCGTCTACCACGCCTTCAACATGATCTCGCCGTGGATGGTCGGCGCCATCGGTAACGTGACCGAGGCCGACAACGCCTACAACACCTACACCGTCCCCGACCAGGCCGACTGCAACGCCAACGGCATCGACTACCAGCCCTGCGTGCTGCCCGGCGACGTCTCCGGCCGGCAGCGCGCGCACGGCGACTTCATGTGGCGGCAGTTCTACAACGTGGTGCGGGCCGGGGTGCAGGGCATCTACATCTCCATGTTCGACGAGTACAACGAGGGCAACCAGATCGCCAAGACCGCCGAGACCCAGGCCTGGGTGCCCACCGACTCCGGATTCCTCGCCCTCGACGAGGACGGCACCGCCTGTTCCTCGGACTACTACCTGCGCCTGACCGGCGACGGCGGCCGCATGCTCAAGGGCCAGATCGCGCTGACCGCCACCCGGCCCACCCAGCCGACCCTCCCCACCGGCGGCGACACCACACCGCCCGCCGCGCCGGGTGGCCTGACCGTCACCGGGCACACCAGCACCTCCGTCGCGCTGGCCTGGAACACGGCGACCGACAACGTCGGCGTGACCGGCTACCGCGTCCTTCAGGTCTCCGGCTCGACCAGCACACAGGTCGGCACCACCGGCGCCACCTCGTTCACCGTCACCGGACTCGGCGCGTCCACCGCGTACACCTTCGACGTCGTCGCCCTCGACGCGGCGGGAAACGTGTCCCAGCCCTCCAACCAGGTCACCGTCACCACCGACCCCCCTTCCGGCACCACCAACCTCGCCCTGCACCGCCCCACCTCGGAGAGCAGCCACACCCAGATATACGCCTCGGGCAAGGCGACCGACGGCGACACCAACACCTACTGGGAGTCCGCCAACAACGCCTTCCCGCAGTGGATCCAGGTCGATCTGGGCGCCGCCACGGGCATCAGACGGATCGTCCTCAAGCTTCCCCCGGCAACCGCCTGGGCCACCCGTACCCAGACCCTGTCCGTCCAGGGCAGCACCGACGGCGGCACCTTCACCCAGCTGCTCGCCTCGGCGGGCTACACCTTCGACCCGGCGACCGGCAACACCGCGACCCTCACGCTCCCCGCCACCGTCACCACCCGCTACGTACGCCTCACCATCACCGCCAACAACGGCTGGCCGGCCGGACAGGTCTCGGAGTTCCAGGTCTTCGGGGCCTGACGCGAACGTGCACGGCCGCGGAACCAGAGCTTCCCGCCGGCGATTCGGCCGCGTCCTCGATCGGCACACGGTCGACCTATAGTGGGCCGCATGAGCCGTTGGCAGGACCTGACCGGGGGGACGTCCGGGGCGGACTACGCCGCACGGTTCGCGGCCGTGGCCCGCAGCGGGAAGGACGTTCACGGCGAGGCGCGGTTCTGTGCCGCGCTCGTGCCCGCCGGAGCGCGGGTACTGGACGCCGGGTGCGGGACCGGACGGGTCATGATCCGGCTCGCGGAGCTCGGGTACGACTGCGTCGGAGTGGATCTCGACGCGTCGATGCTCGCGGTGGCGCGGCAGCAGGCGCCCGGACTGCCGTGGTTCCAAGGAGATCTGACCGCATTCGACGCCGGCCTGCTCGGCATCGCGGCGGACTTCGACCTCGTGGTCGCCGCGGGGAACATCTTCCCGTTGCTCGCGCCCGGCACCGAGGCCGCGGTGGTCGAGCGCCTGTCCGCGGCCCTGCGTCCGGGCGGTCTGCTGGTCGCCGGCTTCGGCCTGGACGAAGCCCATCTGCCCGTGCCGCCCGGCATCACCCTGCCCGAGTACGACGACTGCTGCGCCGCGGCCGGCCTCACCCTCGTCGACCGCTTCGCCACCTGGGACGCCGCCCCCTACGACGGCGGCGGCTACGCCGTCAGCGTCCACCGCCGCCGGACACTCTGACCACCCTCGCGCCCGCCGAACAACCGGCGGGCCCTCCGAGGGGCGCGTGAACCACCGGTGGAAACCCTGTGGAAGTGCTGTCGGTGGTGCCGCTTATGCTGCACCCGGTGATCACGCGGATCTTGGGGAGGGCGCGGCATGTTCGGCAAGCTGTTCGGCAGAGGCGGGGAGAGACCGGCGGCGGACCCGCACACCCTTCCCGTGCCGCGCAAGCAGAACGGGGTCTACAAGCTGCAGGCCCTCGGGGACACCCGGGTGATGGCGCTGGTGGTGGCGGCGGAGTCGGGTGACTGGGACGCGGTCAAGATGGCGTCGGCCCGCTTCGACCTCGGCCGCGACCACCAGGTGCTGGGCGAACTGTCCGACGTGGACGGAGTGCAGGACTGGATCGGCCGGGCCGTCGAGGAGGACAAGGAGCACCGCGCGACGGCCCTGCTGATATCCGGCTCGCGCCACATCATCTGGGGCTGGGAGGCGCGCACCTCCGCGCGGGCCTCGCACGTCTCGCGGGACCAGTGGCGCGTCTTCTACGAGCGGCTCCGCATCGCCGAGGAGCACCTGCTCGAAGCCGCCGAGCTGCGGCCCGAGTGGATCACGCCCTGGCGCCGCCTGCTCACCTCCGGCCGCGGCATGTCGCTGGGGACCGCCGTCAACGAGGCCCGGCTCGACGCCGCGCTGCGCCGCGACCCGCTGGACCTGGAGACCCACATCGAGTGGGTGTCGCACCTTCAGCCGCGGTGGCACGGTGAGCCGGGCGAGGCCCTGGAGTTCGCGCGCAAGGCGTTCGCCGACGCCCCCGACGGCCATCGGCTCGGCTGTGTGGTCGCCATGGCCCATATCGAGGACTGGGTGGAGTCCGACGACAAGGAGTGCCTCGACACCCCCGAGATCCAGGGCGAGTTGAGGAACGCGGCCAAGCGCAGCATCCTCCACCCCGGCTACCAGCGGCGCCCGGGCTGGCAGGAGGACTTCAACATCTTCGCCATGGCCCTGTCGCTGGCCTCCGAGAGCGTGGTGGCCCCGCGCGTCTACCACGAGCTGGACGGTGCCTTCACCCGGTGGCCCTGGACCTACATGGCGCAGCCGGAGAAGGCGTACGCCCGTTTCCGGCGCCACGCCTGAGCCCGCCACCGTCACTGGTGCCTCTCGCACCGCCCGGCACACCTCCCTCTCGCCACCCTTCGACCACCCCACCCCGGACTCCTTGATGACTCTGCCCCACACCCCCGCGAGCCCGGCCGGCGCCGACCGCACCTTCCAGGTGGATCTGCGCGGCCTCGTCGATCTCCTCTCCCACCACCTCTACTCCAGCCCCCGCGTCTACCTGCGCGAACTCCTGCAGAACGCGGTGGACGCGCTGACAGCGCGGCGCGGCCTCGAACCGGGCGCCCCCGCCGACGCGTTCGGCATCCGCCTGTACGCCGACGGTTCGGTGGTCCGGGTGGAGGACGACGGCGTCGGCCTCACCGAGGCCGACGTGCACACCTTCCTCGCGACCATCGGCCGCAGCAGCAAGCGTGCCGAGAAGATCGCCGAACAGCGCGCCGACTTCATCGGCCAGTTCGGCATCGGCCTGCTCTCCTGCTTCCTGGTCGCGGACGAGATCCACGTGCTGAGCCGGTCCGCCCGCACCCCCGGCTCCCCCGCGGTGGAATGGCGGGGCCGCGGTGACGGCAGCTACTCCGTCCGCACCCTGCCCGCCTCCGCCCGCCCACAGCCCGGCACCACCGTCACCCTGACGCCCCGCGCCGACACGGGCGACTGGACCCGGCCGGCCCAGGTGCACGCGCTGGCCCGGCACTTCGGCTCCCTGCTGCGCCACCCGGTGACCTTCGACGACGGCACCGGCGGCCGGGGCGCGTCCGTCAATCCCGAGCCCGCACCCTGGGCGCGTACCTATCCCACGCCGGGAGCACGGGCCCGCGCGCTGGCCGCCTACGGCGAGGAGACCTTCGGGTTCACGCCGCTGGACACCATCGAGCTGGACCTGCCGGCCGTGGGCCTGAAGGGCATCGCGTGCGTGCTGCCCGACGCGGTACCGGCCGGGCGCCGTCACGGCCACCGCGTGCACGTCAAGGGCATGCTGCTGTCCGAGCAGGCCGAGGAGATCCTGCCCGAGTGGGCGTTCTTCGTCCGCTGCGTCCTCGACGCCGAGAGCCTGCGCCCGACCGCGTCCCGGGAGTCCCTGTACGAGGACGACACCCTCGCCGCCGTCCGTGACGCCCTCGCCGAACGGCTGCGCGCCTGGATCGCCCGCACCGCCGCCAGCGACCCCGACCTCCTCGGCCGCTTCCTCCAGGCCCACCACCTTGCCGTGAAGTCCCTCGCCGTGCACGACGACGAGATCCTGCGGATGCTGCTGCCCTGGCTGCCGTTCGAGACCACCGCCGGGCACGCCACGCTCGACGAGTTCGCGCGCACCCACCGCACCGTGCTCGTCACCTCCAGCGTCGAGGAGTTCCGGCAGGTCGCGGCGATCGCCTCGGCCGCCGGGCTCGGCGTCGTCAACGGCGGCTACACCTACGACCGTGAACTGGTCCACCGGCTCCCGGAGATCAGGCCCGAGGTCAGCGTCGCCGACCTCGACCCGGCCACGCTCACCGCCCACCTCGACCCCGTCGACCGGGAGACGGAGCTCGCAGCCGCGGCCTACCTCGCCCAGGCCCGTGACGCCCTCGCCGTCTTCGACTGCGACGTCGCGCTGCGCACCTTCCAGCCCGCCTCGGCCCCCGCCCTCCTCCTCGACAGCCGCGAGGCCCGGCACGAGCGCACCCGCTCCCAGCTCGCCCGCGAACAGCAGGGCGGGGTGTGGGGCGACATCCTCGGCCACCTGCGTCAGGAGGCGCCGCGGGCCCAGCTGATCCTCAACCAGCTCAACCCGCTGGTCCGCACCGCCGTCACCATCGACGAGCCCGAACTGGCCCGCACCAGCGCCGAAGCCCTGTACGGGCAGGCCGCGATGCTGTCCCGGCGCCCGCTCAGGCCCGCCGAGTCGAGCCTCATCAACCGCTCCTTCCTCGACCTCCTCGCCCACGCCCTCCGCAAGGACAGCTGACGATGCCGACCGCACCCCATCCCCAGAACACGGACGAGCTGTACCGGGCGCTCCAGGAGAACGACCGGCGCCCCTACGGCCGTACCCGCACCGTCACGGCCGAGGAACTGGTGGACGCCGCCGAGCAGTTCGCGGAGCCCCGCCCGCTGGTCCACGCGCTCCTCGCCCTCCAGAAGGCGTACAACTACGGCTCCGAACCCAGGAAGTCGCCCGTCGTCTTCGCCCGCGTGCTCACCCTCTTCGACGAGCAGCCCGACGTCTTCGACGAGCGGCTGCGGCACACGCTGTTCTGGCGGTTCAAGTGGGTCGCCGTCGCCCTGCTCGCCCTGCCCGAGATACCCCTGGCCAGCCTCCGCCAGTGGCTGACCGAGATGCGCGACCGGTACGAGAAGGCCGATCTCGGACTCCAGCCCTACTACGGACAGGCGTACCACCTCGCCGCCCACGTCGGCGAGGACACCGACCTGGCCTACGAGCTGTGGGCGGGACGGGCCCGTACCCAGCTCAGCGACTGCGAGGCCTGCGAGATCTGCGAGCGCGCCCGCCACCACCTCGCGGCGGGCGACGACGAGCGGGCGCTGCACACCTGGGAGCCCGTCCTGGCCGGGAAGGAGTCCTGCCAGGAGGAACCCGCCCGCTCCGTCTCCCACGCGCTGCTTCCCCTGCTGCGCACCGGCGGCGCCGACCGGGCCCGCGAGCTGCACCTCGCCGGCTACCGCGCCTGCCGCCGCAACCCCTCGATGTCCGGCGAGGTCGGCCGGCACCTGGAGTTCTGTGCGCTGACCGGCAACGAGGCACGCGGCCTGGAACTCCTCGCGGAGAACCGGAACCTGTTCGACGACGTCGACTCGCCGCTGGACCTGCTCGCCTTCCTCACCGGCGTCGAGGTCCTCCTCCAGCGCGTCGAACACCTCGGCCACGGCGACCTGCCCGCCGCCGGATACCCGGGTCGCGGCTGGACGGTGGCCGGCCTGCGCGCCGAGGTACGCGGCCGGGCCGACGACCTCGCCGCCCGCTTCGACGCCCGCAACGGAACCACGGCCCACGCCGACCGCCGTCGGGCCCGCCTCGACCGCGCCCCCCTCCTGGACGCGCTGGAACTGACCCTGCGCACCCGCGGCCTCGACGACGTGGCCCCGGCCGCCCCGCCCGCCGCCCGCCCGGCCACCACCACCGTCCCCGAGTCGCTGCCCGAACTCATCATCCGGGCGCGGGAGTTGGACGAGCAGGGGCATCCGGACACGGTGGTCTGCTGGGCGCGGCTGCGCACGCTCGTCACCGCCCCCGGCTACGCCCACCCCGACGATCCGGCCGTGGGGCCGCTCGCACAGCTGCGTGCGGACCTGCTGGCCGACGAGGCGGGCCGGGTGGGCCAGAAGGACGATTTCGACCAGGCGGTCGCCCTGTGGGAGGCGGCCGCGAGCCTGTACGACGAGGCCGGAGCGCCGGGTCACGCGGCGCTCGCCCGTGCCTGCGCCGTGCTCCCCACGGGGGACATCCCCGCGGAGGGCGGCGACGGACCCGAGGCGAAGGCCGCCGCGCTGACCGCCGCTCACGAGGCCCTGGTCCGGCTGCACGAGGAGACGACCGGCTTCGCCCCGTACCAGGAGGCCCGTGTGCTGCGGCTGCGGGCGAGCGCGCTCGGCCTGCGGCTGCAGACGACGAGGGACGAGGAGCACATCGCGCCGGTCCTCGCCGAGGTGGACCTGCTGCTCGCCTTCGCCACCCGGCACGAGATCGCCGGACAGGTCTCCGGCGCCCGTCTGCTGCGGGCCACCACGTGCGCCCTCACCGGCGACCTGCCCGCCGCGGTCACCGAGGTCGACGCCCTCCTCGACCGGCTGACGGCGGACGGACCCGCCTGGCACCTGCCCCGCACGCTCGGCCTGCGCGGGCGGCTCCGGCTCGGCCTCAGGGACGCGCAGTCCGCGCACGCGGACCTGACCGAGGGCCTGCGGCTGGCCGCCGACTGGCCGTCCGACTCCACCGACACGGCACGCCTGCACGGTGACCTGGCCCAGGCCTGCATGCGCCTGGGCCGGTCCGACGAGGCGCTGCGGCACCTGACGCGCTCCGCGGAGCTGGAACTGCGCCACGGCAGCCGGACGGAGGCGTTCTGCACCTACAGCAACGTGGCCCAGCTCAGCCTGGAACTCGGCCGCGTCGAGGACTGCATCGCGCTGCTCGACTCCCTCCTGGGCGAACCGGACGTCGCCGCCGGCGAGGTGGACGACCGTCTCGTCGCCCAGCTGCGCCTGTACCGGGCCCGCGCGCTGCACGCGGGGGAGGACCTCAAGGCCGCCACGGCGGAGTTCGCCGCCCTCGCGGCCGAGTCGGCCGGCTGGGACGACGACCCCGCGAGCCACGCCGCGATCGCCGCGGAGACCGCCGTACTCCTCGCCGAGTCGGGCGAGTTCGGCCGGGCCCGCGAGGCCGCTGACCAGGCCCTCGCCGCCCACGCCCTGGCCCCGCGCTACGAGCAGCTCAGCGGCAGACTGCGCGAGATCGCCCGTCTCCAGGCCCAGCGGCAGGGTGCCGAGGGGCTGGCCGACGCCCTCGCCCTCCTCGCCGACGCGGGCAGGGTCGCCGACGAGGCCCGGGCCGCGGAGTACGAGGCCCGGGACCGCTCCCTGGACAGTGCCCTCGCCTACGAACACGGGCGGGTCAACGCCTACGCCGGTGAGTACGAGACCGCCCTGGCCGCGCTGGACAGGGCCCTCACCCTGCTGGGCGAACCGGGACCCGACGACGACCGCGCCGGCGAGTGGGCCGAGTGCGTCCGCCTCGCGTCCGTCGTGGAGGGCCTCTACCTGGAGCGCCCCGCGCCCGCCCTCACCCGCCTCGACGCGGCGGTCTCCCGCCTCACCGCTCTGGGCCGGACAGAGGAGACCGAGCCGCTGACCTCCCTGGCGGCCCAGTTGCGCGACGAGGCGTGAGGACGAGGGGGAAAGGGCACCTTCCCTTTCCCCCTCGCCCTCGGCGCACCGACCTTGACCTGGTGTTCGGCCGGCCCGCCCGACGCTCCGGAGGCGCTGCCGCCGCCCCGGCCGAGGCTCGCCCCCGCCGGGCGAGGAGCCTTTGCTGAGAGGCCGTAACTCCCGCAAGGAATCGCACGGTTAGGCGCGGCTCCCGGTCCCTGCCGCGCCGCAGGCGGGCTCGCGTCCGCGACGGCGCGGACCCGCGCTGACGGGCCGGTCGGGGCCGCGGCCGCCGGGTCCGCCACGTCTCCGCCCGTGAACTTCGCACTCAGAAAGTCTTGTTGGCCTCGTTGACACGCCACAAGCACAGGCGTTTCACTCGACACTCGTGCATGGCAACGTTGTCAGGCCGTGGGAGCGACCCGAACCGTTGCCTGTCGCCGGCATTCCGGTGTTTTTCGGCGCGCCGACACCTGATGTGCGAAGCACGAACTGCTGCGGAGGCAACCGATGGTGAGACCCCGACGTCCAGCTGCACCAGCCGACCGAGCAAGATTCCGCCGACGCCTCGTCGCGGTGTGTGTCCTGGGCATGGCAGCGCTGCCGCTTCAGGCGGTCGGAAGCGCCCAGGCCGCGGGCAACGCGACGCCGCCCCTGGTGAAGGACCCCGCGTCCCTCGTCAACCCCCTCATCGGCACCTCCGGTGCGGTGGACACCTTCCCCGGCCCCGACATGCCGGCCGGCATGGTGCAGTGGGGCCCCGACACCACGCCCCACCGCCCGGACGGCGGCGGCTACGAGTACGCCGACAGCAAGATCTCCGGCTTCAGCCTCACCCATGTCTCCGGGCCCGGCTGCCCCGTCGCGGGCGACCTGCCCGTCCTGCCGGTGACCGGTGCGCTCTCCGGCGACCTCGGCGGCACCTCCGTCGGCTTCGGCCACGCCGGCGAACAGGCCGGCATCGGGTACTACCGGGTCACCGATGCCAACGGGGTCAAGACCGAACTGACCGACACTACCCGCGCCGGGCTGGGCACCTTCACCTTCCCGTCGGACCAGCAGGCGAACCTGCTGTTCAAGCTCAGCGGGGGCGCCACCCAGGTGGACGGAACCCGCGTCCAGGTGGTGAACAGCAAGGAGATCAGCGGCGCGGTCGACAGCGGTCACTTCTGCGGCGCGAGCAACCGGTACACGCTGCACTTCGACATCAAGTTCGACCGGCCGTTCACCGCGAGCGGCACCTGGGTCGGCTCCACGATCACCCCCGACGCCACGTCGCTGAAGGCCGGCAAGGTCAGCCGGACCCCGCAGGCCTCCGAGTCGGCACCGCTGAAGGAGAAGCACTTCACCGTCCCGGCGAAGCCGGCCCCGACGATCCACGGGGGCGGTGCCAAGTCCTCCGGCGCGGCCTCCCTCGCGCCGAGCGCCAGTGCCGCATCCCGGTTGTCGACTGCCGCCAAGGCCGCCCAGCCTCCCACGACCGGCGCGAACGGCATGTACCTGACCTTCGACACGTCGTCGAACCCCAAGGTGACGGCAAAGGTCGGTGTCTCGTACACGAGTGACGCGAACGCGGCGGCCAACCTCAGTGCCGAGATCGGGAACTGGAACGTCGGCGCCGTCGAGCGGGCCAACCACGACGCCTGGAACACGGTGCTGAAGAACATCCAGGTCGGCGGCGGATCCACCGACCAGCAGACGCAGTTCTACACCGCGCTCTACCACGCCCTGCTGCACCCGAACGTCTTCTCCGACGTCAACGGCCAGTACATGGGCATGGACAACCAGGTCCACAAGCTGGCCAAGGGGCAGAAGGCCCAGTACGCCACCTACTCGGGCTGGGACACCTACCGTTCCCAGACCCAGCTGATGGCGATGGTCGAGCCCAAGGTCGCCGGCGACGTCGTCACCTCGATGCTCAACGGCTACGACCAGACCGGCCTGCTGCCCAAGTGGGCCTCGAACAACGGCGAGAGCTACGTGATGGTCGGTGACCCGGCCGCCGGCATCATCGCCGACGCGTACGCCTTCGGCGCCACCGACTTCGATACGGACAAGGCCCTCGCGGCCCTCCAGCACGAGGCCACCGTCCCGAACAACGACCGCCCCGGCGAGTCGGTGCGGGACGCGAAGGGCTACCTCCCGCTGGACGGGAGCTACGGCTGCTGCAACTTCTACGGCCCGGTCTCCACCCAGCTGGAGTACGACTCCGCCGACTACGCCCTCGCCGCCTTCGCCAAGTCGCTCGGCAGGACGTCGGTCTACGAGAAGTTCGCCACCCGCGCCCAGGACTGGATGAACGTCTTCAACCCGCAGACCGGTTACCTCCAGGCCAAGAACAAGGACGGCCAGTTCGCGGGCGGTTTCACCCCCGGCACCTCCAACGGCTTCGTGGAGGGCACCTCCGCCCAGTACACCCCCATGGTCCCCTTCAACCTGAAGCAGCTCATCCAGGCACGCGGCGGCACCAAGGCGTACTCGTCCTACCTGGACAGCCTGCTCGACGACATCACCCGGCCGGGCAACACCGACGCCGACCTGAGCAACGAGCCCAGCGTGGAGATCCCCTGGGAGTACGACTACACCGGCGAGCCGTGGAAGACCCAGGCGGCCGTCCGTGACGCCCAGCAGAACCTGTACTTCAACGCCCCGGTCGGCTCGTTCGGCAACGACGACCTCGGCGCCATGAGTTCCTGGTACGTCTGGTCCGAGCTGGGCCTGTACCCGGAGACCCCGGGCGCGGACACCCTGGTGCTCGGCAGCCCGGTGTTCCCGGTGGCCCAGGTGACCGTCGGCGGGAAGACGGTGCGGATCAACGCCCCGCAGGCCGCGACCGACGCGCCGTACGTGCAGTCCCTCGACGTCAAGGGCAAGGCATGGAACGCCTCCTGGCTGACGTACCAGCAGTTCAAGGGCGCGGGCACCATGGACTTCACGCTCGGTACCGAGCCCGACACCTCCTGGGCGTCCGGCCCGTCGGCGGTGCCGCCGTCGGACACCACGGGCGGCGGCCGGGTACTGGCGGCGACCGGTCCCAGCAACGGTCTGGTCCTCCAGCCGGGCACGAGCGATGACGGCACCCTCGACCTGACCAACCTCGGCGGCAAGGCCGTCACGGTCGACTGGAAGGCGACGGCGCCCGCCGGCGTCACCCTGGACACCGCGTCCGGCTCGCTGACCGTGTCCGCCTCGGGCAGCGCCGAGGCGAAGGTCCACGTGACGACGGGCCCGGAAGAGGGCACGTTCCCGGTCACCTTCGCCCTGACCGACCACGACACCGGTGCGGCACTGTCCGGGGCGGCCCTGCGGGTCGCCGTGGCCAAGGCCGGTGCGCTGTGGCCGTACGACACCAACGAGGGCATCTACCCCGACGGCAGCAGCTACTCGGGCGGCTTCGACGGCGGCGGCTGGGCCTTCTCGCAGAACGCGCTGTCGGCGGCCGGTGTCACCAGCGGCTCCACCCTCACGGTCGACGGCGTCTCCTACACCTGGCCGACGGCTGAGTCCGGGCAGCCCGACAACCTGGAGATGGCCGGCCAGACCATCCCCATGCCGGCCGGCACCTCGGGCGCGTCGCTGGGGCTGCTGGGCGCGGCGGTCAACGCGCCGACCGACGGCAGCGGGGTCTCGGGCACGCTGACCGTCACCTACACCGACGGCACCACCTCGCAGGCGACGGTCGGCTTCTCGGACTGGACGCTCAACGGCGGGCCGAGCAAGCCGCTGCCGGGTGACACCACAGCCGTCACCACCGCCTACCGGAACACCGGAAGCGGGGGCCGGGACGGCGTGAAGACCTATGTCTTCGCCACGAAGGTCCCGCTGGACCCGTCCAAGCAGGTGGCGTCGGTCACGCTGCCGGTGACCGGTTCGACCGGCACCGACCACCTGTTCTCCTACGGCTTCGGCCAGTAGGAGCACCTCGGCACCGACGAGGAGGGGCGGGGGGGGGGCCCGGGGGCGGGGGCCCCCCCCCCCCCGCGGGCGCCGGGCGGGGGCGC
>NZ_JBSHAF010000001.1:674438-704018 GCF_053611365.1 Streptomyces sp. NPDC054813 | reverse complement strand
GTACTCGGCCCGGCCGGGCGCCGGACCACCGCGCCCCTCCTGCGCGCGGACTTCGCTCAGGCGAGGCTGAAGTCGTCGGCGTCGACGGCGGCCTGGCCGTACCAGCCGTGGACGTAGACGGTGACCGTTCCGCTGCTGCCGGTGGTGAAGCTGACCTTGAGCTGGTTCCAGCTGCTGCTGTTCGACCAGGTGCTCGCGGTGGCACCGCCGCTGACACCGACGTAGGCGTACGGGCCCTGCACCCAACCGGAGAGCGTGTAGGCGTGGTTGGGGGAGAGGGTGACGGTCTGGTCGCATTCGCCGGTGCCGCTGGAGCTCGGCGTGACCTGGAGGCTGTGGCTGCCGCTGTGGACGGGGCTGGAGACGACCGAGCTGCCGCCGGTGCAGGTCCACGGGCTCGGACTGCCGGTCTCGAAGCCCGCGTTGGTCAGCGAGCCCCCGCCGCCGCCTCCGCCGCCGGAGGAGGTGACTGTGAGCGTGTAGGTCGCGCTGTGGCTGCCGCTCGCGGCGGTGCCGGTGACGGTGATCGGGTAGCTGCCCGCGGCCACCGACGAGCCGACCGTCGCCGTCAGCGTCGAACTGCCCCCGGAGGTCACGGAACCCGGGCTGAAGGAGACGCCGACCCCGGAGGGCGCGCCGGACGCGGACAGAGCGACGGACTCGGCGCTTCCGGAGGTGACGGCGGTGGAGACGGTCGCGGTCGCCGAACCTCCCTGGGCGACCGACGCGGAGCCGGGCGACAGGGCCAGGGAGAAGTCGGTGGTGGTGCCTCCGCCGCCGCCCGAACTGCCCTCGTAGGGCACGAACGCGTCGGTGAAGGCGAGCGGGTTCTGGCTGATCTCACTGCACGTGGACAGTGAGTTGGCGCTGCCGCTGCACGGCTGGTCCCGGTTGGCCGACCAGAACGCCAGCCGCCCGACGCCGTTCTGCGCGGCGAAGCTCTCCACCGTCTGGGCGTCGGCCAGGGTGAAGGTGGACCCGTCGTCGTTCTTGCCGATCATCGGGGTGATGCCGAGGTTGGCGTAGCCGTAGCCGGAGTCGACGGACTGCATCTGTGCCAGCGTGGCGCGGGCCGCGGAGAGGGCGGCCTGGCCCATCTCGGTGCCGGTGCCGGCGTAGTAGTCCATGGTCATGATGTTGACGACGTCGATCTTGACGCCGGCGTTCTTGGCGGCCTTGAGGATGTTGACGCCGTCGCCGGTCAGCCCGCTCGTCAGCACCGGCAGGGTCATGGAGAACTGGAGGCCCGGGTTGGACGCCTTGAGGTCCTTCATCGCCTGCATCTGACGGGCCGTGGCCGCGGTGTCGGCCACGGCGGCGCCCTCGACGTCGAAGTCGAGCTGGGTGACGCCGTAGTCGTTGATGATGGCCTGGTATCCGGCGTCGATGCTGCTCTGGTTCGAGCAGGTCCACGCGAGCGGTTCGCCGCTCGCCCCGCCGGAGGAGATGATCACGGAGGCGCCCTCGGCCTTCGCCCTGGCGATCTCCGGGTCGGTGTAGGAGTCGTTGCCGATGGGGAGGGTGTCGCCCCAGATCTGGTTGCAGCCCACGCCGAGGACGAAGGCCGCCGTGTAGGCCTTGAGGTGGTGGCCGGTGATGGCGGTGTCGAGCAGGCCTTCCTGGCCGTTCGACATGTCGACGTACGGAGCCACGGAGTAGACGCTGCCCGCCGCGGCGTTGCCGGCGGGGGCCAGTGCGACGGCGGCGCCGGTGGCCGTGAGGGCTAGGGCGAACGCGGAAGCCGCGAGTCTTGCCAGGTGCATGACATTGGCCCTTTCGGGATGCCCGGGGAGGGCGGAGAGGTGGGGGATGGGCCCGGAGAGGTATTGGTACATACCAAACTCCCCGAGGTCTCCGCCGTCAAGAGGACTAGACCAAAGGCTCTGCCAAGACGCGCGTCGCCCGTCTCCGGCAGGCGGGTGGCCGGGCCGGAGACGGGGCCACCGCGCTACTTCGCGGTCAGGAACTCGTCCCCGGACAGCGGGCGGTTGACAATCCGGATGTCACCGATGCCGCCGTGGAACACGATGTCGACGCTGCCCGCGTACTCGTGGCCGCCCACCAGCCAGGGCAGCCCGAGCGAAGTGAGGCCGACCGAAAGGCGCTTCGGGTTGTCGACGACCGGCGCGCCCTCGACGTACAGCTTCGTGTGGCGGCCGTCGTTGACCACCGCCAGGTGCCACCACTTGAGCTCCACCAGGCCGTGGCCCCAGTTGGTGGTCGGGTAGGTGTCGTTGAGCGGGTAGTGGTTGAACTGGGGCTCGCGGCCGTTGTTCGAGATGGCGAGCTGGAGCACGGGCTCGCCGGGGTCGGTGTTCCTGCCGTGCTTGCCGGCGTCCGCGGCCGAACCCCGGCGGCTGAGTATCGACGCCCAGCCGTTGCGGCCGGCGTCCCAGTCCAGCGGCATCCGCACGAACGTCTCGATGGTGTACCCGGACGTGAACGTCTCGGCGTTCAGCGGAGCCCTCGCCCCGGTGGTCAGATACGAGCCGTGCAGCGGGTTCCGGCCGCCCGCGAACGTCAGGCTGGCGTGTGCGGGCTGGTCGGGGTGGTGGTCGTCGGACCAGGTCAGCGCGGAGGCGGCGGTGCCCGGCAGGGTCACCACCGTCAGGTCGTTGCCCTTGCCGGACAGGTCGGGCACGGTCTGGCCGGCGGTGAGCGCGGTGCCGGGCGCGCCCTGCCCGTCGAAGCGCCAGTACGCCAGCGTGCCCTTCACCAGCTCCCGGGCGGCCGGACGGGCCGGCCGGACCGGCACCGGGGCGAAGCCGGCGAACCGCTCGGCGAAGTCGATCGGCATCGAGAAGTTGTCGACCGGGCCGGTGATCCGGGCGTGCTGGGCCGCCAGTTCGGTGCGGGACTCCGGCTTCTGGGCCAGGATCCAGGGGTTGACCGTCTCGACGTCGATCGTGTTCCGGGCCAGGTCGAAGTGGTACAGCCGGATCATGCCGCCACCGCCGAAGTAGCGGTTCTGGTAGTTGGTGATGTGCAGGTGCACCTCGTTGCCGGCGGCGTTCTTCGCGGTCGTACGCGCGGGCGGCCAGTAGTGGCCGTTGAGGGTGAGGAAGATCTGGTCGTTGTCGTTGATCAGCCGGTCCCAGACCGTGCGGCCGTAGTCGGAGAGTACGGCGTTGTCCTCCGGGTCACCGGACTCGTACGGGAAAACGTTGTCATCGTAGTTCGAGTAGACGAGGTCGTGCGTCGTGAGGATCACCGGCAGCTTCGGGTGTGCCTTGATCACGCCGTCGGCCCAGGCGAAGCCCTGCTCGCTGGTCCGCCAGTCCAGGGCCAGCAGCAGCCAGGAGCGGCCGGCGGCCTCGAAGACGTGCGCGGTGTTGTAGCCGGTCGCGTCCGCCCCGGCGAACGTCTTCGCGCGCTTGAACCGCTGCGGGCCCATGGTCCGCAGGTACGCGGTGTCGCCGCGGCTGTCGTCGCCGCTCACGTCGTGGTTGCCGGCCAGCACGCTGTAGGCGGCGCCGTGCGCGTCCAGCAGGTCGAAGGCCTTGTCGACCTGCTGGAACGAGGACGGGTCCGCGTCCTGGGTCAGGTCGCCGAGGTGGGCCATGAACACGATGTTGTCGTCGGAGGCCTTGCCGCTGTTGCCGATGACGTAGCGGAACGACTCCTCCTGCGGCGTCCGGTCGACGCTGTCCTGGCTGCCCCAGTAGAGGAACTGGGTGTCCGGCATCACCGCGAGGGTGAACCGGAGGGCGGTCGGATCCGGTCTCCAGGTGCCGGTCCTGCCGGCGGCGGTGTCCTCGGCGTACGCGGGTGTGCCGCCGAGCGTGGCCGCGCCCACGGTTGCCGCGCCCGCACCGGCCAGCGCCGCGTTGCGGAGAAAACCACGCCTGCTCTGTCCGGCCGCTTCTTGTGACGGAGTGTCATCCTGCATGGACATGGGGCCTTCCCGGGTCGATGGTCCAAACGGCGACGACGCTACCCAGCAGGGCCCGTGGGCGGGCGGACGGGAGATGACGGGCGATGGCCGGGCGGCTGTCCGGGATCGAAAGACTGGCGAATACGCCGTCGTTCGATCCCGGTTGCTGTCCGACCGGCCGGTCGGACGCTCAGGCCGAGGGCTCCGTCACGGTGTGCTCGCCGCGCCGGACGAAGACCAGGCCCGCCCACGCCATGGCGGCCAGCGGGATGACACCCGAGATGATCACCTGGCCCTGGCTGGACACCAGGTGGTTCGGGGTGCCCAGCAGATAGCCGAGGCCGATGCAACTGCGGGACAGTGCCTGGAAGCAGGCCCAGGCGCTGCCGTGCACCTCGGCCGGTACCCGCGAGTGCACCGCGTTGCGCAGACCGACGTTGCACGCGCCGTTGCCGAAGCCCGCGATCAGGAACAGCGGGAAGATCACCGCGGCGACCGGGATCAGACCGGTGAGGAGCAGGCCCAGGCCGATGCCGGTGATGCCGCCGACGATCAGCAGGGTGTGCCGGTCCGACCAGCCCGCGCGGCCCGCGAGCAGGGCACCGGGGACGGACCCCAGGGCCCAGGTGGCCAGGAAGAGGCCGAAGACGGTGTCGTTGCCGTTGACGACGTCGCGCAGGTAGAAGACGCCGGCGACGTTCTCGATGCTGGTGGCCAGCATCGCCGCCGCCAGCGCGGGCATCAGCGTGCCCACCACCGGGGCGTCGCGCAGAGCCCGGTAGCCGTCCCCGAGCTTCGTGGCGGGGCGGCGGCCGATCACCACGTCCACGGAGCTCGGCACTGCCACCAGGGTGCAGCCCGCGAGCACGAGGAAGGACACGGCGTCCGCCCCCAGGAGCACACCGGTGCCCCACCGGGAGTTGAGGAAGCCGGCCAGCGCGGGCCCGAGCAGCCCCGCCACGGACATTCCGGCCATCAGCAGGCTGTTCGCCCGGCTCGTGTACCGGTCACCGGCGACCGCGGGCAGCATCTTGAACCCGGCGGCCACCGAGGCCACTCCGGCCAGGGAGGACAGCGCGATCAGCGCGACCCGCACATGGAACCCGCCGACGGCGGTGGCCGCGGCGAGGGACAGCGACTGGGCCAGCAGCGCCCACAGACACACCGTGCGCGCGCTGAACCGGTCCACCACGGAGCCGATCAGCGGTGCCGCGAGCACCGTGGGGATGAGCTCGGCGAGCATCACCTCGGTCACCCCGAAGCGGAAGTCCCGGTCCGCCGCGTTCAGCACCAGCCCCAGCGAGGCGAGGGTGTCTCCGAGACGGGAGAACAGCGTCCCCACGATGAGCACCTGCGCGGCGACCGGCATCGCAGTGCCCCGGCGCAGCGCGGCGAACGGCGCTCTCCGCGTCTTTTGCGTGTCCAATCCAGTCCAATCCGTCCACTTGCCGTACGCATTCGGTCTGCTCGCCGATCAGATTAGGCCTGTTCGTCGAGTGGTGGAGCATCCACCGGCCACCGGGACGGGGTGCTTTCCGGCCTTTGCATGCCCTGCCGGAACCCGGTGCGCGATCCTAATTTCTCAGCCACAGGCGGCGCTTCACCGAATATCCACACATGTTCCACATCAACTCCGGCCGGGTCGGAAGTTACCGGCGCGTTCCGCGTGCCACCCGCGACGATGCGCATCCGGGGCGTTCCGGACGTCCTTTCCCGAGTCGGAAGGACCGGTGAGGGGATGAGCGTCCCGATGTCCCGCTGGGAGCCGTAAAGCGCGTTTTTCGGCCAATCGCTGGAGTTGCGGCGTTCTCCTCCGATGGGCCTGCTCCACGTCGTTCGCCGAACCGGAAAGCGCCTTCCGGGGCGGCGGGGTTATGGATGCCGGCCGCGTGAATGTCCGGAAAATGTCGGGACGGCGAGTCGCCCCTTTCCCCGAGGGGCGGTGAAAAGGGAACGAACCGGTATCTCCGGGAAGCGCAAGTCCCCTGGTCGGAAAAGCGCGTGCCGTGTCCGGCGTCCCCTGCCTACACTCGCTCCGTATCACGCACCGTAGCCGCGGAAGGCGGTCACGGCGCTTTACCGTGACGAGTTCGCACGATGAGGGGAGAGGGCCCATGCGCGACCGCGCGACTGCCGTCTCTTCCCGTTCCCGCTACGAGGTGATCCTCGTGTCCCCGTCTCTCCGGTACCCGCTGCGCGGCCGGTACCGGACTCCGTGACGCCCGACCGGGCTCCGCAACATCTGGCATATGCCCATGAATTGACGTTCCGTCAGTTGTGACTCGGTGAACTTCGCGGCACGGAAATTGCGCTGCCCATTCCGGGTCCCGTCCCGGGACCGCATTCGAAAGGCAACGGGCCATGCGCGCCGAACTCCACCCGAACTCCGTCAACTCCCTTGCGACCGTTCGCAACCTGGGCATCCTCGCCCACGTCGACGCCGGAAAGACCACCGTCACCGAACGCATCCTCTTCGCCACCGGCACCATCCACAAACGCGGCGAGGTGCACGACGGCACCACGGTCACCGATTTCGACCCCCAGGAACGCGACCGCGGCATCACCATCTTCGCCGCGGCCGTCAGCTGCGCCTGGGACGGCCACCGCGTCAACCTCATCGACACTCCCGGCCATGTCGACTTCGCCGACGAGGTCGAACGCTCCCTGCGTGTCCTCGACGGCGCGATCGCCGTGTTCGACGCGGTGGCCGGCGTGGAGCCGCAGAGCGAGTCGGTGTGGCGGCAGGCCGACCGGCACGGCGTCCCCCGGATCGCCTTCGTCAACAAGCTGGACCGTGCGGGCGCCGGCCTCGACGGAGCCGTCGAGTCGATCCGCACCCGGCTGCACCCGGCCCCGCTCGTCGTCCAGCTGCCCATCGGCGCGGAGGACGGCTTCACCGGCGTCGTCGACCTCGTGCGCATGCGTGCGCTGGTCTGGCCGGACGACGGCGGTACGGCGGTGCCGGGACCGGTCCCCGACGGGCTGCGGGCGGAGGCGGGCCGCCGGCGGCGCGCGCTGGAGGAGACGGTGGCCGCACTGCACCCGGCCGCGCTGGAGGAGTTCTGCGCGCCGGCCGGCCGGCTGTCCGACGGCACACTGCGCTCCGCCCTGCGCGACCTCACCCTGACCGGCGAGGGCGTCGTCGTCCTGTGCGGCTCGGCCTACCGCAACCGGGGCATCGAACCGCTGCTGGACGCGGCCGTGGCCTATCTGCCCTCGCCGCTCGACGTCCCCGCCGTACGCGGCACCCACGAGGGCGCCGAGCGGCGGCGGGCCGCCGACCCCGAAGGGCCGTTCGCGGCGCTCGCGTTCAAGGTGACCGCGACGCCCACCGGACGCCTCACCCATGTCCGCGTCTACTCGGGCACGATCGAGAAAGGAGACACCGTGTGGGACCCCACGACCCGCCGCACCGAACGCGTCGCCCGCATCCTGCGCGTCATGGCCGGGCGCCACGAACCCGTCGACCGCGCGGTGGCCGGTGACATCGTCGCCGTCGTCGGACCGAAGTCGGCCCGCCCCGGCTCCACGCTGTGCACGCCGGACGCCCCGCTGCTCCTGGAGCCGCCCCTCGCCCCGGAACCGGTGGTGTCCGTCGCCGTCGAGGCCCGCCTCCGTACCGACACCGGCCGGCTGGCCCAGGCGCTGGCCCGGCTGGCCGAGGAGGACCCCTCGCTGGTGGTGCGCACCGACCCGGAGACCGGGCAGACCGTGCTGTCCGGGATGGGCGAACTGCACCTGGAGGTCGCCGTGGCGAAGATCCGCGGGGACGGCGGCCCCGAGGTCGCGGTGGGCCGGCCGCGGGTCGCCCTCAGGGAGACCGTGGCACGCGGGGTGACCGGCTTCGTCCACCGGCATGTCCATCAGACCGGCGGCGCCGGGCAGTTCGCGCATGTCGTCCTGGACGTCGAACCGCTGGAGCACGAGGCGGGCTTCGTGTTCCGGTCGGCGGTCGTCGGCGGCCGGGTGCCCCAGGAGTACGTCCGTGCGGTCGAGGCCGGCTGCCTGGACGCGCTCACCGAGGGCCCCCTCGGCGGGCATCCGGTCACCGGGCTCCGGGTCACCCTCACCGACGGCTCGACGCACGTGAAGGACTCCTCCGACACGGCGTTCCGCACGGCGGGCAGGCTGGGTCTTCGGGAGGCCCTGCGCGGCTGCGCGATGCTCCTGCTGGAGCCGGTCGCCGAGGTCACGGTCACCGTGCCCGAGGACGCGGTGGGCGGGGTGCTGGGCGACCTGTCCGCGCGGCGCGGCCGGGTCACCGGCTCGGCGGTCCGGGGCGGGTCGGCGGTGCTGACCGCCACCGTGCCGCTGGCCGAACTCTTCGGCTACGCGACCCGGCTGCGCGGCCGCTCCCAGGGTCGAGGCACCTTCACCACCCGCCCGACCGGCTACGCACCGGCACCGGCCGCGGCAACCGCTCGGTGACACCGGGAGGGGGCCCGGGGACACTCTCCCCGGGCCTCGTCGCCGTGTCGGGTGACCCGCCGCTCGCCGCACCGCCCGTCGAAACACAACCGTTGTGGAACGCCCGGTGAGCGCTCTCTGCCCAGGTCACCCGGCTTCGGCGCAGGTCACGCCGCCTGGCGTGGGGAGACTACCGGGCCGGAACCGGGTGTTCCCCGGCCCGCCTGCACGGATACCCGTGCCGGATCCCTTGACGAGCTACTGTTCGGGGGGTTAACTCACGTCCTAAATTAAGCCATGAGGGGCTTCGGGAGCCGAACGGTGGTCTCGGCCTTCGCAATCGCGGGTGCCGGCCTTCGCGAAGCCCTCTCGGGGTTCTCGACTCCCGGAAAGGCACAGCTGGAGCCATGCGCAGCATCCGAGCCGCGGCCGTAGGCGCCGTCACCATGTCTCTCGCCCTCGCGGCCACGGCCTGCGGTGGCGGTTCGTCCACCGGGGGCGGGTCCAACGACTCCCCGAAGACGCTCACTTACTGGGCCTCCAACCAGGGTGCCAGCATCGAGATCGACAAGAAGGTACTCCAGCCGGAACTCGACAAGTTCCAGAAGCAGACCGGCATCAAGGTCAAGCTGGAGGTCGTGCCCTGGTCGGACCTGCTCAACCGGATCCTGACCGCGACCACCTCGGGCCAGGGCCCCGACGTGCTGAACATCGGCAACACCTGGAGCGCCTCGCTGCAGGCGACCGGCGCGCTGCTGCCGTGGGACGCCAAGAACTTCGACAAGATCGGCGGCAAGGACCGCTTCGTCGACTCCGCGCTCGGCTCCACGGGCGCCGAGGGCAAGGACCCGGCGGCCGTACCGCTGTACTCGATGGCCTACGCCCTCTACTACAACAAGAAGATCTTCGCCGATGCGGGGATCGCCAAGCCGCCGGTCACCTGGGACGAGCTGATCGCCGACGGCAAGAAGATATCCGCCAAGGGCAAGTCGGTGCTCGGCGCCGAGGGCGGCAACGTGTCGGAGAACATCCACCACACCTTCGTCTTCGCCAAGCAGCACGGCGCCGACTTCTTCACCGCCGACGGCAAGCCCAACTTCACCGACGACAAGGTCGTCGCCGCGGTGAAGCAGTACGTCGACCTCATGGCCAAGGACAAGGCCATCCCGACCAGCGACGCCGAGTACGCGCAGAACCAGTCGGTGAGCGACTTCGCCAAGGGCAAGCTGGCCATGCTGCTGTGGCAGTCGGCGTCCTCCAACCTCAAGTCGCAGGGCATGAGCGACAGCGACTACGGCATCGCCCCCGTGCCCGTGCAGTCCGGCACCCCCGGCACCGGCGCCCAGGTCAACTCGATGGTCGCGGGCATCAACCTGGCGGTCTTCAAGAACACCAAGAACCTCGACGGCGCAACGAAGTTCGTGAAGTTCATGACCAGCGACGACGAGCAGAAGATCCTCAACACCGCCTACACCTCCATCCCGCCGGTCAAGGCGGCCCAGGAGGACCCGGCCTTCAACACCCCGGCCAACTCGGTCCTGAAGAACACGCTCGCCACCAGCGCCGCGGCCCTGCCCCAGGTGGCCGCCGAGTCGCAGTTCGAGACGACCGTCGGTACGGCCGTGAAGAACCTGTTCGCCGCCGCGGCCGCCGGCCACGCCGTCACCACCGACTCCGTGAAGGCCGAGCTGGAGAAGGCCCAGCAGCAGATGCCGGCGGCCTGAGCACCATGACGACCACCACCACCGCCGTGCACGAGCCGGTGCGTGCGAACTCCCCCGGGACGGCGGGCGGCTCGGGCCGCCGCCCCGGGCGGATCCGCCGGATCGGACTGCCCTACCTGCTGCTCCTGCCCGCCCTGCTGCTCGAACTCCTCGTCCATCTGATACCGATGGTCATCGGCGTCGTGATGAGCTTCAAGGAGCTGACCCAGTTCTACATCCGCGACTGGGGCACCGCCCCCTGGTCCGGGTTCGACAACTACCGGACGTCGATCGAGTTCAACGCCCCGGTCGGCAAGGCCCTGTTGCACTCCTTCCTCGTCACCGTCGGCTTCACCCTGCTCTCGGTCGGCCTGTGCTGGCTGATCGGCACCGCGGCCGCGGTGTTCATGCAGGACGCCTTCCGCGGCCGGGGCCTGTTGCGGACCCTGTTCCTGGTGCCGTACGCGCTGCCGGTCTACGCAGCCGTCATCACCTGGGTGTTCATGTTCCAGCACGACAACGGCCTGGTGAACCACGTCCTGCACGACCAGCTGCATCTCACCGACAAGCCGTCCTTCTGGCTGATCGGCGACAACAGCTTCTGGGCGCTGCTGACCGTGTCCGTCTGGAAGGGCTGGCCGTTCGCCTTCCTGATCGTGATGGCCGGACTCCAGAACATCCCCAAGGAGCTGTACGAGGCGGCCGCCCTGGACGGCGCCGGCATGGTGCAGCAGATCCGCCGGATCACCCTGCCCTCGCTGCGCCCGGTCAACCAGGTGCTGATCCTGGTCCTGTTCCTGTGGACGTTCAACGACTTCAACACGCCGTACGTCCTGTTCGGCAAGGCCGCTCCGGAGGCCGCCGACCTCATCTCGGTCCACATCTACCAGGCCTCCTTCGTCACCTGGAACTTCGGCACCGGCTCGGCGATGTCCGTGCTCCTGCTGCTCTTCCTGCTGGTCGTGACCGGCGTCTACCTCGCGCTCACCTCACGCGGACGGAGGACCGCCGATGTCTAGCCCCAGTTCGCCGATGGCCCCGCCGCGCTCCTTCCTCTGGGCCCGGGCGATCTTCCTCACGCTGCTCACCGGGTTCGTGCTGATCCCCGTGTACGTGATGATCTCCAGCTCGCTGAAGCCGCTCGCGGACGTCACCGGCAAGTTCCGCTGGCTGCCCAGCGGGCTGACCATCCGCCCGTACATCGACATCTGGTCGACGGTCCCGCTCGCGCGGTACTTCGTGAACTCGCTGATCGTGGCGGTCTCGGCGACCGTCTGCTCGGTCGTGGTCGCGGTGTTCGCCGCCTATGCGGTCAGCCGTTACGAGTTCCGCGGCAAGCGGGTCTTCACGGTCACCGTGCTGTCCACTCAGATGTTCCCGGGCATCCTCTTCCTGCTCCCGCTGTTCCTGATGTACGTCAACATCGGCAACGCCACCGGCATCGCCCTGTTCGGCTCCCGCGGCGGCCTGATCCTCACCTACCTGACGTTCTCGCTGCCGTTCTCGATCTGGATGCTGATCGGGTACCTCGACTCGGTGCCCAGGGACCTGGACGAGGCGGCGCTGGTGGACGGCTGCGGGCCGCTCGGCGCGCTGTTCCGGGTGGTGGTGCCGGCCGCGATCCCGGGGATCGTCGCGGTCGCCGTCTACGCCTTCATGACCGCCTGGGGCGAGGTGCTCTTCGCGTCGGTCATGACCAACGACACCACCCGCACCCTCGCCGTCGGCCTGCAGGGCTACTCCACGCAGTACGACGTCTACTGGAACCAGATCATGGCCGCCTCGCTCGTGGTGAGCATTCCCGTCGTGGCCGGCTTCCTGCTGCTCCAGCGCTACCTCGTGGCGGGGCTGACGGCGGGCGCCGTCAAGTGAACCCCCCCAGTTCCGAAGCTTGTCGCGAAAGGAATTACGTGACCATCGACCTCGCCGCACTCCCGCACGACTTCCTGTGGGGCACGGCAACCGCGGCGTACCAGATCGAGGGAGCCGTCGCCGAGGACGGCCGTTCACCCTCCATCTGGGACACCTTCTCGCACACCCCGGGGAAGATCGCGGGCGACGACAACGGCGACATCGCCTGCGACCATTACCACCGCTGGCGCGAGGACATCGGCCTGATGGGCCGGCTCGGCACCAACGCCTACCGGTTGTCGATCGCCTGGCCGCGGGTGCGGCCCGGCGGCGACGGCCCGGTCAACGCCAAGGGCCTCGACTTCTACGACGAGTTGATCGACGCCCTGCTGGCGGCGGGGATCACCCCGTCGGTCACGCTCTACCACTGGGACCTGCCGCAGGCGCTGCAGGACCGGGGCGGCTGGCCCGAGCGGGCGACCGCCGAGCACTTCGCCGCCTACGCCTCCGTGGTCGCCGAACGGCTGGGTGACCGGGTCCGGCACTGGACCACCCTCAACGAGCCCTCCTGCTCGGCCTGGATCGGCCACCTGGAGGGCAAGATGGCCCCGGGCCTGACCGACCTCACGGCCGCCGTCCGCGCCTCCTACCACCTGCTCCTCGGCCACGGCCTGGCCGCCCAGGCGATCCGCGCCGCCGCGCCCGGCGCCGAGGTCGGCATCGTGAACAACCTCTCCACGGTGTTCGCCGCCTCGGACCGTCCCGAGGACGAGGCCGCCGTCCGCCGCCACGACGGGCACGTCAACCGCTGGTGGCTGGACCCGGTGCACGGCCGCGGCTTCCCGGCCGACATGGTCGAGACCTACGGCGTCGAACTCCCCGAGCGCCCCGGCGACCTGGAGACCATCGCCACCCCGCTCGACTGGCTGGGCCTGAACTACTACTTCCCGGCCTACATCGAGGACGACCCCGACGGGCCCGCCCCGTACGCCCGTTCGGTGCGCCGCCCCGACGTCCCGCGCACCGGCATGGACTGGGAGATCGACGCGAGCGGCATCGAGACGCTGCTGCTGCGCCTCACCGACGAGTACGGCGCCCGCAAGCTCTACGTCACGGAGAACGGCTCGGCCTACCCGGACGTGGTCCGCCCCGACGGCACGATCGACGACCCCGAGCGCCAGGAGTACCTGGCCCGCCACCTCGCCGCCTGTGCGTCGGCGGCCCGCAATGGTGCCCCGCTGGCCGGGTACTTCGCCTGGTCGCTGCTGGACAACTTCGAGTGGGCCTACGGCTACGACAAGCGGTTCGGCCTGGTCCACGTCGACTACCGCACCCAGGTCCGCACCATCAAGGGCAGCGGCCACCGGTACGCGGACATCATCCGCGACCACCGGGGACAGGCCCGCCGGGCGGCCTGACCGGAACCGCGGTGGGCGCGGCACAGGGGAGTTCCGCGTCCACCGCACCGCACTGTCACACGCATGCAAGACGGTCCATGGACACCAGCCTCTGATCTGTCATGAACACAACAACATGTGCACCATCGACACTCAGGAGACCCGCATGCCGACCCGCATTCCCCCCACCCTCCTGGCCGCCCTCGCGACGGCCGCCCTGCTGGCCTCGGGCCCGGTCCTGGCCTTACCGGCGTCCGCCGCCGCTGCCGCCGTGACCTGGGACACCGACCGCGCGAACACCGCCTACGCGGCGAACCCGAACGCCGTCACCGCCTCCGGCAGCGAGAACGGCGGCACCACCCCCGGCCTGGCCTTCGACGGCGACGGCGCGACCCGCTGGTCCAGCAACTTCGCGGACGACGCCTGGATCCGGATCGACCTCGGCACCAGCATCCGTATCGACCGGGTGGTCCTCGACTGGGAGGCCGCCTACGGCAAGAGGTACGTCCTGGAGGCGTCGAAGAACGGCGCGGACTGGACGCCGTTCTACACCGAGACCGCGGGCACTGGCGGCTCGGTCACCGCGAGCACCTACCCGCAGGAGGTCACCGGCCGCTACGTGCGGATGCGCGGCATCGAACGCGCCACCCCCTACGGCTACTCGCTCTGGAACTTCAAGGTCTACGGCGGCGAACCGGCCCCCGCGTCCTCGACCGTCACCAACCTCGCCCTGAACCACCCCGCGTACTCCAACTACTACCAGCACGCGGGCAATTCGCCGGCGTTCGCCACCGACGGCGGCTGGCCGGCCGGCCTGAAGGGCGACTACACCCGCTGGTCGAGCGACTGGAACGCCGACCGCTGGATCTCGGTCGACCTGGGCGCCACCTCCACGATCTCCTCCGTGGACCTGTACTGGGAGTCGGCGTTCGCGGTCGACTACCTGCTCCAGGTCTCCGACGACAACGTCAACTGGCGCACGGTGTACGAGCCTTCAGCCGCGGCCATGGCGGCTCGCCGCGCGAACGTCGCCGCCCCCGGGGACGCGGCGGGCCTGCACGACACCGTCACCCTTCCCTCCCCGGCCACCGGCCGGTACGTCAGGATGCTCGGCAAGGAGCGCCGCAGCTTCTACAACCCCGCTCCCTACACCGCGCAATTCGGGTACTCCCTCTACGAGTTCCAGGTCTGGGGCACCGGCGGCAGCGCGTCGGCGGCCTACCCCGCCCTCCCGGGCGACCAGTCGGGCAACTACCAGACCACGTTCTTCGACGACTTCACCGGCACCGCACTCGACCGCTCCAAGTGGCGGGTCGTCCGCACCGGCACCGAGATGGGCCCGGTCAACGGCGAGTCCCAGGCGTACGTCGACTCGACGAACAACGTCCTGACGCAGAACGGCGAACTGATCCTCAAGGCGAAGTACTGCAAGGGCTGCACCCAGGCGGGCGGCGGCACCTACGACTTCACGTCCGGCCGCATCGACACCAACACCCACTTCGACTTCACGTACGGCAAGGTCAGCGCCCGCATGAAACTCCCGGTCGGCGACGGCTTCTGGCCCGCCTTCTGGCTGCTCGGCAGCAACGTCGACAACCCCTCGGTCTCCTGGCCGGCCTCCGGCGAGACCGACATCATGGAGAACATCGGCTACCCGACGTGGACGAGCACCGCGCTGCACGGCCCCGGCTACTCGGCCGACGGCAACATCGGCGCCCGCCAGACCTTTCCGAACGGCGGCACCGCCGACCAGTGGCACACCTACGCGGTGGAGTGGACGCCGACAGCGATGCGCTTCTACGTCGACGACACCCTGGTCCAGGAGACGACCCGCAACAAGGTGGAGTCCACCCGCGGTCAGTGGGTCTACGACCACAACCAGTACGTCATCCTCAACCTCGCCCTCGGCGGCGCCTACCCGGCCGGCTGGAACCAGGTCACCAGCCCCTACTGGGGCCTGCCGCAGTCCAGCGTCGACAAGATCGCGGCCGGGGGAGTGCAGGCCGAGGTGGACTGGGTGCGGGTGGAGCAGAAGAAGTAGGGGCTCCGGGCCGGGCGGCGATCCGCCGTCGCCCGGCCTCCGCCCTCACAGCGAACCGCGGTCGTCGCACGGGAAAACCCCAGCCGTGAGTGAACGGGGCGTCCGTGCCTCGCGTATCCCCCGACCGTGGGAGGATCGCTCACCATGAATGCGTCACCGGCGGTACGGAGCCTGCGTGCCGCGGTGTTCGCCGCGGTGTGCGTGCTCCTGGCTGCCGCCGGACATGCGCTGGCCATGGGGCAGATGCCGCCGCTGTGGGCCGACGCGGCCGGGTTCGTTGCCGTGTTCGGCCTGGGGCGCGCCCTCGCGGGGCGTGAGCGCGGACTGCCGGAGATCGGCGTCGGCATGCTGCTCACCCAGGCCGGCCTGCACGCCGGCTTCGACGCGGCACGCGCGGTCACCCCGGCTCCCGCGCCCACCATGACCATGGCCCACATGCGCATGCACGGTCATGCCATGGTCGGTATGGGTGGTATGGCCGGTACGGGTGGTATGGGTGGCGTGGTGCAGCAGTACCCGCACGCCCACGCCCTGACCGCGCACGCCACTCTCGCCCATGCCCTCGCCGCCCTGGTCGCCTCCTGGTGGCTGCGGTGCGGCGAGGCGGCGCTGTGGTCACTGTTGCGCCGTGCGGTCGCCCTCGTACCCGGCCTGGCGGCCTGGTGGCGCGACGCCCCGCTGCCCGGCCCGGCCGCCGGCCCGCACCTGGCCCCGGCCGGCCCGATCCGCCCCCGCCGACTGCTCGCCCTGCGGCACGCGGTGAGCCGACGCGGCCCCCCTTCCGTGATCCCGTACCCGATCTCACACCCGTAAGACCCTCTAACAGACTTCACTCGTACGGAGATCCCTCACCCATGTCTGCCAACTCTGTCCTGCGCCGCGCCGCCACCGTCACCGCGCTCACCGCCGCGTCGGTCCTCGCCGCCGCCGGCGTCGCCTCCGCGCACGTCACCGTCCACCCCGAGAGCTACGCCAAGGGAGCCACCGACGGTGTGCTGACCTTCCGTGTGCCCAACGAGGAGGACACGGCCTCCACCGCCAAGGTGCAGGTTTTCCTGCCCACCGACCACCCGGTCCTGGGCGTCCTCGTCTCCCCGCAGGACGGCTGGACCGCCAAGGTGACCACCACCAAGCTCAAGACGCCCGTGAAGACCGACGACGGCACCATCACCGAGGCCGCCTCCGAGATCACCTGGACCGGCGGCAAGATCGGCGCCGGCCAGTTCGAGGACTTCAACGTCGCCTTCGGCCAGCTGCCCGAGGACACCGACCAGCTGACCTTCAAGACCCTGCAGACCTACTCCGACGGCAAGGTCGTGCGCTGGATCGAGGAGGCGGAGAGCGGCGGCGAGGAGCCGGAGAACCCGGCGCCGACGCTCAAGCTCACCGCGAAGGGCGCCGCCGACGGCAGTGCCGCGGCCGCACCGGCGACGCAGAGCAGCGCCAAGGCGACGACGACCGCGTCGGCCGACTCCAGCGACTCCACCGCGCGCGGCCTCGGTATCGCCGGCCTGATCGTCGGCGTCCTGGGCCTGGCGGCGGCCACGTTCGCCTTCGTGCGGACGCGGGGCGCACGCTCGTAGGCGTCAACGGCTGTGGGCCTACTGGCGTGGGCCCACACGCGTAGGCCAACGCCCGTGGGCCGCACGCGTAGGTCAACGGCTGTGGGCCCGCAGGCGTAGGTCAACGCCCGTGGGCCCGCACGCGTAGGTCAACGCCTGTAGGCAAACGGGCGTTGATGTACCGCCCCTTGATGCAACGCCTGTTGGCCCACGCTCGTAGGCAAACAGCAGGGGCCCGGACCATCCCCCGGTCCGGGCCCCTGCGCCGTGCTCGGTCAGTTCACCGGACCGCCAGTTCCAGCATCTCCCGCTCCTCCGCGCGCACCTCGACCCGTGCCTCGGCGCGCACCGTCAGCCGCAGCTCGGCCGCCCGGGCCGCCACCCGCTCCTCCTCCGCGACCGCGGCCACCGACGGCGCCGCCTCCAGTTCCGTCGCCGTCACCGCCGGCGCCGCCTCCCGCTCCGTCACCGTCGCCTCCGCCGTCCGCGAGTTGCGCCACAGCCACACCACATCGCGTCCGAACGACCACAGCAGCGAGCCGAGCGCCAGCAGGGCCACGGCCAGGTTGGCCAGGTACGGCAGCAGGTCCGCGCCCGCGAGGAGCAGGCAGATGCCCTGGATCGCGGCGACCGTCTTGCGGGCCATCGACGGCGGCAGCGGGGCGTTCAGCCAGGGCGCGACCTTCGCCGCCGCGACGAACGCGTAGCGCATCGCGCCGATCAGCAGCACCCACGGGCCCAGCTGCGTCGAGACGTACACGCTCAGCACCAGGATCAGGAACGCGTCGACCTCCATGTCGAAGCGCGCGCCCAGGGCCGTGGAAGTACCCGTGTGGCGGGCCACCTTGCCGTCCACGCCGTCGAGGATGAGGGCCACGGCGGTCAGCCCGACCAGGAGGGAGACCGGCGGGGAGCTCTCGAAGGAGTCGGCGACCAGGGCCGTCACACCGCCGACCAGGATCGCGCGGCCGAGGGTCACCCGGTTGGCGGGGCCGAACGAGCGCGGCCGGGTGCGGTGCAGTGCCCGGGAGAGCACCGCCCAGGTGGCTATCGCGAACGCGA
Source organism: Streptomyces sp. NPDC054813 (assembly GCF_053611365.1). NCBI lineage: Bacteria > Bacillati > Actinomycetota > Actinomycetes > Kitasatosporales > Streptomycetaceae > Streptomyces > Streptomyces sp. NPDC054813. The sequence continues at coordinate 686,121 of NZ_JBSHAF010000001.1, read as the reverse complement.
GCCCCGTCAGCCATCCGGCCGGCCCCATGCCGATCGCCGACCCGAGCAAGGTCAGCAACAGGATCTGCACGCCCGCTCCCACAGCGGTCTCCTGCTGGACCAGCCTGGCTTCGTAAGTGTTGTTCAGGGCCACCGCACGTCCTCCGGCCGAGTGACAGAGTCGATCAACGCCGCGTACTGTGCGCGGCCTGTGCACTTCTCGCTGTGCACATCTCGGTACGTGAACAACTTCCCGATCGTTCAGGAGGATGCCGATGAACCGCTCGGCCCGCGCGTTCTGGCTCCGCTCTCCGGGCCACGGAGAGCTGCGTGACGTCACCCTCACGGAGCCCGCCGAGGGCGAGGTACTGGTGCGCGCGCTGTACTCCGGAGTCAGCCGGGGCACCGAGACACTGGTGTTCCGCGGTGGGGTGCCGGAGAGCCAACACGCGGTGATGCGGGCGCCGTTCCAGGAGGGCGAGTTCCCCGGGCCGGTGAAGTACGGCTACCTGAGCGTGGGCGTCGTGGAGGCGGGCCCTGCTGAGCTGATCGGGCGTACGGTGTTCTGCCTGTATCCGCATCAGACGCGTTACGTCGTTCCGGTGACCGCGGTGACGGTGGTACCGGAGCGGGTACCACCGGCGCGTGCGGTGCTCGCGGGCACCGTGGAGACCGCCGTGAACGCCCTCTGGGACGCCGCGCCCCTGGTCGGCGACCGGATCGCGGTGATCGGCGGCGGCATGGTCGGCTGCTCGGTCGCCGCCCTGCTCGCCCGCTTCCCCGGCGTACGGCTCCAGCTGGTGGACGCCGACCCGGCCCGCGCCAAGACCGCCGAGGCCCTCGGCATCGACTTCGCGACGCCCGAGGACGCCCTGGACGGCTGCGACCTGGTCGTGCACGCCAGCGCCACCGAGCAGGGCCTCACCCGCGCCCTGGAGCTCCTCGCCCCCGAGGGCACGGTCCTCGAGCTGAGCTGGTACGGCGACCGGCGGATCGCTCTCCCGCTCGGTGAGGCCTTCCACTCCCGCCGCCTCACCGTGCGCAGCAGCCAGGTCGGCACCGTCTCCCCGCGCCGGGCCGGCCGCAGCTACGCCGACCGGCTCGCCCTGGCCCTGGACCTGCTCGCCGACCCGGCGCTGGACGCCCTCATCACCGGGGAAAGCGCGTTCGAAGAGCTCCCGGAGGTACTCCCGAAACTCGCCTCGGGGGAGATCCCGGCGCTCTGTCACCGGGTCCGCTACGGCGACGTCGGCTGACGGAATGTCCAATGCGGGCCGCCAAGAGGTCCTGACCTGAGAAAAGAGTGAGAGTGGACTGAACACGGGGAAGCCAAGAGCCGTATTAAGGGCATCCCCCGGCAGGGATCAGCCGGGGGACCAGACGCGCCGCACCTGGAGGGTCGTCCGTTGTTCAGCATCACCGTCCGCGATCACATCATGATCGCCCACAGCTTCCGCGGCGACGTGTTCGGGCCCGCGCAGCGACTGCACGGCGCCACGTTCCTGGTGGACGCCACCTTCCGGCGTGAGCAGCTGGACGACGACAACATCGTCGTCGACATCGGTCTTGCCACCCAGGAACTCGGCGCCGTGGTCAGCGAGCTGAACTACAGAAACCTCGACAACGAGCCGGACTTCGCCGGGATCAACACCTCCACGGAGTTCCTGGCGAAGGTCGTCGCCGACCGGCTGGCCGAGCGGATCGAGAAGGGCGCACTGGGCGAGGGTGCCCGGGGCCTCGCGGGCCTGACCGTCACCCTGCACGAGTCGCACGTAGCCTGGGCGAGTTACGAGCGTGCCCTGTGACCGACGTGACCCTCGGCCGGGCACCGGCCCTGACCTACGTGCCCGCGCAGCGCGCGGCGACCACCGACCCGGCCGGCGAGAACGCCCCCGCGAACATCGGGATCCTGCCCATGTCCCTGCGCATCGTGCACTTCGTCATGCCCGGTGGTGTGGACGACCTGACCACCCCGAGCGGCGGCAACGCCTACGACCGGCGGGTCTGCCTGGACCTGCCCGGCTTCGGCTGGCAGGTCACCAGGCACCCGGTGCCCGGCTCCTGGCCGCGCCCCGACGCGGCCGCCCGGGACACCATCGCCCGGACCCTGCGGGAAATGCCTGATGGGGCGGTCGTCCTCCTTGACGGCCTGGTGGCGTGCGGGGTTCCCGAGGTCGTCGTGCCGGAGGCCGAACGGCTGCGGCTCGCCGTCCTGGTGCACCTGCCGCTGGGCGACGAGACCGGGCTCGACCCGGCGGTGGCCGCCGACCTGGACGCCCGGGAGCGCGCGGTGCTGCGCGCCGTGCCGGCCGTGGTGGCGACCAGCGACTGGGCGGTACGGCGGCTGGTCTCGCACCACGGCCTGGCACCCGAACGGGTGCATGTCGCCGCCCCGGGTGCCGACATCGCCCCGCTGGCCGGCGGCACCGACGGGGTCTCGCACCTGCTGTGCGTCGCCACCATCACCCCCCGCAAGGGCCAGCACCGGCTGGTCGAGGCGCTCGCGGCGGTCCGGGACCTGCCGTGGACCTGCACCTGCGTGGGCGGCCTCGCCCAGGACCCCGAGTACGTCGCCCACCTGCGGTCGCTGATCGCCCGGCACGGCCTGACGGACCGGCTGCACCTGGCCGGCCCCCGCTCCGGCGCCGACCTCGACGCCAGTTACGCCGCCGCCGACCTGATGGTCCTCACCTCGTACGCCGAGACCTACGGCATGGCGGTCACCGAGGCCCTCGCCCGGGGCATCCCGGTGCTCGCCACCGACGTCGGCGGGCTGCCGGAAGCGGTCGGCAGGGCTCCTGACGGCGGGGTACCCGGCATCCTCGTGCCGCCGGAGGACCCCGCCGCGCTCGCCGCCGAACTGCGCGGCTGGTTCGGCGAGGCGGACGTACGCCGTCGTCTGAAGGCCGCCGCGCGCGGCCGGCGGGCGGCGCTCGACGGCTGGGCGACCACCGCCCGCAGCCTGGCCGGAGTCCTGCTGAGACTCCCCGACGAACCCCGGAGGGCGGCATGACCAGCGAGACGACGACCACTGCTCCGGTCGGCGCGATCCCCGCGCAGCCCGGGCCCAGCGATGTTACGGATGCAGGGGTGGGACGAGAGCACATGGATGCCGCAGCCTCCGGGGAGCCCGGACGGTCCGAGGTCATAGCCGGGGCCGGACCTGTCGTACGCCTGGGCGAGCGGGCCACCGTACGCCTGCGCGAGAGCGAGCCCGAGGAGCCGCCGCGGTACGCGCCCGAGTGGCTTGAGCTGCGGGAGAGCGCGGACGCGGCCGCCCGGTCACACGATCTGCTGGACCCGCTGCGGATCCGGCTGGCCAACCTGCCCGGCAAGGCGGGCGGTCTGGTCGTGCACGACCTGGGCTGCGGCACCGGTTCCATGGGCCGCTGGCTGGCGCCCCGCCTGGACGGCGCCCAGCACTGGATCCTGCACGACCGCGACCCCTACCTCCTGCACTTCGCCGCCGTCGCCTCGCCCCGGGTGGCCGCCGACGGCAGCCGGGTCACGGTGGAGACCCGCCGGGGTGACGTCGCCCGGCTCACCCCCGACGCGCTGATAGGCGCCTCGCTGGTGACCGCCTCCGCGCTCCTCGACGTGCTCACCCGGGAGGAGGTCGACACCCTCGCCGAGGCCTGCGCCGGAGCCGGCTGCCCCGCCCTGCTCACCCTCTCGGTCGCCGGACGGGTCGAGTTCGACACCCCCCACCCGTTGGACGCGGAGCTGACGGAGGCCTTCAACGCCCACCAGCGGCGCGGCGGGATGCTCGGCCCGGACGCCGTCACCGCCGCCTGCGAGGCCTTCGCCGACCGCGGCGCCACCGTGAAGGTGAACCCCAGCCCCTGGCGGCTCGGCCCCGACGAGAAGGCGCTCACCGAGCAGTGGCTGCGCGGCTGGGTCGGCGCGGCCGTCGAGGAGCGCCCCGAACTGGCCGAGCGCGCCGAGGCCTACCTGGCCGAGCGGCTCGCCGCCTGCGCCGCCGGTGAACTGCGGGTCGTCCTGCACCACAGCGACCTGCTGGCGCTCGCCCGGCCGACCGGAGGCACCTCATGACCACCCCCACCCTGGTCCGTGAGACCGCCCCCGTCGCCCCGGTGACCGTGCCCCGGCGCCGCACCTTCCGCGCCGTCCGCGCCCACCTGGGCACCGTCGCCGGAGTCGCCATCATCGCCGTGCTGCTGTGGCGGCTCGGCACCGGCGTCTTCGTCGACGGGCTGCGCCGCATCGACACCCCGACGCTGGTCGTCGGCCTGGTGATCGGGGCGGTCACGACGGTACTGAGCGCCTGGCGCTGGCAGTTGGTGGCCCGCAGCCTCGGCCTGCGGCTGCCGCTCGGGCCCGCTGTCGGCGACTACTACCGCGCGCTGTTCCTCAACGCGGCCCTGCCCGGCGGGGTGCTCGGCGATGTGCACCGGGCGGTCAGGCACGGGCAGAGCGAGGGCGACATCGGGCGCGGGGTCCGCGCGGTCGTGCTGGAACGGGCCGCGGGGCAGGTCGCGTTGACGGTGTTCGGCGCGGGCGCGCTGCTGACCCTGCCCTCGCCGGTCCGCGACCAGGTGCGCAGCTTCGCCCCGTTGGTCGCGGCCGGCCTGGCGGGCGCCTGCGCGGTCGTGGCCGCGGTCCGCATGAACAGGGGCCCGGGCAAGCGTGGCGGCGCCCTGCGCGCGACGCTCGCCGAGGCCCGCCGGGCGCTGCTGTCACGGCGGAACGGGCCGGGCGTCGCACTGTCCTCGGCGGTCATCCTCGCCGGGCACGTCGGGATGTTCGTGGTGGCCGCGCGGGTCGCCGGCTCCGCCGCCTCCGTGGCCGCGCTGACGCCGATCGCGGTGCTCGCCCTGGTCGCCATGGGCCTGCCGCTGAACGTCGGCGGCTGGGGCCCCCGGGAGGGCGTCACCGCCTGGGCGTTCGCCGCGGCAGGCCTGGGCGCGGACAGTGGGCTCGCCACCGCGGTCGTCTACGGCGTCCTCAGCTTCGTGGCGGCCCTGCCGGGACTGGTGGTCCTGGTCGTCCGCTGGTACGCCGGGATGCGCTACTCCCGCCCCGAGGTGAGCAGTTCGAAAACCGCGCCGAAGGAATCGGCGAGGCTCGCCAGGAGTTCCTTCCCCTTTTCCGCCGACCCCAGGGAGGGACGGCCGATGACGCCCGACTCGGTATAGGCGGACATTCCCAGGGTGAGGAGATGACGGCGGTCGTCAGCGGTGAAATCGGCGGACTCGTGACCAGGGCGGACCAATTCGGGATGAGCGTGCAGCAGAATCGAGGTCTCGATTTCTCCCGCGTGCATGTCGGTCAGCGCCGAGGTCTCCACCCCGGCCCGCGAAAGCGCTGTCTCCCAGTCCTCCGCGGCCGGGTACAGGGCCATCCGCTCGCCCCGCGCGGACGCCTCCTGGACGACGTTGCCCAGCACGTAGTTGCCGCCGTGGCCGTTGACCACGACCAGCGCCTCGACGCCCGAGCGGCGCAACGATTCCGCGATGTCCCGGACCACCGCGTGCAGGGTCACCGAGGAGATGCTGACGGTCCCCGGCCAGGCCGCGTGCTCGTGCGAGCAGGAGACCGTCACCGGCGGAAGGAGGTGCACCGGGAACGCGTCGGCGATCTCCCGGGCGACGGCACAGGCGACGAGCGTGTCCGTCGCCAGCGGAAGGAAGGGACCGTGCTGTTCGAAGCTCCCCACGGGAAGGACGGCGACCTGAGTTGAAACGCCCGCCCCCCTGGTCCGTACCTCTTCCGTGGTGTCCGTCGGCAACAAGCCGTATGCCGCCGTACGCGCGCCCGAACCATTCATCTTTTTCACGGCCTTTCGTCTCCTCTTAGGAATCAGATCATGACAGAGAACATCGGCGTACTCGGCAAGAAGTCCCCACGGCGTTCGGGCGTGGAACGCGTCGTCAATGCACCGCTGCCCACCGTCTACGGGAAATTCCAGGCGATCGGCTACCTGGACCACGACCGCGGTGACGAGCAAGTCGCCCTGGTCTACGGGGACATCGACAGCGACCGGGTACTGACCCGGCTGCACTCGGAGTGCCTCACCGGTGACGCGTTCGGCTCCCAGCACTGCGAGTGCGGCGACCAGCTGGCCGCCGCCCTGCGCGCGGTCGTCGCCGAAGGCAGCGGCATCGTCGTCTACTTGCGGGGGCACGAGGGCCGCGGCATCGGACTGCTCGCCAAGCTGCGCGCGATGGCGCTCCAGGCGGAGGGCCTGGACACGGTCGAGGCCAACCTCGCGCTCGGCCTGCCCGTCGACGCCCGCGACTACGGTGTCGCCGCCGGCATCCTGCGTGACCTCGGGGTGGGTTCGGTACGCCTGATGTCCAACAACCCGCGCAAACGCGAGTCCCTGGTCCGCCACGGCATTGAGGTCGCCGAGACCGTCCCGCTGCTGATCGAGCCGTGCGAGAACAACATCACCTACCTGCGGACCAAGCGCGAGCGCCTCGACCACGTGCTGCCCCACCTGGACGCGGTGGCGCACTGGTCCTGAGGTACCGGGTGGCCTCCCGGGGAAGGAACAGGGGAGACCGACAGGAGGCGCACGCGTGAATCTTCGGGCCCAGGTCGTGATCATCGGCGGCGGGGTGATGGGCACCAGCATCGCCTACCACCTGGCGAGCGCGGGTGTCCGTGACGTCGTCCTCGTCGAACGGGACGAACTCGCCGCCGGATCCACCTCGAAGGCCGCCGGCGGGGTGCGCGCCCAGTTCTCCGACGAACTCAACATCCAGCTGGGCGCGCGCAGCTTAGAGGCCTTCGCCCGCTTCGGGCAGGAGATCGGGTACGACATCGGGCTGCGCCGCGTCGGCTACCTCTTCCTCCTGTCCACCCCCGAGGAGGTCGCCTCCTTCGAGGCCGGCGTCCGGCTCCAGAACCACCTCGGCGTGCCCAGCCGGATGCTCACCCCGAAAGAGGCGGCCCGGCTCTCCCCGCTGATCGCCACCGACGGACTGCTGGCCGCCGCGTACTCCCCGGACGACGGACACTGCACCCCCGAGTCCGTCGTGCACGGCTACGCGGCCGCCGCCCGCGCCCACGGCGCCCGCGTACTGCGCCACACCGAGGTCACCGGCATCGAACTGGACGGCGCCTTCGTCACCGCCGTGCACACCACCCTCGGCCGGATCGCCACCGAGACGGTGGTCTGTGCGGCCGGGGCCTGGTCGAGGGTGGTCGGCGCGATGGCCGGCGTCGACCTGCCGGTGCAGCCGCTGCGCCGCCAGATCGCGGTCACCGAACCGGTCCCGGGGCTGCCGCCGACGCTCCCCATGACCATCGACTTCGGCACCAGCCTGTACTTCCACGCCGAGGGCCCCGGACTGCTGCTCGGCATGTCCGACCCGGACGAGCAGCCGGGCTTCGCCACCGACCCGCACGACCGCTGGATCCCGCGCCTGTGCGCGGCGATGGAACGGCGCGCGCCCGCCCTGCTCGACCTGCGTCGCACCGGCGGCTGGGCCGGCCTGTACGAGAACACCCCGGACCACAACGCCCTGATCGGCGAGGCGACTTCGGTCTCCCGGTTCCTGTACGCCACCGGGTTCTCCGGCCATGGCTTCCTGCAGGGCCCGGCCGTCGGCGAGGTGATCCGCGACCTCTACCTGGGCCGCGCCCCCTTCCTGGACGTCCGCCCGCTCGGCGCCGGCCGGTTCGCGGCCGACGCATCCCGCCCCGAGACCAACCTGGTCTGACCGGACACCCTTTGGTCCAGGACCGTTTGGTCCAGGACCGTCCTGGTCCTGGACCGTCCTAGTCCTGGATCGTCTCGTGGACCAGCCGGCGCAACTCCGGGAGGATCTTCAGGGTCTTGGGGCGCACCTGGGTGTGGAACTGCACGGTGAGGTCGTGCGTGGGGTCTACCCAGAAGGCGGTGGTGGCCGCTCCGGTCCAGCCGTAGGTGCCGGGGCTGCTCGGTGAGAGGGTGCGGTCGGGGTCGATCACCACCGAGACGCCCAGGCCGAAGCCGAGGCCGCCGTTGCCGGGCTCCTGGTGGGGCGGGGCGCCGAAGGTACGCAGATCGGTGCCGCCGGGCAGGTTGTTGCTGGACAGCAGGGCTACCGAGGCGGGGGAGAGCAGCCGGACGCCGTCCAGTTCGCCGCCGCGGCGCAGCATCTCCATGAAACGGTGGTAGTCGTACGCCGTCGCCGCGAGGCCGCCGCTGCCGGACAGGAGGCGGGGGCGGCCTCGCAACGGCAGCCCGGGGATCGCCGCGAGGCCGCCGTCCTCCGTCTCGCCGTACAACTCCGAGAGCCGGTCGGCCTGTTCGGGCACGATGTGCAGGCCCGCGTCCGGCATGCCGAGCGGGCGGAAGATCCGGTCCGCGAAGAACTCGTCGAGCCGCTGCCCGGAGACCACCTCGATGACGCGGCTGAGCACGTTGAAGCCGACGGAGTAGTTCCACTGGGTGCCCGGCTCGAACTGGAGGGGCATACGCGCGTACACCTCCATCGTCTCGGCGAGGTCAGCGCCCGCCGGCACCGAGAACTCCAGGCCGGCCTCGCGGTAGCGGGCGTCCACCGGGTGCGAGTGGTAGAACGCGAAGGTCAGTCCGGCGGTGTGGGTGAGCAGATGCCGGATCAGGATCGGCCCGTCGGCCGGCCGGGTCACCATGTCCGCGCCCGAACCGCTCACGTACACCCGGGGATCGGCGAACTCCGGCAGCAGGCGGCCGACCGGGTCGTCGAGGGAGAGCAGGCCGTCCTCCACCAGCAGCAGTATCGCCACCGCGGTGACCGGCTTGGTCATCGAGTACACCCGCCAGATGGTGTCCGGCTCGACCGGCAGCCCGGCCGCGCGGTCACGGTGGCCCTGCGTGGTGAGGTGGGCGATCCGGCCGCCGCGCGCCACGGCCACCAGGTAGCCGGGCAGGCGCCCTTCGTCGACGTAGTGGGCGAAGTGCTGGTCGAGGCGGTCCAACGCCTTCACGTCCAGCCCGACCTCACTGGGGTCGACTTCCTGTCGCAGCTGTGCCATCGCTCTCCTCCGGTCGTGTCGTCCCGCTGTGCGGTCCGACCTCGGACCTCATCGTTGCGCAGGAAGCGGCGAACCGACCCGCTCATCCGCGTGTGGTGTGACGGACGCTATAGAAGAGGCGCCGGTCGAGGGAGACGCGGCCGCCACGCCGGGCACGGTCGGGAACGCCAGTACGAGCAGCGGTTTCACGGCCCCGGCCCCCGGCAGGGCGCCCACGTGTACATGCCCCCGTCTTCCCGTGTGCACTCCGGGTACACCCGGCCCGGCGGGCGGTCTCCCCGCCGAACCGGTCGGCGGGAATGCGGTGCGGGTCCGGCGGGGTTTCCCCTGACATGACCCAGGACGCTCTTCTGAAGCTGCTCGCCGAAGGCCACAACGGGGTGCTGGTCACCCTCAAGAGCGACGGCCGTCCCCAGCTGTCCAATGTCAATCACGCGTACTACCCGGACGAGCGGACCGTCCGGGTCTCGATCACGGACGACCGCGCCAAGACCCGCAACCTGCGCCGTGACCCGCGTGCCTCCTACCACGTCACCAGCCCCGACCGCTGGGCGTACACGGTCGCCGAGGGCACCGCCGAGCTCTCGCCGGTCGCGCAGGACCCGTACGACGGGACCGTCGAGGAACTCGTCCGCCTCTACCGCGACGTCCGCGGTGAGCACCCCGACTGGGACGACTACCGTGCCGCGATGGTCCGCGACCGCCGGCTGGTGCTGCGGCTGCGCGTGGAGCGGGCGTACGGCATTCCGCGCGCCTGAGCGGATCCCGGGGGCAGGCCCTAGGACCTGTGATCGAGGGCCATCGGCCGATGGCTGCGCACGGGGGCGGATGCCTAGGCTGCCGAGCAGGGAACGGCAGCTCAGGAAGAGGTCACGATGCCCGTCAACGGTCGCAGTCACATCCGCGTCGCCCGGCCCTCCCGGGATCTCGCCGCGGCCGAGCGCTTCTGGGTGCGGGGGCTGGGCCTGGGGGTGGTGTGGCGGGCCGAGGCCGGACCGGAACCCGGCGAGCACGACCTGCTGATGCTGGGCTGGCCGGACGCCGGCTGGCATCTGGAGCTGGTCCATGAACCGGCCCGGCCGGTCGAGCCGCGGCCCACCGAGGAGGACCTGCTGGTGGTCTACGTCGACGGCCCGGTGCCGGACGACCTGGTCGCCCGGCTGGAGGAGCACGGCGGCAAGCTGGTGCCGTCACCGAACCCGTACTGGAACCGGTGGGGCGTCACGGTCGAGGACCCCGACGGATACCGGCTCGTGCTGTGCGAGCGGGGCTGGACCAACGCGTAACCGGGAGTGCTTGCCGCTCGCCCCGCCCGCCGCCGGCCTCCGCGCGTGATCGATGGGGGTGCGACGACCTCGATGCCACCACCACCGAACTCGCCGCAAAGGGTGTCGAGTTCAGCCGACCCGTCCAGGGCGCGGCCTGGGGCCGGGTGACGGGCTCCCGGTTGCCGGGCGGAGGCGAGGTTGCCTTGTACCGGCCGCGCCACCCGCGCGCCCGACGCCGGCCTCCTCCCGTGCCCAGGTCTCCAGCAGGCGGGTGAACTCGGCTGCCTTGTCTGGCCAGTTGAAGTGCGTCACGGCCGCCTCACGGCCGCGCTGGGCCGCGGTGTGGCGCAGTATCGCGTCGGTGCTCAGCCGTCGTATCGCCGCCGCCGCGGCGCGCGGATCCTCGTAGGGGACCACGAGACCGCAGCCGTGCCGCTCGACCATGTCGGCCGCCAGCGGGGTGGGCGTGGTGACGACGGGGACGCCGTGGGCCATGTACTCGACGACCTTGGTGGGCCGTGAATGACGGTAGTTGGGCTGGTCGTGCAGGAGGGAGAGGCCGGCCAGGGCACCCGCGAGCAGTGCGAGGGCACGGTCGTTGGGCAGGAAGCCGTGCCAGCGCAGCACGCCGTCCCGGTCGGCCGCCGCCAGCGCCTCCCGGACGTCCGGGTCGGCCGCGCCGGCCACCTCGACGCGCAGACCGGGCCCCAGGTGCCGGGCGGTCTCGATCAGGTCCAGTGCGCCGCGCGCCCGGGACAGGTGGCCGACGTAGACGACCCGTTCGCTGCCCGGCGGTTCGGGCGCCTGCACCGGCGCCGTCGTGAAGTTGGGCACCACCGGGTGGGCGCGGCGGAACCGCTCCTGGTAGGCGTCCTCGGCGAGCAGCAGCCGCAGATGGCGTTCCGCCAGCCGCTCGGCCGCCCGCACGGCGAGCCGCAGCGGCGGCCGCAGCGCCCGGGGCAGCCAGCGTTTCATGGCGAGCGCGGCGGCGGTGTCCTCGTGGACGTCCCAGACGACCACCGGTGCCGCCCCGGACCGCCGCCAGCGGCGCAGGGTGCCGGGCAGGGCGAGGAGCAGTTCGGGGTCGTGGAGGAGGATCACGTCCGCCTCGTGGCCGCGGTCGGCGAGCAGGGCGCGGGCCGCGCCCACCGCCGCCCGGCGGCTGCGGCCCGCCGCCCGGGGCAGGTCGATGCCTTCGAGGTCGGCGCGGGGGCGCACCTCACGGGCCGAGAACGGCGCCGCGTACACGACGTGGTGGCCCCGTTCCCGGAGCGCGGTGATCTGCCGGTGCAGTATGCGCGCGTCCTCGGGGTGGTGGACGACGGTGACGACGAGTATCCGCATCTGAGCGCCTTTCGACCCCGGCGCCCCCGGGCCCCCGCAGGGCGGCGGGCGGCTGGGCTTTCCGCGTTGGTCGCCGAACCCCCCTCAACCCCCGGCGCGGCTATAACCGCCCGCGGGTGCAC
>NZ_JBSHAF010000001.1:626479-674428 GCF_053611365.1 Streptomyces sp. NPDC054813 | reverse complement strand
GTTTATGTGTTGTTTTTGTTGGGTGGCGTCGGGGGGGGGGTGTTCGCGTGTGCCGCCTTTAACCCGAATTGGCGCTCTTTCCCCCCCCCCCCCCCGCCCCCGGGGCCCGGGGGGCGGCGGAAGGGAGTTGCCGCTGAGGTCGCCTACAGCACCTCGACACCGGGCCGGAAGATCCGCCCGCGGGTGTCGAAGAGCAGCCGTGCCTCGTCGCCGATGGCCGGCAGGTCGTAGGCGGAGTGGTCCTGGAGCAGGATCGTCAGGTCGTGCGAGCGCACGGCGGCCATGACGTCGGTGACGCGCGGCACGGCCTCGCCGTCCACGAACCAGGCGGGCACGAACGGGTCGTGGAAGGCGATCTCGGCCTCCCGGGCCCGTAGCAGCCGGGCCACCGGCATCGCCGGCGCCTCGCGCCGGTCGGCGACGTCCGGCTTGTAGGTGACGCCGAGCAGCAGCACCCGGGAGCCGTGCAGGGCGCGGCCCTCGTGGTTGAGCAGATCCTGCGCGCGCCGGACGACGTACTCCGGCATGTGTGCGTTGATCTCCCGGGCGAGTTCCACGAACCGGAACTCGTAGCCGATCGAACGCACCTTGTAGGAAAGGTAGTTGGGGTCGATCGGGATGCAGTGGCCGCCCACCCCGGCGCTCGGCCGGAAGGCCTGGAAGCCGAACGGTTTGGTACCGGCGCAGCGGATCGCGTCCCATACGTCGACGCGCAACTCCTGGCAGAGGATGGCCAGTTCGTTGACCAGGGCGATGTTGACGTGCCGGTAGGTGTTCTCCAGGAGCTTGGCCATCTCGGCTTCCCGGGTGCCCTTGGCCTGTACGACGGTGTCGACGAGCTTGCCGTAGAAGGCGGCCGCCCGGGCCGCGCACGCCGGGGTGCAGCCGCCCACCACCTTCGGGGTCTCGCGCAGCCCGTGGGTGGTGTTGCCGGGGTCGATGCGCTCCGGTGAGAACGCCAGCGAGAAGTCGTCGCCGACCCGTAGCCCGGACTCCTCCAGAATGGGCTTCACCACCTCTTCGGTGGTGCCCGGATAGGTCGTGGATTCGAGGACGACGAGCCGTCCGCGGCCCAGCCTGCGCGCCACCGCCCGCGCGGCGGAGATCACCGCGCTCAGATCGGGACCGCCGTCCTCGCTGAGCGGGGTCGGCACACAGATCACGATCGTCTGCGCACGGGCCAGACAGGCGTCGTCCGTGTACGCGGTGAAACCGGCCTGTCGCATGCGGGCGACGTCGTCGTCGGAGACGTCGTCGACGTGGGAGTGTCCGGCGTTGAGGCCCTCCACGACCCGTGGGTCGAGGTCGAGCCCCGCCACTCTCAGCCCGACCAGCGACGCCTCCCGCGCGAGCGGAAGTCCGACGTAGCCGAGCCCGATGACGGCCAGTTCGAAGCCGTCGGTCCGTTCTGCGTCCCCGAGCGATTCGCTCAATTCCCCGAGCGGTACGGCCTTTTCGACCTGCATAGGGATTCTCCGCCCTCAACGGCAGACGCCGTATGGATCGAAGGGCCCGGACGGTGCGATTCCGGGCGACGGGGGCCTCAGACACATCCAAGAGCGCGATACGCGTCTCGGGTCGTGGCAGCGACCCTCTTCCAGGTGCGATCACGCGCTACCAGAGCGCGGGCGGATGCTCCCCATTCATGCCGCCGTTCTCGACTGTAAAGCAATACTTCGAGAGCTTCTGCCCAAGCATGTGGTGATTCAGCAGTGATCAGCTGTCCGTTGACGTCCGGTTCGACCAGTTCTCGTAGGGCTGTGAGATCACTGGCCGCCACGGGAAGACCGCTCGCCATCGCTTCGACCGGCTTGAGCGGGGTCACCAGACGGCAGACCCGTTCATCGGTGCGCGGCACCGCGAAAACGTCCAGAACCGCGTGGTAGGAGCGCACTTGGTGGTGCGGGACACGGCCGGTGAACAGCGCGACGCCGGCACCGAGTCCCAGCCGGCCGGCCAGCGCCTCGAGCGCCCCGCGCTCGGGGCCGTCGCCGACGATCAGCAGCCGCAGCGGAACCCCTCGGCGGCGCAGCTCGGCACCCGCATGGAGCAATGTGCCGATTCCCTCGTGTGGAGTAAGGCTGCTGACGGTGCCCACCACATAGTCGTCCGCCGCGATGCCGAGCCGGACACGCAGTTCCGCCCCGTCCGGCGGCGGGGCGAGGAAGGCGTCGTCCACCGCGTTGGGCACGATCAGGACCCGCTCCTCGGGCACCCCGCGGGACACGATCTCGGCCTGCATCGCCGCGCCCAGGGTCAGCACCAGGTCGGCCTGGCGCATGCAGTACGTCTCCAGGGCGCGCCGCGCACGGTAGGTCGGGTCGTCCGGAGTGCGGGCCGCCGCCTGGGTCAGCCAGGTCTCCTCCAGGAACCCGCGCACCTCGTACACCACCGGCAGCCCGTAGGTCTCCCGCAGGGCCAGCGCCACCCGCCCGTTGCCGTGGTCGGTGGCCGCGTGCAGCACGGCGGGCCGCAGCCGCTCCACCAGGCGCCCGGCCAGCTCGGCATTGCGGGCCAGCACCGGGCCCTGCCCGTACGGCAGGTTCAGCGGCAGCAGCCGGTGCTGCGGCACCCCGTTCACGATCTGCAGCGGGCGGGCGTCCAGGACGCCCTGCGCCACCGGGAACCCGATGCGGGTCACCACGTGCGGATCGAGCCCGGCGGCCCGCTGGGCCTCGGCGAGGGCCTGGGTGCGCACGGTGTAACCGGCGTGCTTGAACGGCAGCCCGTTGGTGACCACATGGAGCACCCGGCCCGGTTGGGGCCGCACCGGCCGCCCGGCGGGCGCCGGGATCCGGGCGGCGGACGGCGCGGCGGTCGGCCCGGCCGAGCGGGCCCGGGCGGCGAGCCGCCGCTCGGCCGGCCGCAGCCCGCGCCGCACCCGCCCCGGCAGCAGCCGTACGCCGAGCAGCACGGCCCGCGCGGGATCGTTGCGCAACTCGCCCCATGCGACGGATGCGGCCAAGCTGAGTGCACGGGGGATTCGACGCGGCGTGTGCCGGGACAGAGGTCGGGCCATGTCGTCAAGGTAGGCCGACAGAGCGGAGAACGTACGACATGAACGGCCGCGTACTCCATGTCGTAGGGACCAGGCCGAACTTCGTGAAGGCCGCGCCCGTGGTCGCCGCCCTGCGCGCGACCGGGCACGACCAGGTCCTGGTGCACACAGGTCAGCATTACGACGAACGGATGTCGCACATCTTCTTCCGGGAGCTGGGCCTGCCCGCCCCGGACACCGACCTGGGTGTCGGCTCCGGCAGCCAGGCCCGGCAGACCGCCGACCTGCTGGTGGCGCTGGAGGGCGAGCTGCTGGCCCGTGCCCCGGCCCTGGTCGTCGTGTACGGCGACGTGAACTCCACCCTCGCCGCGGCCCTGGCCGCCGCCAAGCTGGGCATCCCGGTCGCCCATGTCGAGGCGGGCCTGCGCAGCTTCGACATGGCGATGCCGGAGGAGGTCAACCGGCGCCTGGTCGACCAGCTGGCCGAGCTGCTCTTCGCGACCAGCCCGGAAGCCGTCGGACACCTGGCCCGCGAGGGCGTCGACCCGGGCCGGACGCACCTCGTCGGAAACCCGATGATCGACACCCTGCTCACCCATCTGGACCATTTCGACCCGGCCGCCGCCCGCGCCGCCCACGCGCTGCCCGAGCGGTACGGCGTGGTCACCCTGCACCGGCCGGCCAACGTCGACGACCCCGAGGCCGCCGCGGCCGCCGCCCGCGCCCTGACCGAGGCGGCCGGCCACCTCGACCTCGCCGTGCCCCTGCACCCGCGCGGCCGCGCGGCACTGCGCAAGGCGGGCCTCGCCGACGCGCCCGGCATCCATCTGCTCGAACCGCTCGGCTACGTCGAGTTCATGGGCCTGGTGCGGGGCGCCGCCGCCGTGATCACCGACTCGGGCGGGGTCCAGGAGGAGACCACCGTGCTGGGCGTCCCCTGTCTGACGCTGCGCACCACGACCGAACGCCCGGTCACCGTCACCCACGGCACCAACCGGCTGGTGAGCCACGGCGAACTGGTGCCCGCCCTGCGCAAGGTCCTGGACGGACCGCCGGCGGCCGACCCCGAAGGCCCGCCGCTGTGGGACGGCAAGGCCGGCCCCCGCATCGCCCGCGTCCTCACCGAGTGGCTGGAGCGCCATGACTGACGCCACCCGCACCCGCCCCGACGGTCCCCGCACCCTCGGGCACACCGTCCGCACCTACTGGGACACCCGGCACCGCGAACGCGACGACCTCGCCTCCGGCGGCCACATCGGCCTGGACCGGCCCGGCAACGAGATCTTCTACGCGGTACGGCTCGGCCAGCTGCTCACCCTGATCGGCGACCTGTCCAGCCCGGCGTCCCCGCTGTTCGTGCTCGACGCCGGCTGCGGCAAGGGGCACTTCGCCCGCGCCCTGGCCCGCTGTGGCCACCACGTGGACGCCTTCGACGCCAGCGAGGAGGCCGTCACCCAGGCCCGGGCCGAGGGCGGCGGACCCCGCTACGCCCTGGCCGCCCTCGACGAGTGGCGCAGCCCCTGGCTCTACGACGTGGTGATGTGCGTGGACGTCCTCTTCCACGTCCTGGACGACGCGGAGTGGGCGGCCGGCCTGCGCAACCTCGCCTCGCTGGTCCGGATCACCGGCCGGCTGATCGTCACCGACGAGCACACCGACGAGCCCGTCCCGCGCGGCGACTACATCATGCACCGGCCTATCGCCGCCTACCGCAAGGAACTTGAGCCCCTGGGCCTGAGTCACTCCCTCTTCCGGCCCTACGGTTTCCGCGAGAACCGGGTCGGCTTCCATGTCTTCACAAGGACCCGCTGATGCGCCTGACCGATCTGCTCCACCCGCACCTGGACGACGTGACCTCGGTCGTGGACGCGACGAGCGGCGGCCTGCGTCTTGACCCCTATCTGCACCTCCCGCCGGGCGTCGAGTCGACCCGGAACCAACAGCCTGTCGGCGAGGGGGAGTTGATGCTCCTCTGCTACGGCCCCGACGCCGCCCTGCACGGCGACGAGGCGGACTGTCTCACCGCACTGGAACGCATGCGGCCCGGCGGCCGCGGCCTGATCGTCTTCGGCCATCCCGGCACCGACCTGCCCTACCACCGCCTCCTCGACGCCCTGGTGGCCCACCGCTGCCAGGTGCTGCACGCCGCCGCGCTCGGCTACACGCATCTGCACGCCGGCGCGGTCTTCGCCTGTACCGAGGAGCTCCTGCCGCCGCACGACTGGTTCGGCCACCCGCTGCCGGCCGACGGTTTCGCCACGGCCCTCCGGATCGCCGACGAGTACGTGCTCGCCGACTTCGTCTCCCGCTCCCAGCGGGCCCGCCTGATCGACCTGGAGCGGGCGGCCGAGGAGACCGCCCGCGCCCTGGAGAGCGGCCGCGAGGACGGCCTGGCCGAACGGCTGGCCGCCGCCCTGCGGGACAAGGACCAGCTCGCCTCCGCCCTGCGCGGGGCCCGGGAGCGGACCGGCGTGCTGGAGGCCCGCGTGGCCATGCTGGAGGGCTCCACCTCGCTGCGGGTCGGCAAGGCGCTGGTGTCGGCGGCCCGTTCACCCAAGCGGGGCGCGGCCAGGCTGCCCGGGGAGCTGTACGGGCTGTGGCGGCAGCGGAAGGTCAAGGGGCGGCCCACGCGGGCCGCGAGCGCCGCCCTGGCACCGGAGGCAACCGCAGACGACCGCTTCTACCTCTCCCACCGCGCGCTGTCCGTGGCACCCCGCGACCGGCTGGTGATCAGCGGCGTGCTGACCGACCGCACCGCCGCCGACTTCGCGGCCGACGCCGTGGTCAGCCGGGTACTGCCGCACGACGGCCGGCTGCTGATCGAGCGCACCGACCCGGACGTCTTCCTCGTCCAGCTCGGTGCCTGCACCGCCGAGGCCGGCCCCTGGACGCTCACCGGCACCGGAGACGCCCCCGACCTGGACCGCCGCCTCGCCGAACTGATCAGCCAGGCACGGGGACTGGGCCGGGCGGCGGTGCTGTGGCGGGACGGCCCGGCGTCCTTGGCGCCGGGCCTGTCCCAACTGCCCTGGGACGCCGTCCTCGACGGCGACACCGGGACCGCGCTGTCCCGCCTCGACCCGGTCACCGACGGCCGCGACCGGCTCCGGGACGTCTTTCAGCAGGACAGCACCCGGGTACGGCTGGCCCGCCTCGCCGCACTGGCCGGCGCCCCCGACCCGACGGCCGAGCGCCGGGTCGCCGTACTGGCCGCCCCCCGGGACGCCACCGACGTCGCCCGGCTCGTCGCCCAGACGCTCGGCCAGCTGCACCGGCCGGCCGAGGTCGTCGTCGCCGACCCGGCAGGGCTCGACCTCGGCGAACTCACCGCCGCCTCCGTCACCGTGCACTCCGGACCGCCCACCGCGCCCTGGGTCGCCGACTGGACGGACCTGACCGAGGACCGCCCCGACACCCTGCTGCTCGACCTGCTCTGCGCCCAGGAGTTCTCGGGCGCCGACGCGGTGGGACACACCCCCGCCGCCGACGACTACGCCTTCGTACCGACCCTGAAACCGCTGCTCGTCCGCCGGTCCCTGCTTGACACCGGCACCCCACCGGACACCTGGTCGCGGGCCGGGCACCGCCTGTTCGCCGTGCGTGGAAAGGAGCCGTCATGACCCGCACCCTCAGGGCGCTCGTCTACGGCGACGTGGACCTCAACCTCATCGACGGCTCCGCCGTCTGGGCCCAGTCGACGGTGCAGGCGCTGTCCCGCGCGGGCTGCCGGACCCGGCTCGTCCTCAAGGCTCCCGTGGAGACCGGCCGGCTGACCGACCCGCTGGCCGGACTGCCCGGGGTCACCGTGGTCCGCCCGTACGAGGAACACCTCGTCCCCGGCCAGGGCGCGCACCCCCTGTCCCCCTACCAGGCCTCGCAGTTGCTCGCCCGCCTCGACGAGGAGGAGCCCTGCGACCTGCTGGTGCTGCGCGGCCGCCGGCTGGTGAAGCAGATCGTCGGCGACGGTCACTTCCACGGACGCATCTGGGCCTATCTCACCGACATCCCGCAGTCCCCGGCCGAGATGACCGAACAGGACCGTGTCGACCTCGCCCGCATCGCCAACGCCTCCCGGCAACTCCTGTGTCAGACCGAGGAGTTGCGTTGCTTCCTGGAGGCCTGGGTGCCGGAGGCATGCGGACGGGCCGTGCTCTGCCCGCCCGCGGTGCCCGAACCCGGCTTCCCGGTCCCGCAGCGCGCCGGGCTGCACGATCCCGTACGCCTCGTCTACACCGGCAAGTTCGCGCCCCGCTGGAACACCCTGCCCATGACCCGGCTGCCCGCGCGGCTCGCCGAACGCGGCATCCGGGCGGAACTCCACGCCGTCGGCGACAAGATCCACAAGGATGTCGCCCATCCCGGCTTCGACACCGCCATGGCCGAGGCGCTGCGCACCACCCCCGAGGTCGTCCACCACGGTGGCATGCCCCGCGAGGAGGCCATGCGCATCGCAGCCGACTGCGACCTCGGCCTCGGCTGGCGCGACTCCTCCCTCGACGCCAGCCTCGAACTCTCCACCAAGGTGCTGGAGTTCGGCTCCCTGGGACTGCCCGTCGTGCTCAACCGCACCCCCGCGCACGAGGCGCTGCTCGGCACCGACTACCCGCTGTTCGTGCCCGGCGACGCGGCCCTCGCGGACGCGGTGGACGCGGTCACCGTCGCCGTACGCGACGCCGAGGCCAGGCATCTCGCTGCCGACCGGTGTGCGGCCGCGGCCCGGCAGTACACCATGGAGGCCGCGGCCGCCCGCTGGCGCGGCCACCTCGACGGCGCCTTCCCCGCCGCCCCCGCCGCCGTGGCCACCCGCGGGCGCCCCCTGCGGATCGGGGTGGCGGGCCACGACCTGAAGTTCCTCACCCGGCTGCTCGACCACTTCCGCGCCCTGCCCGGCCTCGACGTACGCGTCGACGCCTGGCCCGCGCTCGCCCGGCACGACCCGGCCGCGAGCCGTGAACTCGCCGACTGGGCCGACGTGGTGGTCGTCGAGTGGTGCGGCCCGGCGGCGGTCTGGTACAGCCGCCACAAGCGGCGCGGCAGCAGACTGATCGTCCGCCTGCACCGCTTCGAGCTCGACGCCGGCTACCCGCAGCAGGTCGACATCGACGCCGTCGACCGCGTGGTCTGCGTCAGCCCCTACTACGCCCGCAGCACCCGGGAACGGACCGGCTGGGCCGCCTCGAAGATCACCACGATCGGCAACTGGGTCGACGTCGACCAGCTCGACCGGCCCAAGGCGCCCGGCGCCCGGCACCGTCTCGGCATGATCGGCATCGCGCCCAGCCGCAAACGCCTCGACCTCGGCCTCGACGTCCTGGAGGTACTGCGCGCCCACGACCGGCGCTGGCACCTCTCGGTCAAGTCCAAGCCGCCGTGGGAGTACTGGTGGATCTGGAACAAGCCGGAGGAACGCGCACACTACGAGGCGATCCTGCGCCGTATGCAGACCTCACCGCTGCTCGAAGGGGCCGTCGTCTTCGACCAGTTCGGGCCCGACGTGCCGAACTGGCTGCGCCGCATCGGCCATGTTCTCTCCACCAGCGACGACGAGAGCTTCCACCTCGCCCCAGCCGAGGGCATGGCCTCCGGTGCCGTACCCGCGCTGCTGCCGTGGCCGGGCGCGGACGAGATCTACGACCGGCGCTGGATCCACGACACCCCGGAGGCGATGGCCGAGTCGATCGCCGGACTGGGCGAGCAGGATGACTGGCGGTCGGCCGGGGAAACGGCCCGCGGCCAGGTACGGGAGGGCTTCTCGCTGGAACGGGTGGCGAAGGAGTGGACGGAGCTGCTGGTGTCCGGCTGAGCCCCGCGTTTCCCGAGCCGCCTGCCCGTTCGCAGCCTCCAGGGCATGCCCGAAGACCCCGCCCTCAGCGGTTTCGCCGTGGGCGGGGTCCTCGCTGCGGGGCGTCAGGCCGCGGACTCCTGCTGGGCGGCCGGTTCGGGCAGCAGGCGGGCGCTGAGACGGTCCGCGCTCGGCCAGCGGACGTCGTAGGCCCAGCCCAGCTTCTCGAACATCCGGATCAGGCGGGCCGACGGGTCGATCTGGCCCGGCAGCACACCGTGGCGCGCGCCCGTGGGGTCGGCGTGGTGCGAGTTGTGCCAGCTCTCGCCGAAGGAGAGCAGCGCGAGCGGCCAGAAGTTGGTGGCCTTGTCCCGGCTGGCGAACGGGCGCCTGCCCGCGACGTGACAGACCGAGTTCACCGACCAGGTGACATGGTGCAGCAGCGCCATCCGCATCACACCGGCCCAGAAGAACCCGGTGAGCGCCCCGGTCCAGGTGCCGGTGACGAGCCCGCCGACCAGCGCGGGAGCCAGCAGCGAGACGACGGTCAGCGGTCCGAAGAGCCGGCCGACGAGCCGCAGGTCGCGATCGGCGGTGATGTCGGGCGCGAACCTGGCCCGGTTGCTCAGTTCACGCTTGAGCATCCATCCGATGTGCGCGTGCAGCAGCCCCTTGAGCAGCGCACGCGTGTCGGTGCCGAAGCGCCAGGGCGAGTGCGGGTCGCCCTCGCGGTCGGCGAAGGCGTGGTGGCGGCGGTGGTTGGCCACCCACTGCACCGGCGAGCCCTCGACCCCCAGCGAGCCCGCGACGGCCAGGGCGATGCGCAGACCCCGCTTCGCCTTGAACGAGCGGTGCGTGAAGAGGCGGTGATAGCCGACCGTGAGACCGAAGCCGGACACCAGGTAGGCGACCACGGCCATGGCGACGTCCAGCGCGGACAGGCCGCGTCCCCACACCAACGGCACCGCGACGACCAGGCCGATCAGCGGGCCGACCACGAAGATCCACATCGCGATGCCCGCAGCGGCCGTCTGCGGGGCGTCGAGTAGTGGCCTGACCCCGGCCGCGGTGTCGGCGTCGCCTTCGGTGACGACCTGTTCGGAACGGTCGGTTCTGCTCGTGTTCATCGGTTCCCCGCCGTTGCTCAAGGGTGTCGGACACACTGCCGGACCGACCGGGAGTAGGCACACGCGTGCGCTGTGGAGCATGCTCGGCGGCCCATGTCCCACGATCGCACCGGACGGCATCCCCGCAGGTCATCGCTCATGTCCAGGGTGTGAACGGCGCGGGACCAAATCGCCGTCGCCCCGCCGTGAGGGAACGCTTGATCTCAAGTCCGCTTGAGGTTCTAGAGTCGAGTGTGCTGACGCCGATGTACGGGAGGGGAACGGCCATGAGGACACTGGTACTCGGGAGGACGCCCGCCAGGGTGACGGCCGTGCTGGCCACACTGCACGCGGACGGCTTCGACGCGGAGGGGGTGAGCACCGACGACGAGGCCCGGAAACTGCTGGCGACCGGGGAGTTCGAGGTGCTGATCATCGGTGGCGGAGTGGGGCCCGAATCCCGCGCCCAGATCAAGGAGTTCGCGGCAGGTCACCAGGTGCGGCGGGTGATCGACGGGGCGCTGTCGGAGCCGTTCGACGCCTATGTGCGGCGGGAGTTCGAGCCGCTGATCCGGCAGGCCGCCGAAGGGTGACGGCCACGGTCCGCCCGGACAGCGGTCCGGGCGGACGCACGCCTGCTCCTCGCGCTCGCGAAGAGGTTCAGGCCGTGACCGTCTCCGGGGCACTCGCGAAGAGGCTCAGGCCGTGACCGTCTCCGGGCGGGTCGCCTCCCGGGGGGTGCGTGCGCCGAGGTCCTCCGTGGCCAGCTTGTGGGTTTCGCGTGCCGAGAGGGCGGCGATGACCGGAGGTACGCACAGCGCCGCCGTGAACAGGGCCACCGCCGACCAGTCGTCCCCGCCCGGACCCGCGATCTGCGCCGCGAAGGTCACCGCGAACCCGGCCACCGCGAACCCGATCTGGGTGCCGATGGCCATGCCCGACAGTCGGACCCGGGTCGAGAACATCTCGCCGTAGAAGGACGGCCAGACCCCGTTCGCCGCGCTGTAGACGACACCGAAGGCCACGACGCCGAGGACCAGGATCAGCGGGTAGGAGCCGGTGGAGATCGCCCACAGGTAGCCGAACATGGCCACCGCGCTGCCCACCGCGCCGACGAGGTACACCGGCCGGCGGCCGATCCGGTCGGACAGCGTCGCCCATGCCGGGATCGCGCCCAGCGCCACCAGGTTCGCCAGCGCGCTCACCCACAGCATCGAGGTCTTCGACATCCCGACCGCGTCGCTCGTCGCGTACGCCAGCGCCCACACCGTGAAGATCGTGCTCACCGAGGCGATCAGCGCGCCCCCGATCACCCGCAGGACGTCCGCCCAGTGGTGCCGCACCAGCGTCACCAGCGGCAGCCGTACGACACCGTCGGTCGCCGCCTGCCGCGCGAAGGCCGGCGTCTCCTGGACCGTGCGGCGGATGAACCAGCCGGCCACCGCCACCGCGGCACTCAGCCAGAACGGCACCCGCCAGCCCCAGGACAGCAGTTGGTCCTCGGGCAGCTGGGAGACCGGGATGAAGACGAGGGTGGCGATCAACTGACCGCCCTGGGTGCCGCTCAGCGTGAAACTGGTGAAGAAGCCACGCCGGTTCGGCGGCGCGTGCTCCAGACTCATGGAACTGGCGCTGGCCTGCTCGCCGGCGGCCGAGACGCCCTGCAGCACCCGGCACAGCACCAGCAGCACCGGAGCCAGGCCGCCCACCTCGGCGCGGGTCGGCAGACAGCCGATCAGGAACGTCGACAGGCCCATCAGCAGCAGCGTGAAGAGCATGATCTTCTTGCGGCCGATCCGGTCCCCGAAGTGGCCGAGGAACAGGGCGCCGACCGGACGGGCCGCGTAGGCGACTCCGAAAGTGGCCAGAGAGAGCAGGGTGGCGGTGGCCGGGTCCGACTCGTCGAAGAAGACCTTCGGGAAGATCAGCGCGGCCGCGCTGCCGTAGATGAAGAAGTCGTAGTACTCCAGGGCGCTGCCGATCCAGGCGGCCAGAGCGGCCTTCTTCGGCTGGCCGCCGGGTGGTACGGCGGTGACGGCGGGCGGGGCGGGGACGGACACGGCGGTGCTCCTTCGGAGAACTCCGACGTAGGCGGAGAGAGCGGCGGGGGAGAAGGCCGGTTCCCAGGGATGACGGGTCGGCGGGCCCAGCGGGCGGGGCTAATTAACCCACTGGATAGTTAGTCGCGATGGGTAGGGATGTTGCGCTCGCGTTTCCCCGCTGTCAAGAGGTCGTGCGGGTTCCCCGCCCGCGGCGGTCGGCCCGCCGGCCCGCCACGGGGGTCAGCCCGCCGCGCGCTCCGCGGTGAGGTAGGCGATCACCATGTCGCCGAGCATGGTCCGGTAGTGCGCGCGCTGCGCCGGGTCCACCAGGTCACGGCCGAAGAGGGCACCGAAGGTGGCCCGGTTCGCGACCCGGAAGAAACAGAACGAGCTGATCATCGCGTGCAGGTCCACCGCGTCGACGTCGGCCGTGAACAGGCCGGACTCCTGGCCCTGGCCCAGGATCCGGCGGATCACCTCCAGGGCCGGCGAGCCGATCCTGCCGAGCTTCTCGGAGGCCGCGATGTGCTCGGCGCCGTGGATGTTCTCGATGCTGACCAGGCGGATGAAGTCCGGGTGCTGCTCGTGGTGGTCGAAGGTCAGCTCCGCGAGCCGGCGGATCGCCGCGACCGGGTCCAGATGCTCGACGTCCAGTTGCTGCTCGGCCTCCCGGATCACGCCGTACGCCCGCTCCAGGACCGCTGTGAACAGCTGTTCCTTGCCGCCGAAGTAGTAGTAGATCATCCGCTTCGTGGTGCGGGTGCGGGCCGCGATCTCGTCGACGCGGGCGCCGTCGTAGCCGGCCCGGGCGAACTCCTGCGTGGCCACGTCGAGGATCTCGGCCTGGGTGCGGGCGGCGTCACGGATCCGCCCGTTGGTCTGTGCCGGTTCTTCGACGCTGGTCATCGGGTTCCTTCGGGAGTACGGCTCCGGTGCCGGAGATTCTAGAAGGCGGGCCGGGCCCGGCGGCCAGGGTCTTCCCCGAGGGCGGTTCGCCTGATATAGCTAACGTACTAGTTCGTACATTAGAGCTCAGCTCAGGAGGTCCCCGTGGCCAAGGACTCGTTTCTCGTCGGACTGATCGGCTCCGGAATCGGACCGTCGCTCAGCCCGGCCCTGCACGAGCGCGAGGCCCACCGGCAGGGCCTGCGGTACCTGTACCGGCTGATCGACATCGACGTGCTGGGCGTACCGCCCGAGGCCGTGGGGGATCTGGTGCGGGCCGCGCGTGACCTCGGCTTCGACGGGCTCAACATCACGCATCCGTGCAAGCAGCTGGTCATCGAGCACCTGGACGCGCTCGCCCCGCAGGCCGAGGCGCTGGGCGCGGTCAACACGGTGGTCTTCGAGGCCGGTGGGCGAGCGGTCGGCCACAACACGGACGTCACCGGGTTCGCGGCGTCCTTCGCGCGGGGGCTGCGGGACGCTTCGCTGGAGCGGGTCGTGCAGCTCGGCGCGGGGGGTGCGGGAGCCGCCGTTGCGCACGCGACGCTCACGTTGGGGGCGGAACGGGTGACCGTGGTGGATTCGCTGGCCGACCGGGCCACGGATCTCGCGGGCGCCCTGAACCGGCGCTTCGGCGCGGGGCGGGCGGCGGCCGGGACGCCGGACCGGTTGCCGGAACTGCTGGCCGGTGCGGACGGTCTGGTGCATGCGACGCCCACGGGGATGGCCGCGCATCCGGGGTTGCCGGTGGCCGCGGAGTTGCTGCATCCCGGGTTGTGGGTGGCCGAGGTGGTGTACCGGCCGTTGGAGACGGAGCTGGTGCGGGTCGCCAGGGCGTCGGGGTGTGCCGTGTTGGACGGGGGCGGGATGGCGGTGTTCCAGGCTGCGGACGCGTTTCGGTTGTTCACGGGGAGGGAGGTCGACGGTGCTCGGATGCTGGCCGACATCGGGGAGTTGGCGGAGAAGTCCGCGGGCCAGGTCGTGTGACTGGTGCCGGTCCGTTGTGGCTGGTCGCGCCCACGCGGCGGAGCCGCATATCGATACAGCCCCGCGCCCCTGAGTAGGTGCACTGCAGGTGAGGAAAGAGGTCATGCGCACTTCCATTGCTACCGTTTCGCTCAGTGGACCCCTGACGGAAAGGCTCACGGCCGCCGCCCGGGCCGGGTTCGACGGCATAGAGATCTTCGAGAACGATCTGCTTGCCAGCCCCCTCCCGCCCCGCGAGATCCGCGCCCGCTGTGCTGACCTCGGGCTCAGTATCGATCTCTACCAACCCATGCGGGACATCGAAGCCGTCCCCGACGACGAGTTCGGTCGTAACCTCCGCCGTGCCCGGCACAAGTTCGAGTTGATGAGGGAACTGGGGGCTGACACCGTCCTCGTCTGTTCCTCCGTCTCCCCGCTCGCCCTCGACGACGACGATCTCGCCACCGAGCAGCTGGCTGAACTTGCCTCCCTGGCAGATGACTTCGGCATCCGTGTCGCCTACGAGGCGCTCGCCTGGGGTCGGCACGTCAGTACGTACGACCATGCCTGGCGGATCGTGGCGGCGGCCGACCATCCCGCCCTCGGGACCTGCCTCGACAGCTTCCACATCCGGTCCCGTGGGTCCGATCCCAAGGGCATCGAGGCCATCCCCGGCGAGAAGATCTTCTTCCTCCAGCTGGCCGACGCCCCGTTGCTCGCCATGGACGTGCTCCAGTGGAGCCGTCACTACCGGTGCTTCCCGGGGCAGGGCGGCTTCGATGTCGCCGGGCTGGTCCGGCACGTGCTGCGGACCGGGTACGACGGGCCGCTCTCCCTGGAAGTCTTCAACGACGTCTTCCGCCAGGCCGAGGCCGGCCCGACCGCCGTCGACGCGCACCGTTCACTGCTGGTCCTCCAAGACGCCATAGGGATAGGGGAGTTGCCGCAGCCGGTAGTGCCGACGGGAGTCGCCTTCGCCGAACTCGTCACCCCGGACGCCGAACCCGTCTCCGCGCTGCTCGGCGTCCTCGGCTTCGCCCGGACCGCCCGGCACCGCAGCAAGCCGGTCGACCTGTGGGAGCGGGGCGAGGCCCGGATCCTGGTCAACACCGGCCCCGCCGCCCGCCGCGACGGCACTCAACTCGCCGCGATCGGCCTGGAGTCGCCCGACCCCCGGGCCGCCGCCCGCCGCGCCGAGGCCCTGCTCGCTCCCGTACTGCCCCGCCGCCGGGACCCCAAGGACGCCCCGCTTGACGCGGTCGCCGCCCCCGACGGCACCGAACTGTTCTTCTGCGCCACCGGCCAGGGTCCCGAACTCCCCGACTGGCGGGCCGACTTCGTCGGCAAGTCGGACACCCCGGAGCCCGACCCGGTACGCATCGACCACCTCGCACTCACCCAGCCCTGGCACCAGTACGACGAGGCGACCCTCTTCCACCGCAGCGTCCTCGGCCTGCACGCCCAGGAGAGCGTCGACGTCGCCGACCCCTACGGCCTGCTGCGCTCCCGGGCCGTCACCAACGCCGACGGCAGTGTCCGGATCGCCCTCGGCGTCGGCGCGGCCCCGGCCGACGACACCCTGCACGCCCAGCACATCGCCCTGGCCACCGACGACGTGGTCGCCGCGGCCCGTGCCTTCCGCGCCGCCGGTGGCAATCCACTGCCCATCCCCGCCAACTACTACGACGACCTGGCCGCCCGGTACGAGTTCGCCGACGGCGAGCTGGAGACGTACCGCTCCCTCGGCATCCTCTACGACCGGGACGCCGACGGTGTCTTCCGGCACTGGTACACCCGGACCGTCGGACGGGTCTTCTTCGAACTGGTCGAGCGCGATCCCGGCTACCGC
Source organism: Streptomyces sp. NPDC054813 (assembly GCF_053611365.1). Classification (NCBI taxonomy): domain Bacteria; kingdom Bacillati; phylum Actinomycetota; class Actinomycetes; order Kitasatosporales; family Streptomycetaceae; genus Streptomyces; species Streptomyces sp. NPDC054813. The sequence continues at coordinate 658,740 of NZ_JBSHAF010000001.1, read as the reverse complement.
GGCTACGGCGCCCCGAACGCGCCGGTGCGCCTCGCCGCCCAGCACGCCGGACGGCCGGCCCGCTGAGCCGCCGGGTGAGCTTGCGGTGAGAGGCCGGTGAGACACGCCCCGGATTCCGGCTGCTCACAGGCGCTGCGGCGGATACTCACGAAGATCCGGAATGTTCTCACCGTTCCGGATGTGACCTTCGTCGATTTCCACCCGTCCTAGAGGCCGTAGCAATCCAGGACGTACCGGAAGTCCTGGAACCCGGGAGTCCTGGAGGCCGCCTCCGATGCCGAGCCCTGCCGTCACCGCGCCGCTCGTCCGTGTCCAGGGTCCGCCGCCTCCGCCGACCCCGGCGCGGACCCGCACCGAGCGCTACGAGCGCCCGTTGCTCGGCGCCGTCGTCGCCGTCGCCGCGCTCCTCTACTTCTGGGGCATCTGGCACAGCGCGTACCACGCCTTCTACGCGAGCGCGGTCCGCAGCATGACCGACAACCCGGTCGCCTTCTTCTACGGCTCCTTCGACCCGGCGGGCTCGATCACCCTGGACAAACTGCCCGGCTTCCTGTGGCCGCAGGCCCTGTCGGCGCTGGCCTTCGGCTTCCACCCCTGGGCCCTGGTGATCCCGCAGGGCCTGGAGGGCGTGGCCGCCGTGGTGCTGCTGCATGTGGTGGTCCGGCGTTGGGCGGGGGTGGGGGCCGGGTTGCTGGCCGCCGCGTTTCTCACACTCACCCCGGTGACCGTGGGCCTCGCCCGATCCGTCACCGAGGACGCGCCGTTCGTGCTGTTGCTGCTGCTGGCCGCCGAGGCCGCCCAACGGGCCACCGCCCGCGCCCGGATGCGCACCCTCGCCCTGGCGGGCGTCTGGGTCGGGGTGGCCTTCCAGTGCAAGATGCTGGAGGCCTGGGCGGTGCTGCCGGCGCTGGCCGTGCCCTATCTGGTGGCCGCGCCGACGTCCCTGCGCCGCCGGATCCGCGACCTGGCCGTGTCGGGCGCGGTCATGCTGGCGGTGTCCCTGTCCTGGATGCTGGCCGCCACGCTCACTCCGGCGTCGGGCCGCCCGTACCTGGACGGTACGACCGACAACTCGCCGTTCGGGCTGGTCGTCGGCTACAACTTCCTGACCCGTTTCCGTGCGCTGGGCGTCGACGCGGCCGGCACCGGCAGCATCGTCGCCGACCGGGCGCACAGCAGGCTGTCGGCGGGCATGGGCGACGGCGTCTGGAAGATGTTCAGCCCCGGCATCGCCACCCAGACCGGCTGGCTGTATCCGCTGGCGGCGCTCGGCCTGGCGGCCGGGCTGTCGGCGCTGTGGCGCCGCCGCGTCCCGCCCACCGACCCCGCCCTGGCCGGGTATCTGATGTGGGGGGTGTGGCTGGTGACCTTCTTCCTGGTCTTCAGCTTCGGCAGCGTGACCGGACACACGTACTACATGGGTGTGGTGGCGGTGGCCCTGGCAGCACTGGCCGGGGCCGGCGTCACGCAGGTGAGCCGCCGCGGCGTGCTGCGCGCGGTGCTCGCCGTCAACGTCGCCTGGTGCGCGGCCCTCGCCCTCACCTACCCGCACTTCTTCGTCTGGTCGGTCGCGGTCGCCGGGGGACTGTCCCTGCCGGCCCTGGCCCTGCTCGTCGCCGACCGACCGCGCCGACACCGGGCCGGCCTGGCCGTCGCCCTCACCGCCGTCCTCTTCATCCCCACCGTGTGGTCCGCGTCCGCGCTGTCCCTGCGGTACAACCAGCCCGGCGGCTTCGGCCGGGTCGGCCCGGAGAGCGTCCGCGTCCACAACGCCACGTCGGCTCTGACCCCGGCCCAGCGGCAGGTCCTCGCCTACCTCACCGCGCACCGCGACGGCGCCCGCTATCTGGCCGCCGTACCCCGCTGGCAGGCGGCGGCACCGTACATCCTCACCGCCGACGCCTCGGTCCTGCCGGTGGGCGGCTTCACCGCCCAGGTGCCCTACCCCGCCGCCACGACCTTCCACCAACTGATCGACACCGGCAGGCTCCGGTACGTCCTTCTGGGCCGCGCCGACCTCACCCACCGTGCCCGGGGCGCCAGGACCCCGGGCCGGGCCCTGATGCGCTGGGTCATCGGCCACTGTTCGCCGGTTCATGTCTCGGCCTACACGGTGTACCGCTGCGGGCCGGGGCACGGCGGGTGACCGGGCCGAAGGGTCAGCCGATGTCCGAGAACACGAAGGAGAACTCGGCCGGTCGGGCATGGAGTTGGTACGGCGGCAGGACACCCGGGCCGCAGGACTGCGAGCCGATGCCGTGCTGGCCGTGGTCCAGGTTGACCCACACCCCCGCGGCGGAGCCGCTGTCGGATGCGGTACCCGGGGTGAGGTCGCTGCGGTGAGCGGCCGCGTCCAGCTGTTCGGTGGTCCAGCGTCGGGCGGTGAACCAGAACTCCGGGTCTCCCTCGATCCGCAGGCCGCCGATCTCCGCCCAACGGACGTCAGCGCGGGCGCCGTTCTCCTGCGGGCGGAGGTACGGTGTCTGCAGGTCGTCCACCGTGGACTGCCAACGGCCCACCATCGAGGCCGCCTTGGTGTCCGGATACGCCTCGCCCGGGCCGCCGCCGAACCACCGCACGCGGTCGGCCGCCGACAGGCCGAAGCGGACGCCGAGCCGGGGCAGCGGCACCGTCCAGTCGCCGTCGGGGGTCACGGAGACGGTGAGCCCGAGGCGGCTGCCGTCCGTGATCCAGCGGTAGACGGTCACCAGTCCGAACTCCCAGGCGGCGGGCGCCACCCGGGTGCGCACGGTCAACGCGTCGCCGGTCGGCTCCACCGCGTCCAGGCGGTGCCGCATGCGGTGCAGACCGAACTTCCGCCACAGCGTGCCGTAGCGGATGTCGCTCTGCCAGGCGGCGCCGTCGTCGTTGTCGGTCGTTGCCCGCCATACGTCCAGCCGCAGTCCGGTCACTGCCACAGCGCCGATGCTCCGCAGCGCGCCGCTGCGCGCATCGAAGACGGCCGGGCCGAGAGTGATCAGCCCGTCGCCGGACACCACCGGTCCGGCGGAGGCGGCGAAGGACGGCAACTGCCTTCCCGCGACCGGGAACTGGCCCCAGGCCACGACATGTCCCTGTGGTCCCCAGCCGGTGTCGGCAGCCAGCACCGCCCGCACCGTCCATTGCGTCTCGCCGCTGCCGGCGGCGACCGGGGGCTCCGGCAGCTTCACCTCCGCCGACTCGCCGGCCGCCAAGGCCGGTACGGCCAGTCGGCCCGACTCCACGGTCTCCCCGCCGACCTGGTACGACCACTCGAAGGCCAGCGCGGACAGATCGGCGAAGTCCTGCTTGTTGGTGACCCGGACGGCGGTGCCGTCGCCCTCGAACCGGACCGGTTCGATCACCTTCTTGTACTCGACCAGACCGGGGGAGGGCTGCCGGTCGGGGAAGACCAGCCCGTCGCAGACGAAGTTCCCGTCGTGCAGTTCCTCACCGAAGTCGCCGCCGTAGGCATAGCCGTAGCGGTCGTCCTTGATGCCGTGGTCGATCCACTCCCAGATGAAGCCGCCCTGGATCCGGTCGTACGACTCGAAGATCCGCTGGTAGTCGGCGAGGCCGCCGGGACCGTTGCCCATCGCGTGCCCGTACTCGCAGAGGATGAAGGGGAGTCGACGGCGTTTGTGGGTACCGCCGTCCAGGCCCCGGCCGATCCGCTCGACCTCGGCGTGGTCGGCGTACATCCGTGAATAGACGTCCGTGTCACGGCAGTTGACATCGCCCTCGTAGTGCACCAGGCGGGAGGAATCCCGGCCGTGGATCCACTCGGCCATCGCGGTCAGGCCCCGGCCGGTGCCGGCCTCGTTGCCGAGCGACCAGATCACCACCGACGGGTGGTTCTTGTCGCGCTCCACCATCCGGGCCGCCCGGTCGAGCAGGGCCGGGGTCCAGCGGTCGTCGTCGACCGGGTTGTCCCGCCAGGCCTGCTCGGTGAAGCCGTGGGTCTCCAGGTCGCACTCGTCGATCACCCACAGGCCGTACTCGTCGCACAGGTCCAGGAAGTCCGGGTGGGGCGGGTAGTGGGAGGTGCGCACCGCGTTGATGTTGTGCCGCTTCATCAGCAGCACGTCCTCGCGCATGGTCTCCAGGTCGAGGGCGCGGCCCCGTTCGGGGTGCCACTCGTGCCGGTTGACGCCCTTGAAGAGGACGGGCCTGCCGTTGACCTTGATCAGACCGTCGGCGAGCGCCACCGTCCGGAAGCCGATACGCAAAGGCACCCGCTCGCCCTCGGTGGCCAGCACCCCGTCGTACAGCTTCGGGGTCTCCGCCGTCCATGCCTCGACCGGGACCGTGACCGGCTCGCCGGTCGCGACATCGATGTCCAGGGCGGGCACGGACACCCGCCCGTCGACATCGGAGTCGACGCGCAGGGTGCCCTCGCCCGTGAGGTGGTCGTAGGAGGCGTGGACGAAGAAGTCCAGGACGCTGCCCGCCGGGCGGTGCAGCAGCGTCACGTCACGGAAGATGCCGGGCAGCCACCACTGGTCCTGGTCCTCCAGATAGGAGCCGGCCGACCACTGGTGGACCCGCACGGCGAGCACGTTGCCGGCCGGCCTCAGCAGGTGGCCGACGGCGAACTCGTGCGGCAGCCGGGAGCCCTTGAACCCGCCGATGTCCGTGCCGTTCAGCCAGATCCGGGCACAGGACTCGACGCCGTCGAAGCGGAGGACCGCCCCGCCGTCGGTCAGGTCCCAGCCCTCGGGCAGGTCGAAGACGCGGAGATGGTCACCGGTGGGGTTCTCGGTCGGAACCCTCGGCGGGTCGACCGGGAACGGGTAGAGGTGGTTCGTGTAGATCGGTGCGCCATGGCCCTGGAGCACCCAGTGGCCCGGGACCGAGACCTCCGCCCAGCCGCCGGCGTCGTACCCCGGCTCGGCGAACGCGTCGTCCTCGGCGTCGGCCGTGGGTGACAGCCGGAAGCGCCAACTGCCGTTCAGCGAAAGCGACTCGGCGTCCGAGCGTGGGTACCGGGCGCGGGGTGGCAGGGTGCCGGAGCCCGGGGAGACGTCCTCGACGTAGTCGGTGGCGGAGGTTCGGAAAGACATCGGTCTCCAGGTCGTTCGAAGCGTGTCAGCCCTTGATGCCGGTCTGCGCGATCCCCTGGACCAGCCAGCGCTGGAGGAAGAGGAAGACGAACACCAGGGGCAGGATGGAGATGGCGGTGGCCATGAAGATCGTGTGGAAGACGACCGTCTGGTTGGTCATGTACGACGAGAGCACCACCTGGACGGTCCACGCCCCCGGGTCCTGACCGATGACCAGTGGCCACAGGAACGCGTTCCAGGCGCTGATGAAGGTGATGGTGGCGATCGCCGCGAAGAAGTTCAGCGAGTTGGGTACGACGACGCGCCAGTACGCGCCCCAGTAGCCGAGCCCGTCCACGCGTGCCGCCTCCTCCAGCTCCTTCGGGAACCCCAGGAAGTACTGCCGGAACAGGAAGCAGGTGAAACCACTGAACAGGCCCGGAATGATCAGGCCCCGGTAGGTGTCCACCCAGCCCAGCGACGAGACCAGCACGAAGCTGGGTACGAAGGTCACCGAGGTCGGGACCATCAGGGTGCCCAGGACGACGTAGAAGATCTTGTTCGCGTGCCGGTAGGGGATGCGGGCCAGGGCGTAGCCGGCCAGGGAGCACACCAGCAGGATGCCGGCGGTCATGGAGACGGCGACGACCAGCGAGTTCCACATCGACCGGGCGAAGTCCACCTGCGGGTCGTCGAACAGTTCCTTGACGTTGCCCCACTGGAGGTGCGTGGGGAAGAACTCCCAGTGCTCTCCGGTGATGCTCGCGTCCGTGGAGAGGGCGTTGCGGACCAGGATGTAGAACGGGACCAGGAAGAGGAGGGTGGCGACACCGGTGGCGATGTAGAGGCCGGTGCTGCCCATCACTCCACCGCCGCGCCGGCCGGAGCGCCTGCCCTTCGCGGGCGTGGTCTTTCGTATGTCGGGCGTGGTGGTGGTCACTTGGCCTCCTCCCCCCTTCCGAAGCCCATGATCTTGCCCTGGAACAGGGTGACGATGATGATCAGCGCGGTGAGGATGACGGCCCCCGCGCTGCCGGCGCCGTAGTCCTGCTCCGTGCCCAGGGCGGTGTAGTAGAGCTCGACCAGCGGAGGCCGGCCCCAGGTGGTCTTGTCGAGCAGGTTGAAGAACTCGTCGAAGGCCTGGTAGGCGGCGATGAGCAGCAGCAGGATCACCGCGGTCGAGGTGGCCCGCAGCTGGGGCAGGGTGATGTACCGGAAGGTCTGCCAGCCAGGCTTGGCGCCGTCGATGGCGGCGGCCTCGTACAGCTCGCCGGGGATGTTCTGCAGGGCGGCCAGGAACAGGATCATGTAGAAGCCGGACTGCAGCCACAGCCGGGCCGTGACGATGACCAGCCAGTACCAGGGCGGGCTGGGGGAGGCCAGCCAGGCGATGTTGTCGATGCCGAACCAGCCGATGACGGTGTTCATCAGGCCGAAGCGGACCCCGCTGAAGATGGACATCTTCCAGATCATGGAAGCGGCGACATAGCTGCACGCGGTCGGCAGGAAGAACACCGACCGGAAGAACGCCCGCATGAACCGGATCCGGTTGACCAGCAGGGCGAGGCCCAGCGACACCGCCCAGGTGGTCGGCACGATGAACGCGGCGAACACGGTGAAGGTGCCGAGCGAGCCGACGAACTTGGGGTCCGTCAGCATGTAGGTGTAGTTGTCCAGGCCGATGAACTTGTCCGGCGTGACGGTGAACCGTGCGTCGAAGAAGCTGAGGTAGATGCTCCAGCCGATCGGCACGTAGATGAAGACGATCAGCCCGATCAGGAAGGGGCTGACGAAGAGCCAGAAGCTGAGGGTGCGGCTGCCCCGCAGGCCCCGCCGCGGCCTGGCCGAGGAGGCCTGCGCCGGGGCGGGGTTCGCGAGGTCGCGCGTCGTGGTGGTCGACATGGTCTGTTCCGTCCGCCGGCTTATCCGAAGAGCTTCTTCAGCTCGCGGTTGACGGTCTTGTCGCACTGGTCGAGCGCCTTCTCGGGGTCACCGTCCTTGCGGACGCAGTTGGAGAGGAGGTCCCACGTGCCCTGGATCATCGCCTGGGTCCAGCCGATGTTGTCGAAGTGCCCGAACTCGTTGAAGAGCTTCACGCCCTCCGCGGGCAGGCCCGACTTGAGCTTGGTGGCCGTGGCGGCGATCGAGGTGCGCGGCGGGATGTGGAAGCCGTACGAGGTCGCCCAGTCCTCCTGGTACTTCTTCTGGTCGATCCACAGCCACTTCACGTACTCCTTGGCCGCGTCGACGTTGTCGCCCTTGGCGTTGACGAACATCGACCAGCCGCCGTTGTAGACGGACTGCTTGCCGGAGTCGATGGTCTTCGGGAAGGGGAAGATCCCGAGGTCGTCGCCGAGCGCCTTCTGGAACTGCGGCATCGCCCACATACCGCAGAACTGGATGGCACACAGGCCCTGGTTGAGCGAGGACGGGTCCCAGAAGTCGGTCGGGGCGCCGAGGAGCAGGTCGCCGCTGGTGAACAGCTTGCGCAGCTTCTTCAGGCCCTCGACGACGCCGTCCGTGTGGTAGGCGATCTCGTTCTTGTCGTTGAGCGTGTCGGCACCGGCGGACCAGATCAGCGGGCTGATGATCGCGTGCAGGTCGTTGCCCAGGTACAGGCCCTTTGTCTTGCCGGTGGTGAGCTTGGCCGCGGCCTCGATCAGCTCGTCGAGGGTCTCCGGGACCTTGACGCCCGCCTTCTCGAAGAGCGACGGCCGGTAGAAGAAGAACTGCGGGTCGTCGATCATCCGGACGCCGTATATCTTCCCGTCGACCGTGTGCGACTTGATGTCGGCCGGGTTGAAGTCGTCCTTGACGGGGTCGATGAGGTCGCTCAGGTCGGCGACCTGCCCGCTCTTGACCATCTGGATCTGCGGGTGGAACTCGAACAGGTCGGGGGCGCTCTTGGTGAGCAGCGTGGCGAAGAGCTTGCTCTCGTAGTCGGAGCTGGTGATCCACTGCGTGGTGACGTCGGCGTCCTTGTAGGCGGCGGCGTACCGCTTGATCGCCTGCTCCGTGCCCGCTTCGCCGTAGGCGTGGAACATCTGCGTGAGGTGCTTGCCCGACCCGGAGCCCCCGCCCCGCCCGTTGTTGCCGCCGCACGCGGCCAGCGTGCCGGCCGCGGCCATACCCGCCGCCGCCCGGAAGAGGGACCGGCGGGACCAGTTGTTGTTGCTGAGTGCCGACATGCTGACGTCCTTGTCTGTCGAGTGCGGCTGCGGCTCTACGGCCGTGGGGAACCCCGGAAGCTAGATGGCTGGAATTGCGCTGCGGTGCGGGACGTTAACCTTCGGCTAATACTTCGGCAAGAGGTTGGACGAAGTCTGCGTGAAACGTTGCACCCGGTTCGGGATGACGAACAGGTGGTAAAGCAGGGTGAGTTGGGGGCCGCCGGGGTCAGGGGGTGGCCGGCGGCTCTCGGTCGGGGCGGTGAGGTGCGGTTACTGCCTGGTCCAGACCTCGTTGGTGCCGCTGTTGCAGCTGTAGAGGATCACCTTGCCGCCGTCGGCCGTCAGATAGCCGTTCGGGCCCTTCAGGGTGCCCTTCGCGTCGTACGACCAGGACTGGTCCGCCGTGCCCGTGCAGGTGGCGATCGTGGCCCCGGAGGCGTCCGCCGTCAGGCACTTGCCGGACTGCTTGCCCGCCAGTGCGCCGGTGACCGCCGAACTGCCGTGGCCCTTCTGGTCGAAGACGTACGTCGTGATCGAGCGGGCCGCGAGTGTCGCGGAGACCGTGCCCGCGCTCACCGACGGTTTCGCTACGTCGGCCCAGTCCTCGGTGGCCGAGGTCCGTACCGCCTCCCTCGCCCGTTTCGGCGTCTTGCCGTTGAAGTGCAGACTCAGCGGGGTGTCGGTGGTGTTCTGGTTGTTGACCACCACCACCCACTTGCCGTCCTTGTCGTACGCCGAGACCTCGACCCCGTCCGGCGCCCCGGTCACGTTGTGCGCGACCGAGCCCGGCCTGACGAACTTGCTGTACTGGCCGCCACCCTGGCCTGGACCTTGGGGGAGAAGTGCTGGAGGTCGTTGACCCACCAGGCGCCCGAGGCGCCGATGTCGTCAACGGTCTGGGCGGCGTGCGGGGAGACCTCCGCCGAAGCCGTTACGGCGGTGCCGGCGGTCCCGGCCGCGTTCGCGAGCGGGGAGCTCATCAGGGCCCCCGTCACGGTCAGTGCGGCCGTGGCCGTGGTCGCGGCGAGGGCGGATCTCTTCATACGCGTCATACGTGTCATGCGGGTCAAAAGGGCGTCCTTCCGTCGTCATGAAGGCGGTGCGGTACGGCTCCTTGCCGGGGTGGTGCGTCTGGGGGTCCGCTGTCCCACCGACTGCAGGGCGCCCTCCAGCGCGAACGTGGCCGCGCCGAGGCACACCGGATCGGTGGGGACGGGGGACAGGACGATCTCGGTGGCGGCGAAGGGCCGCCTCAGCGCATGCCGGCGGACGGCCTCGCGCACTTCGTCGAGGAGCGGTGTGCCCAGCTTCTTGGCGACCCAGCTGCTGAGCACGACCACCTCGGGGTTGAACAGGTTCACCAGGTCCGAGATGCCCGCGCCCAGGTAACGGGCCGTGTCGCGGACGACCTTGACGGCCACCGGATCGCCCACACCGGCCCCGTGGGCCAGGGCGTCGATGGTCGCCGTCTGGTCCTCGGGGTGCAACAGCGTGCTGCGCGGGCTCAGTTCGCGCAGGTTGAGCATGATGCCGGGAGCGCCGACGTACGTCTCGACACAGCCGTGGTTGCCGCAGTGGCACAGCCGCCCGTCCAGCACGAGCGTCGTGTGCCCCCACTCCCCGGCGCTGTTGCTCACCCCCCGGTAGAGCCCGCCGCCCAGGACCAGCCCGGCGCCCACCCCGGTCCCGAGGTTCACCACCACGGCGTTCTCGTGTCCGCGTGCGGCCCCGAACCACAGCTCGGCCACCGCGCTCGCCCGCAACGGGTTGTCGAGGTACAGCGGGTAGGCGATGTGCTCGGACAGCAGATCCAGCAACGGCACCTCGTGCCAGTTCCAGTTGGGCGCGTACTCGGCGATCCCGGTGTCCCGGTCGACCTGGCCCGGCACGCTCACCCCGACGCCCAGCACCCGCGCGCCCTCGACCCCGGCCTGCGCCACCACCGAGCCGACGGCCGTGGCGACATGGCCGATCGCCTGCTCGGGCCGGCTCTCCCCGGGACGCATGTCCTCCACCGCGCGGGCCAGCACGTTCAGCCCCAGGTCGAAGAGCTCGACCCGGACGTATGTCTCCGCCATGTCGACGCCGATCAGCGCGCCGCCCGCCGTGTTGACGGCCATCAGCCCCCGGGGGCGGCCCCCCGCGGAGTCCTCGAAACCGACCTCCGTGATCATCCGCAGGTCGAGGAGCTCACCGACGAGCGTGGCGACCGTGGCGACGCTCAGTCCGGTGGCGGCGGCCAGCGTCTGCCGGGAGGTGGGGGACTGGGCGATGATCTGGCGCAGCACCTCATAGCGGTTCACGGTGCGGATGTCACGTGATGTGCGCTTCACGCGGCTGCCCCTCCCATCCCGTCCCGACCGGGCCCGGTCGTACGACGGCACCGGCGCGGCGCAAGGCTATGGGCTTCGCCGGACTTTCGACAAGGGGTTAGGAAAGGGGCCGTAGAAACTCGCGACGCCCTGGCCCGGGCCTCGGCGCAAACGGCGGGTGTTGCCGGGGGTGGTCCAACACCTCGAAACGGCCCGCCGGTTGCTACTGGCGGGCCGTCACGAGGTCGCTTACGGCGTCTTGTTCCACTCGGCGATCACGGGCCACCCGTGCTCCATGGACAACCGGCTGACCGTCCCGGTCGCCAGCTGGAACAGCCGGCCCTCGGCGGGCGGCAGCCCCAGACGGCGGGCGGTGAGCACCCGCAGGAAGTGGGCGTGGGCCACGAGGACCACATCGCCGTCGTCGCCCGCGAGGGCCTTGTCCACCGTGGCGAGCACCCGGTCGGCCCGGGCCCCGATCTCCTTGGGCGACTCGCCGGGGTGGCCCGCCGGGCCCGGGGGCACGCCGTCGGTCCACAGGTACCAGTCGGGGCGGGAGCGGTGGATTTCCACCGTGGTGATGCCCTCGTAGCCGCCGTAGTCCCATTCGTGCAGGTCGGGGTCTGGTACGACCCCGGTGAGGCCCGCCAGCTCGGCCGTGCGTATCGCGCGGTTCAGCGGGCTGGCCAGCACCAGTGCATAGGTTCGCTCGGTGAGCAGCGGGGCGAGGGACTTGGCCTGTTCCTCGCCGTGCCGGGTGAGGGGCAGGTCGGTCCAGCTGGTGTGCTGTCCCGACAGGCTCCACTCCGTCTCACCGTGGCGGACCAGAAGGAGGTCCCCCACCGTCGGTCACTCCTTCGTGGACTCGACCGCGTGGCCGCCGAACTGGTTGCGCAGGGCCGCGATCATCTTCATCTGCGGGGAGTCGTCCTGGCGGGACGCGAACCGCGCGAACAGGGAGGCGGTGATCGCCGGCAGCGGCACCGCGTTGTCGATGGCCGCCTCGACGGTCCAACGGCCCTCGCCGGAGTCCTGGGCGAAGCCCTTCAGCTTGTCCAGGTGCTCGTCGTCGTCCAGGGCGTTGACCGCGAGGTCGAGCAGCCAGGAGCGGATGACGGTGCCGTCCTGCCAGGAGCGGAAGACCTCACGGACGTTGTCCACCGACTTGACCTTCTCAAGAAGCTCCCAGCCCTCCGCATACGCCTGCATCATGGCGTACTCGATGCCGTTGTGGACCATCTTGGAGAAGTGCCCGGCGCCGACCCGGCCCGCGTGCACGTAGCCGTAGGGGCCCTCCGGCTTGAGCGCGTCGAAGATCGGCTTCAACCGCTCGACGTGCTCCTTGTCGCCGCCGACCATCAGGGCGTAGCCGTTCTGCAGGCCCCACACACCGCCGGAGACACCGGCGTCGACGAAGCCGATGCCCTTGATGCCCAGCTCGGCGGCGTGCTTCTCGTCGTCCGTCCAGCGGGAGTTGCCGCCGTCGACCACGGTGTCGCCGTCGGACAGCAGGTCCTTGAGCTCGTCGACGACACCCTGGGTGGCGGTGCCGGCCGGGACCATCACCCAGATCGTGCGCGGGGCGTCGAGTTTGTCGACCAGTTCCGCAAGGCTCTTGACGTCGGAGACGTCCGGGTTGCGGTCGTAGCCGATGACGGTGTGGCCCGCGCGGCGGATCCGCTCGCGCATGTTGCCGCCCATCTTGCCGAGGCCGATGAGTCCGAGCTGCATGTCAGTTCACTTCCTAAACGTGCGGTACGTGGAGACGAGAGCGGAGGTGGACGGGTCGAGGCCGGGCACATCGGCGCCTTCGGTCAGGGCGGGCTCGATGCGCTTGGCGAGGACCTTGCCGAGCTCCACGCCCCACTGGTCGAAGGAGTCGATGTTCCACACGGCGCCCTGGACGAACACCTTGTGCTCGTACAGCGCGATCAGCTGGCCGAGCACGGACGGGGTCAGCTCACGGGCCAGGACCGTCGTGGTCGGGTGGTTGCCCTGGAAGGTGCGGTGCGCGACCTGCTCCTCCGCGACGCCCTCCGCACGGACCTCCTCGGCGGTCTTGCCGAAGGCCAGCGCCTGGGTCTGGGCGAAGAAGTTCGCCATCAACAGGTCGTGCTGCGCCTTGAGTTCACCGCTCAGCTCGGCGACCGGCTCGGCGAAGCCGATGAAGTCCGCCGGGATCAGCTTCGTGCCCTGGTGGATCAACTGGTAATAGGCGTGCTGCCCGTTGGTGCCGGGCGTGCCCCACACCACGGGACCCGTCTGCCAGTCCACCGGACGCCCCTCCCGGTCCACCGACTTGCCGTTGGACTCCATGTCCAGCTGCTGCAGGTAGGCGGTGAACTTGGAGAGATAGTGCGAGTACGGCAGCACCGCGTGCGACTGGGCGTCGAAGAAGTTGCCGTACCAGATGCCCAACAGGCCGAGCAGCAGGGGTGCGTTGGCCTCGGCGGGGGCGGTGCGGAAGTGCTCGTCGACCAGGTGGAAGCCGTCGAGCATCTCACGGAAGCGGTCCGGGCCGATCGCGATCATCAGGGAGAGGCCGATGGCGGAGTCGTAGGAGTAGCGGCCGCCGACCCAGTCCCAGAACTCGAACATGTTGTCCGGGTCGATACCGAAGTCGGTGACCTTCTCGCCGTTCGTGGAGAGGGCGACGAAGTGCTTCGCCACCGCCTTTTCGTCGCCATCCAGGCCATCCAGCAGCCACGTGCGCGCCGAGGTCGCGTTGGTGATCGTCTCGATCGTCGTGAACGTCTTCGAGGCGACGATGAACAGGGTCTCCGCCGGGTCCAGGTCACGGGTCGCCTCGTGCAGGTCGGCGCCGTCCACGTTGGAGACGAATCGGAACGTCAACTCCCGTTCCGTGAAGGCCCGCAGGGCCTCGTAGGCCATCGCCGGGCCCAGGTCGGAGCCGCCGATGCCGATGTTGACGACGTTCCTGATGCGCTTGCCGGTGTGGCCGGTCCACTCGCCGGAGCGGACCCGAGCGGCGAAGTCGCCCATCTTGTCCAGGACCGCGTGCACGGCCGGCACCACGTTCTCGCCGTCGACCTCGACCACCGCGTCACGCGGGGCGCGCAGCGCGGTGTGCAGGACCGCCCGCTGCTCGGTGATGTTGATCTTCTCGCCGCGGAACATGGCGTCCCGGAGCCCGAACACGTCGGTGGCGGTGGCCAGTTCCTGGAGCAGGGCGAGGGTCTCGTCCGTGATCAGGTGCTTGCTGTAGTCGATGTACAGGTCGCCGACCCGTACGACGTACCGCTCGGCGCGTGCCGGGTCCGTCGCGAACAGCTCACGCAGGACCGGCTGTCCCTGGGCGCGGTGGTCCTCCAGGGCGGCCCACTCGGGCCGCCGGGTGAGCCGGGGGGTGTCAGACATCGGAAGCGGTCTCCTTGGTGCCCTCGCCGCGCAGGGCGATGGCGTACATCTCGTCGGCGTCGAGGCGGCGCAGCTCCTCGGCGATCAGTTCGGAGGTGGCGCGGACCTTCAGCGCGAGGGTGCGCGGCGGCTGGCCCGGCAGGGTCAGGGTGGCCAGCGGGCCCTCGGGGCGGTCGATGACGATCTCGCCGGTCGCGGTGCCGAGCCGGACGGCGGTGACGACCGGGCCGGGGGAGACCACGCGGTTCACCTTGACGCCCAGGCGGGCCTCCAGCCAGCGGGCGAGGAGTTCGGCGCTGGGGTTGTCCGCCTCGGCCTCGACGGCCGCCGAGGTCACGGCGACCCGGGCCTGGTCGAGGGCGGCGGCCAGCATGGACCGCCACAGGGTGAGCCGGGTCCAGGCGAGGTCGGTGTCGCCGGGCGCGTAGTTGCGGCCGCGGGCGTCCAGGACCTCCATCGGCCGTTCGACGGCGTACAGGTCGGTGATCCGGCGCTGGGCGAGGGCGCCGAGCGGGTCCTTGGACGGGTTGTCCGGGGCCTCCACCGGCCACCACACGACGACCGGGGCGTCCGGCAGCAGCAGCGGCAGCACCACCGAGTCGGCGTGGTCGGAGACTTCGCCGTACGTGCGCAGCACGACCGTCTCGCCGGTGCCGGCCTCGGAGCCCACCCGGACCTCCGCGTCGAGGCGGGAGGTGGTGCGGTCGCGCAGGGTGCGGGCGTGCCGCTTGATGACGACCAGGGTGCGCGAGGGGTGCTCGTGCGAGGCCTCCTCGGCCGCCTTGATCGAGTCGTAGGCGTTCTCCTCGTCCGTGACGATCACCATCGTCAGGACCATGCCCACCGCAGGGGTTCCGATGGCGCGGCGGCCCTGCACCAGCGCCTTGTTGATCTTGCTTGCCGTGGTGTCGGTCAGGTCGATCTTCATGGCCTGCGCCAGCTCCGTCCGTCTCGTGCGAGCATCTCGTCGGCTTCCTTCGGTCCCCAGCTGCCCGACTCGTACTGCGCGGGCTTGCCATGCTTCGCCCAGTACGTCTCGATCGGGTCGAGGATCTTCCAGGACTCTTCCACTTCCTGGTGACGGGGGAACAAATTGGCGTCACCGAGCAGCACATCCAGGATGAGCCGCTCGTACGCCTCGGGGCTGGACTCCGTGAACGACTCGCCGTACGCGAAGTCCATCGTCACGTCCCGGATCTCCATGGACGTGCCCGGCACCTTGGAGCCGAACCGGACGGTCATGCCCTCGTCGGGCTGGACGCGGATGACGATCGCGTTCGCGCCGAGTTCCTCGGTGGCCGTCGAGTCGAAGGGGGAGTGCGGAGCCCGCTGGAAGACGACGGCGATCTCGGTGACGCGGCGGCCGAGCCGCTTGCCGGTGCGCAGGTAGAAGGGGACGCCCGCCCAGCGGCGGTTGTCGATCTCGACCTTGACCGCGGCGTAGGTGTCGGTCTTCGACTTGGGGTCGATACCGTCCTCCTGGAGGTAGCCGATCACCTTCTCGCCGCCCTGCCAGGCCTCGGCGTACTGGCCGCGCACGGTGTGCCTGCCCAGGTCCTCGGGCAGCCGCACCGACTTCAGGACCTTCAGCTTCTCGGTGAGCAGCGCGTCCGCGTCGAACGCGATCGGCTCCTCCATGGCGGTCAGCGCCATCAGCTGGAGCAGGTGGTTCTGGATGACGTCACGGGCCGACCCGATGCCGTCGTAGTACCCCGCCCGGCCGCCGATGCCGATGTCCTCGGCCATCGTGATCTGCACGTGGTCGACGTAGGAGCGGTTCCAGATCGGCTCGTACATCTGGTTGGCGAAGCGCAGCGCCAGGATGTTCTGGACGGTCTCCTTGCCCAGGTAGTGGTCGATCCGGAACACCTGGTCCGGGTCGAACACGTCGTGCACGACCCGGTTGAGGTCCTGCGCCGACGCCAGGTCGTGGCCGAACGGCTTCTCGATGACCGCCCGCCGCCAGGACCCGGCCGGCGGGGTGGCCAGGCCGACCTTCTTCAGCTGCTGCACGACCTTCGGGAAGAACTTCGGCGGCACGGAGAGGTAGAAGGCGAAGTTGCCGCCGGTGCCCCGGGAGCCGTCCAGCTCGTCGACCGCGGCCTTCAACTGCTTGAACGCGGTGTCGTCGTCGAAGTCGCCAGGGATGAAGCGCATGCCCTCGGCGAGCTGCTGCCAGACCTCCTCGCGGAACGGGGTCCGGGCGTGCTCGCGCACCGCGTCGTGGACGACCTGGGCGAAGTCCTGGTCCTCCCAGTCCCGGCGGGCGAAGCCGACGAGCGAGAAGCCCGGCGGCAGCAGACCCCGGTTGGCCAGGTCGTAGACGGCCGGCATCAGCTTCTTGCGGGACAGGTCACCGGTGACACCGAAGATGACCAGGCCGGACGGCCCGGCGACCATCGGCAGCCGCCGGTCGCGTGCGTCCCGCAACGGGTTGTCCCAGTCGGCGGCGGGCGCCACCGGCACCCGCACCTCCTTTTCCGTCTTGCTCATTACGCGTCAACTCCCTTGCTGTTCAAGGACTTCGTGACGGCGTCCAGCAGCTCCTGCCAGGCCACCTCGAACTTGGCGACGCCCTCGTCCTCCAGCTTGCCCACGACCTCGTCGTAGGAGATGCCGAGCCGCTCGACGGCCGCCAGGTCGGCGCGGGCCCGGTCGTAGCCGCCGGTCACCGTGTCACCGCGGACGTCGCCGTGGTCGGCGGTGGCGTCGAGCGTCGCCTCCGGCATGGTGTTGACCGTGCCTGGCGCGACCAGCTCGTCGACGTAGAGGGTGTCCTTGTACGACGGGTCCTTCACGCCGGTGGAGGCCCACAGCGGGCGCTGCCGGTTCGCGCCGGCGGACTCCAGGGCGGTCCAGCGGTCAGTGGCGAAGGCCTGCTCGTAGGCCTCGTAGGCCAGCCGCGCGTTCGCCAGCGCGGCCCTGCCCTTGAGGGCGAGCGCCTCGTCCGTGCCGAGGACGGTCAGCCGCTTGTCGATCTCGGCGTCGACGCGGGAGACGAAGAAGGAGGCCACCGAGTGGATCGTGGAGAGGTCCAGGCCCTTGGCGGCGGCCCGCTCCAGGCCGGCCAAGTACGCGGCCATGACCTCGCGGTAGCGATCCAGCGAGAAGATCAGCGTGACGTTGACGCTGATGCCGAGGCCGATGACCTCGGTGATCGCCGGGAGACCGGCCTTCGTCGCCGGGATCTTGATCATGACGTTGGGGCGGTCGACCAGCCAGGCGAGCTGCTTGGCCTCGGCGACCGTGGCCGTGGTGTCGTGGGCCAGCCGGGGGTCGACCTCGATGGAGACCCGGCCGTCCCGGCCGTCCGTCGCGTCGTACACGGGGCGCAGTACGTCCGCGGCGGCGCGCACGTCCTGCGTGGTCATCATGCGGACGGCCTCGTCGACCGTGACACCCCGAACGGCGAGGTCGGCCAGCTGCTCCTCGTACCCCTCGCCCGAGCCGATGGCGGCCTGGAAGATCGAGGGGTTGGTGGTGACGCCGACGACGTTCTTCGTCGCGACGAGCTCGGCCAGGTTGCCGGTGCTGATCCGCTTGCGCGACAGGTCGTCCAGCCAGATCGAGACGCCCTCGTCGGACAGGTTCTTCAGTGCTCCCGCGGTGGCGGTTGCTTCGGTCACAGTGATCATCTTCCTCTACCGGAACTCTTCTGGCTCTTCTGGTACTGCTGCCGGTGCTTCTGTCGGGCGGATCAGGCGGTACGGGCGGCGGCGCGCGACTCGCGGGCCGCGGCGGCCACGTGCCCGGCGGTGAAGCCGAACTCGGCGAACAGGGTCTTGGCGTCGGCGGAGGCACCGAAGTGCTCCAGGGAGACGATCCGGCCGGCGTCGCCGACGAACCGGTACCAGGTCAGGCCGATCCCGGCCTCGACGGCGACCCGCGCCTTCACGGCCGGCGGCAGGACGCTCTCGCGGTACTCGCGGGGCTGCTCCTCGAACCACTCCACGGAAGGCATCGACACCACCCGGGTGCCGACCCCCTCGGCCTCCAGGAGGTCCCGCGCCTCGACGGCGAGGTGGACCTCGGAACCGGTGGCGATGACGATCACCTCCGGGGTCTCGGTGGACGACTCGCGCAGCACGTAGCCGCCCTTGGCCGCGTCCGGGTTCGGCGCGTACGTCGGCACGCCCTGGCGGGTCAGCGCGAGCCCGTGCGGGGCGGGGTGCGTGGCGTGCCTCTTCAGGATCTCGGCCCAGGCCGTCGCGGTCTCGTTGGCGTCGGCCGGGCGGACGACGTTCAGGCCCGGGATGGCGCGCAGCGCGGCGAGGTGCTCGACCGGCTGGTGGGTGGGGCCGTCCTCGCCGAGGCCGATCGAGTCGTGCGTCCAGACGTAGGTCACCGGGAGCTGCATGAGCGCGGCCATGCGGACGGCGTTGCGCATGTAGTCGGAGAACACCAGGAAGGTGCCGCCGTAGATCCGTGTGTTGCCGTGCAGCGCGATGCCGTTCATCTCGGCGGCCATCGAGAACTCGCGGATCCCGAAGTGGACGGTACGGCCGTACGGGTCGGCCTCGGGCAGCGGGTTGCCCTCCGGCAGGAAGGAGGAGGTCTTGTCGATGGTGGTGTTGTTGGAGCCCGCGAGGTCGGCGGAGCCGCCCCACAGCTCGGGCAGCACCGGACCGAGCGCCTGGAGGACCTTGCCGGAGGCGGCCCGGGTGGCGACGGACCTGCCCTCCTCGAAGACGGGGATCTCGGACTCCCAGCCCTCGGGGAGCTGGCCGGCGACGACCCGGTCGAAGAGCCGCGCCTGCTCCGGCCGGGCGGTGCGCCACTCGGCGATCCGCTTGTCCCAGGCGGCGTGCGCCTCGGCGCCCCGGTCGAGCGCCCGGCGGGTGTGGGCCAGTACCTCGTTGGCGACCTCGAAGGTCCGCTCCGGGTCGAAGCCGAGGACGCGCTTGGTGGCGGCGACCTCGTCCGCGCCGAGCGCGGAGCCGTGGGAGGCCTCGGTGTTCCGCGCGTTCGGCGCGGGCCAGGCGATGATCGTGCGCATCGCGATGATCGACGGTCGCTCGGTCTCCGCCTGGGCCGTCTTCAGGGCCGCGTACAAGGCGTGAACGTCGACGTCACCCTCGGCGGTGGGCTCGATGCGCTGGGTGTGCCAGCCGTAGGCCTCGTACCGACCCAGCACGTCCTCCGAGAACGCGGTCGCGGTGTCGCCCTCGATGGAGATGTGGTTGTCGTCGTAGAGGAAGACCAGGTTGCCGAGCTTCTGGTGGCCGGCCATCGAGGAGGCCTCGGCGGAGACGCCCTCCTCCAGGTCTCCGTCGGAGACGATCGCCCAGATCGTGTGGTCGAAGGGGGAGGTGCCCTCGGGGGCCTCCGGGTCGAAGAGGCCGCGCTCGTAGCGGGCGGCCATCGCCATGCCGACCGCGTTGGCGACGCCCTGGCCGAGCGGTCCTGTGGTGGTCTCGACACCGGCCGTGTGGCCGTACTCCGGGTGGCCCGGCGTCTTCGACCCATGCGTCCGGAAGGCCTTGAGGTCGTTCAGCTCCAGCTCGTACCCGGCGAGGAACAGCTGGGTGTAGAGGGTCAGCGAGGTGTGGCCGGGGGAGAGGACGAAACGGTCCCGGCCGGTCCACTCCGGGTCGGCCGGGTCGTGGCGCATCACCTTCTGGAAGATCGTGTACGCGGCCGGGGCCAGGCTCATCGCGGTGCCGGGGTGCCCGTTGCCGACCTGCTGCACGGCGTCGGCCGCGAGCAGGCGCGCGGTGTCCACGGCACGCCGGTCCAGGTCGGTCCACTCGAAGCCGTCTGATGTCTGCGTGCTCATCTTCAAGAAGTCCTCGTTAGAAGCGTTCTGGCTGGCCTGACGCGTTCAAAACTAAAAGTCTGACTTTTGGGAAGGAAGGTTGGAGTGTGTCAGCCTGTGGTGAAAGTGGGACACGGATCTTCGACAGGGACGGCACGAGAAGGACATGGCGGACAGAACGCCCGAAGGGGCAGGCGACGGTGACGGAATCAGAACCTTCCCCTTCCCGGTGGATCTGAGCGTCGGCGGTGTCGGCATACAGGTCGGCCCGATGGGGACCGAGCGTATGTGGCACGCCGACGCCCCCCTGGAACGCGTCCACCGCATCGACTTCCACGTGGTCATGCTCTTCACCGAGGGCCCCGTCCGCCACATGATCGACTTCGCCGAGTACGAGGCACACGCCGGTGACCTGCTGTGGATCCGGCCCGGACAGGTGCACCGCTTCTCGCGGACCTGCGAGTACCGCGGAAGCGTCCTGACCATGCAGCCCGGCTTCCTGCCGAGGGCGATCGTGGAGGCGACCGGCCTCTACCGCTACGACCTGCCGCCGCTGCTCCGCCCCGACGCACCCCAGCTCACCGCGTTGCGGGCGTCGCTCGCCAACCTGCAACGCGAGTACGAGGACGACGAGACCCTCCCCCTCAGCCTGCACACCTCGGTCCTGCGGCACTCGCTCACCGCGCTCCTGCTGCGGCTCGCGCATCTCGCGGCCAGCTCGGCGGAGGCGGCCCGCCGCCAGGCCGATACGACTTTCACCCTGTTCCGGGACGCGGTGGAGGAGGACTTCGCCACCAACCACAGTGTCAGCGCCTACGCCGACGCCCTCGGTTACTCCCGCCGCACCCTGGTCCGCGCGGTCCGCGCCGCCACCGGGGAGACCCCGAAGGGCTTCATCGACAAGCGGGTCGTCCTGGAGGCCAAACGCCTGCTGGCCCACACGGACCTCCCGATCGGCCGGGTGGGCGCGGCGGTCGGCTTCCCGGACGCGGCGAACTTCTCCAAGTTCTTCCACCTGCACACGGGCCAGACCCCGGTGGCCTTCCGGGCGGAACTGCGCTGACACGGCGACGGCGCCGGAGGAAACCCCCGGCGCCGCGTGCTCGACTCCCCTGTCAGTGACCGAAGTCGAACCAGTTCACGTTCACGAAGTCCGCCGGCTGGCCGCTGCTGAAGGTCAGGTAGACGTCGTGGGTGCCGGTCACCGCGCCGATGTTGGCCGGGACCGTCTTCCAGGTCTGCCAGCCGCCGGTGTTGCCCACCGCGAAACTGCCGATGGGTGCGTTGCTGCGGCTGTCGAGGCGGACCTCCACCAGCCCGCTGACTCCGCTCGCGGCGCCGCTCGCGACTCGCGCGTTGAACTGAGTGGCCGCCGACGAGCCGAAGTTGACGCCCTTGTACAGCGCCCAGTCGCCGTTGGCGACGTAACCGATGTCCTGGCCGCCGCCCGTGTCGGTCGTCGTCTCGGCGGTCACGCCGGACTGGCTGTCGTACGACTCCGCCTGGACGGCGCTGTAGGCGTCCCGGTTGCCGGACGGCGGGGGCGTGGTGCCGCCACCGCTGCCGCTGGACTGGAGCACCTGCACATAGTCGACGGCCATCGGGTGGCCCGGCTCGGTGGTGCTGTAGGGGCCACCGCCGAACGCGCCCGGGAAGCCGCCGCCCATCGCCACGTTCAGGATGACGAAGAAGCCGTGGTTGGTGGCGTTGGACCAGGTCGTGGCATCGACCTGATTGGCCGTCACCGTCTGGTAGTTGACGCCGTCGACGTAGAAGCGGATCGCCTCGGGGCTCACCGAGCGGTCCCACTCCATCGTGTAGGTGTGGAAGCCGGACTGGCAGGTGGAGTTGGGGCAGGAGGTGGAGTTGCCGAGACCGGTGGTCTCGTTGCACGGACCGCCCGGGCTCGTGCCGCAGTGCATGGTGGCCCACGTGGTGTTCAGGCCTTGCACGTTCTCCATGATGTCCAGCTCGCCGACGGACGGCCAGTTCTGGTAGTTGCCGCGGAACGGCGAGCCGAGCATCCAGAACGCGGGCCAGTACCCTTGCGCCGCCGTGCCGGTGACATTGGGCATCTGCAGCCGCGCCTCGACGCGCAGCTTGCCGCCGGCCGGGGGCTGGAAGTCGGTGCGGGTGGTCTCGATCCGGCCCGACGTCCAGTTGCCCGACGCGTCGCGGCGCGGGGTGATCAGCAGATTGCCGTTGCCGTCGAGCGCGACGTTGTTGGTGGACGAGGTCATCGTCTCGACCTCGCCGGTGCCCCAGTTGGCCGCGCCGCCCGGGTACGAGATCCCGGTGTCGTACTGCCAGTTGGAGGTGTTGACGCCGGTGCCGGCGGTGCCGTTGAAGTCGTCGAGGAAGACCTGGCTCCAGCCGGACGGCGCACCGGGTGCGGAGGCGCTGGCGGGGAGGGTGGCGGTCGTGGCGGCCGCGGCCGCCAGACCGATCGTGGCGAGTACGGCGACGAGGGCGCGGCGGAGGGAGCGCCGCCGTCTGTGATCCGCAAGGGGTATACCGGAGGTTTCACTCATGGGGTGCCTCTCGGGTACGGAGTGGGGGTGCGCGGGATGCCTCCGAGAGCGCCGGAAGACGTTGTTGAGAGCGCTCTCAAAGTGGGCCCAATGTGCTCTCCGTGCCTGCGGTCGTCAAGAGTTAAAACAAAGAATCTCCTTGTTTCCCAACGGAGTTCAGGCGGTGAAGGCGCCTGCGGATCAGACCGCGCTGCCGGCCTTCCAGTCCGACCAGGACAGGTTCCAGCCGTTGAGGCCGTTGGAGGCCTCGACGGTCTTCTCGCCGGAGTTCTTCACGATCACCACGTCGCCGAGCATCGAGCTCTCGTAGAACTTGTAGCCGGCCACCGAGGAGTCGCTCGCGCCCTTGGCGTCGTGCAGGCCGACACAGCCGTGGCTGGTGTTCTGGCTGCCGAACACCGAGGTGGACGCCCAGTAGTTGCCGTGCACGAAGGTGCCGGAGGTGGTCAGGCGCTGGGCGTGCGGGACGTCGGAGATGTCGTACTCGTCGCCGAGGCCGACCGTGGAGGACTCCATCCGGGTCTGCTTGAACCGCTCGCTGATCACCATGATCCCGGACCAGGTGGTGTGGTCGGAGTCGCCGCCGGAGACCGGGTAACCGGCGTACGTGGCGCCGTCCCGCTTGACCACCATCTGCTTGGTGGACAGGTCGACCGTGGAGATCTGCTCCCGGCCGATGTGGAAGGTGACGTCCTTCGACTGGGTGCCGTAGACACCGTCCGTGCCCTCGACGTCCTTCAGCCGCAGACTGAGGGTGATCTTCGTGCCGGCCGCCCAGTACGTCTCCGGGCGGAAATCGAGCCGGGTGTCACTGAACCAGTGCCCGGCGACCTCGACCTCCGGCTCGGCCGTCACCGTGATCGCCTTCTGGACCGCCGCCCGGTCCGCGACCGCGTGCGTGAAGTTGATCGACACCGGCATGCCGACACCGGACGTGGAGTCCGCCTCCGGCGTGAAGTAGCCGAGAAAGGTCTCACCCGGGGACTTCGTGGTGAAGGTGGCCACCGTCTCGTCGGTCGCGCCCTGCGCCTTTGCCGTCACCGTGTACTTCGTGCCGGAGTACGGGTTCTTCGCCGACGTCCATTTCGTCTTCGCGTCGTCGAAGGTGCCCGACAGCGTCGAGCCGTCGTTGCCCGCGACCGTCACGGAGGCCAGCTTGCCATCGGTCACCGTGACCTCGACCGGGCTGGTGAAGGCGGCCTTCGTGGTGCCGGAGACAGGGGTGACCGTGATCGTGGCCTTCTTGGCCGCGGACTTGGCCGAGGGCGTCGCGCCCTTGCCGTCGGCGGCGGCCGAGGCGTCCGCCGAGGAACTGCATCCGGCCAGCGCGGCCCCCGCGGGCACCGCGCCGAGAGCGGCGAGGAGTCCGCGCCGGGACCACCTCCGCGACTGCCGACCGGACCCGTTCGATATGTGCTGGACGCCCACGACACGCCTTCCTGACTTGTCCACCTGTGTCAGGGCATCCTGCGTCGGTTGTATGGGTGGTTCCTTTGAATCGCGGGGGTGATCCCTGAGATTCCGATGAGGAGCTCCGGGCGTCGCCCTGCGGAGCCGGAACGAGTCGACCGGAACCCCGGTTGTCCGCGGCTCCGTTCGTGAACAGAGTATGAACGCCCGACCGGCGGCCTGAGTTTCCGGTGAGATCCCCCTCCCGGGATGGCTTCCCCACCTATCCGATCGGAATAGTGAAGAAGCAGTACGCCGATCCCCCGCCGGAGGTATTCCGTGACCGACGTCCGCAAGCGGCAGAGCGTGGCCATCGTGGGAGCCGGAGCGGCGGGCACTCTCACCGCCGTCCAGCTCTGCGAGACGGCGCACCGCCGCCGGACCCCTCTCGACCTCGTCCTGATCGACCCGGCCCCGGAGGCGGGCCGCGGCACCGCCTACGCCACTCGCGACCCCCGGCACCGCCTCAACGTGCCCGCCGGCAACATGAGCGCCTACCCGGACGACCCCGGGCACTTCCTGCGCTGGCTGTGCCGGCACGGCGAACCCACCGTCACCGGCGCCGACTTCGCCACCCGCTACCGCTACGGCGCCTACCTCGCCGACACCCTCGGCCAAGCCCTCGTCCGCGCCCACGGAACGGTCGCGGTCCGCCGGCTGCGCACCCGAGCGGAGTCCTGTACCGGCACCCCCGACGGCCGGGTGGAATTCCACCTCGCCGCCGGGGGACCCCTGCTGGCGGACAGCGCCGTCCTGGCCACCGGTCCCGCCGGGGCCACCGGCGGCTGGGCCCCACCCGCCCTGCGCGCCTCGGACCGGTTCGTCGGCACCCCGTGGGCGCCGGGTGCCCTGGACCCCGTACAGGACAGCCCCGAGGACGTCCTGCTGGTCGGCACCGGTCTGACCGCCGTCGACCTCGCCCTCACCCTCGACCGCCCCGGCCGTGCCGTGCACGCCCTGTCCCGCAGCGGGCTGCTGCCCCAGCCGCACGCCCTGGGCCCGGCCGGCGCCATGCCCGCCCCGGAGGGCCTCGACGACACCTCGCTGGGCCGGCTGCGCCGCGCGGTCTACCGCCAGGTGAGCCGCTCGGTACGCACCCACGGCGACTGGCGCCCGGGCCTGGACAGCCTCCGCCCGCACACCGCACGGCTGTGGCGCAGCCTCTCCCCCCAGGAGCGCGAGGAGTTCCTGGCCCGCGAGGGCGCCCTGTGGAACACCCACCGCCACCGGATGGCCCCCGCCACCGCGGAACACGTCTCCCGCGCCCGCACCGCACGCCGCCTGCACGTCCACACCGGCACCGTCGCCCGCGTCACGGCCGGCGAGTCCGGCCCTCTCGCTGTCGAACTGTCCAACGGCCACGTGGTGCACGTCGGTTGGGTGGTGGACTGCACCGGACCCGGCCGCCGTCTGGACGAGCCGTTGTGGCAGGCCCTGTTCACCGCCGGGCTCGCCGTCCCCGGACCGCTCGGCATGGGCGCGGCCACCCACGACGGACTGCTCCTCGACGCCCAAGGCCGCGCCGCGGGGTCCCTGTTCACGCTTGGCGCCCCGCGCCGCGGCGAGCTGTGGGAGACCACGGCGATCCCGGAGATCCGCGTCCAGGCCGTCGAGCTGGCCCAGCGGCTGCTGCCGTTGCCCGGGCGCAGGCGGGCCTCCCGGCGTCCCCTCGACGGCCACGGACTGCCGCTGTCCACCCACGCCGAGGCGGCCGCCGCCTACCGCAGCGGTCTCGACCGGGTCCTCAAGGTGCGCTCCGGCGCCGAGGACGCCGTCGCCCGCGCGGTCGCCCTCGACCCCGGCTTCGCCCTCGGCCACGCGGCCCTCGCCCTGCTGGGCCACGAGTGCGCCGCCGCCGTCGACGTGCCCCGCGCCCTCGCCGACGCCCAGCGCTCGGCCCGCGAGCGCGCCGACGAACGCGAACGGTCATTCGTGGACGTGGTCACCCGCCGGGTGACCGGCGACGACGGGGACGCGGCGCTCGTACGGCATCTGCGGGAGCACCCGGGGGACGCGCTGGCGCTCGCGGCCGCCGTGCCCACCATCGCGTTCTCCGGGGTGAGCGATCTCCAGGACGACGACGCCCTGCGACTGCTCGACCTGACCTCGCCCGCCTACGACGGGCACTGGTTCCACACCTCGCTGCTGGCCTTCCTGCGCCAGGAGCAGGGCCGGCTGCACGAGGCGGGGGAGCTGGCCCACCGCGCGCTGGCCGCCGAGCCCGCCTCCGGGCATGCGGTGCACGCCCTGGCCCACGTCCACTACGAGTCCGGGGCGCACGAGGCGGGCCGGGACTGGCTCGACGGCTGGGTGTCCGGGCGCGGACGGGGCGCGGTGCACCGGGCGCACTTCTCCTGGCACATCGCCCTGCACGAACTCGCCCTCGACGACCCGGCCGCCGTCCGCCGCCGCTGGTTCGCCCAGCTCGCGCCGGGCCGGGTGCGCGGGGTGCGGGCGCTGGTGGACTCCGGTTCGCTGCTGTGGCGGGCCCGGCTCAGCGACAGCTGGGACGGGGACCTGCCGGCGGCGGACGTCCTGGACTCGGTGGCCCGGGAGGTGCTGGAGCGGCCCGCGACCGCGTTCACCGCGCTGCACGTGGCCATCGCCCTCACCGCCGCCGGCGACCTGCCCGCGCTGCGCAGGCTGCGCGACCACGCGGCCGCCGCCGACCCGGTGCAGCGGGAGGTGATCGCGCCGCTGTGCGAGGCCTTCGCCGACCTCGTCGAGGAGCGCTTCCACGAGGCGGCCCGGGGGCTCGACGCCCTGCTGCCGGTGCTGCGCAGGGTCGGCGGCAGCGCGGCCCAACGGGAGGTGGTGGCGGAGACGTTGCTGTACGCCCTGGTCGCGGGCGGCCGCTGCGACGCCGCCCGGCGTCTGCTGGACGCCCGGCTCGACCGCAAACCGGCGCCCCGCGACCGGCGATTGCGCGCGGCGCTGCCCGCCTGAGCCGACGGCACCTGTGCCCGTCCCCGCCGGACGACCGGCGGGGACGCGCGCCTGGACACCCTCGCCGTCGGCTTCACCCGGGCCTACGACCGCTTCCCCGAGTACCTGTGGTCAACGGCACCCGCGAGGAGATCCCGGCCGACAAGGGCGGCGCCCAGGAGGTCTGCGCCCCCGACCTGATCTCCGGACCCGCGCTCGGCTTGCTCCGCACCCACCGCGACGAGCCGGGAACGGGCACCGCTACCCGGCCTGTTCCGGGCGTTCCGGCCGCCAGCCCAGGGCCCGGGAGATGCCACGGGCCGCCAGGCGTACCGCCGGGACCAGCGCCGGTACCTGGGCGTCGGCCCGGGGCACCACCACCGAGACGGCCGAGACCACCTGCCCCGCCGCTCCGCGCACCGGAGCCGCCACCGACAGCGCGTCGTCGGTCACCTGACGGCTGCTCACCGCGACCCCGGTGCGCCGCACCTCGGCCAACGAGCGCCGCAACCGGCCCGGATCCGTGATGGTGTACGGGGTGAAGGCATCCAACGGGCCCGCGCAGTAATCCTGTTGGAACCCGGAGGGCTCGTGCGCGAGCAGGGCCAGGCCCACCCCCGTCGCGTGCAGCGGCCAGCGGGCGCCCACCCGGATGTGCACCCCCACCGCCGAACGTCCCGACAGCCACTCGATGTAGACGACCTCGGATCCGTCCCGCACGGCCAACTGCACGTTCTCATGGGTCGCTTCGTACAGGTCCTCCAGATACGGCAGCGCGACCTGACGCAGCGCCAGCCCACGGGGTGCCAGCGCGGCCAGCTCCCAGAGCCGCAGCCCCACATGGTAGAAACCGTCGGCGTCCCGCTCCAGCGCGCCCCACGCGGTGAGCGCGCCGACCAGGCGGTGCGCGGTGGTCAGGGAGAGCCCGGCCCGGTGGCTGATGCCGCTCAGGCTGAGCGCCGGATGCCCGTGGTCGAACGCGGCCAGCACCGACAGCAGCCGGTCGGGTGCGGAGCGGGCGGCGGCGGTCATGGCCGGTCGGCGACGCGCAGCAGCAGTGCGTGGAGCGCCCGGCGCTCGGTGGGGTCGAGCGGGCCCAGCAGATCGTTGGTGACCCGCTGGCCCGCTTCGTCGGTGTCCCGCAGGAAGGCACCGCCGGCCTCGGTGAGGACGACGATCCGGCTGCGGCGGTCGTCGGGGGAGGGGCGCCGCTCGGCGAAGCCCAGCTTCTCCAGGTCGTCGACCAGGCCGACGATCGCGCTCGGGTCGTAGCCGAGCCGGGTGCTCAGCTCCCGCTGGAGCGCGCCCTGCGAGGTGGCGAGGAAACGCAGCACCGCGTAGTGGCGCAGCCGCACCCCCGACTCCTGCAGGAACGTGTTGAAGAGCTGCCCCGAGCGCAGGCCCAGGCGGTACAGCAGGTAGCCCGTGTCCGCGTGCAGCCCGCGCATCCACGGCTCATCCGCGTCGATCGAGGTCGGGTTCTCGGTGTGCTGGCGGGTGATGGCCGTCTCCCTGGTCCGGGCCCCGGCGGCGGGGCGGTCTGTGGCGCAGATTCCAGCATGGCGCACTCGTGGATGTGCAACAACTATTGACGACAACAATTATTGCTCCTAGCTTCGATCTCGAAGCCGCACCCGCCGCACCCGAGAAGCCGCACCCGTCGTACCTGCAAGCCGCACCTGTCGTACCCGCAAGCCGCACCCGTCGTACCCGTCGTACCCGAAGGGACATCGCCCGTGCCCAGCATCGATCTCACCGGCAAGGCCGCCGTCGTCACCGGCAGCGGCCGGGGCCTCGGCCTCGCCTACGCCCACGCACTCGCCGCCCACGGCGCCTGTGTGGTCGTCAACGACGTGGACGAGGCCGTCGCCGAGCAGGCCGTGAAGTCCATCACCGAGGCCGGCGGCACCGCCGTCGCCGAGGTGGTCCCGGTCGGCACGAGCGAGGCTGCGGACCGGCTGGTCGCCCGGGCCGTGGCGGAGTTCGGGCGGCTCGACGTCCTGGTCACCAACGCGGGCATCCTCCGCGACAAGGTGCTGTGGAAGATGACCGACGACGACTTCGACGCGGTGCTCACCACCCACCTCAGGGGCACCTTCACCTGCGCCCGCGCCGCCGCCGTCCGGATGCGCGAGCAGGGCGAGGGCGGCACCCTGATCCTGGTCGGCTCCCCGGCCGGCCAGCGCGGCAACTTCGGTCAGACCAACTACGCCGCCGCCAAGGCCGGCATCGCCGCCATGGCCCGCACCTGGTCGATGGAGCTGGGCCGGGCGAACATCACGGTCAACGCGATCGTCCCGGTGGCCGCCACCGCGATGACCGAGACCATCCCCGCCTTCGCCCCCTACGTCGAGGCCATGAAGACCGGCGAACCGCTGCCGGACCTCCTGCGCAAGGGCGAGGGCTTCGGCACCCCCGAGGACTGCGCGGCCGTCGTCCCCTTCCTCGCCTCCGCGGCCGCCCGCTCCATCACCGGCCAGGCCATCGGCATCGGCGGCGACAAGGTGGCACTGTGGTCGCACCCGCAGGAGATCCGGGCGGCCTACGCCGACGGCGGCTGGACCCCGGAGGCCCTGGCCGACGCCTTCCCCACCTCGGTCGGCGCCGAGCTCCAGACGGTCGGTATCCCGGCGCCCAGGCTCCCGGAGGCATGATGGACATCGAGGCACTCACGGCGATCGACGTCCACACCCACGCAGAGGTCTCCGCCAAGGGCCACTCCTCCCTGGACGACGACCTGCACGACGCCTCCTCCGCCTACTTCAAGGTCGAGGGCAAGCGGAAGCCGACCATCGAGGAGACCGCCGCCTACTACCGTGAGCGGAACATGGCCGCCGTGATCTTCACGGTGGACGCCGAGTCCGCGACCGGCACCGCGCCCGTCCCCAACGAGGAGGTCGCCGAGGCCGCCGCCGCCAACGCGGACGTCCTGATCCCCTTCGCCTCCGTCGACCCCTTCCGCGGCAAGGCGGGGGTCCGGCAGGCCCGCCGCCTGGTCGAGGAGTACGGCGTGAAGGGCTTCAAGTTCCACCCCAGCATCCAGGGCTTCTTCCCCGACGACCGCGCGGTGGCGTACGGCCTTTACGAGGTGATCGAGGAGACGGGTACCATCGCCCTCTTCCACACCGGCCAGACCGGCATCGGCGCCGGCGTCCCGGGCGGCGGCGGGATCAGGCTGAAGTACTCCAACCCGCTGCACGTGGACGACGTGGCGGCCGACTTCCCGCACCTGAAGATCATTCTGGCGCATCCGTCCTTCCCCTGGCAGGACGAGGCCCTTGCGGTCGCCACCCACAAGCCGGGCGTGCACATCGACCTGTCCGGCTGGTCGCCGAAGTACTTCCCGCCGCAGCTGGTGCAGTACGCCAACACGCTGCTCAAGGACAAGGTGCTGTTCGGCTCCGACTTCCCCGTCCTCACCCCCGACCGGTGGCTCGCCGACTTCGCGAAGCTGCCGGTCAAGGACGAGGTCCGGCCGAAGATCCTCAAGGAGAACGCCGCCCGTCTGCTCGGGCTGACCAAGCCGTAAGGGGCCGAGATGCGCAACGAGGGACTGGGGTCGTGGCCCGCACGCCGGGCCCGCAAGACCCCGCACCGCACCGCGCTGGTACACGGTGAACAGGCCACCGACTACCGCACGTTGTACACGCGCACCACCCGCCTCGCGCACGCCCTGCGCGCCCGGGGCGTCCGCCGCGGCGACCGCGTCGCCTACCTCGGCCCCAACCACCCCGCCCACCTGGAAACCCTCTTCGCGGCCGGTACCCTCGGCGCGGTCTTCGTCCCGCTCAACACCCGCCTGACCGGCCCCGAGATCGCCTACCAGCTCGCCGACTCCGGCGCCAGGGTCCTGCTGTACGGCCCCTCGCACGCCGGTCTCGTCGCGGGCCTGCCCGGCACCACCGACGTCCGGACATACGTCGAAGTCGGCCCCGAGTACGAGGAGTTGCTGGCGGCGGCGGTGGACGACCCGATCGACGAGCCCGTCACCCCCGACGACACCTGCGTCATCATGTACACCTCGGGGACGACCGGCCGCCCCAAGGGCGCGATGCTCACGCACGCCAACCTGACCTGGAACGCGGTCAACGTCCTGGTCGACACCGACCTGATCGCCGACGAACGCGCCCTGGTCTCGGCCCCGTTGTTCCACACAGCGGGCCTCAACATGCTCACCCTGCCGGTCCTCCTGAAGGGCGGTACCTGTGTCCTGGTGGCGGCCTTCGACCCGGAGGCGACCCTCGACCTGATCGAGGAACACCGGATCACCTTCATGTTCGGGGTGCCGACGATGTTCGACCAGGTGGCCCGCCACCCGCGCTGGCAGGCCGCCGACCTCTCCTCCCTGCGCATCCTCACCTGCGGCGGCTCCCCGGTCCCGACCCCGCTGATCGCGGCCTACCAGGAACGCGGGCTGACCTTCCTCCAGGGCTACGGCATGACCGAGGCCTCGCCCGGCACCCTCTTCCTCGACGCCGAGCACGCGATCGGCAAGGCGGGCTCGGCGGGCGTGCCGCACTTCTTCAGCGACGTACGGGTGGTACGGCCCGACCTGACCCCGGTCGACGTCGACGAACCCGGCGAGGTCGTGGTCCGCGGCCCCCATGTCATGCCTGGCTACTGGGGCTTGCCGGAGGAGACGGCGGCCACCTTCGCGGACGGCTGGTTCCGCAGCGGGGACGCGGCCCGGGTCGACGAGGACGGTTACGTCTACATCGTCGACCGCCTCAAGGACATGATCATCTCCGGTGGCGAGAACATCTACCCCGCCGAGATCGAGGACCTGCTCCTCGCCCACCCCGACATCGTGGAGTGCGCGGTCATCGGCGTGCCGGACGACAAGTGGGGCGAGGTGCCGCGTGCGGTGGTCGTCCCCCGCGAGGGCGCCGCCCTCGACCCCGACGAGGTGCTGGCCTCCCTGTCCGGCCGGCTCGCCAAGTACAAGCTTCCGAAATCGGTGGTGCTCGCGGACGAACTCCCGCGCACCGCCTCCGGAAAGCTCCTCAAGTCCCGTGTGCGCAAACGCTACGGCTCCGCCAACTCATAGCCAAGGACATCGACATGAGCGTCACCGTCAACGGCCTCGACGAACTGAAGAAGCTCGCGGGCAGCGACCTGGGCACCAGCGCGTGGATCGAGGTCACCCAGGACCGCATCGACACCTTCGCCGACGCGACCGGCGACCACCAGTGGATCCACGTCGACCCCGGGCGCGCGGCCGAGGGCCCCTTCGGCGCCCCGATCGCCCACGGCTATCTCACGTTGTCGTTGTTCATCCCCCTCTTCACCGAGCTGCTGGACGTCCGGGGCGTCACCACGAAGGTCAACTACGGCCTGAACAAGGTGCGTTTCCCGTCCCCGGTGAAGGCCGGCTCCCGTATCCGCCTGGCCGCCCGGCTGGCGGAGGTCGAGGTGGTGCCGGGCGGGGTGCAGATCGCCGTGGAGGGGACCATCGAGATCGAGGGCGGCACCAAGCCGGCCGCCGTGCTGCAGAGTCTGTCGCGGTTCTACGCGTAGGGCTTCGCCCGGGAACCGACTCTCCGGGCTGCTGCGGTGGGGAACTGCGGGCCGGCGGGGGCTGGGCGCGCAGTTCCCCGGGCCCCCGGGGGGGGGGCGGGGCCCCCCCCCCCCCCCCCCCCAAAAAGGGGGGAGTATAAACAACATTGCCCCCCCCCCGCGCCCGGGGCCCCCCCGGGGGGGGTGGGGGCGGGCGGGGCGGA
>NZ_JBSHAF010000001.1:610162-626469 GCF_053611365.1 Streptomyces sp. NPDC054813 | reverse complement strand
CGCCCCGCGGCGCCCTCTTATGGCGCGCTCATAACGCGTGTGGCCACCCCCCGCCCCCCGCCCGCGGGGGGGGGGGGGGGGGCCCGGGGGGGGCGGGGGGGGGGGGGCCCCCCCCCCCCCCGCGCCCCTACGGGGCGCTCGGCTCAGCCCACCACGTCCACGAAGATCGGGTTCGAGTAGAACCACGTGTCCGCCCACGGGTCGC
Organism: Streptomyces sp. NPDC054813; assembly: GCF_053611365.1. NCBI lineage: Bacteria > Bacillati > Actinomycetota > Actinomycetes > Kitasatosporales > Streptomycetaceae > Streptomyces > Streptomyces sp. NPDC054813. The sequence goes on along the minus strand of NZ_JBSHAF010000001.1, from coordinate 626,264 downwards.
CGTTGCCCGGCTCGTGGGTGATCGGGCCGTGCGGATCGACGGACGCGCCCAGGTAGCCGGTGCCGTTCCGGTTGCCGTCGCTGCCCCGCAGCCGGACGTAGAAGGACTCGTCGCCCGCGGTGAGCGGGATGCGCAGGGTGTACGTGCCCTTGCGGCCGGACACGTCCTTCGTCTGGACGACCCTGGTGTCGGGTGCCTGCCAGGTGTCGCGGTCGGCGACCGGACCGCGCACCGCGCCCCGGATCACGTCCACCTGCGCCAACCGGGGCAGGATTCCCTGGGCGTTGACCCGGGACGCCGTCGTCACCGTCACGGTCAGGGTGATCCGCTCGCCCCTGCGGACCCGCAGCCGGCCGCCCAGGGTGACGCCGTGGCCGTGGTCGCAGTCCCGCTTCAGGCGGACGTCCAGGCCGTCCAGCAGATGCCCGTGGTCCAGCCACACCCGGCCCGCCCGCAGGCCCGCCATCACCGCGCGGTAGCCGTAGCGGGTGACGCCGACGTGAGTGCGGCTGAACTCGCCGGGCCAGAAGTCGCTGCCGGGCTGCGGGGTGTCGGTGTTCACCGGGTCGGGCAGCCTGCCGGTGTTGTCGAAGTTCTGTCCCGGCAGCCAGTCGCCGTTCTTCCAGGTGTCGAAGACCGTGCGGTGATTGTCGGAGTTGGTGGTGATGGTGAACAGACGACCCTCCGACAGCATCGCGTCCCACAGGCCGCCCACCGTCGCCGTAGCCCAGTCGAAACCGCCGTACGTCAGGTACGCGTCCGCCGGGTAGCCCGCCCAGGACTGCGCGGAGGGCTTGTTCTCGTACTCGCCGCGGATCGAGGTGGCACCGCGCCAGCCGGGGATCGCGGCACCCTGGGCGCCGGGCGCGCCCTCCATGCCGATCATGATCTCGGGGGCCGCGTCCCGCCAGTCGCGCATCTCGTACGGGGAGTCGATGCCGAGCCGCAGCGGGTGGTTGGCGAGGACGAGGACGTCGTCGACATAGCCCGTACGGCGCTGCTCGGCCAGCCACCGGATGGCCTTGACGGCGTGCGCCTCGTTGCGCGCGGTGTCCGCGTCGGCCGCACCGCCCTTGTCGTAGCCGAGCAGCTTGCCGTCGTAGGCCAATTCGAACTGCGTGAGCAGGTCGGTCTCGTGGCGGCCCGGCGCGGCGAACACGGTGGCGTGCTCGGCGGCCGGGATGTACCACTCCAGGCCCTGGAAGATCAGCTGGCGCGGGTTCTCCCGGCGGGCCCTGAGGATCTCCGCGTGCTCCAGCTTCGCGCCGTACTCGGCGTGCCCGAAGTTGGAGTGCTCGTTGAACACCATCCAGTCCAGGCCGAACCGGGCGGCTGCCTGGGCCTGCTGGGAGAACGTGTACTTCGCGTCGTGGCTGTACACGGAGTGGACGTGGTGGTCGCCGACCAGGTAGGCGAGGCGGGGGTCGTCGCCGCCGAAGCCCCGTCCGGTGGAGGCCAGCGCGGGGGTGGCCGCCGACCCGAGGGCGAACGCGGCGCCGAACAGGCCGGCGCGGCGCAGGAGTGCGCGTCGGGACACGCCCTGGGCGTCCAGATCGGCGGGGGAGACGGCGGGATCGGCCCAGCTGGGCAGCTGCTGCTCGGTCATGATGAGGATCCTCGTAACGGGGCTCAGTGGGTCATGAAGGAGGAGACGGGCAGTGCCCGGGAGACGATCCGGACGTCGCCGAGGCGGCCGTGCAGGATCTGGTCGATCCTGTCCGCGTACTCGTAGCCGCCGAGCAGCCAGGCCTTCCCGGACGAGGCGATGCCGATCGCGGCGGCGTGCGGGTTGCGGGCCACCGGGCAGCCCTGGACGTACATCGTGGTGTGCCGTCCGTCGTTGACGACGGCGAGGTGCCACCAGGTCTCGCGGGCGGTCTCGTCGCCCCAGTTGGTGACCAGCTGCTGCTGGTTGAGCGGGTGCATCGCCCACTGCGGGCCCGGCCCGTCGGAGATGGACAGGGTGGCGAGCGGCTCGTCCGGGTCGTCGGTGACCGTGCCGACCGAGCCGTTGCGGCCGGTCCGGCTGACCAGGCCCGACCAGGCGTTGTGCGAGGCGTCCCAGTCGGCGGGCAGCCGGTAGAACGCCTCGATGGTGTAACCGTCCTCGAACGTCGCCGAGTTGAGCGGGGCGCCGTCGATCGTCCTCAGATACGCGCCCTGCAGCGGCGACTTGTAGCCGGTGAACTCCAGGCTGCCGTGGCCCGGCTGGTCCGGGTGGTGGTCCGCCGACCAGCCGAGGGTGCCGCCGCCCACCGAGACCACGGTGAGGTCGTTGCCGTGGCCGGACAGGTCACGGACCGTGCCGGAGACCGCCGAGTCGAACCGCCAGTAGGCGGCCGTGCCCCGGACCAGCAGCTGCGAGGCGGGCCGCGCCGGACGGGCCGGCACCGGGGCGAAGCCGGCGAAGCGGTCCTCGAAGTCGATGTCGACGGAGAAGCGGTCGCCGTCGCCGCTCAGCTCCATCTCCTGCCGCTCCAGCTCGTTGAGGCCTTTCTTGGCCCGGCCGAGGATCCACGGCGAGACCGTCTCCACGTCGATGACGTTCCGGTCCAGGTCGAAGTGGTAGAGACGGATCATCGCCGCGCCGCCGAAGTAGCGGTTCTGGTAGTTCGTCAGGTGCAGGTGCACGTCGTTGCCGGCCGCGTTCTTGCGGGTGGCGCGGCGGGCCGGCCAGAAGTGGCCGTTCAGGGTGAGGAAGATCTGGTCGTGCTCGTTGACCAGCTGGTCCCACAGCTGCTGCCCGTAGTCCGACAACGTGTCGTCGTCCACGACCAGTTCGTGGGTGGTGAGGACGACCGGCGCCTTCGGGTGCCGGGCGATGACGTCCTTCGCCCAGGCGTACCCCTTCGCCGACAGCCGCCAGTCCAGCGCCAGCACCAGCCACTCGCGCCCGGCCGCCCGGAACAGGTGGTAGGTGTTGTAGCCGTCCGAAGAGGCCCCGCCGAACGTGGGCTTGCCCTTGAAGCGCTGCGGCCCGAAGGCGTCCAGGTACGGCGTGTCCCCGCGCTGGTCGTCCGTGGACGACCTGATGTCGTGGTTGCCGGCCAGCACGCTGTAGCCGACCCCGCGCCGGTCCAGGAGCCCGAAGGCCTTGCTGATCGCCGCGAACTCCTCCTCGGCGCCGTTCTGCGTGAGGTCGCCCAGATGGCTCAGGAAGACGATGTTCGCGTCGGATTCGCCGCCCTGCTCCAGGAGATACCGCAGGGACGCCTCGATCGGCGCCGGGTTGATGCTCGGCCCGTCGAAGAGGTACTGGGTGTCGGGCATCACCGCGAGGGTGAAGCGACGGCTCTCCGGATCGGGCCGCCGGCCGGAGCCGGCGGACGCCTCGGCGACGGCAGGCAGCGCGACCCCCGCCGTGGCGGCGGCGCCGAGGAGCGCGGTGGCCCTCAGGAAGTTGCGTCTGCCGGCTCCGGCCTGTGCGGCCTCGCCCTGGGCGTGGTCATGCGACGTACACACGTGTGCTCCGTGGATGACGAGAAGTGACGGCGGAGGGCGTGGGGGGATCTCAGAGGACGCGCAGGGTCCAGCTCCAGCGGTGGACGCCCGGTGCGACGAGGTAGGAGGGGAAGGTGTCGGGACCGCACGAGGCCGTACCGAGGCCCCGGTGTGCGGCGTCGATGTGGACCACGCAGCCGGCCCGGGGTACGAGTTGGTCGTGGTGGGTGACGGCGGTGAGGTCCTCGGCGCGGTAGCGGGTGACGGATACCTGGCGGGGTTCGTCCAGCTCGACCGCGAGTCCGGTGGCGTCCGGCGCCGACAGCGTGAACCGTCGTACGCCATGGCGGCCACCGCTCTCCTGGGGCCGCAGATAGGGGGTGAACAGCTCGTCCACGGGGAGCGAGTGGTGGCCGACCGGGGCGCCGGCGGCACGGTCCGGGTACGACTCCCAGGGACCCTGACCGAACCACTCCAGCAGATCCAGCCCGGCCACCGTCTCGAAGACCGAGCCGACCCGGGCCACGTCGTCGAACTCCGCGGGCAGCTCGGCCGACTCCTCGACCCGGATGCCGCCCGCGACCGCGGTGAACTCCTGCCGGTGCCGGACGACTCCCGTCGTACCGGCGTACTCGGCGAGCACGGTCACCCGCCCCCAGCCTTCGGCCGGGGGGACCCCCGTCCCGCTTCGTTCGTGTTCCCGGTGCACCGAGACCGTCTTGCGCACCAGGCTGTCCAGACCCCAGGCCCGCCAGCGCGGCGCGATCCCGCCCAGTTCGTCGTTGTCGGTGGGCGCCCGCCACAGGGACAGCGTCGGCGCGGCCGTCAGCATGGGGTGCAGCAGCAGGCCCTCGCCGTCCACCTCGACCCGCGTCCCGCCCGGGACGGCCGCCTTCACCGGGTCGGGGGCCCGCAGCCGGATCTGCGGTGCACACACCTCCGTACCGGCCGGCGCCCAGGCCTGGTCCTCGGCCGTGACCACGCGCAGCGTCAGCCATGCCTCCCCGCCGCCCGCCGGCACCTCGAAGGGCAGCGGTACGGCCACGGTCTCGCCGGGGCACAGCTCCGGCAGCTCGGCCGGACCGGTCAGGGTACGGCCGTCGGCCAGCGCCAGCTCCCAGGTGCCCGTCAGCCAGTCGAAGCCCCGGAAGTGCTGGTGGTTGGCGAGCACGATGCCCTCGTGCCGGAAGCACCGGATGCGGACCGGCGCCGCGATCTCCCGGTGCTCGTACATCGCGGGCTTGGGGGTCCGGTCGGGGAAGACCATGCCGTCCGCGACGAACGCCCCGTCGTGCAGGGCCTCGCCGAAGTCGCCGCCGTACGCCCAGCGGTGGCCGGGCGCGGCGACACCGTTGTCGTACAGTCCGGCGCCCGCGCGCCCGACCGGTCTACCGTCGCTCACCCGCTGGAGAATTCCGTGGTCCCAGAACTCCCAGATGAACCCGCCCTGAAGACCCGGAGTGGACTCGATGGCAGCCCAGTGGTCGGCCAGCGTGCCGTTGCTGTTGCCCATGGCGTGCGAGTACTCGCACTGGATCAGCGGTTTCGTCTGCTCCCCGGACAGCGCGTGCGCCACGCAGTCCTCCAACGGCGCGTACATCGGGCACGCGATGTCGGAGGCCACGTCCGGGTCCGCCCAGCCCCGCTTGGCCGCCCCCTCGTACTGGATCGGCCGGGTCGGGTCGTGCCGCCGCACCCAGCCCGCCGCCGCGTCGTGGTTCGCCCCGTAGTCGGACTCGTTGCCCAGCGACCAGATGATGACCGACGGATGGTTCTTGTCCCGCAGCACCATGCGCGAGAGCCGGTCCACGAAGGCGTTGAGATAGCGCGGGTCGTCGGCGATCTCGTGCGCGTGGTCGTGGGACTCGATGTCGGCCTCGTCGACGACGTAGAAGCCCAGCTCGTCGGCGAGGTCGTAGAGCGCGGGGTCGTTCGGGTAGTGCGAGGTGCGGATCGCGTTGAAGCCGAACCGCTTCAGCACCACCAGGTCCGCGCGCATGTCGTCGTACGACACCGTGCGCCCGGTGAGGGGGTGGAAGTCGTGCCGGTTGACGCCGCGAACGAAGATCCGCTCGCCGTTGACCAGCAGGTCCCGGCCGACGATCTCGACGTCCCGGAAGCCGACGCGGTGGTACGACGTGTCGGCGACCGTGCCGTCCGCGCGGTGCAGCCGGACGGTCAGCCCGTACAGCTCGGGCTGCTCCGCGTTCCAGGTGCGCACCTCAGGCACGGTGGCGTGGATGCGGGCCTCGCCCATGAAGTCGGAGACCCGGTCGTCCTCGGCGTTGAGCCGGTCGAACTCGGCGTCCTGTGCGAGGGGTTCACCGTCCAGGTCGCCGGTGACGTACCAGCCGTCCGGGAGCGCACCGCCGTGGTCCCGTACGGCGCAGTCCACCCGCAGCTCGCCGTCCCGCCGCGCCCGCACGGTCACGTCCGCGAGATACAGCGGGTCGGTCGCGTACAGCAGCACGGAGCGGGTGATCCCGCCGTGCCACCAGTGGTCCTGGTCCTCGATGTGCGAGGCGTCCGACCACTTGACGACGGTGAGCCGCAGGACCGACCGCTCGCCGGGGCGTACGGCCTCGGTGAGGTCGAACCCGGCGGCCAGATGGGAGTCCTTGGAGATGCCCACGGGCCGCCCGTCCACGTGCACGAGGAGCACGCTCTCGGCGGCCCCGACCTGGAGGACGATCCGGCGGCCGGCCCAGTCGGCGGGGATGACCAGGTGCCGCTCGTACACACCGGTCGGGTTGGCGGCGGGCGACCACGGAGGGAACTCCGGGTACGGCATCCGCACGTTCGTGTACTGCGGCAGGTCGTCCGTGTCCTGGAGGGTCCACGCACCGGGGACGTACGCGGTCGACCATGTCTCCTCGACCGGCGCGTCCGGGGCCGGCAGCAGCTGGAAGCGCCACTCGCCGTCCAGGGACAGCGCCCCCGGACGGCGGTCGACGGCGTTCATCGGCAACCGCCCCCAGGAGGTCACCTCGGGTGCCTCCCAGGGGCGGACGGCCACCAGCGGGTCCGTCACTTGATGGCTCCCTTGGCCAGGTCGCCGATGATCTGACGGGCGCCGACCGCGAACACGATCAGCAGCGGGACGAGGGCGAGCAGTGCGCCGGTCATGACCATTCCGTAGTCGGTGGTGCCGTGGGTGCCGTTGAGCTGGGACAGCGCGACCTGGAGGGTGACGTTGTCCGGGTTGGTGAGGGCGATCAGGGGCCAGGCGTAGTCGTTCCACTGGCCCATGAAGGTGAAGATGCCGAGGAAGGCGAGGCCCGGCCGGACCACCGGGAGGGCCACGTGCCAGTACTGACGGAGGAAGTTGGCCCCGTCGATGCGGGAGGCGTCGAGGAGTTCGTCGTGGATGGCGCCCTTCATGTACTGGCGCATCCAGAAGATGCCGAACGCGTTGGCCGCCGCCGGCACGATCAGCGAGGTCATCGAGCCGATCCAGCCCAGCTTCGCCATGATCACGAACTGCGGGATGGCGGACAGCTGGGCCGGCACCATGAAGATGACCATCAGCAGGGCGAACAGCACGTTCTTGCCCGGGAAGGCGAACTTGGCGAAGACGAAGGCCGCCAGCGAGTCGAAGAACAGGACCAGGAAGGTCACCGAGCCCGCGACCAGCAGCGAGTTCCACATCGACCCGAAGAATTCGATGTTGTCGAAGAGGCTGCGGGCGTTCTCCAGGAAGTGCGAGCCGGGCACCAGCTTCGGCGGGTAGGAGAAGATCTCCGACGAGGTGTGCGTCGACATGATCACGGCCCAGTAGAACGGGAAGGCCGAGAGCAGCAGACCGACGATCAGGACGGCGTGCAGGGCGATACCGCGGCCGCGGGTGCCCTTGATGGCCCTGGGGCGGGTTGTGCGTATGGATGCCATGGTGTGCGGCCTCCCTAGTCTTCGCCCCGGCGCTGCACCAGGCGCCAGTTGATGATCGAGAAGATGATGACGACGAGGAAGATGCCCCAGGCCACGGCGGCGCCGTAGCCGAAGTCGTTGTTGTCGAAGGTCTGCTGGAAGAAGTAGAGGACCATGGTCTGGCCGGCGTGGCCCGGACCGCCCGCGAACGTCGAGTCGTTGGCGGTGGTCTGGAGCAGGACCTGTGGTTCGGAGAAGCTCTGCAGCCCGGTGACGGTCGACACGACGAGCACGAACAGCAGCACCGGCCGCATCATCGGCAGCGTGATCCGGAAGAAGGTCTGCATCGGCCCGGCGCCGTCCATGCGGGCCGCTTCGTACAGTTCGCCGGGGATCGTCTGCAGTCCGGCGAGGAAGATGATCGCGTTGTAGCCGGTCCACTGCCAGGTCATCAGCGTGGCGATGGCGACCTTGATGCCCCACGGGGTGTTCAGCCAGGCGACCTGGTCGACTCCCACCGCCTGCAGGAAGGCGTTCACCAGGCCGAAGTTGGTGGAGAACACCGAGCCGAAGATGATCGCGATCGCGACCACCGAGGTGACGTTGGGCAGGAAGTAGGCGAACCGGTAGACGTTCTTGAAGCGGACCGCCGAGTTGAGCATCACGGCCGTCACCATCGCCAGAAAGATCATGGGGAAGGTGGCGAGCGCCCAGATGACGATCGTGTTCCCGACCGCGGTCCAGAAGTCGGTGTCGCTCACCAGGTACCGGTACTGCGACAGGCCGGCCCACTCCATCGAGCCGAGGCCGTCCCAGCGGTGCAGGGAGACGTAGAGCGAGAAGCCGACCGGGATCAGGCCGAAGCAGAGGAAGAGGAGGTAGAAGGGGGAGATCGCGGCGTAGAGGTGCCAGTACTTGCGGAATCCGGTACGGGGACCGGCCGTGGTGGTCCGTTCCACGGTCGCCGGGGGCTTCTCCAGTGCGGTGGCCATCAGTAGCTCACCCCCAGGTGCTTGGCGATGCGCCGGCACTTGCTCATGGCGTCCTTCCAGGCCTGCTCGGGGTTCTTGCCGAGGACGCCGACGTTCTTGATCTCGTCCTTGAGGGGCTGCGAGAGCGCCACGTCGAACGGGCTGTTGTAGGCGACCGCGATCTTCTGCGCGGCGGGCCCGAAGACGTCCATCGTCACCTGGCCGCCGAAGAACGGGTCGGGCGCGCGCAGGGTCTTCATGTCGTACGACGCGGGGGTGGACGGGAAGAGTCCCGCGTCCACGAAGCCCTGTGCCTGGTTGGCCGCGTTCAGCATCCAGGCGATGATCCGGAACGCCTGCTCGGGCTCGCGGCACTCCTTGGTGATCGACAGGAAGGAACCGCCGTTGTTGGACGGCCGTACCGGCATCTGGGCCACCCGCCAGCGGCCCTTGGTCTTCGGGACGCCGGTCTTGATGTCGTTGGTGGCCCAGGAGGCGTTGAGCTGACTGGGCAGCTTGCCGTCCTGGAGCGCGGAGAGCTGGTCGGGCGTTCCGCTGACCAGGTCCGAGACGATCCCCCGCTGCTTCGCCTCCACGGCCAGTGCCCAGGCCCGGCGGACGTGGTCCTGGTCGCCGATGAAGTGCCGGTCCTTGTCGACGTACCGTTGGCTGCCCTGCTGCACCACGTTCTCGAAGACCGCGTTGACGTCAGAGAGCAGACAGGTCCCCGGGAGCCGCTTCTTCAGCTGCTCGCCGGCGGCGAAGAACTTCTCCCAGGTGTTCAGCTCGGTGGAGACGTCGTCGGGTTCGTAGGGCAGTCCGGCCTTCCGGAAGACCTGGTACTGGTAGAAGTGGGCGACCGGGCCGCAGTCGATCGGGAAGCCGACCATGGTGCCGTCGTCGGCGATGCCCTGGTCCCACTTCCAGGACAGGAACTGGCTCTTGTACTTGTCCGCGCCCAGCGTGCGCAGGTCCACGAACTGGTTCGCGTTGGGCAGGTAGGACGCCATGTCCTCGCCCTTGAGTCCCGCGATGTCCGGGATGTGGGCCCGGCCGGTCATCGTGGTGAGCAGCTTCGACCGGTAGTAGCCGCCGATCTTGATGGCCTGCAGATCGACGTTCGCGTCGTAGCGGGCCTTGGCGTTCTTGATGACCGTGTCGCCGAGGCCGCCGTCCCAGTACCACAGGACCATGTTCCGGCCGGTGGAACCGGTCGGAACGGCACAGCCGGATGCCAGGCCGCCGAGCGCCGTGGCGGCCGTACCGGCCAGGCCCGCGCGCAGCAGGCCTCTACGTGAGAGCCGCACAGCTCCCACCGCCTTTCGGATCTTTCGGATCTGTTCGGGACTTTCACATGGAGCGTGGGGGGTGGCGTGGGGGCTCAGTACTGCCGTGCGGGGGGTGTGACGGGTGCGTGGCGGACGGGCGGGCCGGGGTCGGCCGGCAGCCGGTCCGTGAGGAAGCCGTAGGCGCGTTTCAGGTCCGGGTCGGTGAGCGAGCGCCACCAGCGGTCGACGCCGTACCAGCCGGGGGCGGCCAGCGCCCCGCCGTGGTGGCCGACGGAGAGACCGGCGGCGAGTACGGCGAACCGCAGCCGTTCGTCCAGCGGCCAGCCGCCGAGCGAGGCGGCGACGAAGCTCGCCCCGAAGACGTCGCCGGCGCCCGTCGCGTCGAGGACGTCCACGGCGAGGGCCGGGACCTCCGCGAACTCGCCGGTGGTCTGGTCGACGGCCACCGCGCCGTCCCCGCCGCGGGTCACCACGGCCACCGGGACCAGTTCGGCGAGGGTGCCGAGGGCCGCGACCGCGCTGTCGGTGCGGGTGTAGGCCATCGCCTCGGTCTCGTTGGGGAGGAAGGCGTGGCACAGGGCGAGCTGGTCGAGGAGGTCGCGGGACCACTGCTGGGTGGGGTCCCAGCCGACGTCGGCGTAGATCCGGGTGCCGTTCGCGGCGGCCTTGGCGATCCACTCGCGGGGTTCGGCCTCGATGTGCACGAGGGCGGTGCGGGCCTCGGGCGGGTCGCCCATCAGCACGTCCTGCGAGTACGGCGGCTCCGAACCATGGGTGACCAGGGCCCGGTCCTGTCCGTGGGCGAGGGCGACGGTGACCGGGGTGGGCCAGTCGTCCGCGATCCGGGAGAGGGAGAGGTCGACGCCTTCCTGCCCGGCGAGGACCTCCTGGCAGTAGGCGCCGTAGAAGTCGTCGCCGAAGACCGTGGCCAGCGAGGTGCGCAGGCCGAAGCGGGACGCCGCCACCGCGAGGTTCGCGATGCCGCCGGGGCCGCAGCCCATGCCGGCCGTCCAGACCTCCTCGCCGGGTGTCGGCGGCTTCCCGAGCCCCGTGAGGACGAGGTCGTAGAAGAGCAGCCCGGTCAGCAGCACATCGGGCATGTCGTCGTCCACACGCCACCCTCTCGTCAAAACTCGTCAATTTCGATGACGGAATCGTGCGCTGCCACGCGAGATTGGTCAATACACGAGCAGAACTGAGCATAGAAATGATTGAAGATGACGAGTAGTGTTCGTCGCGTGCTGGCAGAACGACGACATCAACTCATCCTGCGGGCCCTGCGCTCGGGCGGTCCCGCGGCCGTGACCGATCTCTCCGAGCAACTGGGTGTGAGCCCCGCCACCGTCAGGCGTGACCTGCTGAAGCTGGAGGAGGAGGGGCTGCTGACGCGGGTGCACGGCGGTGCCGTCGCCGACGAGGGGGACCAGCCCTTCGCCGAGGTCGCCGAGGTGCGGGTCGCGGAGAAGGACGCCATAGCGGCGCGCGCGGCGGCCCTGGTCGCGGACGGCCAGTCGGTCCTCCTGGACATCGGCACCACCGCCTACCGGCTGGCCCGCCAGCTGCACGGCCGCCGGCTCACCGTCATCACCAGCAACCTGGTGGTCTACGAGGAGCTCGCCGACGACGAGGGCATCGAGCTGGTGCTGCTCGGTGGCATGGTCCGCCGCGAGTACCGCTCCCTGGTCGGCTTCCTCACCGAGGACAACCTGCGCCAGCTGCACGCCGACTGGCTCTTCCTCGGCACCAGCGGGGTGCGCCCCGGCGGGCAGGTGATGGACACGACCGTCGTGGAGGTGCCGGTCAAGCGGGCGATGATCAAGGCGAGCGACAAGGTGGTGCTGCTCGCCGATGCCGCCAAGTTCCCGGGTACGGGCATGGCGAAGGTCTGCGGTCCCGAGGACCTGGACCTGGTGGTGACCAACGCGCCGGTCGACCCGGCGACCCGGTCCGCCCTGGAGGAGGCCGGTGTCGACGTGGTCCTGGCAGGAAAGGCTCAAGCGTGAAACTGACCATTCTGGGCGGCGGCGGATTCCGGGTGCCGCTCGTGTATGGGGCGCTCCTGACGGACCGCGGCGAAGGCCGGGTCACCGAGGTCGTGCTGCACGACCTCGACGCCGGACGGCTCTCCGCGGTCGCCCGGGTCCTGGCCGAACAGGCGGCCGGTGTCCCCGACGCGCCCACCGTGACCGCCACCACCGACCTCGACGAGGCCCTGCGCGGGGCCGACTTCGTCTTCTCCGCGATCCGCGTCGGCGGCCTGGCGGGCAGGGCGGACGACGAGCGGGTGGCCCTCGCCGAGGGCGTCCTCGGCCAGGAGACGGTCGGCGCGGGAGGCATCGCCTACGGCCTGCGGACCGTCCCCGTCGCCGTCGACATCGCCCGCCGGGTGGCCCGGCTCGCCCCCGACGCCTGGGTCATCAACTTCACCAACCCCGCCGGACTGGTCACCGAGGCCATGTCCCGCCACCTCGGCGACCGCGTCATCGGCATCTGCGACTCGCCGGTCGGCCTCGGCCGCCGTATCGCCCGAGTGCTCGGCGCGAACCCGCGCGAGGCCTGGATCGACTACGTCGGCCTCAACCACCTCGGCTGGGTGCGCGGCCTGCGCGTCGCCGGCCGCGACGAACTCCCGCGCCTGCTCGCCGACCCCGGCCTGCTCGGCTCCTTCGAGGAGGGCAAGCTCTTCGGCGTCGACTGGCTCCAGTCCCTCGGCGCGATCCCCAACGAGTACCTGCACTACTACTACTTCAACCGCGAGGCCGTCCGCGCCTACCAGCAGGCCGAGAAGACCCGCGGTGCCTTCCTGCGCGACCAGCAGGCGCACTTCTACGAGGAGGTCCGGGACCCCGGGGCCAAGGCCCTGGCGGCCTGGGACCGCACCCGCGCCGAGCGCGAGGCGACCTACATGTCGGAGAACCGGGAGACCGCCGGCGCCGGCGAGCGTGACGCCGACGATCTGTCCGGCGGGTACGAGAAGGTCGCCCTGGCGCTGATGCGGGCCATCGCCCGTGACGAGCGCACCACCCTGATCCTCAACGTCCGCAACCGCGGCACCCTCGCGGTGCTCGACGCCGAGGCCGTCATCGAGGTGCCCTGTCTGGTCGACGCCAACGGCGCCCACCCGGTCGCCGTCGATCCGCTTCCTGATCACGCCACCGGTCTTGTCTGCTCGGTCAAGGCGGTCGAGCGCGAGGTGCTGGCCGCCGCCGAGTCCGGCTCCCGCACGACGGCCGTGAAGGCGTTCGCGCTGCACCCGCTGGTCGACTCGGTGAACGTGGCCCGGCGGCTGGTGGAGGGGTACACCGAGGTCCACCCCGGCCTCGCGTATCTTAAGTAGCCAGTCGCTCGGAAAGCGCTTTCCATCCCTCTTCTGGAGACTTCCATGCACGACGAACGCCGCCGGATCGAGGAGCGCGTAGAGCGCCTCCACAACCAGCGCATCAAGCCCGCGATCCACGCGGCCGCCGTTCCCTTCGAGGTGTCCGCCTGGCAGGCCCCCGGGGAGCCGGTGCCCTTCGAGGAGGCCGCGGCCGCCCCGTACGAGCCGTTCGCGATGGACACCCCGTGGGGCCCGCCGTGGGGGACCACCTGGTTCCGGATGCGCGGCCGGGTGCCCGCCGGGTTCGCGGGCCGCCGGGTCGAGGCCGTCATCGACCTCGGCTTCGTGGGCGACTGGCCCGGCAACCAGGCCGAGGCCCTGGTCCACCTCGCCGACGGGACCCCGCTGAAGGCGGTCAACCCGCTCAACCAGTACGTGGCCATCGCCAACCCGGCGGCCGGCGGCGAGGTCATCGACTACCTGGTCGAGGCCGCCTCCAACCCCGACATCCTGGCCAACGACTTCGCCGCGCCGACCCCCCTCGGCGACGTGCTGACGGCCGGCGACAAGCCGCTCTACACCTTCAAGCGGGCCGACATCGCCGTCCTGGACGAGGAGGTCTTCCACCTCGACCTGGACGTCCAGGTGCTGCGCGAGCTGATGCTGGAGCTCGGCGAGCACGACCCGCGCCGGCACGAGATCATGCACGCCCTCGACCACGCGATGGACCTGCTCGACCTGGACGACATCGCCGGCTCGGCCGCCGTTGTGCGCGCGGCCCTGAAGCCGGCGCTGTCGAAGCCCGCGCACGCCAGCGCCCACCGCATCTCCGGCGTCGGCCACGCGCACATCGACTCGGCGTGGCTCTGGCCGATCCGCGAGACCAAGCGCAAGACCTCCCGGACCTTCTCCAACGTCACCTCGCTGGCCGACGAGTACGAGGAGTTCGTCTTCGCCTGCTCGCAGGCCCAGCAGTACGAGTGGGTGCGCGACAACTACCCGCAGGTCTGGGCCCGGATCCAGGAGTCGGTCAAGAAGGGCCAGTGGGCGCCGGTCGGCGGCATGTGGGTGGAGTCCGACGGCAACCTGCCGGGCGGCGAGGCGGTCGCCCGCCAGTTCGTCCACGGCAAGCGCTTCTTCATGGAGCACTTCGGTGTCGAGACCAAGGGGGTGTGGCTGCCGGACTCCTTCGGCTACAACGCGGCCTACCCGCAGATCGCCAAGCTCGCCGGCAACGAGTGGTTCCTGACCCAGAAGATCTCCTGGAACCAGACCAACAAGTTCCCCCACCACACCTTCTGGTGGGAGGGCATCGACGGCACCCGCATCTTCACCCACTTCCCGCCCGTCGACACCTACAACGCCCGCTTCAGCGGCGAGGAGATGTCCCGCGCGGTCCGCAACTACGCCGAGAAGGGCGGCGCCACCCGCTCGCTGGCCCCCTTCGGCTGGGGCGACGGCGGTGGCGGCCCCACCCGCGAGATCATGGAACGGGCGCGCCGTCTCAAGGACCTGGAGGGCTCCCCGCGCGTCGAGGTCGAGCACCCGGACGCCTTCTTCGCCAAGGCCCGCGCCGAGTACGAGGACGCGCCGGTCTGGGTCGGCGAGCTCTACCTGGAGCTGCACCGCGCCACCTACACCTCCCAGGCCCGCACCAAGCAGGGCAACCGACGCAGCGAGCACAAGCTGCGCGAGGCCGAGCTGTGGGCGACGACGGCCGCACTGCACGCGCCCGGCTACCGCTACCCGCACGAGAAGCTCGACCGGCTCTGGAAGACGGTCCTGCTCCACCAGTTCCACGACATCCTGCCGGGCTCCTCGATCGCCTGGGTGCACCGCGAGGCCGAGGCCGAGTACGCGCGTGTCGCTCAGGAGCTGGAGGTGCTCACCGCCGAGGCGATCACCGCGCTCGGGGGCGGCACCGCCCGGGTCTTCAACACCAGCCCCTACGACCGCGCCGAGGTCGTCCGCGACAGCGCGGGCACCCCGGTGTACGTCGAGGTCCCCGCGAGCGGCAGCGCGCCGCTGACGGGCGCCCCCCAGGCCCCGCAGCCGGTGACGGTCGACGGCCGGATCATCGACAACGGACTCGTCCGGGTGGAGATCGCCGAGGACGGCACCCTGTCGTCCGTGTACGACCTCCGGGCGAACCGCGAGGTCCTGGCCGGCCAGGGCAACCTGCTCCGCCTGCACACCGACCTCCCCAACTACTGGGACGCCTGGGACGTCGACAAGCACTACAAGAACCGCTACACGGACCTGCTGGACCCCTCGGAGATCACGGTCGTCGACGCGGACCCGTTGCTCGGCGCCATCCGTGTCACCCGTCCCTTCGGCAACGGCTCGAAGATCACCCAGACGGTCACCGTCCGCGCGGGCAGCCCGCGGATCGACTTCGAGACGGACATCGACTGGCACGAGGCCGAGAAGTTCCTCAAGGCCGGGTTCCCGGTGGACATCCGTGCCGCGCACTCCTCCGCGGAGATCCAGTTCGGCCACGTCCAGCGGCCCACGCACACCAACACCACCTGGGAGGCGGCCCGCTTCGAGGTCTCCGGCCACCGCTGGGTGCACCTCGCGGAGCCCGGCTACGGCGTCGCGGTCATCAACGACTCGACCTACGGCCACGACGTCTCCCGCACGGTCCGCGAGGACGGAGGTACGACCACCACGGTCCGCCTCTCCCTGGTCCGCGCCCCGCGCGTCCCGGACCCGGGCGCCGACCAGGGCCGGCACCGCATCACCTACTCCCTGCTTCCCGGCGCGAGCATCGGGGACGCGGTCGCCGAGGGCTACGCCCTCAACCTCCCGCTCCGGGTGGCCGACGCGGCGGGTGCGCCGGAGCCGGTCGTCTCCGTCTCCGGCGACGGGGTGACGATCGAGGCGGTCAAGCTCGCCGACGACGCCTCCGGCGATGTAGTGGTCCGGCTCTACGAGTCCCGCGGCGGCCGCGCCCAGGGCGTCCTGCGCACCGGCTTCCCGCTCGCGGGCGCCCAGGTGACCGACCTGCTGGAGCGGCCTCTGGAGGACGCCTCCGTCGACGGCGACACCGTCTCCGTGGAACTGCGGCCCTTCCAGATCCTGACGCTCCGACTGCGGCGGACGGGCACCGGCCAGTAGCCCCCGGGGGAGTGTGGGGGGGGGGTGGGGTGGGGCGTTTTGAGCCGGGTCTATCCGTTCGACGATGCGGCGACGGCCCGGGCTGTCATCGACGA